>ONYA01000088.1 GCA_900321965.1 uncultured Prevotellaceae bacterium
TTATTATATCAGTATTACCACCCCATACTCACTTCCACCCCTCAAAACAGTAATCTTGTACCCTTCTGTAAGGTTGTAAGGTTGTAAGAATGTAAGGTTCGTGTGAAAGCGTACTAGTCGCTGGGACAGGTACTTGGGTATGACGGCTCCTATGACTCAGGTACCTGTCCCCACGGCTATTGTGGAATTTTTCTGGGCGAAATACTTGCTGTTTCGGAAAATTGTTGTATCTTTGCAGCATAAAATAGCGACGAAAACGATTATGGGTGTAAGATTCGACAGCGAACAACAACGTTTCATGTTCGACTTTGAACACGACGGGATAGGCGACATCGTCAGTCTGACAGGCAACGGTTACCAGGTGGAGGCCTTCGGCAAGTGCTTCTACTACGGCTATGAGTTTGGTGACGAGGTGGACGGTAGCGTCCGCTCGGCATTCATCAAATATGTTAAGTTCACCCAGCGCTTGCAGGATGATCCAAATCTGACGCAGTTCATCCAGAAAGCCGTGAACAACCTGAGCCGTCGCATCAACCTCTACGACTACGACCTCGTAGTGATGCCGCAGTCGTCCAGCCGCGTCAACAACTACATGCTCCGCTACATTTACCGTTTCGCCCAGCCCACGTTGCGCAAGATGGATCTGGTGAAGAACCTGCCCGCCAATATCTCCTTTGATATGGATGCCTTCACGGAAGCATACCTCGATGACATGCTTGAGAATGGCAGACCCCGTTACACAGAGGCCCAGAAGGAGGAGGTGCGCCAGCAGATTGGCAATATGCTTGACCTGATTCACCGCAAGGACTACTTCACCATCGCCAAAGACGTGAAGAAGAGTCGTTTCCGCCCCTATATGACACAGTTCCTTCGTTTCGCTACAAAAGCTGACGAGGAACTTTGCCAGACGATACGCCAGCAGAATGTGCTTGTCATTGATGACGTGGCCACCAGTGGTTCCACATTAGGCGAGGTGTTGCGCACATTGCGTATCCTGAACGAGGACAATCGCATCAGTATTTTCAGTCTCATTGGCCGTCACGATCTCATGGCAGACGTTACCACTTAAATACCGGCGCACCCTCTTATTTAATATCTGCCGAGACATCATCTGAAAGGATGCGCTCGGCGTTCTAGTCGCTGGGACAGGTACTTGGGTATGACGGCTCCTATGACTCAGGTACCTGTCCCCACGGCTATAGATCAAGGGGATTCTACAAAAACGCAGCAAAGATACATATAAATAATGTAATTCGCAAGTTTTTATGAAAAAAAGATCAATGACCTGTCCCTCTGATCTCTGGGGTACGCCACTGTCGCCTCTTCTCCCGCCGAACCGCCGGAGCGTGTCCGCACTTGTAGCACGGAGTTCATTACCTGACCCGTCGGAGCGACATCCGCGACGTCGTCCACGAGTCCTTTCTCACACGCCGTCAGCCCCAGCATTGCCAGGGCCGACGCAATCAATGATAAATTCTTCATTGTAAATTAACAGTTTAATGATTATTTGGGACTATTCCCATCCCCAATATAACGTTTTCTATACAAATTGAACAGTATTCTTCACAGAAATCGTGTTAATATCCTCCCCAAATGCGGTTTTTTGAATTATTTTTTGTAGCTTTGCAGCCGAAAGGCTGCGAAACTGCTCCCGCTCGGCAATTGATGCAAGCTTCATTGCTCTCGCTTAACCGCAGACTTGTCAGCCGAAAGGCTGCGAAACGGCAGACAGACAACAACAGATAATTCAAAGAAATAATATAGATTATGGCAATAACCATCCCCAATTCGCCCCAGATGATTATCACGCTGGAAGACAATGCGCTCGTGGCCGACATCAAGCGGGCACTGAAAATGATACGCGGCATAGCCTCGGTGCGCACGGCTACCATCAGTGATGACCACACCATCACCCCCGCCATGCGCCGCTCCATCAACAAGGCTCGCCGCGAATATGCCAAGGGTGAGACCATCAAATGCAGCACCCCGGAGGAGATGCAGCGATATTTCGACAGCCTATGACC
>ONYA01000090.1 GCA_900321965.1 uncultured Prevotellaceae bacterium
CAACTGCTCCGAGCGCCATACGGTATCAGTTGGCTGGGGACTTTGTCCGTAAGCCCCCAAAACCGTCAGCAGCGTGACAATCATCCAGCCGAAAAGTCTGATGTCGGCCATACCATCTTCTTAAATTATATACTCCACACCCGTGTCGGTCAGGATGTGCTGCATGAAATAGACCACTTGCTTGCGCCACCAGGCCCAGTCATGGGCGACGTCGTGGCCCCAGTAGTCAATCCAGGCGGGGACGTTCTTCTCCTTCAGCAGGGCATCCATCTGACGGGTGCTGTCGAGCAGTTCGTCCTCCCAGGCTCCCTGGCCCACGCACATCACGATGCGGCGGTGACGGTAGAGGTCCCAATAAGGATGGTCGGCTGGCATCGAGCGCAGGAAATCGTAGGGCGAGTTGTCGTAGATGAGCGGATCGCTGTAGTTGGGGAAGAAATAGCCCGCATAGTAGAGTCCGCTCAGTGCCAGCAGCGTGTCAAATAAATCGGGGCGGCGGAAGAAGAAGTTTCCGGCGTGGAAACCTCCCATGCTACAGCCCGTGACGATAAATGTCTCGTCGGGATGGCGGCGCACGTCTGGGATGAGTTCGTCCACAATATAGTGAAACCACTGTTCATGGAGTGCTATGCGGCGGTGATGGTCGCCCTGTATATCGCTCCATGTCTCACGGTCGATGCTGTCAACACAGATAAGCCGGATGAGTCCACGGTCAATGAAGCCGGAGAGCACACCCACCATATCGAAGTCCTGATAGTCGTAAAAACGTCCGTCCTGCGACGGAAAGACCAGCACAGGATGTCCCTCAGTGCCGTAGGTCTTGTATTCCATGTCACGCCCGAGGGCGTTGCTGTATTTCTTCACGTAATTGATATTCATTGCTTTGATTGATTTTCAATCGAGCCTGCTCACGCTCGGGAGAGTTCAAAACTTGTTTTGACTCTCCTCTCGCTTAATCGCAGCCTTGTCGTGTACATAATTAATAAACTCCTGCACCTCGTCCATCGTGTTGAGACGGACGGTGTACATCTGCTGTCCCATAGCTGCTGAGAACAGTTCGGGCATACGCTCGCACATCATCAGCTGTCCGCTGTAGCGATTCTTCACCTCGTTGTGACTGTGGCGGTAGCGGTAGATGTCGCGGCGACTGGCGAAGGCGCAGTAGTAGGGCTTGCCCTCTTCTGTGCGCAACTCGTCGAATGCCACCATGGGCGTGTAGCCTCCCGCCGGACGCATATTTACTTCCAAGGCCACAAAGTCGCCCACACTGCCGAGGCCGGGGCGGTCGCTGTCGAGACGGAAGAATTCCAGATGTACGAAGCGGCTCACCACGCCGAAAGCTTTCACCGTGCGGCGGCCCAGCTGGCGCAAAGGCTCTGGCATCTCCTTATCGACGTAGTACGACAGGTCGAGCTTCAGGTTCACGATGTCCATGATGGACGGCGGCCAGACGGTCATCGACTCGAACAGCGGCTCGCCCTTGCTGTCGATGACGGCATCGTAGGAGCATATCTCGCCCGTGATGAACTCTTCGACCACATACTGGTTGGCGTGCGTTTCCTTGGCGTAGAAATCGGCCAGCTCTGCCTCGTTGTTTATTTTATAAGTACCGCTGGCACCCACGCCCACGTCGGGCTTGGCGATGATGGGATAGCCCACCTCGGAGGCAAATGCAGCGACGGCCTCGCGTCCCTTCGAAGCCAGCGTCTGACGCGCCGTCGGTATGCTGCCCTCCAGATAGTGCTTCTTCATCTCCGACTTCTCCTTGATGCTGCGGATGCGGTTGGCCTGTATGCCCGTCGTCACGTTGAAGTCCGTGCGCAGCCGAGCGTCCTGCTCCAGCCAGTACTCGTTGTTCGACTCAATCCAGTCGATGCGCCCATAGCGGTAGGCGAAGTAGGCCACGCCGCGATACACCTCGTCGTAGTTCTCCAGCGAGTCCACGCGGTAGTACTCCGCCAGCGACTCCTTCAGCTCCGGCTGCAACAAATCGTAGTGTACGTCGGCGATGGCCAGCACCGTCACGCCGTTCTGGCTGAGCCGCTGGCAGAACTGCCAGTACGTATGCGGGAAATGGGGCGATATATATACAAAATTCATAAGCCTAATCTTTAATTTTTGCGTGCAAAGGTACAACTTTCTCAACAGAATCCGCACGATAAGGCGAGAAAAAGCGATAAATATACCATACTCATGGTACAATTTAGAATTTATTTCGTAACTCTGAGCTTCGCTCGAAGGTACTCCCGTTCGGAAAAGCTCAAAAACATTTGGCTTTTTGCGATATAAAGGATATAATATCAAAATCTTCTTCCTGCTTATTCTGGCTATCCTCATTAAGACACCCTTTGACTCGGACTTCAAGATTGTGCCCTTGCGTATTCTCTGAGGGAAGCCATTTGCATTGGTGGTGAACACGAATGAGAAAACTACTGTTGCAAATGTGCTTTGGGATCCTTAATATTTGTCGTTGCTTTTTCCGGCTCTTGTCACCATCAATGAATTAACGTGAAATTAACAAAAATAACATATTTTATGAAT
>ONYA01000087.1 GCA_900321965.1 uncultured Prevotellaceae bacterium
CAACTGCTCCGAGCGCCATACGGTATCAGTTGGCTGGGGACTTTGTCCGTAAGCCCCCAAAACCGTCAGCAGCGTGACAATCATCCAGCCGAAAAGTCTCTTGCCCACCAATACAAATCTAAATGAAATCCTTGGCCATAAATATAGTGGTTGCGGTATGCCCTGAGTTGCCAAGACGCTGAGGAATATGCCAGAATCCATGGCGCTCGTACATGGACACTGCATCGGAGAACTGTGGGAACGATTCGATATACAGATGACTATAGCCAGCCTTGCGAGCCCCTTCGATTGCCTGGTGGAACAGCTTTGAGCCATAGCCGAGGCCACGGGCTGCAGGCGACAGATAGAACTTTACCAGTTCGGCATACCCTTCGGGCAGCCCTTCGGTCGGATAGTAGCCACAGCCTCCAAGAACAATCCCATTGTCAGCGGCTACCCAGTACCCGGCATTCTTCCCTGCCAGCAAATCGAAGACATGCTCCGTCCGAGGGTCACCATAAACAGTGTTGACCAGCGGAGCACCATATTCCTCAAAAACAGAACGGATGATATTGGCCAACTGTAGCTGGTCTTTCTCTTCTATATGTCTGATGTCGGCCATATTATCATCCTAAATTACATACTCCACTCCCGCGTCGGTCAGAATGTGCTGCATAAAATAGACCACCTGCTTGCGCCACCATGCCCAGTCGTGGGCAACCTCGTGGCCCCAGTAGTCGATCCAGGCTGGGACGTTCTTCTCCTTCAGCAGGGCATCCATCTGACGAGTACTGTCAAGCAGTTCGTCCTCCCAGGCTCCCTGGCCCACGCACATCACGATTCGGCGGTGGCGGTACAGGTCCCAATAAGGATGGTCGGCAGGCATCGAGCGTAGGAAATCGTAAGGCGAGTTGTCGTAGATGAGCGGATCGCTGTAGTTGGGGAAGAAATAGCCCGCGTAGTAGAGTCCGCTCAGTGCCAGCAGCGTGTCAAACAAATCGGGGCGGCGGAAGAAGAAGTTTCCGGCATGGAAACCGCCCATGCTGCAGCCCGTGACGATAAATGTCTCGTCGGGGTGGCGGCGCACATCTGGGATGAGTTCGTCCACAATATAGTGGAACCACTGTTCATGGAGTGCTATGCGACGGTGATGGTCGCCCTGCATGTCGCTCCACGTCTCGCGGTCGATGCTGTCAACACAGATGAGCCGGATGAGTCCGCGGTCGATGAAGCCGGAGAGCACACCCACCATGTCGAAGTCCTGATAGTCGTAAAAACGTCCGTCCTGCGACGGGAAGACCAGCACGGGATGTCCCTCGGTGCCGTAGGTCTTGTATTCCATGTCACGCCCAAGGGCGTTGCTGTATTTCTTCACGTAATTGATATTCATTGCTTAGCATGTACATAATTAATAAACTCCTGCACCTCGTCCATCGTGTTGAGACGGACGGTGTACATCTGCTGTCCCATGGCAGCCGAGAACAATTCGGGCATGCGCTCGCACATCATCAGCTGTCCGCTGTAGCGATTCTTCACCTCATTGTGACTGTGGCGGTAGCGGTAGATGTCGCGGCGACTGGCGAAGGCGCAGTAGTAGGGCTTGCCCTCTTCTGTGCGCAACTCGTCGAATGCCACCATGGCAGTAGTAGGGCTTGCCCTCTTCTGTGCGCAACTCGTCGAATGCCACCATGTCAGCCCAGACCTTATAGACGTCAGTCGAGTGTGCATAGTTGATCATGTCGGGCGTGTAGCCTCCCGCAGGACGCATATTTACTTCCAAGGCTACAAAATCGCCGATGTTACTAAGGCCAGGGCGTTCGCTGTCGAGACGGAAAAACTCCAAATGTACGAAGCGGCTCACTACGCCGAAGGCCTTCACCGTGCGGCGGCCCAACTGGCGCAGTGGCTCCGGCATCTCCTTATCGACGTAGTACGACAGGTCGAGCTTCAGGTTCACGATGTCCATGATGGACGGAGGCCAGACGGTCATCGACTCGAACAGCGGCTCGCCCTTGCTATCGATGACAGCATCGTAGGAACATATCTCGCCCGTGATGAACTCTTCGACCACGTACTGGTTGACGTGCGGTTCTCTGGCGTAGAAGTCGGCCAGCTCTGCCTCGCTGTTTATCTTGTAAGTACCGCTGGCACCCACGCCCACGTCGGGCTTGGCGATGATGGGATAGCCCACCTCGGCGGCAAATGCAGCGACGGCCTCGCGTCCTGCCGAAGCCAGCGTCTGACGCGCCGTCGGTATGCCGCCCTCCAGATAGTGCTTCTTCATCTCCGACTTCTCCTTGATGCTGCGGATGCGGTCGGCCTGTATGCCCGTCACGACGTTAAAGTCCGTGCGCAGCCGAGCGTCCTGCTCCAGCCAGTATTCGTTGTTCGACTCGATCCAGTCGATGCGCCCATAACGGTAGGCGAAGTAGGCCACGCCGCGATACACCTCGTCGTAGTTCTCCAGCGAGTCCACGCGGTAGTACTCCGTCAGCGACTCCTTCAGCTCCGGCTGCAATAAATCATAGTGTACGTCAGCGATAGCCAGTACCGTCACGCCGTTCTGGCTGAGCCGCTGGCAGAACTGCCAGTACGTATGCGGGAAATGGGGCGATATAAATACGAAATTCATAAGTCTAATCTTCAATTTTTGCGTGCAAAGGTACAACTTTCTCAGCAGAATCCGCACGATGACGCGAGAAAAAGCGATAAATATACCTAACTCATGGTACGATTTAGAATTAATTTCGTACCTTTGCGCCCGAAAAAGAAAAAGACGATGGCAATACAAGATGCGATATTCAGGCGTTCAGAGCTATTGCTCGGCGACGAGGCGATGGAACGGATAGCCCAGAAACGGGTGATAATTTTTGGTGTAGGCGGCGTAGGGTCGTGGTGCGCTGAGAGTCTGGTGCGCAGCGGCATCCGACAGTTAACGATTGTCGACTCTGACCGTGTGTGCATCACTAACATCAATCGCCAACTGATGGCAACGACGAAGACCGTGGGGCAAGTGAAAGTAGATGCCCTGAGAGAACGCCTTCTCTGTATTAACCCTTCAGCAGAGATTACGGCGCTACAGCAGATATTTTCAGAAGAAACGGCAGATAGTTTCGCGCTTGACAGTTACGACTTTATCATTGACGCCATCGACTCATTAAAGGACAAGGCAGCCCTCATCCTCCTGGCTTGCCGCACGAAAGCCAAATTCTTCTCTTCGATGGGCGCTGCGCTGAAGATGGATCCAACTCGCATTAAAGTAACGGAGTTCTGGAAAGTGCAGGGTGATCCGTTGGCACGCGCACTCCGTAAGAAGTTCAAGAGTCAAGGAAAGTACCCCAAGCGCAAATTCCAATGCGTCTTTAGCGATGAGCTTTTGACTAACCGCGGCCATAATGCCACCTGCGGCACAGAGCAGTGTATGTGTCCCAAAGCGAAAAATGGTCCAGGTGATCAAAATCTCCTGAACCATGAATGGTGCTCGTCGAAGGCTCAGATTAACGGAACCCTGGCCCATATCACCGCTATTTTTGGTTTTATGCTGGCAGGATTAGTGATTCAGGACGCTGCGAAGTAATCCATTGTAGAAAATACTGATGGATTCGGAAATCATCATTCAATTCCGGGT
>ONYA01000091.1 GCA_900321965.1 uncultured Prevotellaceae bacterium
CGACAATCCCTACCGTTTCCTCGACCCCAAGCGTCACGAGAAAGACATCTATACATTAGAACACAGGCAGGCAGCGCGCCAACTGGCTGCGGAATCGTTTGTACTGTTGAAAAATGAAAGAATTAAAAAATTAAATAATGAAAGGGTGCTGCCGCTGAAGAAACAGGGGAAGATTGCACTCATCGGTCCGATGGCTGATAACCGCATCAATATGGCTGGCACCTGGGCTCCGACAGCCGCCAACGAGCGCTATGCCACGCTGAAAGAGGCGATGGAGAAGGCATTAGCAGGCAAGGCGACGGTCAGCTATGCCCAGGGCTGTAACTTCACCAGCGACTCCACCCTGCAAAAGGACGGCGGATTCTATCGTCAGACACCTTTCAAGAATGCCGAATTGTTGAAGCGCGAGGCATTGGATATCGCCCGTGATGCCGACGTCATTGTCTGTGCTATGGGAGAGTCGGCAGAGATGAGTGGCGAGTGCAGCAGCCGAGCTACGTTGGAGATGTTCGACACACAAAGGGAACTGCTGGAGGCTTTGCTCGCATTAGGCAAGCCGTTAGTGGTGCTGAACTTTGCTGGCCGTCCGACGGTGCTCACTTGGGAGAACGATAACGTGCCTGCCATCTTGCAGGTTTGGTTTGGCGGCAGTGAGGCAGGCGATGCCATCTGTGATGTGCTCTTCGGCGACAAGATGCCTTGCGGCAAGCTCACCACCTCTATGCCTCAGGCCACAGGACAGGAACCGCTCTACTATAACTATCTGCCGACGGGAAGACCTGTGGGCGAAGATCTGAGCACGTTCTCGAAATTCGGCAGCAACTACTTTGATGTCCGCAACGACCCGCTGTTCCCCTTCGGATTCGGTCTGAGCTATACCACTTTCGACTACAGCGACATCCGTCTCAACGGACGGAAGGCTTCCGTGACTGTTACCAATACAGGCGACTATGACGGGGTTGAGATTGTGCAGTTGTATATTCACGACGTCGTGGCCAGCATCACCCGTCCTGTGAAGGAACTGAAAGGTTTCCAGCGCATTCCTCTGAAGAAGGGCGAGAGTAGGGAAGTGACGTTTGAGATTACTGACGACCTGCTGAAGTTCTATAACAGCAGCCTCGACTATGTCTTGGAACCTGGCGACTTTGAAATCATGATTGGCCCTGACAGCAGTCTGAAGCACTTTAAGAAGGCCGTTCTGACCGTCGAGTAAGTTAAGCCGTTAAATTGTCTTAATTATTGAAGCATTGTTCGTCGTGTTCGGCGAATAATGCTTACTTTTGTGGCTGAATTTTTGTTCACTTTAGAAATAATAATTTTGTGGAGTGATGGTGCTCGCAGGGGCAGCGTCGTGTGAGAAAATGAATGTCGAGTCTGACGATGATGGCTCCAAGGCGAACGTCGTGTTGCGTGTAGGCAGCGTCGAACAAGTGCCGTTTGGGATGGCACGGACGAGAGGACGAGATGTGAATGGCATCTGCTCGCGGTTGAACTTTTTAGTGTATCAGGATGGAGAAAGAATCCGACAAATCAGTCAGACATCGGAAGATGAGGACTTCGGAGAGGCGCAGATTCAATTGCCAGAGGGGAGGTTCTTCTTGGTGGTTCTGGCGCATAGCAGTAATGGCAATCCGACATCAACGAATGCGAACAAGATCGGCTTTACCAATACGACGGGTTACACAGACACATTCTTCTACGGCGATAGTCTGATTGTGGAAGATAAAGATGTGACTCGAACGCTGGAACTGAAGCGTATCACGGCGATGGTGCGGTTCATTCCCTACGATGAAATCCCATCGCAGGCAGGACGTATCCGATTCTATTACACTGGCGGCTCAGGAACACTCGACGCTGGCGACAATGGCTGGGGCGTGGTGAACTCGAAGCAGTCGCAGTGGTATGACCTCACCCACAACGAGGAGAATTTTGAGATCTACACGATTCCTCATGGCAACAATGACGAACTGACCGTGACGGCACAGACCTACAAAGGCCAGACAGAAACTATAGCGACGGAACGGGAGATTGAGGGCATCCCCGTCTTGCGCAACCATATCACCATCTGTCGCGGTTATCTCTTCTCGCCAGTCTATCAGATGGACTACGAAATCAC
>ONYA01000086.1 GCA_900321965.1 uncultured Prevotellaceae bacterium
TAGCGGCTTGGTGGCCGACGGCTTCAGCGGCAAAACCGTGAAACTCGCCACAAGCGTCGGTTCGTCGGAGATGGCGGGCACGAGCAGTCACCCGTTCAAAGGCACGTTCGACGGACAGGGCAATACGCTGACCTTTAACCGAACTGCCGCCGAGGACTTCTGCGCCCCGTTCCACTACATCAACGGCGCCACCATCAGCAACCTCCACGTAGAGGGCACCATTACGGGCGGCACCTATGAGAGCTTGGGCGGTCTGGTGGGCCGTGCCGAGGGCAATATCACCATCGAGAACTGCCACGTGAGCACCAAAACCAGCACTACCCACAGCGGCGCCGCATGGCATGGCGGTGTCATTGCCCAGTGGAATGGCACTAATGCCACCTGCACCGTCACTGGCTGCGTCTATGACGGACTGATTTACAACCCAAGCGAGGCTGGCGTGACCACCTCCTGCCACGGATTCATAGGATGGGACTATGGAAATAACGGGACCATCACGTTCACCGACTGCCTGTCCGCTCCCGCCGCATACGGCACAGGCAAATACGCACTGGGTATCCAAACAGTGAGCCGACCCTGACCTACAACATGACGAACTGCTACTATACCAGCATCCTCGGCAATAGGCAGGGACGCCCCGCAGCCACGACGACCGTCGCGCCCGCCAACCTCGGCAATGCGACCACCGATCACGGAATGGTGGATGGCTACGAGAACGGTTTCCTCTACAACGGCAACTACTACACGCCGAAGTACGGTGACGCAGTGGTTGAATATCGCTTCAATGACTGGAATGAGAGGGCCGACATGACCATCAACGGCACGGGCGAGAACCTCGTGGGTGTGAACATCACGGAGGAGGTAGGCAATATCAAGAGCGTGACCTACAACCGCCCGTTCACCGCAGCACAGGCCGCGACGGTGATACTGCCGTTCAGCTATATCTGCGACGGCGACGAGGGCGGCAAATTCTACTCGTTTGCAGGCTTTAATGGTACGACTCCCATCATGGAGGATGGCAACCAGGTTACCTCGCTGACGGCCAACACACCATATCTGTTCATGCCGAGCGAAACGAAGATGACGTTCCCGAACATCACGAGCATGACGGGCGGAGTCGTGACGCTGCAGACCACGACGGGCGACCACGAGGTGACATCGGATGACGGCAACTGGACATTCGTCGGCTCTTACAGCATCAAGACGTGGGCAATAGATGATCCGGAGATTATCAAGGCTTACTTCATAAATGATGAGGGTAAACTGGAAAAAATTGTGTCAGAAATGACAACGATCCCGACTTCATGTTATTTGCTGAGGGAAGTTGAAAGTCTCACCCTTTACGACAGCGGCTCCGATGCCGAGGACAACACTTCAGCCATCGCTGCGGCTGCTGCGAGCAGCAACACGTATGACGTGACGCTCTCTGACCGCACACTATACAAGGACGGCAAGTGGAACACGCTGTGCCTGCCGTTCTCGTTGAATGCTGAGCAGATTGCTGCCAATGCGGACTTTGCTGGTGCTACACTGATGACTATGGACGTGACAGAGAAGAATGGCTTTGATGCGACGGACGGCACGCTGTATCTGTGGTTCAAGACGGCGACAGCGATTGAAGCAGGAGTGCCCTATTTGGTGAAATGGGATAAGGCTGCAGACTACGACAACAACCCTTCAGTCTATGATATCGTAAGTCCTGTATTCGAGGGCGTGACCGTAAGCAACTCGACGGCTCAGATTGTGGAGAGTAAGACAGCTGGACTGGAGACAGTACAGATGGTGGGTACGTATTCGCCAGTCGGCGTTACAGCTGATGACAAGAGCATCCTGTTCTTGGGTGACGCAAACACATTGTACTACTCAACAGTTGACCGCCAGATTCGCTCATGTCGTGCCTACTTCTCAGTGCCGTACATCAATGGACACGCTGGAGCTAAGGCGCGTGCGTTTGCATTGAGCTTTGTAGGTGAGGAAACAACAGGCATTCTTGAAGTTTCTGCAAATTCTAATGAAGTTAAGGATGATGTATGGTATTCGTTGGATGGTGTGCGCCTGAATGGAAAGCCGATACAACGCGGAATGTATATCAATAAAGGTAAAAAAATAGTTGTCAAGTAAGCGATATGAAAAAAGAATATATGAAGCCCTCTATGACGGCAATTGAGTTACAGCACATGACACGGCTTCTGGCTGGTAGTGGTGATGTAAGAGGTCTGCAATCAAGTGGCTGGAATGATCCTGAAGATGAGCTCAATCTTAGCGATCAAGGTGGCAGTAGCAGCATTTGGGACAGATAAGAACCAAATCATAATTAAATGAAGAAGTAGCGGTGTTCAACTCCTGGACGTCGCTACTTCTTGTTAGTATGGGACTGATGTAGGGGAAACGAGTGTTATCTTGTCAGCCCCTGTTCAAGCCGCTTGCGTCTGTTCTCCCAAAGCCTCTGTATCTCTGCCTGATGCTCCGCTTCATCGTCGTATTTGTTCTGTGCATATTGAGGGCCATTCTGACTAAAATGCATCATAGATACTCTATGATACTGGGTGCCCGAAAAGCGGAGACTGAAATAGCAGACATGAAAAAAGCACTTGCGAGAAACTCGTAAGTGCTTGATTTTCAATGTGGACCAGCCAGGGCTTGAACCTGGGACCTCCAGATTATGAGTCTGTTGCTCTAACCAACTGAGCTACAAGTCCAATGCTTTTACTAAGCGGGTGCAAAGATACAAAAAAAAGTGAAAAGTGAAAAGTGAAAAGTAAAAAATTTAATTCCGCACCCTTATTTTTTGCTAAAATGGCAAAAAATGTCGTACCTTTGCACCCGATATGGAAATAAAAAGAGAAGGATTATCAGCCGCTGAGGTGGAAAAAAGCCGCCTCGAGCATGGCGAGAATGTGTTGACACCACCTCGCAGGCAGTCGATGTGGCGTCTATATATAGAGAAATATCAGGACCCCATGATCCGCATCCTGCTGGTGGCCGCTGTGGTATCACTGGCACTGGCCTTTGTCAAGCAGGACTTCATAGAGACGTTGGGCATCATCTTTGCCATTATTCTGGCTACTACGGTAGGCTTCTTCTTCGAGCGTGATGCCGCTCGTAAGTTTGACGTGCTCACCCAGTTAGGCGAGGAGCAACCTGTCAAGGTGGTCCGCGAGGGAAAGGTGGTAGAGATACCACGGCGCGAAGTCGTGGTGGGCGATGTCGTCATCGTAGAGACTGGCGACGAGGTGCCCGCCGACGGACAGCTCTTTGAGTCCACAGACCTGCAGGTCGACGAGTCGAGTCTGACCGGCGAACCTATTACGACGAAAGAGAGCCTTCCCCTATCCCCCTCTATTGCAACACCGCACTCTGACTTTGAGTCAAAGAAAGAGAAGGAGAACTCAGACGAAGCCTATCCGAAGGATATGCTGCTGCGCTCATCAATGGTGATGGGTGGCACGGGCCGCTACGTGGTATCAGCCGTTGGTGACGAGACAGAGATTGGTCATGTGGCTCGCCAAGCTACAGAACTGACGGGTGTGAAGACCCCATTGAACATCCAACTCGACAAGTTGGCTAAGATGATTAGCAAGGTAGGTGGCGGACTGTCTGTCGCAGCGTTCTTTGCCTTCCTTATCCACGACATATTGACCAACGACTTGTGGCATACCAGCGATTACCTCTCGATGGTTGAGGTGGTGTTGCGCTACTTCATGATGGCTGTCACGCTGATAGTGATGGCCGTACCAGAGGGTCTTCCTATGGCTGTCACCTTAGCATTGGCACTGAACATGCGCCGCATGCTGAAGTCAAACAATCTGGTACGTAAGCTACAGGCTTCAGAGACGATGGGTGCCGTCACCGTCATCTGTACAGACAAGACAGGTACGCTGACGGAGAACAGGATGACGGTAGCAGCCTCCTCCAACCTCCCCCAAAAGGGAGAGGCTCATGATGACCTCTACAAAGCCATTGCGCTGAACACCACAGCGACACACAACGTGGGCAATCCTACGGAACAGGCGCTGCTGCGCTGGCTGACGGAAAAAGGTGTGGACTATCAGCAGCTGCGCGAAGAGAATACCATCACAGCCCGTGAGCCCTTCTCGACAGAACGGAAATATATGTCGACCACCGTTGGCGACACCTTATATATAAAAGGAGCCCCTGAGGTTATCATGGCTCGTTGCACGCTGACAGATGACGTGCGCCACGAATTGGAGCAGCAACTGCTGGGCTGGCAGAACCACGCCATGCGTACGCTGGCAGTAGCCCAAAACGACGAGTTGTTGGCCCTCTTTGGCATCAGCGACCCCTTGCGCAAGGAAGTACCTGACGCCATCCGCCAGTGTAATGAGGCAGGCATTGACGTAAAGATAGTGACTGGCGACACCGTAGCTACCGCCATGGAGATAGCACGCCAGTGTGGTATCCTCTCACCTCTCACCTCTCTCCCCTCACCTCTTACGATCACGGGTGCAGAGTTTGCAGCACTCTCTGAC
>ONYA01000083.1 GCA_900321965.1 uncultured Prevotellaceae bacterium
GTAACGGCCAAGATCGTGCTGGTATTCGCCATGGGTATCATAGCCTATCTGAGTATGCTTGGCCTTTCGAAGGTCAGTGCCGATGCCATGTGGCTGGGAATGATTGTGGGTGGTGTACCCATCCTTGTGGTTAGTCTGGGTTACGGCTACAGGAAGCACCTCAAGCACCCGTTCTATACCAAGTTCTCGTTGGTCGATAAGATGCCTTCGTGTATTAAGTTCGAATGTTCGATAGATTACGAGCAACATAATCTTGAAGAGATGAAGAAGATGATCAAGTTATTTGCCGTCATCTGCGAGATGAGAGACGAATTGAGTTCTAAGATGTACTCTACTATCCTGGCGCTCTTAAACAATGCACGGGAGCGTAGAAGCCGTCATCTTAAATATCTTGACATCACGCTCTGCGAGTTAGACGACGGGGTCCAGATGGCCATCAAAGACTGCGGCCGTCCCTACGACCCGGTACACAATGGTATGGATGCCGCATCTGTAGGCGCCCGCTCTGCCACCTACCGCTACATGTTCACCATGAATGTAACAACTATTGTATGGAATAAACGCCCTTAATGTCAAGAGTCAAGAGTCAAGAGTCAAGAGTCCATAATAAAAAAAACGCCCTTCTTCCGAGGGGCGTTTTCCTTATTCATACTACAATCGCATTTACTTTCTTCTCATAAATTGCCTTCTTCGACCTTGTTTTCAGCTGCACGTAGGCAGCTGAAACCCAGCGGTTGATACGTTTCGTAGCGGCATTGTAAGAGAGGTTAGCAACCCTTTCAACATCATCGACTGTAAACTCCTGCGGCAGCAGGGCAAACTCGTCATTCGCCTTTGACTTGCGTGTGCGCTGCTGAGTCTCGTTGGCTGCAGCATCCCAAGTCTCTTGCAGCATCCTCCCGAAGAAGAAGTCCTGCCAGTAGATGACGGCCTCGTAGATGATGCTGGCGAATTTCAGATCGTCGTCGTTTATCTCTATTTTGCCCGTCTCACGGTACTGCTCCCACTGGCGGCCATAGATGCGGGGTATGGTGTACCAGATGGCGTAATACACGGCACGCTTGCGCAGCAGGTCGAGCACGTCGTCATCAGCCTCGCCTGCCTCCTGAGCGTAGCCTTCGCACAGGTCGTAGCAATGGTCAACCAACGGCTGGATGGGCAATTCGCCCTGCATCCCGTCAAAGCGGAAGCCCCACTCCTTCAGCTTGCCGTCGATGGTGTAGTTCGACTCCGACTTCCTTCGCTCTAACATCTTATACTTCTCCGGCCATATCTTGCAGATGCTGACGCGGGTGCAGAAACCGTCGTTGATGTTCCTCGGATTGAACTTCTTGGCCAGCGAGACGGGCGTACCCGTGATGACCTGGTTCCAGAATATCTGAATCAAATCGTTTGCCGAATCGGTGTTGGCAAAGTCAACGCCGCTGAACTCGTTGTGAAACGCTTTCAGTTCGAGGTCGTGCTTGCCTGCCCAATCGCTTTTCTGAGCATTGACGGCAGAATCCAGTTCCGAGTCAAACATATAGAGGTGCAGGTGCATCAGTTCGCCGCCTATGATCTCCTTGGCATTCTCCGAGCGACGGAAGAAGATGTTGTTAGAGGTTTTCGACGGCAGGTAGCGAATCATCTCCTGCGGCTGCTCTAACGGCTCGCCCTTCTGTGCTTTCGACGAGGTGGCACGTTCGTTACGCTTCTTCTTATAATCCTTTTCAGCCTGTCGGCCGGGGGCATCGGCGGTTTTCATGGCCGCCATAATCTGGCGGTCGAGACGGTCGACGAAGCTTTTGCCACAGGCTGGTGGCCCGATGAACATGGCCGTCGGATTGAGTCGCGTCATGATGCCGTCGTAGTGCTCATACCAGCAGCGGGTCATCAGCGTGCAGAACATGGCACCTGAAGCGAACACGGCTGGCAGCAGATTCGTGTGCGTCGTGGTCTTTGCCGCCCAGATGTAAGGTTCCGTCATCAGCGGCTCCAGTCGGTCGTTGAAGCTACGGAACACTTCCAGCACTTCCTCGTCGGTAGCCACACCGTCGGCAACAGTTTTGGCTGTCTTACCCAGCCCGAGGGCATCGAGCACAGCCTTCAGCCGTTTGGGCGTACCCCACCACAATTCCTTGGCGGTAACGTCTTGGCAGATGCGCTTGATTTCGTCCTCACGACCCTCGTTATTGATGAGGTTCTTCACGAAGTCGGTACGCTGCAGCACGTC
>ONYA01000082.1 GCA_900321965.1 uncultured Prevotellaceae bacterium
TGACGGTCAGCAGCGAAGACACTTTATCCGGAGCGTCTGGTAGTGTACCGGCTACCGTTAGAAGTCAGCTGCTGCAAATCCTTAACAGGCTCCTCGGCTGGCGCTACATCATCACTTGCTAAGGCATTGGCGGCATACATTGCACCTGTTCCCATTAAAATGCCAGTCACACCACCGATGGTTACGGGCTTCCAAGAATCTTTCATTGTCATAGTCGTAAATGTTTTAAAGGGTTTAACTTTCGAGTGCAAATGTCGGTATTATTTTTGAATTGACAATGGATTTTCCGCGATACTCCACAAAATGGCGGGTTTAATGTATGAACTGTTTGCGGCAGTACGGACAGCGGTCGTTCTGAGCCAGAATCTCGTAGGGCTGATTACCCAAGAAGTGACCGCAATGCGGACATGTATAGTCGCGCTGGAACTTGCGGTTCAGCTCCTGCCGCTTCTGGGGAATGCTTGATGCGTCCCTGTAGGCCTTGATAAAGAAGAGTACGGAAACGATGATGGCCAAGGCGTAGAGTACGACGAACCACATACTACGGCCACCGGTGGTGATGCTCAGTACGATGGCGGCCATCGTGATAAGACCTGTCGTGGAACGGAGGGTGTTGAACTTACGTTCGTCAATCTGCAGGGCGATGCTCTGATTCTCGTAATCATCCCAGACTTGTTGCAGATGCCGGATATCAGCAGGGGCCACAGCGAGTATGTCTTTCCAACTTAGCACGTAGCGGTCGGTGCCCAACTCTATCTTGTCGGCCTTCGAAATGGTCTTCGACTCCACCATCTGACCATTGACGTAGGTATAGTTGTTGATGTCGAGGTTACGAATCTGGATAGAATCGCCAGTATAGGTTATCAGGCAATGCTGCTGGCCAACGGTAGCCGGTACACTACCAGACGCTCCGGATAAAGTGTCTTCGCTGCTGACCGTCAGTTTAAGCCGTGAGGTGGCGGTGTCTCTTCCTACAATTATTTCCATATACACACCTTACTATTATATCTTAGTGACCAACATCAGTTCCTTCATTTTGCGAAGTGCCTCCTTGGAGATGCTTACCTGGAAGGCGAAATGGTCGTAGTCGGAGAGTATCAACTGCTGTTTCAGCACGTTGATGGAATAGACGTACTGCATGTTGATGATAAAACGCTTGCCTATACGCATAAAGATTTTGGCGGCATCGCCAATCTGTGCGGCCACGGCCTTCTCCATCTCTCCAAGGTTCATACAGACAGAGGCACGGAGCTTGTTGACCATAACGATGTCGGTATAGTTACCGTCGGCCTCAAAATAGACAATCTTTGAAACGTCTATGCGTTGCAGTTCGTCACGCGAGTTGAAGAATATGTAGGTCTTTTCCATAGTCATCGAATAAAGAATTACATGATGCTCTCGCCCTCAATGTATTGCGACATGAAGAGGTGTTCGCCGTCGTAGACGACGTAGGAGAATTGGGAAATCCAGTCGCCGAGGATAATCATGCGGGCCTTGCGGGTAAGCTGCAGGTCAACCTCGATGTGGCGATGACCGTAGATGAAGTAATCGACGTTGGAGTGATACTGTATGTAGCGCTTGGTGTAGAGCACCAAGTGTTCGCGATTCTCACCCATGTAGGCAGGCTCCTCGCCGCCGTTACGCTTCAGCCGCGAGTGCTTGGCCCACGTCTGTCCGAACCATATACCCCAACGGGGGTGCAAGGCCGAGAATGCCCACTGGCAAAGGCGGTTGTGGAATATCCAGCGGATGAGCTTGAACGACTTGTTGGGGTCGCCCAGACCGTCGCCGTGAGCCAAGAAGAATATCTTGCCGTAGATTTCGGTGGTCAGCGGCTGGTGGTGCAGAATGACGCCACACTCCTTTTCCAGATACTCGTAGGCCCAGATGTCGTGGTTGCCTGTGAAGTAATGCACCTCAACGCCCATGTCGGTCAGCTCCGACAGTTTGCCGAGGAAGCGGGTGTAGCCCTTGGGCACCACGTAACGGTATTCATACCAGAAGTCGAACATATCACCAAGCAGATAGACGGCTGCCGCCTTCTGCTTTATACTGTCGAGGAAACGCACCAGTCGGCGCTCCTGCATCCTGCTGTGCTCAACTGCCCACGAACCGAGGTGAGCATCGGATAAAAAATATATATTTTTCATATCAGTCAAATCCGAGTTCGACGCGTGCTTCTTCGGTCATCATACTCTGGTCCCAAGCAGGTTCGAAGACGAGATTGACGTTGGCAGACTTGATGCCCTCAACACTCTCGACCTTCGTGCGTACATCTTCTAATATATAGTCGGCGGCAGGACAA
>ONYA01000081.1 GCA_900321965.1 uncultured Prevotellaceae bacterium
ATGGGCTTACCTGCCGTTGACGAAGGTTCACCGTCGTCATTGGCCCGGAACTCTGTCCGTTCAGCCCCCAGCATGTAGGCATAGCAGACGTGACGTGCATCATAGTATTTCTTCCGATATGTATCCAACAACTCCTTCACCTCATCGATAGTCTCGACGTGATGGGCAAAGGCGAGGAACTTACTCCGCTTCTCAGAGTAAAATCCCTCACCTGTGGTCTTTATCGTTTTGAATTCGTCAGTCACGACAGCTTATGAATCACAAGTCCTGAACGCAGTTTGGGCTCAAACCATGTTGCCTTCGGGGGCATAATCTTGCCCGAGTCGGCAATGTCCATAATCTGCTGCATCGACACAGGATAGAGAGCCAAGGCGGCACGCATCTCGCCGGAATCAACACGGCGTTTCAACTCACCAAGGCCACGCAGACCGCCCACAAAGTCGATGCGCTGCGAGGAACGCAGGTCGCCGATGTTCAGAATCTCGTCCAGAATGAGACGACTGGATATATCGACGTCGAGCACGCCGATAGGGTCGTTGTTGTCGTAGGTTCCTTCCTTAGCCACAAGGCTGTACCAGTGCTGGTCAAGGTAAAGCGAGAACTCATGCAGACGGGCTGGCTTATAGATGTCAGTTCCTTTGTCCTCGACGATGAAGTTCTGCTTCAGCTTTTCAAGGAACTCCTCTGACGTCAAGCCGTTTAAGTCTTTCACCACACGGTTGTAGTCGAGGATAGTCAACTGCGAAGCCTGGAAGCAGACAGCCATAAAGAAATTGTACTCCTCGTCACCACGATGGTTGGGATTCTGCCGCTGCTTCTCAGCACCGACAAGTGCTGCTGCTGCCGAGCGGTGATGGCCGTCGGCTATATAGAGGCTCTGCATCTTGGCAAACTCGTTGGTGATGGTCTGCATGTCCTGCTCGTCACTGATAATCCAGAACTGGTGACGGAAACCGTCGATGGGGGCAATGAAGTCGTACTCAGGGGCAGTCTTGGCGTAACGCATCAACAGTTCGTCAAGCACGCTGTTGTCAGGATAGGCAAAAAACACCGGTTCGATGTTGGCGTTGTTCACCCTGACGTGCTTCATGCGGTCTTCTTCCTTGTCGCGACGTGTCAGCTCGTGCTTCTTGATGCGTCCTGCCATGTAGTCGTCAGTATGGGCGCACACCACAAGTCCGTACTGCGTCTTACCATTCATGGTCTGCGCATAAATATAATAATGTTCGCGTGCGTCCTGCACCAGCCACCCCTTGTCCTGGAACTTCTGGAAGTTCTCGGCAGCCTTTTCATAGACCCGGGGGTCGTACTCCGACGTCCCGACGGGGAAGTCAATCTCGGGTTTGATAATGTGATAGAGGCTCTTCTCGTTATCGCCAGCTTCGGCACGGGCCTCCTCGCTGTCAAGCACGTCGTAGGGACGGCTCTCTACCTGCTCCACCAGTTCTTTGGGCGGACGTATTCCTTTGAAGGGTTTGATTGTTGCCATCTTACAAATTCTCCTTTATCTTTTCAATCATTTCTGCGTATTCGGCATCAGTGAGATACACCTTGCCGGGATTCATCTGGAACGTGCCGCCATAATCGGGGCCATCCACATACTTGGGAGCCAGATGGAAGTGCAGGTGCGACAGTTTGTCGCTGTAAGCACCATAGTTGATTTTCTCCGGATTAAAAGCCTTCTGCATGGCACGGGTCACACGAGCCACGTCAGCCATAAAGGCGTTGCGGTCGTCGTCCGACAACTCGTTGAGGTCGTTCACATGATCCTTGTAGGCCACAAGGCAGCGGCCACGATAGGTTTGCTCTTTGAACAAAAAGGCGCGAGACACCGAAAGCTCGCAAATCTCAATCATCAGATCATGAAGCGTCTGATTATTCGTGCAGTACAAACACTGCTTAGGGTCACTCTGCATAGTCTTAATTCCTTTAGTTACTTAATTGAGTTGCAAAAGTAGCAAAAAAAAGCGAACCCTCCAAACATTCAGTTGAATTTCTACATATTGCTATAAAAAACACGCTTAAGATAGTGCTTTTCTTGAAAGACAACAGATACAGGTCAAAGACCTGTTAGCTCCTGATAACTTCTGATAACTCCTAACATGCGAAACTTGAATTAACAACAATCATCTAATAACCCTGCATCCCATGCTGCTTTTCAAGTATCACCCTGCTGCAACCCTGCACCCATCAAAAATATTGTACTTTCATTTTGCGTATAGGCGAACAGTCGTTTGCGTATAGGCAAACGGTTATTTGAGTATACGCGAACGGTTGTTTGGGTATAGACGAACGGTACTTACCCCTA
>ONYA01000079.1 GCA_900321965.1 uncultured Prevotellaceae bacterium
GTTACCTATGAAGTATAAGCAGAGAGATATTGTTATGATGTATATCAAAAGAACCGTCACTATGATACACTGGCCTGCTTCGTGACGGAGGTAGAGGAGAATTAGAACAAGAAAACAAAAATATTAACATCAAAAACAGAACAATTATGAAAAAGATGATGAATTGGGTGCTCGCAGCCATCCTGATTTGCTGCGCAAGTGTGTTTACATCGTGTACAAACGACACAAGTGACAACCCTGTTCCGGCACCGGGCAAAAACTCCATCACCGTCAAGGAGGGTGCGGAGGTAACACCAAAGGTGACCGTCAGTCCGACATCTGCCACAGAGGGCCAGACCGTGACGCTCACCGCCATCAGGGGCTACAAGTTCCGCAGAGTCGAGGTGCCTAACGCTTCTGTCACTGCCGAGGACAACGGCCAGCTGATGATCAATAAGACACTGATGACCGTGCCTATCACCTGGATCCAAGAAGAGGGCACCTATCTGACCGCTGACGAACTGCCTGGTTTCAAGCCTATCACAGCAGAGGAGGCTGCCCAGTGGGTTCCTACAGAATCCGACAAGGAAAACGGTGCATACTTCATTTACGATTTTGACGCAGAAGGCAACATGCTGTATTATGGTACGCTTTTTGGACAAGACGCTGTGGCAGGTGAACCAGGCAGAATGCCCCATAACAATATGAGTTCCCTCAGTAACGGTTCAGCCCTGCATTTCAGGTTCTACTATACCAGCAGCGCAACCGTTATTGGCGACAAGACCGAGGCCACCTTCCAGATGCCAGCCGGCGCAGCCAACGTCGATGTCGATATGGTTCGCGACATGCGTGTGGATGTCACTGCCACGATGAAAGCAGCTGAGTTCAGCCTGAAGAAGGAGGGCGACGCCTATGTACTCACCGAGGGCGAAGGCATGGCGGCTATCCTGCCCGATATCTACGACGAGATCAGCGCGCCACTCGTGGAAATGCAAGAATCCATCGACTACACGTTGCAACTGCAAAAGCAGGGTACGAGCCCTGACCAGTGGGATAATGTCAAGACACTGAGCGAAGGCACCTTCCGCTGGCTGATCACCGGCATCGACATCTACGATGGCACTATGACCTCAGCTCCCTTCACCCTCGCCGTAAAACAATAAAACTATGAAAAAGAAGTTAGTCACGGGGACAGATCTGGGTATACCCAAGCACCTGTACCCGTGACTAATTTGAAAATCACTAGATGTTACGGTGTTACGGCGTTACGGTGTTATGGACTGCAGAAAGGGCCCTTGATCGACGTGCCCTAGCCAGACGAAAAAACGGAAGTCGCTTTGACTCCCGAATCCCTTCCCCTTTCAAAATAAAAGATCAATGACCTGTCCCCGGCCACTTGAACCACGACACGATGCACCACGAAATAGGGGCAGTTGATGAGCTGTGAAGTGGGTTTCGTGCTGTCGTAAGAGGTACGATAGGCAGGCCACACCTGATAGTCGATGGCGGCCTTAGCCTCTTCGATGTGGAGCTCACGAGGATTCCCATGCACATCCTTACGTCCGAAGTCATACACACGATAGGTGATATCGCTGGTCTGCTGGATTTCTGCCAGGAAGTTGCCTGCGCCGATGGCATGCAGACGACCTGCCGGCAGGAAATAGAGGTCGCCCTCATGAGCCTCATGGGTGGCAATCACATCCTGCATGGGTGAACGACCGTTCTGAGGTTCTGCCGTTGCCAGTTGTTCGTAATCCTCAGGCGTGATGCTTTTCTTGAGACCAGCATAGATCTTGGCCCCCACATCGCTCTTGATGATATACCACATCTCTGTCTTACCAGCACAGCCATGACGCTCCATCGCCAGCTTGTCGTCTGGATGCACCTGTACAGACAGGTCCTGACGGGAGTCGATGAGCTTGACGAGCAAGGGGAAGTGATTGCCGAACTTCTTGTAGATCTTCTTGCCAACGAGCAGCTCCTTGTATTTGTCAATCAGCTCGACAAGCGTCAGTCCCTCATCGACATCATTGACCAGACCTCGATTGATAGCCACACTCTCATGGCCTGGCACACCGCTGATCTCCCAACTCTCGCCGACATTGGGCTGGGCATTGAAGATACCCTTGAAGGGCGCAATCTGGTAACCGCCCCAGATGGTGGTTTTCAGATAGGGTTCAAATTTGTATGGTTTCATAAGCCTTTAGTAGTTTATAGGTTGCAAAATTAAGAAGAAAATACGAATTATACAAATTTTCCTTTGGTATTTCGCTCGATTTGCACTATCTTTGCAACAAGAAAGTGCAACATGAGGAACTTAATGAAGAAGATGTATAGCCCTGAAAAACGTTGAATCAAATACAACGTTTTTCAAGGCAGGATATTGTTTTTATAGCACGATGGGTACTACCACTTTGAACGTGATGTTGCGCCCCATGTTGTAGACGCCCCGACGGCCCGTGACCACGTTCTCGTCGGCATATTTCAGGCGGTTCAGGTGGTTCTGGTAGGCACGGTTCAGCAGGTTGTCGGCGGTGACATACAGTTCGGCCACCTTTCTTCGCTTCACCTGAATATCGGTGCCTGCCGAGAGACTTACCAGGGCGTAGGCTGGGGTGGGGGTCTCTGTGTCGTCGGCGCTGTAGATGTGCGTCTGCTTCAGATAGCAGTCCAGGCCGGCAGCGAGGTAGAGGTTGTTCAGCAGTGAGCGATGGGCGGCATCCGTTGTATGGTGATGATGCACCGTGCCGTGCGAGTGGTGGGAGAGTTCCCATTTCAGCTCCGATGCCCAGTGGGGGGCAGGCGTGAAGGGCAGGTACTTCGTGTCGGCACTGGCATTCATCTGGCGGGCATCGACATACGAGAAGGTGTTTGAGAAGTGGACGGAGTGTATGGGGTGGAAGTCGACGCCAGCCTCGAAGCCCAGCAGCCGGGCGTCGCCCTGGGTGTAGGCGTAGGTCAGATAGCCTTCCTCCATTTCTTCCGCCACGCGATGGGTGAAGATGTAGTTGTCTATGCGGTTGGCAAAGAGTGCCAGCTGTGCCGAGACGTAGCGCGACGTGAAGTCCACGCCCAAGTCGGCCTGCAGACTGTATTCCGCCTTCAGCTGCTGGTTACCCAGTTCGTAGCGGATGCTGCCCTCGTGCACACCGTTCGACGCCAGTTCGCTCATGTTCGGCGTACGGAAACCGCGGGCCACGTTCAGCTTAAGGTTCAGGTTGTCGTTCACGTTGAATACGGCACCGACGCTACCCGTCACACCGTTGAAGTGGCGCGTGAAATCCGTGAAACGCTGCTCGTCATCCTCCATGAGTTCGTCGCCATGCAGTCGGCGGTGGTCGTAGCGCACACCGCCATTCAGCGTCCAGCGGTCACTGAGCGTCTTCGTCGCGGTGGCATAGAGTCCGAAGTCAAACAGTCGGTAGTCGGGAATGAGGTATTCCTCGCCCTCGTTCTTCGACGTCTGATACATGCCGCCGATGCCTGTCGACAGCTTCCAACCGTTCCATTCGCTGGTGATGTAACGCACGTCGTAGGTCAGCGTATGCAACTTGAAATA
>ONYA01000077.1 GCA_900321965.1 uncultured Prevotellaceae bacterium
TAGAGTTCATGTTCGGCGACCACCGACAGGGGCTCTCCGACATTGAGAAAGCCATGAAGATGGAGGGTGAGCAGCGTATGAAGGACAATGCCCGCGTGCTGAAGCTTTATATGACAGCCACTGAAAAGCCCCTCAGCCCTGAGTTCGACGACTATCTGGCTCAGGAGCTGACGTGGATTGACCAGCGCTTGAAGGAGGACAACTCATTCCTCGACCCCACCCGCCGACTCGTCCATCAGGTACTGGCCGACAAGTACAGCAGCCGTCCACTGATTGCCGCCGCGCTGCTCAAGTCTATCGGCAGCTACCAGTATGATGTCTATATCGATACGGTGCGCGTGGAGGCGCTGCTACAGTATATGGACTATGCCGCAACACCCGCACAGACGGCACTCGACCGCTATCTGAAACCCCGTCAGCATCTGGATCAGACGCGGATGAACAATCTTGTCGGCACGAAGTATATGCGTCAGTGCCGCTGGCAGGAGGCCGCCGAGTGGCTCGCGCGCGTGCCTGTATCCTATTATAATGATATGGGCTACGCCGTCTATGCCGTCAACCGCAAGTGGAGCGTCGAACCGTGGATTGAGCGACAGTGGTTAGCAGAGAGAATGGAATACAGCGAGCAGAAATGGCAGCTGAAGGAAAACCCGAGATTGCGTTTCGTGCGCGAAATAGAGAAGATGGAGGCTGGGCTGAACGTCCTCTCAGGCAAGGCTTATCAGCAATGCTGCTACGACCTCGCCGTGCGCTATGCCCAAGCCCACTTCACCGGCGACTGCTGGTTCCTGATGCGCGACGGCAAGAGCGTCAACGACACCTTGCGCAGCAACGAGACCGACCTGGCCGCCAAAGCCGCCAACTTGCTGCAACAGGCCGCCAAGACGAAGGACACGGCTCTCCGTGAGCGCGCCCTCTTTGCACTCAGCTATTGCTACCTCTACTTCACCGAGTGGCAGCTACAACCTTGGTATAGCGACGAACCTGACGAGCCAGCCTACCAGCGACTGAAGAATCCGCGGTCGCGCCAGTATCAGGCTTGGGCGGCGCTTGCCGATTTCGAGCGCACGAACAAGGCGGGTGTCAGCCAGTACGTATCCAACTGTGACGAGTATATACAATTCAGGAAGGCCTATCAATAAGCCTTCCTGAGTTTCTCTGCTTTCTGGGAGAGTTTCTTTACTATCTTCTCTGGTTCCCAGTCGGGGAAGATGTTTTTGAGCGTGTATTTGCGTGCAACGTCTGCTTTCATAATGGTCTCAACCTGTCGGCTTTCCTCCTTGCAGATGAAGTTCACGACGTTCGTCTGTGGTGTGATGTCGTGCCCTTGGGCGTCTGTCGTGTGGAATTCAAAGAAATCGTTGTCCACCGTCCGTAAACCATAAGGGTCGTAGCGCTCTTTCAACAGCTGTTCGGGTGTCTCTAACCGTGTGTTCATCCACACACAGCGCGGATGGGTATGCCAGGCGCGGGCCAGGTAGAACGGCGACACTATATTGCGGATGGTGCAACCGTTGAAGACATAGCCCCACTCCGTCACCGACGTGCGGGGCGCAGCAATGACGTTCTTCTCGGCGCCCTCCTTGCATTTCTCCGTCACTATCAGACAGCGGTTGAAGTAGACGTCGCCCGCACCGCAGATGAAGTCCACCGTCCCGTGTATCTCGCAGTCTTCCATGTAGTGCTGGCATGCTTCGCTGTGACTGTAGTAGGTGTCCTGATACGATAGCATACGTACGCGCTTGAAGATGGTGCGATGCCCCTTGTCCTGCCAGCAGACGGCGCGGCCCGCAGGTCCCGAGTGGTAGAAGTCCAGTCCGTTCTTCAGCGTCAGGTCCTGCACGTAGGTACCCCAGCCGCGGTTCAGCAGCGTCGCCGTCTTGCTGATACCTTCGTTCTCCACCTTCGGCGCATTCACGATGATTGTTTTCTCCATGCTCTGGCCTATCAGCGCGATGTTATGCCCGATGATGGTTGTCAGCACGCGTTCGCCCAGGTCGTATGTGCCGTTGGGAATCAAGACAAATAGCCGTTCAGACATCGTGTCGGCGTTCTGTGTGTTGGCTTTCTCGATGGCGTCGAGCAGGCTCTGAACG
Organism: uncultured Prevotellaceae bacterium; assembly: GCA_900321965.1. GTDB lineage: Bacteria > Bacteroidota > Bacteroidia > Bacteroidales > Bacteroidaceae > Prevotella. Next base: position 2,097 of record ONYA01000077.1, read on the forward strand.
TCGCCAGCTTTTACGCGAATCACGTTTTGAGCCGTAGCTGTCAGCACGATAAGTGCATATAGCGTAAGGGTTAGTAGTCGATACATTTATTCATTGATTTGGTGCAAAGTTACGTCATTTTTAGCTGATACACAAATTTTTCTTCCGAAAATTGCACGTAATTCAAAAAAAAACTATACCTTTGCAGCCGCTTACGCATAAAAGCGTCAGCAATCGGGATGTAGCGCAGTTGGTAGCGCACTACGTTCGGGACGTAGGGGTCGGGCGTTCGAGTCGCCTCATCCCGACCAGAAGTCGGATGGAAGTTGCTGATATTCAGCGGCTTCCATTTTTATTAATCACCTTTTTACTATTTTTGAGTTTTCGCACAACCCAAAAACTAGTAGTCTGTAAAGTCTAAAAGTTGACTAAAGGGTACAAGTGTTTTAGTTTAACCCTTGCCTCTTCATTCGTAAACTGCCAGTCTACTCCCTTCTG
>ONYA01000075.1 GCA_900321965.1 uncultured Prevotellaceae bacterium
ATACTACTTCGGCTTTCAGCTTGGAGCCGCCTACAAGATCCTTCCCGACCTCTCCGTCTACGGCGGTCTGCGCCTACTCTACGGTACAGCTACTTATAAGGCCAAGATCAGTAACATTATGGTGAACACCGCTGGCGGCTATGTAGACTTCGGCAGTTTCCTCGCTGGCGCCTCTACTATCGTCGACAACGGCATCGCACAGGTGGAGGAAGGTATTGCCCAATATCAGGCAGCAGGTGTCGAGCCTCCCGCAGAACTCGCGACTCAACTCGCTCAGCTCGAGGGCACGAAGCAGAGCCTCAACGGACTGCAGAAGTATTCCCAGGGCGTGAACCTGCTCTGCAACCAGGAGGGTATGGGCGTCGCTCCCGTCATCGGTGTCGACTACCGTGTGGGGCCCTTCAACTTCGCCGTGAAGTATGAGGCGAAGACACAGATCCGTATGGAGAACGAGTCCACCGTCAACGAGGCCAGCGAGATTCCTGCCGTCAACAAGTTCCGCGATGGAGAAAAGGTTGATGAGGACTCTCCTGCCCAACTCGCCGTCGGAGCTATGTGGAATATCACCGACGGCGTCCGTGTCAACCTCGGCTACCACCATTTCTTCGACACAAAGGCCCATTGGTATAACGACACCCAGAAGCTGCTCGACGGTGGTACGAATGAATACCTCGGCGGTGCAGAATGGGATATCACCGACCGTTTCACCATCTCTGCCGGTGTGCAGGTCACACGCTATCAGCTTACCGATGCCTATATGAATGATATGTCGTTCGTGGTCAACTCCAGCAGCATCGGATTCGGTTGCAAATACCGCGTCAGTGAGAACGTACAGATTGGTGCCGGCTATTTCCAGACGAACTATGAGGATTACGACCGCGTCACCTCTGTTTCGCCCCGTATCAGCGATTCCTTCACCCGCTCAAGCCGTGTGCTTGGCATCAACTGCGAACTGAATTTCTAAGCAACTGTTATAACGGATCTACGTCGAAGTAGATCTGGAGGGAGGCGTAGCGCTTGTCTTGCAGCATCTGCTGCTGGGCAAGCGCTAAGTATTTACGGACGGTGGGGAGGTCAAGACCTGGTTCTATCTTGAGCAGAAGCTTGCGGATAGCAAGTGATTTGACCTTAGCGACGGCAGGACGGTCCGGGCCAAGAACACGAGCTCCGAACCACTGGCGCAGACGGCTGCCCATCTCGTGGCTGGCGGTATCGACGAGACGATCGCTACGATGCTTCAGATAGACATAGACAAGACGGGTGAAAGGCGGATAGTGATACTCACGGCGCTCAGCCAGAAGGCTGCGGAAGAAGGCTGCGTAATCATTGTCGACCACCTGATGGATGACGGGAATATCCGGACTCTTCGTCTGGAGGATGACCAGTCCGCGACGGCCTCTACGACCTGCACGACCACTGACCTGAGACATCATCATAAAGGCATGCTCGTAGGCACGGAAGTCGGGATAATTGAGCATCGTGTCAGCATTGAGAATGCCTACCACAGATACACGGTCGAAGTCGAGGCCCTTGGAGATCATCTGGGTGCCAATAAGAATGTTGGTGCGCCCAGCTGAAAAATCGTTGATGATACGTTCGTAGGCCTGACGGGTACGGGTGGTGTCGAGATCCATGCGGGCGATACGGGCCTCAGGGAAGATGGCACGCACTTCATCTTCGATTTTCTCCGTTCCATAGCCACGTGTCTGAAGTTCACGACTGCCACAAGCAGGGCACTCGGCAGGCACCTGATAAGTATAGCCGCAGTAATGACAAGTAAGCTGATTGAGGTTGCGATGAAAGGTCAGAGACACATCACAATGCTGACAATGAGGTACCCAACCACATTGTTTACACTCAATCATCGGAGCATAGCCGCGACGGTTTTGGAAAAGGATAGCTTGTTCGCCACGTTCAAGGGCCTCGCGTACCTTTAATAATAAGGTGGGCGAGAAAGGGCCGTTCATCATCTTACGATGCTGCAGGTCTTTGATGTCAATGACCTGTATCTCAGGAAGTTCAATGCCCTTATAGCGTTCTGTAAGCGTGACGAGGCCGTACTTCCCTGTCTGTGCGTTATGCCAGGTCTCTGCACAAGGCGTGGCTGTACCAAGAAGTACCTTCGCACCCAAAGACTGTGCCAATACGATGGCAGCACTTCGGGCATGGTAACGGGGCATAGGATCCTGCTGTTTGTAGGAGGTCTCATGTTCTTCGTCAATAATGACAAGCCCAAGACGCTGGAAGGGCAGGAAGACAGCACTGCGGGCACCAAGAATCACATTGTAGGGATTCTTGGAGAGTTGCTTCTGCCAGATTTCAACACGTTCGGCATCAGCATATTTCGAATGGTAGATGCCCAAACGGTTACCAAAGACACGCTGGAGACGATCCATCATCTGAACAGTAAGCGCAATCTCGGGCAGAAGATAGAGCACCTGCTGTTTCTTTTCGAGGACCTGTTGGATGAGGTGGATATAGATCTCCGTCTTACCGCTAGACGTGACGCCGTGAAGCAGTGTAACAGATTTTTGGAGGAAAGAAAACTGTATCTGGTTGAATGCCTCCTGTTGGGGCAGACTAAGAGGCTTGACCTGTTCGGGATGGGGTTCCCCACCATGGTTCAGGCGCCCCACTTCCTGTTCGTAGGTCTCGATGAGACCGCGTTTAACAAGGGCGGAGATCGTGGCGAGGGTGTGACCTTCATTCAATAGTTCATCCCGGGTGATACCTGAGAGATAGTCTTCAGTTTCAGTGAACATAGCCAAATCGAGAAAATCGATGAAGGCTTTCTGCTGGGAAGGGGCGCGCTG
>ONYA01000076.1 GCA_900321965.1 uncultured Prevotellaceae bacterium
ATCAGGATAGAGTACTTCATCGACTCGGATCCTGGTCACGGCAAGGGCATTTCCGTCAGTCCTGTGCAGGTTGGTGACAATCCGCTGACGTTCGATGTCAGTTCGGCGGCTCCAGGCCCTCACGTCCTCAGTGTGCGCAGTCAGGATGCTGCCGGACGATGGTCGGAGACGATGAGCCGTCCGTTCTTCGTTGACCGCCACCCGGAAATTGTCTATGTGGAGTACTTTATCGATGAAGACCCCGGTAAGGGTAAAGGCACGCCCGTTGCGCTGCCCGACACGCCCGACAAAACTCAACTGAGCTTGGATTTGGAGGTCTATACTGCCGAACTTATCGGCGGCGAACATGTGTTTTCCGTCCGTGCTATGGATGCCCTCGGCAGTTGGACAAACTTGATGAGCCGCCAATTCACCATCATTGGCTATGTGGAGCCTGAGATTACCGCCGATGACAAGACCCGCGAGTATGGCGACGAGAACCCGGAACTGACCTACACGACGAATGTAACGGTGAAGGGCACCCCTGTGCTGACGACTACGGCCACGAAGACTTCGCCGGTAGGCGAGTATGAGATTACGGTGGAGGGCGGCACCGTGGAAGGCCGCTTTACGACGGTGGCGGGTAAACTGACCGTCACGAAGGCACCGTTGACTATTGCTGGTGGCACGTACACCATCAAGCAGGGTGAGGCCATGCCTACGTTCTTTGCGTCGTATTTGGGCTTCAAGAACGGTGAGACGGAAGAGGTGCTGACGCAGAAGCCGACGCTGATAACCGATGCCACATCGGCAAGCGTACCGGGTGCTTACGAAATAACCGTAAGCGGTGCCGAAGCCGAGAATTACGACATCAGCTATGTGGCAGGTACCTTGTATATCGAGGATGCGGACCCGGTGACGGTGACGGCTTCGAGCTACACCCGTGAGTATGGTGAGGAGAACCCCGTGTTTGAATTTACCTCGGCGGGGGCCTACTTGGAGGGCTTGCCTGAAATCAGTTGTGAGGCTACGACTACATCGCCAGTAGGCACCTATCCTATTATAATAAAGAAGGGTGGGGTGACCAACTACAACGATTCTTACGTCAACGGTACGCTGACCATTACGAAAGCTCCGCTGAAGATAACAGCCGGAGACTACACCCGCATGCAAGGACAGATGAATCCTGAGTTCACGCTGACTTACGAAGGGTTCAAGAACGGTGAGACGGAAGACGTGCTGACGAAGAAGCCTGTAGCTACGACCGAAGCCACATTGACATCGCCGGTAGGCATCTATGAAGTGACGGTATCGGGTGCAGAAGCCGATAACTATGACATCAGTTACGTCAACGGTACGCTGACCGTTACAACGGCAGAGTTGGTTGGCGAGAGAGTCACCCGGATAGAGTATTTCTTCGATAATGACCCCGGCTACGGCAAAGGCTTTGCGCTGGAAAAACCTGAGGACGGAGAGCATACATATATTATGTCGTTTGAGTCGCTTAGCGAAGGAGTCCATGTGCTGAGTTTGCGTGCCCAGGATGATGTCGGGCATTGGTCGCCTACACTCTCGCGCACCATCTATGTGGTTGACAAGAAGGAAGCGCAACAGCCTGCAAAGATAGAATACTTCTTTGATGAAGACCCGGGCTATGGTCAGGGGCGCACACTCAATCATATCAATATAGGTGATAACCTGCTGAGCCTTGATATTACTGACATCGAGACTGGTGTTCATGTGCTCAGCCTTCGTAGTCAGGATGTGGCAGGACGATGGTCGTCTACGTTGTCGCGTCCCGTCTATGTTGTTAAGCCGGCTGGCGAGGTTGTGGCAGTGGAGTATTTCTTTGACGCAGATCCTGGCTATGGCAATGCTATCAGTGTGAAGCTGCCGTCAGACCTGTCAGCTCCTTTTGCCGTTGACATCCCTGTAGATAAACTGTCGATGGGCACCCACGTCTTCTGTATCCGTTCCAAGGATACTAATGGGCAGTGGTCATCTGTCAGAAGCGAAGAGATAGAGGTGGTTGAGACTTCCGGCATTGACAGAATCCTGATGAGTGATGAGCAGATTGATGTTTACGACCTTCGTGGTCATAAAGTAGACATCGGAACTTATTCACACAGGCGTCGTCTTGAAAAGGGTGTTTACATCATCAATGGCCGCAAGGTGATTGTGAAGTAACAGAAAAAGCTTAGCCCCCTAACTTAGGGGGCTAAGCTTTTTCTGTCATTCCCTTGGTATTCCCATTTTCTGGGCAGCCATGTTGAGGTAGATTTTTTCGGCCATCGTGAGCTGGTTGTCTTGACTGGTCAGGCTGAGCATGGCGTCGTAGGTCTGCTGGGCTGCTTCGCGGTCGGTGGATAGCAGGTCGAAATCGACGTCGGTTTCCAGCGCCAGCCGTTCCTCGCCGAAGCGCGCGATTTCGAACGATACGTAGCGTTCTACCTGCTTCAGTTCGCGTTCGAACTCTATCAGGTCGTCGGCGTTCTCGAGGGTCGCGCGGTAGAACGCCGCGAAATCGCGCAGCAGCACGCGGGCCTTGGCGGGGTCGGTGCGGATGAGCGACGCGATGGTATTGAGCGTGTTGAACAGGAAATGGGGGTTGATCTGGGCCTGTAGGGCCTTCAGCTCCATGCTGGTCGTCAGTTTCACC
>ONYA01000072.1 GCA_900321965.1 uncultured Prevotellaceae bacterium
TCGTCTCTTCTACCCAAGCGCCGGAAAACACAAAGCATCCGGCACCTGCTTCTTGTACTACTTGTCTGTTTATGTAAGCCTTTCAAAGATCGCTCTCTTATTTTGCGGGTGCAAAGGTACGACTATTTTCCGAATCACCAAAACTTTTTGGCAAAAAAATCACTTTTTATACGGTAAAAAATACACTTCTTGATTAGCGTCAATTCTAAAAGAGCTTACACCTTATAATATATTTATATATAGGCTAAAAACGCACTTATAGACTATAGATATAGATGTCGCATGAGTATAATATATCACACGCAAACACGGCATCACATGGCAGATGCCACCTTTTTATATTATTTAGAGCAGAAAGCTGCATAAATATTTGGCTATAACGAATAAAATATGTACTTTTGCAGCCGAATTTTGAATAAATATTCTCATGAAGACTAAGAACAACCGATTAGAGGCCCTCCGGATGATTATCTCCAGCCAAGAATTAGGCAGCCAGGAAGAGCTGCTTTCCGCCCTGCAGAAAGAGGGTTTCCAACTGACGCAGGCCACACTGAGCCGCGACCTGAAGCAGTTGAAAGTAGCCAAAGCGTCGTCGATGAGTGGCAACTACGTATACGTACTACCCAACGACACGATGTACAAACGGGTATCAACACCCAGCAAAGTGCGCGAAATGATGGAGGTGCCCGGTTTCCTGAGCATCAATTTCTCCGGCAACATGGGTGTCATCAAGACCCGACCGGGTTATGCCAGTGCCATTGCATGGAACATTGACGGCAGCGACATACCACAGATTATCGGAACCATAGCCGGCGACGATACCATCTTCATCGTCATCAAGGAAGGCGTCAGCCACAGGGATGTCATCAATGCATTGAGAGAAGTCGTACCAAACATCAAGTAATTGACAATTGAAAAAATAGAATTCAATGGAACAGGAAACTGAAATTGAAGTATTAGTAGCGGGGCCGGAGCACGAAAAGTACGTCGACACCATTCTTGATACCATTGCCGAGGCAGCGAAAGTGCGCGGCACAGGTATTGCCAAGCGTACACACGAGTATCTGACCAAGAAAATGATGGAAGCCAAAGCCGTCATCGCACTGGCCAAGGACGGTCGCTTTGCCGGATTCAGTTATATTGAGACATGGGAGAATCAGCAGTATGTGACGACCTCTGGTCTGATAGTGCATCCCGACTTCCGTGGCCATCACGTTGCTAAACGCATCAAGGACCTGACGTTCACACTGGCCCGTACCCGGTGGCCTCACGCCAAAATATTCTCGTTGACCAGCGGTGCTGCCGTCATGTCGATGAACACGGCTTTGGGCTACCAGCCCGTCACTTTCGCCGACCTGACCGATGATGAGGCATTCTGGAAGGGTTGCGAGGGCTGTGTCAATGTCGACGTGCTGCACCGCACCGGCCGTAAATACTGCATCTGCACGGCAATGCTATATGACCCGACGGAGCACCTGCCCGCCAAGTTGTCCGACGAGGTTATTTCACGCATCAAGCATTTACAGGAGTTAGAGGAATCTTAGCCCTCTGAATCAGGGGGAACGGGGGCCTGAACAGGCGCAGGCCCCTCACATTATAAACATTAACCGGTCTGATATTATCGCTTGTTCAGACCCCCTGCCCCCTAATTAGGGGGTTCAGAGCAATGAAGAAAAAAGTAGTAGTAGCCTTTTCTGGTGGGCTTGACACCAGTTACACCGTGATGAAACTTACTCAGGACGGCTGGGATGTCTATGCCGCCTGTGCCAATACTGGCGGTTTCTCGGCCGAGCAGTTGAAAACCAATGAGGAGAACGCCTATAAGCTGGGGGCCAAGGCCTACGTGACGCTTGACGTGACCCAGGAGTATTACGAGAAGTCGCTGAAATACATGGTCTTCGGCAATGTGCTGCGCAACAACTGTTACCCCATTTCGGTATCCAGCGAGCGCATCTTCCAGGCCATCGCCATTGCCCGCTATGCCAAGGAAATTGGTGCCGATGCCATAGCCCACGGTTCAACGGGTGCCGGCAACGACCAGATACGTTTCGACATGACATTCCTCGTCATGGCTCCCGGCGTGGAGATTATCACCCTGACCCGCGACAAGAAGCTGACGCGCAAGGAAGAGGTGGACTATCTGAACGAGCACGGTTTCTTTGCCGACTTCACCAAACTGAAGTACAGCTATAATGTCGGCATCTGGGGCACCAGCATCTGCGGTGGCGAGCTACTCGACCCCACCCAGGGACTACCCGAAGAGGCATACCTAAAGCACGTCACCGCCAAGGAGCAGGAATCGCTGCTGAAGATTCAGTTCGAGAAGGGCGAGATTGTCGGCGTCAATGGTGAACACTTTGACGACCACATAAAAGCTATCCAAAAGATTGAGGAGATTGGTGCCAGCTACGCCATCGGCCGCGATGCCAACGTGGGTGACACGATTATCGGTATCAAGGGGCGTGTAGGCTTCGAGGCAGCAGCCCCAAAGCTGATTATCGAGGCACACCGTCTGTTAGAGAAGTCGACGTTATCGAAATGGCAGCAGTACTGGAAGGATCAGGTGGCCAACTGGTACGGCATGTTCCTGCACGAGAGCCAATACTTAGAGCCTGTGATGCCCGACATCGAGGCCATGCTGACCTCGAGCCAGCGCAACGTCACGGGTACAGCCATTCTGAAACTCCGCCCCTATGGCTTCGAGACCGTCGGCATCGACAGTCCGAACGACCTGACGAAGTCGAAACTCGGTGAATATGGTGAGACGCAGACGGGCTGGACCGCAGACGAGGCCAAGGGCTTCATCAAGGTCAGCAGTACACCGCTACGCGTGTACTACGGCATTCACAAAGATGAACAGAGATGATAGAGAACAAAGATTTAAAGATTTAGAAGATTTTCTCTGAGTTATTGGAAAAATCTTGGAAATCTTAATAATCTTTGTTCTATAAAATGAAACAATTATGATAAAAATAGGAATTCTTGGTGCCGCCGGCTACACAGGCGGTGAACTCATCCGCCTGCTGCTGAACCACCCCGAGGCGGAGATTGTATTTGCCAACTCAGAGAGCAACGCGGGGAATCTGGTGAGCGACGTGCATGAAGGGCTGGTCGGGGACACCGACCTGCGCTTTACCGACGCGATGCCCTTTGA
>ONYA01000067.1 GCA_900321965.1 uncultured Prevotellaceae bacterium
GACTGCGGTAACGAATTACGGCAATTATTTAAGAAACTTCGCGTTCACGACAAGTAAGGAAGTAGGCGTTGCAACAAGCGACAATACTACCGGCGCAGTGATCAAGGACGATGACGGTCTGTGGGCAGGCGAACTGGTAGAACTTGCCAAAACATTAAAGTGCGAAGAAGACAGGGCGCAGGCACTCAAAACCGCGCTTGGCATTCAGGGTACATACGGTTACCTGGGTGACTGGCACGAAAACTACTGGGTAGTTGAAAACCAGCTGGTATGCATCAAGGATGAAGACCTGCAGGAAACATACCTTTCCAAGCTCGCACACTACGATGGTACCAAGCAGCTGTGGCGCAACGCCTTCAACTCCGCCAAACGACGCAAGCAGGAAAAACTGTCGAGCAAGAACAAACGTGGCGATATCGACATGCTCAGACAGTTCGGCTTCATCGAGAAGCACAACTGTTATTTCGGTACCACAAAGGACGGTGATGAGACTCAGTGGTCGAACTTCTCCCTGAAGCCCCTCTTCCACATCAAAGATGACCTGAGGCCTGTGCGTCTGTTCGAGATCAACAACAATGAGGAAGAGGACAAGCCGGAGATCATCGAGCTGGACATGGAGGTGCTGACATCCTCGAAGTCACTCAGAAAGAAACTGCTGGGCATAGGCAACTACATATGGATGGCCAGCGACCAGGAACTGATCAAGCTGCAGTCCTATCTGGCCAAGGTGACTGAGACGGCCGTAGAGATCAAACAGCTGGGATGGCAGAAGGAGGGCTTCTATGCATTCTCAAACGGCGCACTGGAGGACTCCGACTGGCACGATATCGATAAGATGGGTATAGTGCGCCTGAAAGCAGGAAAATTCTACCTCCCTGCCCTCTCACAGCTCTATAACACTTCCAAGGAACTTTATGTAAACGAGCGCAAGTTCCAGCTCACAAGGTACTCCAATATTTCCCTGAATGAATACTTCACGAAGATCTGCCGGGTGTTCGGCCCGAATGCGAAGGTTGCACTTACCTTCTATATGGCCTCACTCTTTGCCGATATCATACGTCAACGAGGTGTAAAGATTCCGCTACTGAACCTCTTCGGCCCTCCCGGATCTGGAAAGACCGAACTGGCCAGGACGCTGATGGGATTCTTCCAGACAGACTATGATCCGCCAAATATCGAGAGTAGTATCCCGTCTTTGGCAGATGCTGTTGCCTCGGTGTCGAATGCCCTGGTATTCCTCGACGAATACAAGAACGGCATCGACATCAAGAAACTCCAGTTCCTGAAGGATATCTGGGGTGGCGTAGGCCGTATGCGCATGAACATGGATAAGGATAAGAAGCGTGAGCAGGCCCGCGTGGACTCGGCAGTAATCATGTGCGGCCAGGAGATGCCGACGGCTGACCCAGCCTTGTTCACCCGCCTGATATACCTGACATATGACAAGCACTCGTTCAGCGAGCAGGAACGGCAGGAGTACACCGACCTGATGCACTGGCGCATGCTCGGTTCCTCGCATATCACCGTCGAGATCCTGAAGCACCGCGATAAGTTCGAGGCCTCCTTCGGCAATGCCTGGCGCAAGGCGGAGGCTGACGTGAAATATGCCCTGCGTGGAGAAGGTGCCATCGTTGACCGAATACAGGGCAACTGGACGGTGCTGCTGGCCACATACATTGCACTGGAGGATGTGCTGAAGCTGCCTTACTCATATGATGACCTGCTGAAGCTGTCGACGCAGGGCATCCTCCGGCAGAACGAGATGTCGGCCAGCGTCGATGAGGTGGCCGGATTCTGGAACATCATCAGCTCTGCCATTCAGAAGGGCATCCTGATGAAAGACCAGGACTACAAAATCCGCTACAAGCAGAAGCTCCGCACATCAAAGCAGAAGGAAGAAATGGACTTCGAAAAGAGCATACCTATCCTGATGATCCGGAGAAACGTGATGATGGCAACCTACAGGGAACAAGGCCGCAGGATGGACGAACAGGTGCTCCCTCAGGAGTCGATGCAGCACTATCTGGAGATCACGCCGGAATACTATGGATATACCACCAGTCCGGAACGCTTCAAGAAATTCAATGCCAACGGCATGGCTGAGCGTGAAGAGATTACGGACGAAAAAGGGAATAATGCCGGTTACCGTACTGTCTGGAACCAGGACAGACCGATGTGCTTCAACTACGAGCTGGTAAGCCAGAAATACGGCATCATACTCGACACTTACACAGGCGGCGAGAATGACACGCCTCCCCGTCCGGAGCCGGAACAGGGGGAACTGTTCCGAACGTCTGATGAAGATGCACCTTTTTAGTCAATTGCTCATAGGTCTATTTGTTTCAAGTGGGGTGGCTGTCGGGAAGCAGCCACCTTTTTCGTGCGCTGTGTGGACACGCAGGCGTATCTGTGGCCTTGCAAAAATGCTTTTGAGAAATAAAAAATAGAGTGTTACATTTGTAGCATTTTGTAGCATCTTTGCAAACGCCTGATTTTCAGCACGAAACACAATGTAGCAACAGACTGTTTTTTGTAGCAACGATGTAGCAATTTGTAGCAACGGACTGTTTTCCACTATAATTTGTAGCATTGTAGCAACAAATATGTAGCATGCTACAAAGATGCTACAAACGTAACTTGCTGATACTTAGGACTTATATTTGATGCGTCCCGTTGCTACACGTTGCTACATATAATGTCCTCGTGTGCGCGAGATTTTTCCGCTTAAAAACGGAAAATTAGAAAATTATTATTATCTTTGCACCCAAAACCGGAATTTATGAGTAAGTTTGTTATCTACCTTAAGCTTCAGCCGTTCGTGGCGCAATGGCTTCACCACCACTACGGCAACCCTGTCCAGTTCCAGCCCCAGTCGGTTGAGAACGCCACCATCCTGCAGTTCACGCAGAAACTGCCACAAGGCCGTATTCCAGACACAGCAGCAGAGGGACTGACCGCCGTGTACATCCCTGACAATGAGAAGAAGGATCCTGCCACTTACAACTACCTCGGGCCGAAAGGGAAGGATGCCGTCGTGGACTGCATCGAGCGGACATTCAAGCTGATGATGTGGTCTGAACTCAATGACATGTCCGATATAGGTTGTTCAGTCCTGGGTGCCATTGATGCCTGGTGTGAGAAACACGGCATCGATATCGAATATGACAGGACGATACTCATGAGATACAACCGTCTCCGTAATTCCTATGTCAAAAAGGGTATTGACCTCCGGCGGAGAAAAAGGAACCACGACGTGGCGTTTAACAAAAAATAACGTAGTTTTTCTTCACCATGACATACCCTTTATTTTTACTGAGCGTTAAAACCCGATAAAAACCGTTAAACAGCGAACAATGCCGATAAAAGGCGTTAAACACCGATAAATCATGAAATCGATAAAAATCATCACCGCCGTAGACCGGACTCC
>ONYA01000066.1 GCA_900321965.1 uncultured Prevotellaceae bacterium
GGCTTCGGCGGCGGTCCGTGGTTCGTGGTGAAGAAGGACGTGGAGGCTAACGTGCTCTACGTCAGCCACGGCTACGACCCGGCGACGGCCTATAAGCAGGAGTTCCCGATACACGATTTCCATAGCATTAACGGTCAGCTACCGCCAGAGCGCATCACGCTGAAGATACGGCATACGCCTGAATACCGGCCTGCACGCCTCGAGCCGCAGGGCGATGGGCGCTATATGGTTCATGCTGACGCGCCTATCCATGGTGTTGCCCCCGGTCAGTTCTGCGTCGTCTATGACGCGGAGCATCACCGCTGTTATGGTTCGGGGGAGATTACGGTATGAAACCCGCCGCCTTTTCTCCAAAACCCGCCGCTTTTCATTTATTACACGCCGTGGAATAAATATAAAGCTTGTTAATCTTGCATATAGCCCACACGACTCGAAACAAACCTGCCGTTTACACGCGCGCGCGTATTTGATAGCCAATCTTACTTTTTATGTCGCACTTCTAACACTTCTTACACCTAAGTCGGGTGAGGGAAGTGTTAGAAGTGCGACATAAAAAGTAAGATTCACAATTATCGCGCCCGCGCGCGAACTGGTCTCTGTCAGTCGTCGTTGAGGTCAAAAAAGCTGCGGGTAGCCGCCTCAATGGCATCAACATCCTTCTCAATCCCATCCAGAGTGCCCAGCAGGGCCTCTTCGTCTAAAAACACATTGCTTCCACCAAGTAGAGGAGCCGGCGTGAGTACTTCGACATCAACGGCGGGGCTTACGTATTTTCTTCTCATGGCTCAGTCTACTTGACGAGGGTGAGTTTTCCGTTGACGACATAGAGACCACGGCGGGCGTTCTCCACGCGCTGGCCTTTCAGGTTGTAGGTTGCCTTGGGGCTGGTTTCCGTTGACGGTGCCAAGGCGCTGATGGCTGTCGTTTCTCCGTCGTCCATCATAATACGGGCATTGGTAGGATCAAAGCCCTGTGGCACGACGATGTATGCTCGCAGACCGTTCATCGTGTTCTTGACAGAAGCCGGTGAAGCCAGGGTATTGCGGGTGGTGAGGAACAGATTCGTGCCGTCGGTCGACAAATCCACAGGACTGTATGTGCCTTTGAAACTGACGTCTCCGTGGGTTACAGTCTGGGCTGGGGTGTCGCTGATAGTAACGGCGTGGAAGGTCGGGTTTTCGACCGTTGTGTTCAGTTTGATAAGGAAAGGTGTGCCCGCTGGAACACTTGTAACCTCTCCGAACGTCATTATGTTGTTGGCATAGTCAGTATATGTCCGTAGCTGGATGCTCTGATTCTCGCCCAATGCCAATACCAAATCTTTCATAGTCACGTCAAACGGCAGGCAGAGTGTGTTCCAGATACCGCTGGTAAGGGTACGTGTCGTGTTCACTGTCACCATTTTTGTGTTGTTGGTTGTAATGGTCGTGCTATTATCGGAGGCTTCGTTAATGGAGACTTCAGGGATTTTGGTGACTTTGACATCATCAATGACAAAAGTGTTTCCAAGGGCACCTTCCATAATGCGAAACCTAGTGCTCTCCGTTGCATTATGGATTTTCAATGAGATGGTCTTAAATGTCTCCTTTGGATTCCCGTCCTTAACTGTTAGATAGTATAAATTGGTATTATTATCAAAAACAACGCCTTCAGTCAATTTGATTTCTATGGTTGAAGTTCCAGTATTATTCCCTCTTGCGTATGAAAGAGTCAAATATGCATCACCTGTGTATCCGAAGTATGGTGACATTGCCCATCCTGTAACTGTGTTGTTGCTGTAATCTTCTATCCTTAAAGCTTTGTTGCTTTCTTCGACATTAGAACCACTTAGACAACCATTGGATAAATACCAGCCTTTATAGTTGTGTTGGACTGCGCCGTTTTTGGTAAGTTCTGAAAAGTCTTCATTGATGATATATTCATCTCCTTCCGCCCAGCTCGTTATAACGGTTTGACAGAATAAGAGTGTTAGTGCGCAGCGTATAATAGTTGTTCTCATTGTCAAATGTGATTTATTCAAAGACTTTAAAATCATAGCCCTGCAACTTGAGCCACTCGATGCTGAGGGGGAGGGCGGTGTAGAGCTTGTCGATGGACTTGACTGAGTCGTGGAAAGTGATGATGCTGCCCGGACGGGTGTAGCGCCGGACGTTATCGAAGACATCGTCGGCGGTGAGCCACTTGGAGTAGTCGCGTGTGACGACGTCCCACATGACGACCTTGTACTTTCGGCATAGCAGGGCATACTGGGCTATGCGCATCCAGCCGTGGGGCGGGCGGAAGAGGTGGGCGTGGATGTAGGCATTTGCCTTCTCGACGTTATAGCTGTATTCATGGAGCGAGTGTCGTATGCCTCCGATATGGTTGTGGGTGTGGTTACCTATCTGGTGGCCCTCGTCAATGATGCGCTGGTAGAGTTCCGGGTATTTGCGCACATTGTCGCCCACCATGAAGAAGGTGGCATGGATGCCGTGGTCGCGCAGCACCTCGAGAATGAAAGGGGTAGCCTCCGGAATCGGACCGTCGTCGAAAGTCAGATAAACTGACTTTTCGCGACGGTTCATTCTCCAGAGTGCGCGTGGGTAGAGCCAGCGCAGGTAGACCGCAGGTTGCTCGATAAACATAGTTTAGTACCCCAGGTTGCCGCCCTTGCCTTCGAAGGTGCGGAAAATGGTCTCGAGCTGCTTGACGTACTGTTCGCCGTACTTCTCGTCAATGTTCTCTGCAATCTGGCTGAGCATCTGCAGGATATAGAGATGCATCTGGCAATCTCGCTGACTACCGGCAAAGCGCTGTGCGTCGAGTGAACAATACCACTGCATGTACTGGCTCGACTTTTTCCACAGTTCTTCGACGTAGGTCTTGGCCTTGTCCTTCTGTCCGATGGCGACGTAGGCGCGTGCCATGTCGAGCGAGCCGCTGGCAAAGTCGGCGGGAACGTTATAGGTGGGAATCTCCTTCTCAGAGAGTGCGAGCACCTGTGCGGCTTTCTGGTTCTCGCCTTCGGCGGTCAGGTGCATTGCCAGCTGTGAGAGCAGGCGCCGGTGGGTGTAGCACATACGCATGACGGTCTCGTCGAGGTAGATACCCTTCTGGCTGACATTGCCGAACTTGAAGCGCTTGGTGACGTTCTCAAAGGTTTTCTGGGTGTCGAAGTTCTTCAAGCCCGTGTCCTTGGTGGTGAACGGCGTGATACGGTTGGCAAGACCCTCCTGGATGAAGTTGTCGCCGAGGTTCATGTAGTTCTCCGAGCCGACGGTGGTAGCCACGTAGACGGGGCGCGTCCAGTTGCACTGGTCAATCATCTCGAGCATCATGAGGTCGCCCTTGTACAGCGCGCTCTTGCCCTTGAGCGAGATGACCATGCGGTCGGGTATGGAGTCCTGAATCATCATGCCGCTCTTGCGCACGGCCTCCTTGTCGATGGTCATATAGACGGTGTCAGTCGGTATGACGTGGAA
>ONYA01000064.1 GCA_900321965.1 uncultured Prevotellaceae bacterium
TGCCTTCGTAGCCGATGATGCTGTAACTTGCGCCTTCGTCGATAAGCGTATAGATATAGCCATTGGCATCCTTCATGCCTGCCCAGGCTAAATAGTCGTCGGCCAGCGATGCCGGTACAGGACAGTCGCTCACCTCTTCGTGGAAGTAGTACCACTTGTCGTCACCTAAGAGGTCTTGCAGTTTCAGCCCCTCCATATCGGCTATGGTTTTGCATACCCGATTGTTTGTCGCCGAGATGGCTGGAGCGTTTTCTGCAGCGATAGCTACGGGCAGCGTACCGTCGGCAGAGAGGTAGGCACAGTTGCTGATGCCTGACTCGCTGTCGCCCTGATGCTGTCCGATAACGCCAGCGACGGTGGTTGCCGAGAGCGTGCTGCGTGAATAGCATCGGGCCACTTTCGTAGCCGTGCCGGCCTTGCCCACGATGCCGCCGGCGATGTCGCCGGATTCTACGGAATAGCCTGCAGCACAGTCGTTGACGCTGGCGGTAGCACTTTCGCCCACGATGCCGCCGGCTGCCATAAAGCCCTTTACACGGCCATAGAAGTAACTGTCGATGATGGTCGTGTTGTCGGCCCTGCCCACCAGTCCGCCGGCATTACCGGCTGTGGCCTCAGCGCAGAAATACGGCGTGCCGTCGGTGGCTTTGGCTTCATAGGCCAGCACATCGTGAATCATGCTGTAGTTGGCATTGCCCACCACCACGCCGACGTTGCTCTCACCCCTCAGACTGATGTTCTGCAGGGTGAGGTTGCTGATGACGGCGCCGTCGGTATAGCCGAAGAGGCCCACATTGGCATCTAGAGTATTATCATCATCATGATAAGTCCTCACGTTCTTGATGGTATGACCCTGTCCGTCGAACACGCCGCTGAAGGGATAGTCGGAGGTGCCGATGGGTGTCAAGGCATACCAGTTGTTACGTTTTTCACCCTCCAGAATGAGGTCTTGAGTCAGGCGGATGGTATAGTCGCCCATGTTATCGCCGCCGTTAACCCTGGTGGCTAAGTCATATAAGTCTTTGAACGTCGAAATGGTCGTGGACTGTGTAGGCATGGTGGCCTCGCTGATGAGTCCGAAGGCATCGGCCCACCCCACTTCGCCGTTGAATTTCGAATTTCTGTATTTGTTGGCACTGGCGCGAGGCACGTTGAGCGTGCGCTGGGTAGCGAGTTTCGCCGTAGCACTGGCGGTGCCCTCGTAGGCAAACAGGTCGTTGTATTCCCAGACTGGTGGTTCTGTGGCAGCACACTTCATCTCCTTCAGGTTAGGCAGATTCACAAAGGCTCCGTCGCCGATGCGGTGCAAGGTAGAGGGCAGCGACACCTTCTGCAGCGACGAACAGCCCACGAAGGCAAAGTCGCCAATCGAGGTGATTCCCTCGCTGATGGTCACCTCCGTCAACTTGTTGCACAGGCGGAAGGCCAACTGGTTCACCGTTACGTCGTATTCCGTTCCGCCGATATTCACCTTGTCGGGAATGGTGATGGCACCCTCGGTGTATTGCGATATGCAGGCATTCTGTCCGTTGCCCAGTAAGAGGCTGTAGCTACCGCTTATCAGTGCCTCGGCGCTGACAGTCTTGTCGCCGTTCTGCAAGGTGATGGTGACCAGTTTGTCGTCAGAACTGGCGGGGCTGGGAGAACCAGCTTCCTTGTCTTCCACCACCCACTTCATCAGTTTGTAGTCGGGCGACGGCGAACCAAAGAAGTAGAAGTCCTTACCGGCATCCACATGGTCTTTCTTCGTGTCATCGTCGTAGATATAGACATCGGCATTTTCCTCTTTCTCCACCATGTGCGTCGGATTGACGTTAGCGTTCTGTGAGCGCTGGCGGTTATGGAAGTAGTAGTTCAGGCCGTCCTGATGACGGATGAACGACAGCAGGTTTTCGTAAGGCACTACCGTGTCGTAGCTGGAGTGATAGAAGGCGATGCGGTGGCTGGGTGTCCATCCCGATACCCTCGCATTGCTGGCCAGTGCGCGGTGCAGGTCTTTCATCACGCCCCGATCTGACGGTACTGATGAGTTCGCATTCAGGCCACTGAAATAGTCGTAGGCAGCGGTTGTCATCATCTGCTCCAGCTTGCCGTGTACGTTGTCGCCATCGTCCTTATAGAGCATCTCCTTCATCTGGGCGGCATCATATATACCCTGTGTCAATCCGGGGAGATATCTTTCGTCGTAATACATATATGTCTTACCATACTTACGCATTTGGCGGAACGCCTCGTTGATGTCGTCGGTAGAATACTGCCTGCTCTTGTCCTCCTGGCTTTTGGCGTTGATGAAGTCGATGACACCGGTGCGCAGGAACTTCTGCGACAGGTATTCACTCACCGTGTGCTGGCGCATGAAGGGGTTGCGGTCGCACATGCCCTTGAGGATCAGGGGCATCACGATGGGCATCGACACGGTGGCCGTCTCATGCTCTGTGCGATTATCCCCCCCGTCGTAGGTCTCGCCATTGTCGTTCATATAGTAGCCCAGGTGTGCCACAGGGTCGTAGGGTCCGTCGCCACATACCGAACCAGCGAAATGCAGCTCGTCAGCCAGACCGTTCTCCTCGATAAAGCGGTGGGTGGCCAATGCCACAGAGCCGCCCTGCGAGTAACCTATGCATACGCTCTTCCAATTGTCAGCAAATTCGATGAAGGAGGAATTCTGCTTAAAGAGTTCCAGTCCGGCGCGCACGCCATCCACCACTTGACGGGCGGTCAGTTCCTGGTAGAGGTAGGGGTGGGCACGATCCTTGCTCACGCCGTAGCCCTCGTAGTCGGGCATGATAACCAGACAGCGGGGGTTGCGCACGCCATCGTGGCGCGTGTAGTCAATCAGCATGCCTACGTCGGTCATCCACGAAAGCCAACCGCCACTCTTGTTGTATTCCGTGGGGCACTCGTAGTTACTGGTGATGGTGACGTGGCAGCCGATGACCAGGTTTTTGGGGACGGCCGTAGCGCCCTTTGGTACGGCCATCAGCGACGACAGGGTCACCTTATTGCCGTCGGCATCCACCGAAGGATAGGTATAGGAGTAGAGTTTGGCGTCGACGAAGTATGCGCTGCCCTCATCTTGCAGCTCGCTGGCACGCCGGCGGGCCAGTGCTGGCTCCGGGTCTTCGTCGGGACTGACCACGACGATGCCTTCATCGGTAAAGTAGGCATCGTTGATGGCTGTAATCTTCACGTCGTCGACATTCACAGGTTGCAATGAGGCGATGCCAGACTCCTGACCGTAACCCGAAAGGACCGTCAGTAGCATGGACGTCAACAAAAAAAATGTTTTTGACTTCATAATTCTAGTTATATAAAAGAATGCAAAGGTACGACAATTATTTGAGATGAACAAATTTTTCATAAAAATTTAAAAAAAAGTACGATTCGACATCAAAAAGTATTTTGGGTGACGCATTCCCGAAGTCAGGATATTACGCTCCACCCCAACGTTAAAAGAGTAAAAACGACACGAAAAGAGGGAAGATTTGTGTCATGGACCTGGTACCTGACACATGCGCATCACCAAGTCCTGATAGCGCATCTCCTCCGTTAAGAAACATAAAAATTATGAATTATGCATTATGAATTATGAATTATTTTGTATCTTTGCACACGGACAATCTCCAAAAATGGATATATGAACACAATCAGACTTCGCTATTTGACGCTGGTGGTGACGCTCGCTGCCGTCATTTTCCTGTCTGGATGTGGAGGCAGCTCCAAAGAACGGGAAAGGCTAAACAGAGAAGCAGAGGACATGATCTACGAGGCCTATATGGCCAAGGACTATCCGCGTATCATAGAACTTGTGGACAGTTTTAAACCGTTGGGA
>ONYA01000063.1 GCA_900321965.1 uncultured Prevotellaceae bacterium
CTTTGCACCCGCAAAAGTACAAAAAATGATCGAGACTCTGCTCATATCGACGTTAATAATTGCTATCGGCATGGCTTTTTTTCTTGTCAGGGTGCTGTTTGTGAAGGGTGGAACCTTCAAATCGCAGCATATCCACGACTCGGAAGCGATGAAAGAGCGCGGCATCCACTGCGTGATGGACCAGGATCGCGAGATGCGTAGGAAGAGTGAGTTCGCAGTAGAAGAGAAATTAGCAAGGACATTAGAACTACAGGAATAAGAAGTCCTTAAGTCGTGTAGTCCGTTGCAAAAAGAATAACAATAAACATACAAATAAACAAAAGATGAAAAAGTACATTTTCTCCGCACTGGCCATCGCAGCGATGATGGTGTCGTGCAACAACCAGAGTCCTAAGATGGACGAGCAGCCCGCTGCCGGCGAGACCTCAGCTTCAGGCTTGAAGATCGCTTACGTAGAGGTGGATTCCCTGATGACGCAGTACGACTTTGCCAAGGACTACAGCGTGACGCTCCAGAAGAAGTCGAACAATGCCCGTAACACGCTGACCACGAAAGGTAACGCCCTGCAGGCAGCCGTCAACAACTTCCAGCAGAAGCTGAACAACAACGGTTTCACCAGCCGCGAGCAGGCCGCTTCTCAGCAGGCCGCCATCGAGCGTCAGCAGCGTGACCTCCAGGAGCTGCAGGCACGTCTGGAGAGCGAACTCGCCAGCGAGACCGCCAAGTTCAACGAAACCCTCCGCGACTCGCTGCAGAACTTCCTCAAGGACTACAACAAGGACAAGCAGTTCAGTCTGATCCTCACCAAGCAGGGCGACAACATCCTGCTGGCCGACAAGAAGTTCGACATCACCAACGATGTGATCAACGGTCTGAACAAACGCTACAAGCCCGCTGCCAAGAAGGCCGACGAGAAGGCTGACGAGAAGAAATAAATCAAAGGATTCATACAAAATAAATGAGGCAACCGATTGGCTGCCTCATTTGTTTTGTTAATGGCGCTGAGCTTATTCTTCACTCAGTCCGCGCACGAAGCCTGCATAGACGTGCTTGCGGTAGAAGTCGAGATCCCAGATGCCCACAGGCTCGCCGCCGCGCCATCCGCTGGTGGCAGGAGCGTCGGTGGTACACCACTGGCAGATGCCCCATTGCTGCTCGGGCGGGATGATGCGGAAGTACTCCTTAATAATCCACTCGTAGAAGTCGGCCATCTTCTGGTGCTCGGCCTCAGTCAGCTGCTCAGTCTTCACGGAGCTTCCCCATCTGTTGGTGCCGCGTACATAACCCATGTCGAGTTCCGACACACGGCAGAGCTTACCGCTCTGGGCGATGACCTCAAACATCTGGGTGATGTGCTTTTGGATGTTCTTCTGGATGCTGGCATCCTCAAAGCACGAGATGTGCATCTGCGTGCCGATGCCGTCAATCTTCGTCACACCGTCGGCCTCCCACTTCTTGATCCAGCCCACAATACTCTTCACCTTCTTGTTGTTGTCCCAGTCAGACTCCAGGTTGTAGTCGTTGATGAAGAGCTTGATGTCTTCCGGACCGTACTTGCGTGCCAGACGACAGGCCTGACGCACGTACTCCAGGTCGCCCATGTGGTCCTGCCAGTAGAAGGCATTGCCGCCAACGTCCCACGTACCGCTCTTATAGCCCTCGGAGTGTTGCAGCAGGTAATTTCCCTCACCGTCGTTGCCGTCGCCAGCGATGGCCTCGTTCACGAGATCCCACGCCTTCACCTTGCCGTCGCAGGCCTCCATCATGCCCTTGATCCACTTGTCCATCGCTTCTACGAGCACGTCGTGACGCTCTTCCTGGGTCAGCGGGATGGTCTTGCCCTTGTTGCCTTCAAACGTGATGGTCTTGATATAGACGTTGCCCACGTAGTTGGGAACGTGCAGCAGCAGGAAACTGCTTGCCATCGTGGGCTTGACGTCCACGCTCACGTCCTGCCATTGGTCGTTGAAGGAGAAGCTCACATTCGCGCCGCCACCCCAGTCGCCGACACGGCCGTCCAGCTTGCCTGACTTGGAACCCTTGACGGTCATCGTCATCTTGTAGGTTTGGCCTGTCTCCAGCAGAATGTTTTCCATCGCCACGAACTGCACCTGCCAGGGCCATGATTTCGTGGTTGTCGCCTTTAGACCGTTGGTGGAGTCGAAGGTAAGCTTATAGTTGTTCTCGGTTTCGTCAGCTTTCCAGCCTACGCTCTTGTCCTTGCGGAAGTCCTTGCTGGACACCACGGTATACTCTTCGCCGCCACTGGGATCGGGCTTGTCGGCCAGAAGCTTCAGCAACCATCCTGTTGGCTGCTGAGAGTGCCAGGCGAGGGTGTGGCCATACACGGCGAGACCTGCCTCCGTGGCTGTATTCACATAGTCTCTCACCTTGGAGAAATTCATGTTGCCGTTGCCGTCCACGCAGCTGGCCATCTTCATGGCGTTGCCAGCGACGGTCTCTGAGAAGTTCTTGTTGGTCATATTATAGACCGTGGTCTTTTTGAGATACTCATCGACGGTCGTGCCGGCACCCAGTTTGAAGTTGGGGTACTTCGCGTAGTCGATATACTCCTTCAGGGCCTTGTACTCATCGAGATAGCGGTAGTTGTCATCGTCGGGCTTGCCCAACTCGAATTTCTCCTTTGCCACGGGCTCAGGATCTGGCTCCGGATCAGGGTCTGGCTCAGGAGTCGGATCAATGATGGCCGGATTGTCCTCGATGCTGCTGCATGAGGTCATTGTGTAGCCGCCCAGCGTCAGGCTGGCGGCCAGCAAGAATAGGTGTAATTTCTTCATCTTCATTTTTTTGTGATTGTTTATATCCTGTTGCAAAATTCTGTTGCAAAGGTACAAAATTTATCCATGCAAAACAATACTTTCCCCCATTTATTTTTGAGAAATCTTATAATTAACATTTTCTATTTTCGCGCGCGCATGCGTTTAGTCGAATTTACCGCTCGACCCGAAGGGGCTCCCTCGTCGTTCGGGCGAATTTGTAATTCGACCGCATTGAGTATCAGGATTTATAATCCGCTCTAAAAACCCCTAACCTTGTGCGCTTGGAGCGAGAATACTGCAATCTCCCTCGATGAATAGTTCAATCTATGAGATTGCAGTATTCCCGCTTTTCTGGGGCATCATTACATTATTTCTTACACAGACATCCCGTTTTCCCGTTTTCCCGTTTCGTCAACCGTTTTCCAGATGCGAAATTAATAATATATATTTATATTACTATAATATATAATTATAATTATATATTATAGTAAATAATAAAACGCCACAGATTTCCCAATTCAAAATCACGTCACGAAACGGGAAAACGGCACAACGGAAGACACTGTCTTGTTGCAAACGTGCCCGCTCGACCAAGGTCGCTTGCTAACAGCTGGGACGCAAGACAGTCGGAAGAGGAGGCAGCGCAATCGTACAGCAGATTCCTCGACACCAAGTTTGGCAAGAGCCTTGACGGACTTTTCGATGCTACGGACTACCTGATGCCTGCCCGCCGCTACAACGAGGCTGCCGATAACCTTATGCTGCTCGATAGCATGCAAAATCATGTAGAGCAGCATCGTGCAGGTGCTGAGCCAAACGACGACCTCACGATGATGTGCCTAAATCTGAGGCTGTAAAGATATAAATGCTTATAAAAAGAGGTGGAGACTTAGCGGTCCCACCTCTTTTGATATTGTATGGAGTGGGGGATATTCCCCACAACACGCTCAGAGAATTACTCGTTGCTCCAGTCCTCAGCAGCCTTGCGGATGTAAGACTGGTAACGGATCTTAGCCATCTTCTGTGCCTCAGCGAACAGCTCCTCAGCCTCGTTAGGATAAGCCTTCTTAACTGACAGGTAACGAACCTCACCGAGCAGGAAGTCGTGGAAGTTCTCCCAGTTGGGCTCCTTAGAGTCGAGAGAG
>ONYA01000089.1 GCA_900321965.1 uncultured Prevotellaceae bacterium
CTGTTGTAGACCAGGAACGGTGTCTCCTTGTTGGCGCTCGTAATTCCGGTGGCGGTGGCGGTCTCGGTGCCTACGCTGGTGATGGTGTAGAGCTGTGCGCCGGAGTTCTCCTCCAGGGTCAGGTTGTCGGTGGCGCTGTAGTAGGTGACGTACTCCTTGCCGGGCACATCCACGGGATAGCCGGCGAGGGCCTCGAATTCCTGGCTCGCGGTGCCGGTGTAGGGGCTGGTGGCCGGGTCGGTGGGCTCGGCAACAATCTTATAGTAGCCGGGCTGCATGTTGGCCGTGAAGGTAGCGTAGGCGACGGGGTCATCATAGGTGATGGTACCGGTACCATCGTTCTTCGTGCCCTTCAGCACGTTGATGGTGATGCCGTCGGCGCTGAAGATGTCCACGTCGGAGCCGCTGATGTCGTCAATCAGCTGGATGTTGAGTGTCGTGAGGGGCTGGTACTTATTGCTTTCGTTCTTCTTCACGATAACCCTCTCGGCGAGGCCGCTGAACTCGACGGGATAGGTCTCGTCCTCCAGGTCGCGCACGATGTCGTAGTCGACGGTGGCGTCGCTGGCGGGCATGTCAAAGGAGCATGTGCCGTCTGTTCCGATGATAAGTTCCTGGGGACAATTATTTGGCCAGTCATAAACCGTACTGAACGTAAACGGGTTGTCGTTTGTGCCATCACCACCAGTTACCTTAATGCCCCAGGGCTTGGCAGAGTTGGTATCAACGATATACAGGTATGAAGTTGCATCCGCGCTATTAAAAACGAGCTGATGCTTTCCGTTCTCATAGCCGCCATAGGTCAAGGGCAGTTTCGTGGACTTTGCAACTGTATAATCGTCAGTACCGCCACTTTCTAATTTGCACTTTACACTGGTTCCAAAGTCGATGTAGCTTCCAAACATGAATACATCGCCCTGTGCAATGTCGGCCCACGCGCCCGATGCTGCCGTCATGAGCAGCACGAGCAGTGATAATAATTTTTTGTGTATCATAATTCTTTTTATTTAATGTTTCTTTATTCTTTGTTTCTTTATATGTTCCTTGGTGCGGGGGTCTCGGCGGATATCTGTCGGTGTGCGGGGATGTGCTACTGCGGCTTGTTGGCGCGGAACATGGCAATCTCCGAATCGAAATGCTTTATGATGTCATCCAGGTAGGGATGGCTTCGCGGCACGATGATGGCGATGAAGTTCTCCATACCCTCGTCGATCACCATTTCGCTTTTGAAGAAAAACTGTTTGCTCTGTTCTGCTCCCGTGAACCAGCGCAGGAACAGGCGGTTGCGCATGGCCTGCTGGTCGTTGGCACTGTCGCACATGTAGAGCATGATGTCGGGATTGGCACGGAAGAACTCCACGATGATACGTATCACCGTCTCGCGCACCTTCGGATCGCTGGGCGAGGCCATATCGCTGCGGTTCGTCAGGTCGAACCAGTAGGCAGGTATCGGGTCGAAGAACGATTCCGGCTTAAAACTCACGGCATAGACAATGTCGTGGTCAGTCCTGAAGATATATTCTCCGTCGTCCAGCTTCACCGGATAGGGGCTGTCGTAGAACAGACGCTGAGGGTCGAGTTCCTTCATAACGTTTCCATCTTGAAGAAGGGGTCCTCCTTGGCGCGCTGTATCTGCTCTTCCATCTTCGTCAATTTGACTTCCATGCGTGCGCGCCACTCTTTCTTGTACTCACGGTAAGCTCTGATAGAATCTATAAATGTTCCAGGCTTCGAGGTGAATTGAAGTTTCTTTGCTTCCATAATTCGTCGTTGTTTATACGTTACGGCTGCAAAGATACGACAATTTTCCGACATTCACGCTAAGGATGGCGTTTTTTTTGTTCTAAGGAGTCGAGGAGTCGGGGAGTCATTCCTATCGGCGCTGGCGCCGGCACTCCTTTACTCCTTTACTCCTTAGAGAAATAATCTTTCCCCAGCGATTTAGTCCTTAGAGAAATAATCTTTCCCCAGAAAATATCCGTTTGTCTCAGTATGTCAAAGAACGATGCGAGGCCGGGGCCTCAGGGAACGCGGCGCGCTATACCTTTATGATATATATGCGCGAACGAGGGGGGGGAGGTTACGACTCCGAGAGACTTACCTCGATGGGACCGAAGATCTCGCTGTCGCTATGATTTTCGTCGCCCTTGATGTAGTACCAGATGTAATTCTTGTAAGAAGGACCATTTTCAACTCCCACAGGAATGACGATGGAGAAGCCTTCGGTCGTTTCGGGCGTTACGTTCGTCTTGGTCACCTTGTACATCAGTGTGCCACCCTCGGCCGTGCCTGGGGTTTGGAGAAGACTTGCGCCAACAAAATGAACGGTCCAGGGCTCCGGAGCCGCGGTCAGCTTAGCCACGGGCTTCGCCTTCTTCACCTCGACCTTGCGGAACTTGTAGCCCTGAGCGGTGGTCATCTTCACCTCGGAGCCCATCTTGATGGCCTTGAGCTTGCCCTCGGTGATGTCGCCGGTCTTGTCTTCGGCGTCGCCGGTGCCTACCTTGACGCTGACGGTGCCCTTCGAGGCGTCGGTGGCGTCGATGGTGTTGGCGTTAGCGGGGTTGAGGGCGAGGTCGAACTTGTTGCTCAGGACGGAGACGGTGAGGGACGAGATGTCGGAGTTGTTGAAGGTGTTGTCGAGCGTGGCGGCTACAGTCGCGGGGGCGTCGGCACCCTGGATGTAGTACCACACGGTGACGGTGGCGGCGTCGTCGTAGCCCTT
>ONYA01000062.1 GCA_900321965.1 uncultured Prevotellaceae bacterium
CATCATGGTTCCCGGCAGGTACCACACGTGGCCCAAGGCGATGACCGCCAGGAACGCAGCCGTCCAGCGCCTGAGCCGCAATGGCGGCGTGACGTCGGCAGCAAAGGCGTTGCCCCGCCGGAACAGCAGGTAAACACAGCCCAGCGCCGCCAGCACCGTGACGACGGCATAAAGCATCACAAATAGTGCATCTTCCTGTATCTGATCGTACATATCGTTTGTGTTTGCAGCCTTTTCGCGTACAAAAGTACTTATTTTTCTTGAAAGCAACGCTATAATTCCCCAAAAAATCGAGAGCCGAGGCGGAAAATCCTCGGCTCCTCAATGCTGCTAGGTATGAGTCAGAAGGTGTAGCCGTTCACACTGTCCCAGTCGGGGTCGGCGGTGAGGCGGAAGGTGCCGCTGCCGGTATCGCCCGTACCGCCGCTACCGAAAAAACTGCCGGTATAGAGCGTCACCTGATTGCGAATGATGGGGATATTCTCGAAGGTGCGCTCCATGATGACGTCATCGTTGGCATCGAGGGCGGTCACGGTGAGCTTCGTCAGCACATCTTCCTCGGTATGGGGCAGGGTGTATATCTCGTAGATGCCGTCGGTGCTCACGGGGCGTATCTCCGTCTGCTTGGAGTTCACGCAGCCGTAGCCGGCCTTGGGGCTGAAGGTAGAGGAGCCTCCGAGGTAGTAGAACTTGAGCTTAGCAACTTTCGATGGCACGCTCTCGTCGGTCAGCACCAGTCGGAACATGGCCACGGCGCGCGTCAGCGTGAGGTCGTACGACTGCAGGGCGTCGGTCACCACCAGGGTGCCGTAATAAAAAAAGGTGTCGGTCACCTTGTTGTTGGGGAACGTCACCTTTTCCGTCGAGGTTATTGTGGCCGAGCCGTCGCAGTTGTGCGCGATGACCACCAGGCGGTACGTGCCGGCGGCCAGGCTCAGCGCCACCGTGCCGTAGCTGGCGTCGCCCTCCTTCTGCGCCACGGTCTTCACCTTCGTGCCTTCAGCGTCGAAGATCGCGATATTGAGGCGCGAGCAGAGGTTGGTGATGTCGGTAGCAGAGCGGGTAAATGCCTCTTGCTGGTACTGCGAAAAATGCAGGATGACGTTGGCGTCTGAAGGTATTTCCTTTCCCGTTGTCTCATTGAAAATAGGCTGCTCGCACGCTGCCAATAGCAGGGCGAGGGCAAATAACATGAATTTCTTCATAATCTTCTATTCCTTGTTGATGGTGATGGTAACAACGGGGCGCAGGACGGTTGAGGCCTTGACGGTGGAGGGACTCGAGGTGAAAGCGGCGTCGGTAGGCCTGAAAGCGCGGTAGGTGCCGTTACTGTGACAGAGGTAGTTATTGGCCGTCAGGTCGCCGATGGCCTCGCGGGCGTCGTACATCAGATGTGCTTCGTCAGTGGTGGGCACCTCCCAACCGCTAATGTCGCCAGTGGTAACTGTGGCTAAGGCAGCACAGCCAGCACGTAGCAGCCCTGGTAGGTGTCGCCGACAGAGGGGATGTTGTCAGAGTTGTCGTTATTCCCCGATACGTTGCTGCCGTTCTCATCAAACTCAAAGCTAATCGTCCTTTCTCCCAGCCACGTCGCGCCGGTAATCGTTCCCGTCAGGTTAACGCCCACGGCCTCGGCGTAGGTGCCGTCGATATTGATCTTGTAGGCGGCCTCCAGTTGGTCGCTGGTGCTATAGGTATAGGTCTTCGTCGTGCCGCCAATGGTGATATTCACGCTCACACTGGCCGGCTGAGAGCTTGGCGGCATCACAAACGCCGCCGCGTCGTTCGTCCATGTGCGGTTATCGCTCTGCTTCGTCAGCGCAATGGTCGTGCTCTGGCCAGCTATACTATACGTCCCATTCACGTTCAGGCTCTTCCACAGAGGCGCTATCGTCACGCTGACTGCCGTGGCCGCCGTCGGAATCTTCTTAATGGTCACGTCCTCGATGAACATCGTCTTGCGCTGCAGGCCCAGCGTCACGGTATTGGTGCCGCCGTCGATGAGCGTGGCCGTGGCCTGTGCCGCCATCAGGTCGGTGAGCGTGCGGCCCTCCTTCAGCGTCAATGCCGTTGTCGCAGTAGCATTGTCCTTCGTGGGCAGCGTGTAGTCCGTAGCCGAAGCCCCTGCAACGGCATACACCGTATATGTGCCCTCGGTAAGTGGGATGTTCAGCGTCTGGCCCTCGTCGCCGATGGTCTGCGCGGCCTTGCACTTGTCCCCTTGGAATACATACACTTGTACGGGGTATGCCACCGTTGCCTCTTCGCTAGGCGATGTGCCGCGCGTACGCACTTGCAGCACCGAGTTCGTCACTTGACTCGCCGTAGAAGACGTGAATTCTCCTTCTGCATCGAGTCCTTTCTCACACGCCGTCAGCCCCAGTACCGCCAGAGCCGACGCAATCAAAGTTTGTTTGTTCATTGTTGTAGAATTAAATGGTTATTCGGGACTATTCCCATACATCATATAACGCAATAATCCCACAATAATACAACAAAATTCAACAAAAAAATTGGTGATGTAAGAAATTCTTCGTAACTTCGCATCTCGAATTTTGGAGCGTGTTGTGTCATTGTTGATGCAGCACGCCCTTTTTTTATTAATAAGTCAGGACCTGGTACCTGACACAAAAATAATAATTGACTGTTTTTCGCATAGCAATTGCTGGGGGAAAAACTTGCATATTTAAAAATTATTTTGTAATTTTTAGGTGAAAAATGAGTTAGAGACTGACAGACTGACAAAACAGAGATGTGCAAAGGGATTGCAGTCTTTTTGGAGACTGACAAGACTGACAGCAGACTGACAGGATTTCGGCTCGTTTTAGCTGTAAAAACAGAAAATTCTCTAGAGAATTTCAGTCGTATACAGCTAATAAGCACAAAATTCTCTAGAGAATTTCAAGAATTATCTAGAGAATTCGCAAAGAACTGATTATTAATAACTTAAAGACAGCTACAAAGATATGAAAAAGGGTATTTACAAGGTAAACAATAAGGCAAAAGAGGCCGTTAAAAGGCTAAAAGTCGTCGTAGAACGCTTCTCACGTGGTGAATGGAGGGAGAAAACGACCGATTTGATGGATATTTATGCAATAATAAGCAGTAAGAAGTATCAGAAACAGGTGCAGTTGTTGCGCGACGAGCTGATTGCCGACGCTACGGCAAGCAGTCTGGCAGACATGGAGGACATCCACGAATTTCCCATCGTCCACCTGCCGACGGGCATGGTGCTGCTGTCGTTGCCCACAGACAGTCAGCAGCAGCTGGAGCTGTTGCGCAAGAGGGTGGCAACGTGGCCGCAGATGCTGATGGCGTTTCAGAGCGTTGACGGGCGCCATCTGGTGGTACTGATGAGCTATGAACTGACGGACGGCACCCTACCCTCTCTGGAGCAGGACGTGCGCCTGTTCCAGCAGTACGCCTTGCGCAGGGCGGCAGACTTCGTGGTGGCGACAACAGGTGTGAAGCCCGACGAGGACGATGCGGAAAACGGGCAGTGGTTCTACGTGTCGAGCGACGACAAGGCGCTCTGGAACGAGCACGCCACTGCCGTGCAGATGGATCAACCCACAGAGGAACTGACGGAGCTGACAGCCACCATTATGAATCAGCCCAAGGAGCACCCACTGGCGAAAAACGTGTTGCCAGGCTATACCCAGCTGGAGATGGACATCACACGTTTCAATGCCGTCTGTCGCCGACTGGCCTTTGGTCGCCATAAGCCCATCGACGAGTACTTGCTGGCCGTTGCCGAGGCGTGCAACAGGGCAGGTATCGACCAGGAGGTGGCCACGAAGTGTCTGCTGAACATCGGCAACTACTGGGACAAGGAGCCGCTGGTGCGCTCGACGATGGAGAATGCCTACCAGCAGCACCGCTATGGACTGCGCAACCCGTTGGAGCCCTCGCTGATGCACCAGCAGCTGATGAAAGACTTCCTCCAGCGTCGCTATGTATTCCGCAGGAATGTGGTAACGGGCGACGTGGAATATCAGGAGAAGGGACGCTACATTCTGAGTTGGCGACCACTGACTCAGGAGGCGCGCAACGACATCAACAATGCCGCCATCGACGAAGGCATCAAGTTTTGGCCACAGGACATGGACCGTTTGCTAGGAAGCAGTCAGGTGGCCGACTACGACCCTGTGCGCGAATGGCTGAGCAGTCTGCCGGAATGGGACGGCCGCGACCGTCTGGGCGAGATGGCCGACCGCGTACCTACCAGCATGCCCCAATGGAGAGATAATTTCAAGGTGTGGATGCGCTCGATGGTGAGCCAGTGGACCAGTGGCGCCGGACAGATGTATGGTGCGCAGATGGTGATGATGTTTGTGGGCGCACAGGGCACCCGCAAGTCAACCTTCATGCGCATGATGTTGCCAGAGGAGCTACGACAGTTCTACATCGACCGCATCGACTTCGCCAACAAGAAAGAGGCGATGCGCGCGCTGAGCCGCTTCCTGCTGATCAACATCGACGAGTTCGACCAGGTATCAAAGGCACAGACCGCCTACCTGAAGCATCTGATACAACGAACCGACGTGAAGGAGCGTAAAATGTATGAGACCACCTACCAGCAGTTGCAGCGCTATGCGGCCTTCTGCGCCACCACCAACTCGCTGTCGCCGCTGAAGGACGAGACGGGCTCGCGCCGTTATATGGTCGTCGAACTGACGGGCGTGATAGACACCGATATGACTGGCGACAAAGCCATCGACTACCAGCAGCTATATGCCCAAGCACTGGCTGAAATCCGTCGCGGCGAGGAGTGCTACTTCGATGGCGAGCGCGAGCGGCTGATCGTGGAGGGTGGACTCCAATATACAGAGGTGGCGGATGTTGTCAGCGTATTCTGTGACCACTTCCGCAAGCCCAAGGCAGGTGACGAGATACTGAACATGTCGCCCACACAGATTACCGAATATATATACAACACTTGGCACATAGATCTCAGGAAGCACTCCAACACGGTATATCTGGGCAACTTCCTGCGCCGAGAGGGGTATGACCACCACGACCGCCGTCGCTACAAGGTGGCAGTCTCCTGTCAGTCTTGACAGTCTCTGAAAAGACTGCAAACGCCCTCACCATCGACGTTTTGTCAGTCTGTCAGTCTTTATCACAAAATTTCGGACCCTTTAAAAAAGAAACTAATAATTATGCATTACAATATCGTCAAAGAGACCAAACCCAATCTGAAGAATTACGGACGCTACAAGGCCGTAGCCGTACACTACAACACTATCGACACGGAGCGTCTGTGCCGCGAGATTCAGAACAACTGTACGCTCAAGAAGAGCGACGTCAAGGCCGTACTCTCCGAACTGTCAGAACTGCTGGTGCAACACCTGCAGGACGGCGACCGCGTGCGCCTGGACGGCATCGGCATGCTGAAGCTGGAGATAGAGAGCGACAAGGTGGACCGCCCAGAGGACTTCAACGTGCGCCAGCACATCCGCAACTTCCGCATCCACCTGTTGCCAGAGAGCGAAAGCGGTCGCCAGCCGCTCTACGAAGGCATCCAACTGATGTCAAAGGGACTGGTACCTGCCATCCACATCTACCATTGAATAGGTTGGTTATCAGTAGGTTGGCCAAATGAGCGTCTCGTCCTTCAATGGGGAAACTGCTGATAAGGCCCTCTGTCTGTTCATTACACCATCTGTTGATGCCCAGATTAAGAAATCAGGATAAAACGGCTGCCACCAGTGTATTGGGTGTCAAGCGTCAAACTGCCTCCCATGAGCTCGACGAC
>ONYA01000061.1 GCA_900321965.1 uncultured Prevotellaceae bacterium
AGAAGAGATGATGTACTTAGCACCCTTGAAAGCCTCCTCAGCGTCGGTGGTAGCCACGATGTTCACATCGTCGAAGCCACTCTGGCGCATCTCCTCGGCAACACCCTCGGGAGAGAATACGTCGTAAAGACAGATTTCACTTGTCAGACCCATCATCAGGGCAGACTGAGCCATGTTCGAACCAATCATTCCGGCTGCGCCGACGATGGTCAATTTTTCGTTCGTTAGAAATGCCATAATGTATAATTATAATTTAAAAGTTGTATCAAAAAGTGCTGCAAAGATACGAAAAAAAAATGTATATCCATCCTTTTGACTATTAATCTGTGTTAATCGGTGAGATTTATGCTACTTATTGTGTATCTTTGAAAATGGCAAAACCATAGCAAGGTGTATGAAACGACAACAACTGATATTAGGCTTAACGATGACTGTGCTGACCGTTTTGGCGCAGACGGACACCATCCCGATGACCAAGATTGTGCCTCAGCGTCTGCCTGACCTGAACATCCCTCGCTTCTGCCACGACACTTTCTATGCCAACGGTGAACTGACGGTGACGGGGGGGCACACCTCCAACTTTGTACCTACGCCTACCGCCGAATTCCTCAAGGACGGCAAATGGCAGGTGTTGCAGATGGCCTATACCCACGACGACGGTCTGTGCGTGCCGCTCCGCAACGGCAAAGTGCTCCTGGCTGGCGGCTATGAGAAGAATCTGGGCGTGGGGCAGACCATCGAGGCGGAATTGTATGATCCTGCCACTCACACCTTTGAGGGCTTCGGCTGCCTCGACAGACGGCGGACCCAAGTCTCTGGCATCGAACTGCCAAGCGGGCAGGTGGTAGCAGCAGGAAACTGGTATCATCCAGATGCCATTGAGACCTACGATGGCGGCATGTATTTCGAGACTGCCCGCGACGTGTCCTTGCCTCGCAGCCGACCTTACCTCTTCCGTACCTCCGATGGCGACGTGATGGTGATAAGCGGCTGCTGGGATAACTACGGAAAGCCTATCACCAGCAACATCGTCGATCGTCTGAATGGTGAGCCGTTCCGAGTACCGCTATTAGATGCCTGGAAGCCTTACCTGCTTGGCCATACTCCTCGTAGCGACGACAGCTTTATCGGCGACGATGAGAAGGGTGACTGCGCCTATCTCCTTCCCGTTCAGGACTCTACCGGTCAGGTGGCCATCGCCGAAGTGCGCGATACGGTCTTCTCACTCCTGCCCACCACAGTGCCCGTCCCCATGAAGAGCCGGTTTGGCGAGATTTCCTATTACACTGCCGTTATCGTTGACCGCCAGTTGCAGCGCGGCTACATCATAGGCTGCGACACGCTCTGCCGGAAATACATCCTCTGCATCGAGTATGCCAGGCAGCCCGCCCCACTGACGCTCTACTATACCGATCCGCTGACGGATGCCGACGGGTGTACGCCCGTCCTGTCCCCCGAAGGTCACTTAGTCACCGCTGGCGGTATTATTCATGGCGGCACCTGGTTTACGCCCTCTGCTGCCGTCTGGCTTTTTCCCGTGGGTAACCCTATCGCCACTACTGAAGCAAAGGGTAGTCCCATCTGGCCTTGGATTCTCCTTGTAAGCTTGGTCGTATTGCTGCTCCTCGCGTACCTTATTATATATAAGAGGCGGCTCCAGACTCCTGAAGACACGACCCCTGAGGTGACGAGCTCTGAGCCAGCCCCTGATTCACCTCGTGACGAACAGTTGATGCTGCGCATCGTCCGGCTGATGGAAGAGCAGCGGCTGTATCTCGACAGCGACCTGAAACTTGCTGATGTGGCAACGGCACTCGGCGTACACCAGAACGAGGTGTCGCATTGTGTCAATTATGATAAAGTCCACACCTTCTCGCGGTTCGTCAACGGCTACCGCATCGAATATGCCAAGCAACTGATACTTCGGAAGCCGGGCATCAAGATGACGCAGGTCGCCATAGAGTCAGGATTCTCCAACGAAACAACATTCTTCCGGACCTTCAAGACCATCGTCGGAATGACCCCCAGTGAGTGGGCTTCGCAGAAAACGACTTACAATTTATAATTTGTAAGTCGTTTTTTGTAAATTGTAAGCCTTCTTGCTGATATTATCCTTAACTTTGCTGCCGATATGATCCACATTGGCAGTCTCATAGAACAGGAACTACGCAGGCAAGACCGGCCCGTGACTTGGCTTGCCAGCGAGTTGCATTGTGACCGCACCAACGTCTACAAGGTTTTCAAGAAGAAAAGCATGGACACCCGGTTGCTTGTGGACATCAGCGTCATCCTCCAGCACAACTTCTTTCTCGACTACGCAGATGAAGTAATCCCCCTTTTACGCTGAAAAAACAAACAAATCTTGCAAGTGTGGACAAATCGGCTACACGTAATCGTAGGAAATATCAAAAACTATTCGTATCTTTGCGGCAATATTAAAACAATTCTAAAATTATAAAGTATGAAGACTACTAAAATTATTTCAGCAATGATGTTCCTGCTGGCGATCACAGGTCTCGCAGGATGCAGCAGTAGTAATGATGACGGCGGTGGCGTCGATACGCCCACACCCGTAACTCCTAGCACCACAACAACGACCGTAACGAACAACGCCACCGACACTTGGGGCCTGATTGACGATGTTGAGACGGAACCAGTGAAAGACTATATCCGTATGGTCATTGATGTCCAGAACCTCAAGCTGCAGTGCATGAAGGTGTTCAGCAACGGCTGGAACGGCGACCTGTTTTGCGGCATTGGCGACAAGTCAGACCCCACGAAGCTCTACCAGACTCTCAGGGGGATAGCTGAGAAATATGATGACTATATGGCGGGCTGTGTATTCGTGGAGTATTATCTGGATGACACCAACATCACCCGCAGCGGGACAAGGGGCGACGACAAGTCGATGATGGACTGCCTCTTCGACATCTATGATTATTATGAGAGACATACGGACGAGATACGTACTTGCCTGAATGACTATCATGTACTCAGAGAACCGAATGCTCGGGAAGAACTCTACAGCTGTCTGCCCGCCGATCTCAAGAAGGGAACCGGCAACGCAAAGGAGTGGTTCGCCAACTTCAACAGCAATGAATACAAATACAGCTGCAACGAGATTTTCGAAGCCTGGTATCGCGCCGGCTACAATAACACGACCGGCAAAAGCCCTGCAGCAGAAGCCTTCTTCAACGGCATGAATGATATGTACAAGGGGAAGAACCCTGAATGGCAGCACGCTAAAGAGGTGGGCAAGATTGCCGTGACCACAGGCACCCTTGCCTATATTGACGCCATCGACAGGGTGACGGGAGGAGCCATCACTTCATTCAATGATCTCAGCGATAAAATCGACGACATCAAGGACATCTACGACGAGACCTCCAGACTCTACAAGAAACTGCAAGACGGCACGGCCACCACAGCCGACATGAGATCATTTGCAGGCCTCCTCGCCAGCAAGTATGTAGGGGAGCATCTGGATGACGTGTTCCCTGACGGCTTGGACGATACCCTCGTGAAAGATGCGATGGAGTCCGTAACCTCCGAAATCATCAAGACGGGTGTTACTCAACTCCAGAAGGAGGCCGCCGAGGGGCTTGGCATCAACCTCTGGGACATCCTGGACAATATGAAGTCACAGCCTGGTATGATGTCGGTCATCGCCCGTGACCCGGCGACGGGCCGCGTCACCGTGGGACTGCCCAGCAAGGACGGCAACGTGAGCGTAGTCCTCGAGAACGGCAAGAACGGCAAGGTGAACGTCCTGATCGTGAAGGGCGACGGACGCACCACGCAGGTGATCGACACCGACGGCAAGGCGAAGGAGTTCGAGGCCATGCCGGACGGCTCAAAGCCTGTACTGACGGTAACGCCCTCGCCCGTACATTTCTATAACTGGAACGGCGAAACGAAGTGGGTGAAAATCCGCAGCAACTATGAAACCCTTGAAATCAGTTCCGACTGCGACGACTGGTGCAAGCGTGAGTACGATCGTTATGATGGTGAACTCACCTTGAAAGCGCTGGCCAACAAGACAGGAAAGAAACGCTCTGGCAAAATCCTAATCAAAGGCCTGGCGCTCAAAAAGGATAATAAGGACTTCAAGGAGCAGACCGTCACCCTCCTGGTAGAGCAGGACGCTGAGCAGGAGATTACGGCAAGCGCATCGCCAGCTTCACTGCTCAACCTCGCCTCAGGAAGACAGACGAAGACCATCACTGTAACTACCAACATGCCCTATATCTCCGATGTCACGTCGAAGTCTGGCTGGATGAGTTTCAAGTGGGACAAGCAGGAAGGTGGAAAGGAAGTCACCGTCACGATTGAACCGAACGGAGATCTGGACAAGAGGGATGGCGTCATCCTCATCGGCGTGGGCTTCATGGCCGGCGCCACCGAGAAGACCATCGAGGTGCCCGTCTCTCAGGCTTCACTGGCTACGGCTGCCGTGTCGTTGACCCCGGACAGCCTTAAATTCAAAGCTGAGGGTGGCTCGCAGAGGGTGACTATGTTTGAATCGTCCTTCCCCCATGCCTACATCTATATAAAGGATCATCCTGATTGGTTGGATTTTGATCTGTACAGTGAAGATACGGATAATCACATATCCGAATATACCATCACGGTTAAGCCCAACACCTCGCAGGTGAAGCGTACGGCCCTCATCGTGGCCTGGGGAACCGACGATATGAATGCTCCTGAAAGTGAGTGGTCATTGGCCTACACCATTGTGGAGCAGGAGGGCGTTCAGGCAGCCTCGCTGACCGTTACGCCCACCAAGCTGGACTATGATGGCGAGGGCGGTACACAGACGGTGACGATAACCACCAACCAGCCGAAGATAACCTATTACCTGAGCGATGAGGATAAGTCGTGGATCACTGTCGGCGGCACAAAGAGTGCCATAGACTTCAAGGTAGATCCCAATCCCTCTACGGAGCCCCGCACGGCAAAAGTTGAAATCCGCGCCCGCAACGAGAACAACGACATCGTAGCCAGGGAAACTGTCACGATCAATCAGAAAGGCGGAACCAATATCGCTGGCGTGCTCGACTTCGTGAAGTATGTCAAGGTGAAGTTTACAAGTACTGTACAGTACGATTTACATGCCACAAACGGTGAATCAGCTTCTAAAGAACAATGGCATTCAAGAAATTTCAATTATACAATCGGAACGAGAGGTGCAGAAACTACCACTAATGTTTCATGTTCAGGTAATACGGCGACGGTGACAATGACGTCAACTGCTTATGATGATATTAGCAATAAATCACATGAGGAAGTTAACAAGGGAAGTTCTAATTTGACGCTGGTGATTGAGAACATTAATGATATAAAAAATGCCAGAATCAAGAGTATAGA
>ONYA01000060.1 GCA_900321965.1 uncultured Prevotellaceae bacterium
ACCCTTGGCAAACACGCCGTGCTTCTCCCACATCACCACATCGTACTCCTCCAACTCCTTCAGCGTGGCCTCAGCCAACTCGTTGGAGCCAGGCAGGGTATAAGGCACGATGCCAAGACCTAACGGGCAGAATGCCTTCGTCTCGGGAATCATCGACCACAGGATGCGTGTCAGCACGTCCTTACCCAGGAAATGGCGGTTGTGGCTCATGGCCACCAACTCGATGGGATGCGTGTGGACGGTGGCTTTGTAGCCGCTGCCTGTCTCTATCTGGCGGGCATGGACGGTAAGGTGGCTGGGCAGCTCGCTGGTAGGCATCACGGCCTGGTCGGCAATGATGACATACGACGCACAGTCGTCGAGGATGCGGATGACGCTGCCGTTGTCCATCGGCCATCGGGCCAGGTCGCGCATACGCTTGCCCGTACCTTTGCAATAGAAATAACAACCTTTCAGGGCAGACAGCGTCACACCAATCTGCTTCACTTCGCTGATAGCAGGCAGCTGACGGATTTCGTCGTCTACATATTCGGTGATGTTCACTGTGATATTGCCGCCGTTACGCTCGGCCCAACCGTTCTGCCACAGGTATCCTGCGACCTCGGCTACTTTCTCAATCTCCGCCTTCAATGCAGGACGGCCTTCCAAAATACTTTTCATTTTTCTTTCGAGTATTAAATTCACGGGTGCAAAGATAATCCGAAAAAATGGTATCGAGCCGTGAATTATGATTTAAGCACCGAGAAATATGATTTTCGCATTGATTTAAGTCAATCCAGTTTATTTTCAGCAAAAAAACGTGAAAAGTTTGTGGTTTCAGGAAAAACTTCGTATATTTGCAACTCATATATGAACAACAACCTACAAGAATAAAAACAACCAAGATGAGTAGAGTTTTAATGATTGGCGCCGGAGGCGTCGCAACTGTAGCAGCGTTCAAGATTGCCCAGAACGCTGACGTGTTTACGGAGTTTATGATTGCAAGCCGCCGCAAGGTGAAGTGCGACCAGATTGTGGACGCCATCCACAAGAAAGGCTACACGATGGACATCAAGACGGCACAGGTGGATGCTGACGACGTGGAGCAGCTGAAGGCACTCTTCGATGACTTCAAGCCCGAATTGGTCATCAACCTCGCCCTACCCTATCAGGACCTGACCATCATGGATGCCTGTCTGGCCTGTGGCTGCAACTACTTAGACACCGCCAACTATGAGCCGAAGGACGAGGCACACTTCGAGTATTCGTGGCAGTGGGCTTACCGCGACCGTTTCCGTGAAGCCGGCCTGACGGCTATTCTGGGCTGTGGCTTCGACCCGGGCGTGACCAGCATCTTCACAGCATACGCCGCCAAGCACCACTTCCAGGAAATACAGTATCTGGACATCGTCGACTGCAACGCCGGCGACCACCACAAGGCTTTTGCAACTAACTTCAACCCTGAAATCAACATCCGCGAGATTACCCAGAAGGGACTATACTGGGAGAACGGACAATGGGTGGAGACCGAGCCGTTAGAGATTCACAAAGACCTGAACTATCCCAACATCGGCCCACGCGACAGCTACTTGCTGCATCATGAGGAGATAGAGTCGCTGGTCATCAACTACCCCACCATCAAGCGTGCCCGCTTCTGGATGACCTTCGGACAGCAGTACCTGAAGCACCTGGAGGTGATACAGAACATTGGCATGAGCCGCATCGACGAGGTGGAGTACGAGGCACCGTTAGCCGACGGAACCGGCACCGCCAAGGTGAAGATTGTGCCCCTGCAGTTCCTGAAGGCTGTGCTGCCCAACCCGCAGGACCTCGGCGAGAACTATGAGGGCGAGACCAGCATAGGCTGCCGCATACGTGGTATCGGCAACGACGGACAGGAGCACACCTATTATATATATAATAACTGCAAGCATCAGGACGCTTATAAGGAGACGGGCATGCAGGGCGTGTCGTACACCACTGGCGTCCCTGCCATGATTGGTGCCATGATGTTCTGTAAGGGACTGTGGAAGAAGCCTGGCGTCTTCAACGTCGAGGAGTTCGACCCTGATCCGTTCATGGAGCAGCTGAACCTTCAGGGGCTTCCCTGGCACGAAATCCACAACGGCGACTTGGAATTATAATATCGAAATAACGAAATATCGAAATATCGAAACATCGAAATAACGAAAACATAAAAAACATGGCAAAAAAAGAAGAAACCGAACAACTGACTCCCGAACAGGAGAAAATGAAGGCGCTGCAAGCCGCAATGGCGAAGATTGAGAAGGACTTCGGCAAAGGCAGCATCATGAAGCTCGGCGACGAGAAGATAGAGAACGTCGAGGTAATACCCACCGGCAGCATCGGACTGAACGCTGCACTTGGCGTGGGCGGCTACCCCAAAGGGCGCATCATCGAGATATACGGCCCGGAATCCTCGGGTAAGACAACATTGGCCATCCATGCCATTGCCGAAGCACAGAAGGTGGGAGGCATTGCCGCATTCATCGATGCAGAGCATGCCTTCGACCGCTTCTACGCTGAAAATCTGGGCGTCGACGTGAACAACCTCTACATTGCCCAGCCCGACAATGGTGAGCAGGCTTTGGAGATAGCTGACCAGCTGATTCGTTCGTCGGCTGTCGATATTGTCGTCGTCGACTCGGTGGCTGCATTGACGCCGAAGAAGGAGATTGAGGGCGATATGGGCGACTCGGCCGTCGGACTGCATGCCCGACTGATGAGCCAGGCTCTGCGGAAACTAACGGGCACCATCGCAAAGACCAACACCACGTGCATCTTCATCAACCAGCTGCGCGAGAAGATTGGCGTCATGTTTGGCAATCCTGAGACCACCACGGGTGGTAACGCTCTGAAGTTCTATGCCTCAGTACGACTCGACATCCGCAAGATATCATCCATCAAGGATGGCGAGCAGATTGTGGGAAGCCAGGTACGTGTGAAAGTGGTGAAGAACAAAGTGGCACCTCCTTTCCGCAAGGCTGAGTTTGAAATCACATTTGGCGAGGGCATCTCGAAGGTTGGCGAGCTGTTAGACCTCGGCGTAGAGTTCGAGCTCATCAAGAAGAGCGGCTCATGGTTCAGCTATGGCAGCCAGAAGTTGGCACAGGGCCGCGATGCCACCAAAGCATTGCTGAAAGACAATCCTGAACTGTGCGATGAGTTGGAAGCCAAGATTAAGCAGATTATTAGTGACAAGGGCTGACATTTTGTCACTACCCACGATAATGGGCCGCCTGGAGACAGTTCCAAGGCGGCCCATTGTTGTATCGTGGAAAACCTTACTTCTTCTTTTTTGAAGTCGTTGTACGACGCTTGGTAGTCGTTGAACGCTTCTTTGAGGTAGACTTTGAACGGTCAACGTTGCCTCCGATAACTCGTCCGTTACCATCAAACTGCACAATCAGCAGGTTGCCGCCCGAACGTTTGTAAATCCAGTCGTGACGTCCGTTACTGCTCTCAGCCGTCTGGTCGGGCTCACCCATAGCAAGCACTACTTCGTCCTCGGTCATGTTCAGGATGACACGTCCCTGACGGATAGCGGCACGGGCTGCCTGGCTGGTGTTACGAGCCTTACCTTCACCCATGGCGAACAAGTAGCCGAAGTAATCTTCACGATGGCCGTCAATATCGCCTGCCACATTGTCAGTATTCTTAAATGTCACGTCCTTGAAGTAAATACGACGTGCCTCAACATCCTTGAGTGTCAAAGTGACATAGTCGCTGTTGTTCTTCGGGGCAATGTTCTCAATGGTGAAAGATGTAAGACGAGGCACTTTCAGCACACGATCCTTACCATCACCCTTCGACAGCATCTCGGTAGTGTACTTGGTATGCACTACCTTGCCAATATACTGGGCAAGGTCTTTCGAAACTTCCATCAATGCATCCTGCAATTCGAAGGAGCCAGCAAACAAGAATTTGGCATTGTCGCCGTTGATGAACTCATCGTCGCGCATGCCGCAGTTGGTCTTCGAGATGGCCACATTCTGGAAATATTCCCTGCCGTTCTTGTCCTCAACAATGATTTTCACGGGAAAGCTGCGCGAGCCCACACCGATGTTCGTCACCGTCACTTCATCATTCAAAGGTACTGTCACCTCCTGATAGCCTTCACCATCATACTCCGTATCCACCCTAAACAGCGTGGTCTTAGTAAACAGCGTCTTTCCCATCAGCTTCTCCCGGGCTATGTCCACATCGCCCAGATATGCCAGCGTCGGGACGCCCATTTTGCCGAAACAATAATCGTCAAACGAGCCGTTGGGCACCTCGTAATAATAATTACGGCCGTTGTCCTGACACAGGAAGTTAATGTGCGCATGACCGTCGGCAGCCTCCGTGTGTCCCTTGTAAATCATAATCTTATGACGCAGCGACATACTACTAACCTCCTTACCGTTCTGGGCTTCATCGCGGAAAGTCTTTACGACCATGTCATACTTCTCGGGCAGCACCATGAACTTCATGCCTTCCTGCCAGTCACACAAGCTGTAGAACTTGAAGTTCTCGGAGATGAAATCACGCGCTTTCTCCTCTTCCTGCTGGGCTTCTTCACCGTCAGCCGTCTCAGCAACCGTGGTCTTTTTGACGTTCTTGGTCTTCACGATATAATCGCTGGCTGTCTGTTGCGCGGACAATGCCACACAAAGAAAGGCCAAACCTACAGACAAAAATGCTCTTTTCATATACATTCGTATTACTTTGACATCATTTCTGGTGCAAAGATACGATTTATTTTGGTAATATGTGCCAAAATGGCGCGACAAAAAACATTTTTCTGCAAAAAAAGTACATTTGGCACGTGCTTTGCTATCTTCTAAGTGACAATTTCTGAATATTAACAATAAAAACAATAAAGTATTATGGGAAAGATTATTGGAATTGACTTAGGAACTACCAACAGCTGCGTTGCCGTATTTGAAGGTAACGAGCCTGTAGTGATTGCCAACAGCGAGGGCAAGCGTACCACGCCTTCAGTCGTTGGTTTTGTTGACAACGGTGAGCGCAAGATTGGCGACCCCGCCAAGCGTCAGGCCATCACCAACCCCAAGAAGACCGTTTACTCTATCAAGCGTTTCATGGGTGAGAACTGGCAGCAGACCGAGAAGGAAATCTCGCGCGTACCTTATAATGTTGTAAACGAGGGCGGCTATCCGCGTGTTGACATTGACGGCCGCAAGTACACTCCGCAGGAGATTTCGGCCATGATTCTTCAGAAGATGAAGAAGACCGCCGAGGACTATCTCGGCCAGGAGGTAACCGATGCCGTCATCACCGTGCCGGCCTATTTCTCTGACTCTCAGCGTCAGGCTACCAAGGAAGCCGGACAAATTGCCGGTCTCAACGTGAAGCGTATCGTGAACGAGCCGACG
>ONYA01000059.1 GCA_900321965.1 uncultured Prevotellaceae bacterium
GCAGAGCCGCAACGCATCAGTCGTTGCGGCTCTGTTTATATCTGAAAAAAACTAAAAACATTTGGTGGTTCACTTCTTTTGTCGTACCTTTGCATTGCGGAAATTCCGTAACGGAAATCCCGTAACGGGAATCCCGTAATGAAATACTGAATAAAAGACACTGGCGTATGGCAAAGAAAAACGGCGAAACACTTCAAAACCCCTTTATCTATCAGGGTTTTGTAAGTCCAGAGTATTTCTGCGACCGCATTGTGGAGACAGAAGAATTGATAGCAAACCTGCAAAACGGACGTAATACAGTACTCATTTCTCCCCGCAGAATTGGTAAAACAGGACTTATTAAGAATGCTTTTTGGCAGCTGAGAAGCAAGGAGAAGGATGCCGTTTGCATCTATATCGACATTTTTGCAACCAAAAACCAGCATGATTTCGTACAGCTATTGGGCAACGCCATTGCACAAGACGTACTTTCGCGTGAGCAGAAAGCCTTGAAGCGGCTTCTGGAGTTCTTCGGCTCGTGGCGCCCCGTGTTCAGTGCCGACCCCATGACTGGCCTCCCCACGGTGTCAGTTAGTATCGAGCCGTCACAGTCGGCCATGAGTCTCAAGACCATTTTCGACTATCTGAGGACAAGCGGCCGTCAGATATACATTGCCATTGACGAATTCCAGCAAATAACCAAGTATCCTGAGGAGGGTATCGAGGCACTGCTGCGCTCCCATATCCAGTTCGTGCCCAACGCCCACTTTGTATTCTCTGGCAGCAAGCGTCATCTGATGGCTCAGATATTCAGTTCCGGCGACCGCCCTTTCTATCAGAGTACAGTGTCAATGGGACTGGAGCCCCTGCACGAGGAAATCTACTATGACTTCGCCCGCCGCTTCTTCGAGGCAAAGAAAGGCAGTCTCAGCAAAGACGTGTTCCACTACATGTATCAGCGGCTCAACGGTATTACCCGAAGCATGCAGCTCGTACTGAACCGGCTCTACGAAACAGAGAAAAACGTCAGGAGCGAAGCACAGCTGCGTGAAGCCATAGCCCATATCGTCAGCCGCTACACCGTACAGTATGAAGAGCTCGTGACATTCCTTACCGACAATCAGCTTT
The DNA here is from genome assembly GCA_900321965.1 of uncultured Prevotellaceae bacterium. Taxonomy (GTDB): domain Bacteria; phylum Bacteroidota; class Bacteroidia; order Bacteroidales; family Bacteroidaceae; genus Prevotella. Next base: position 1,108 of record ONYA01000059.1, read on the forward strand.
CAGTGCTCAAGGCCATTGCCAAGGAGAACTTCGTGGAAAGCCCGATGGGCAGCGAGTTTATCAGGAAGTACGACCTGCCAAGTTCCAGCAGCGTCAAGACAGCTCTTGACGTGCTGACCGACAAGGATCTCGTCAGCCGCACCCCCAAGGGCTACGCCGTCTACGACCATTTTCTGGAGCTATGGCTCAAGCGGCTCTGACAATGACAGTCAAGAATCTTACATATCCAGACACTTCACCTGTGGAGGCACCGGGCGCCATTGCTGCCACGGCACTTGGCTGCGGGTTGTACTGTAGTTCCAGCGTTCGGGCTTATGCTGGGCATCGAAGTCGACAAACTCGTCGTAAGACACGTCGGTACGCCCCTCGCCCAACTCCATCACCTTCTTATATATGGCATAACGGCTGGGAGCGTTGAAGGGACTCCGGTTAGAGTTCATCATACTCTCCTCCGTCGGACGGAAAATACCGGCAATGTAGGTATAGCCGCCCTCGTAAATGCCGATAGCCTCATTCTGGAACCAAGCATTGCCAATAAACCAGCTCCAGGCGACGGCAGAGGGGTCACTGCTTGAGTCGACATTGGTCAGCCAGCCATAGTCATGCATGCTATTGAGTTTACTGGCGGCCTCGTCGGTGACCCTGCCCTGACTTTCATAGCTATATTCGTCGCCCAATTTGCCCAGACCGTGACCAATGGCCTCGTGAGTCAGCACCTGGCGGAAGGTCTCGCTCTCCAGACTATCAATGACAGGGCACAGGGCCAAGGAATAGTGCAACGGGTTGTGGCTGTAGTCGGTATACCAATAGGTGACACCGTTATGAGAGTGACAGTTGAGGATGACGATGGACTGGGTGTTTTGGGTGTTAACACCTGAGACCTTCCTCATGTATTCTTTTATTTTCTCTTCATCACAGGATATATTGGAGTCCGTCAGGCTGGGCACCGTACTGAAAACCGTTGAGCGACTAATACTACCACCCACGCGTACCCCACTGTTCTTCGAGACGGCTGTCACGGCATAGACGGTGAAATAGTCGCGCAGCGAACGGACGGGCTCCTCACTGAACATATTCTCAAGTGTCTTCAACATGACCTGCATGTAAGTACCATTGGCAATATCGCGGTCGGCAAAACCGTCGCCCATCATAACGACATTTATGCCACGACCCATTGTTGCCCGTTGCAGAAGGGTCACCGTACCATCGGCAGAGTAGTCGGTAGACTCGTAATCATCGTCATTGCAAAGCTGGTGGACATAACAGGTGTCAAGACCAAGCCATTCGCCATCGGGAGTGCCCATCATCAGCACATAGGAGGCCGTACGTATCTCTGTCGACGTATTGGGTTGTAAATAGAGCTTAGGCAGCGACCCTTTCCATTCGCTGCGGGTCATGCGCGACTGGTCAGCCCAACCAATCCAGTCCATCTCGTGGTAGCCTACCTGCAGTTTGTCATTCTCCTCCAGATTGCTGACAAAGAATAGTGTCAGCTCGCCGCCTTCAGGTCCTTGGGTAGTCTCGTCCTGCATGAAGAGGGCGTACTTGCCACTCTGTACAACGGTGACGCTCTTCTGCGAGCCTCCCGACGTAATCATTAACTGGCCACTGCGGGTGGCTTTCGTTCGGTTGCCGGAGATGGTCGTCAGCGTAATGGTGTTCTCGCCGGCACTACCCTTACTGGGTGTGAAGACGAACCAGTCAGCCGTACAGGTAGCCTTCCAGTTGGAGGACGCATAAAAGCTGACGGTGCCGGTCTGGTTGGCCACGGGATAGAGTTCAATGGCAGCCGACGACGTCAGCGTAACGCCGCCAATGCTCTTATCCTCGGTACAGGCAGCTACCAGACAGAAGAAAAAAGCCAAGACGCAGGACGTCTTGGCTAATCCGGCGACATGTCTCATGGGCACGCCGATATTATTTGACAAGTACTACCAGGTACTTGCTCGTCGACCAGAACAGCTGCGGGTCGGTGATGCGCAGCACATACTGCTTGTTGGCATCGCGCTGAAGGGTGTACGAGCTCGACGGATGCGATGTCAGAATCTCAGCCGACTTGCTGTAAAGCTTAATTTCCTTGTCGACGCGAATGTCAATCTTGGTGAAATACTCCTTGTTGAAGCTCGACTGCAGCACCTTGCCATCAACCAGGATCTGCTGTTCCTTCAGCTCGTTCTTCGTACCGAAAACGAACCAAGCGGTATGCAACTGCTTGTCCTGCGTAGAGATAGTCTCAGCACGCTGGGTGTTCTCGTTAGCCAGTTCGGCCACGTCGTTGTTAAGATTGGCCACCTGCTCGTCAAGTTCCATGATGTGAATCTCCTTCGAGTCCAACTCGGCACGCAACTGCTGCATCTGCTGTTCCTTCTCTTCTAACTGCTTCTGCATACTGTCGACCAGCTTACGCAGGGCGTCACCCTTGACACTGCTCTCACGAAGCTGCTGCTTCAGCTTGTTGATAAGCTCCTTGTTCTGCTTCATCGTGTTCTGGATGAACTGGATATTCTCACGCAGACGCTCCTTCGTGTTGGCACCCTCACCACTCTTAGCCACAGCAACGCGGTCCTGAGCCTCGGAAATAGCATGGAAACCCTCCTCAATCTCGTTGAAGGTACTCATCATGTCGTTAATCTCGTTGTCCTTCTGGGCAATAATCTGCGACAGCGAATCTACTCGCTGAGACAAAGCTGTGTCAGCCTTCTGCTGACCATCAGAACAGCTGGCAAGAGCCAGCAGGCATACGCCAAAAAAAGCTAATTTTTTCATAATAGTTTATTTTTTATGATTTCTTCTTCTCATCTTTCGTTTTCCCCGCCAGCACAATGACAATCTCGCCTTTCGGTTCGTACTCGCGAAAATGGGCAATGACCTCAGCCAGCGTACCACGGACACTCTCCTCGTGAACTTTCGAAATCTCACGACAGACGCTGACCTGACGATCGGCACCGTAGGCCTCAGCAAACTGCTCCAGCGTCTTCACCAGTCTGTAAGGCGACTCGTAGAAGATCATCGTCCGCTCCTCGGTAGCCAGACTCTGAATTTTCGTCTGACGCCCTTTCTTCTGGGGCAGGAAACCCTCGAAGCAGAAACGGTCGCAGGGCAGACCGCTGCTGACAAGTGCCGGAACGAAAGCCGTAGCCCCTGGCAGCGTCTGAACCTCTACCCCAGCCCTGACAGCCTCGCGCACTAAGAAGAAGCCAGGATCACTGATGCCCGGCGTACCGGCATCGCTGATAAGGGCCACGTTCTGCCCCGCCAACAGCCGGTTGACGACGCCTGCCGATGTGCCGTGTTCATTAAACTTATGATGTGATAGCAACTGGTTCTTGATGTCGAAATGCTTTAACAAGACACCCGAAGTACGAGTATCTTCTGCCAGCACCAAGTCCGCCTCTTTCAGGATACGAATGGCGCGCAACGTCATATCCTCCATATTGCCTACTGGCGTCGGAACGATATACAATATGCCCATTACGGGTGCAAAGATAGTAAAAAAAGGTAAATTAAGCACGATAGCGGCATTTTTTTCACGCTTCACGCTTTACTTTTCACTTTTTTTCGTATTTTTGCATCCAATATGAATAACAACATCAACGGAGAACCACACCGCCCAGGCCGCATAGAAGTCATCTGCGGCTCTATGTTCTCGGGTAAGACCGAGGAGCTTATCCGCCGTCTGCGACGCGCCAAGTTCGCACGACAGAAAGTGGAGATTTTCAAACCAGCCATCGACGTACGCTACTCGGAGGAAGACGTCGTCAGCCACGACCAGAACCACATTCTGTCAACGCCCCTCGACTCGTCGGCCAGCATCCTGTTGCTCTCAAGCGACATCGACGTTGTAGGCATCGATGAGGCACAATTTTTCGATGCCGGACTCCCCGAAGTATGTAACGAACTGGCAAATCGCGGCATCCGCGTCATCATCGCCGGTCTCGACATGGATTTCCGCGGCGTTCCCTTCGGTCCCATGCCAGCCCTCTGCGCCATTGCTGACGACGTCACCAAGGTTCACGCCATCTGCGTCAAGTGCGGAAACCTGGCCTACGTCAGTCACCGAACCATTGCCGACGACCGCCGCGTCCTGCTTGGCGAGACACAGGAATACGAGCCGCTGTGCCGAGAGTGTTACCAAAAGGTCATCGAGGCTGAAAAGACAAATAAGTAAAAGGCCGAAGATGTAAAAGATGTTAAAAAACGCAACTGCGGAAGCAAATTCTTCACTTTTCACTCTTCACTCTTCACTTTATTTAGTACCTTTGCACCCGCTTTCGTAAGATAGCATCAAGGTAGATCCGCTAGCTCAGTCGGTAGAGCACAACACTTTTAATGTTGGGGTCTTGGGTTCGAACCCCAAGCGGATCACAGAAAAGAGGTCGCTTGACCTCTTTTTTTTATGCCCGCTTGGGATTCTCACCCAAGGGTTCTTTGGCAAGCTATTGCTATTTC
>ONYA01000065.1 GCA_900321965.1 uncultured Prevotellaceae bacterium
GGTGTTACAGCATTTTTAGACTTAAAATGCTGATAATGAACAACGTAACCAAAAATTGCCTAAGAAAAAAGTGCCAAATTGTAACGCCTATTTGAGGGCAATGACCTCATAAAGCTGTAGAATCTGAAGGTCAAAACTGTTATTGCTGAATTTGACGTTGTCGAAATCCGTCACGACTCGGTCGCTCGGCTTTGCTCTCACTGCTCCGGATTTTCTGTTCCATAAGTCAGTCGTTTGATTGAAATTAACATAATAGTTTTTGGGCTGTGTCGGTCAGCATATAGCGCTGCGTAGGGTGACAACTTAGCGACTTAGCGACTACTTGGTGATTACTTAGTGACTGCTTTGTGACTGCTTAATGACAGTAGTGCAGTTTACCTCCCCACGATGACGATACCTTCACCTCCCTTACTTCACAAATTTAACAATACAGTCAATACAAATCGGCTTTCTGGTTAGTGCATCAATAAAAACATTTGCAGGATGCATATCTTCGAGAGCCAAATGGTCAGAAATGTAATTCACGCCCTGCCCATTCCAATTGTCGCGGAAACCCTTGGGCTTTACCATTTCGTCGATTTCTTCCTTGGTTGCCAGTCGCTCACAGTTTACGTATGGCTGTGTGAGTACTATACGCACGAGCCCACTGCTCTATCAGTTTCTCCTGGCACTCGTCTATTTGCCAGTTTGCTGGGCCTCCTTGCTCTGTCGAGTGAGCACAGGCTACGTCTCGGCATAAGTTAAGCGAGCTTACTTCTGCTCTCGACTTGCACTGTCCTTGGCCGCCTTCAGCATTGCAACTTGCTGTAATGCTTGCTGTCGCGTAGCTCGCGATGATGGACGCCCCAATGAGAGGCGCACCTGCCGTGCAGAGTCCTGCATGCTCTGATAGATTAAATCTAGGAAAGTCTTCTGTCCCATTTTGTATCTCCTTTATATAATTATCAATGGTCTGTAATGTCTGAGCCGTAAAGCCCTCCCTTTCAATAATATCGTATACCTGCTCAATTTTCATCTTTAACCATTCTTTTGGGTGCAAAGATAACTGAAATCTTTTAAATTCCCAAATATTTGAGATTATTTCTTCTATGGACTCATAGTTATTTCGTGATTAAAGGGTTCGACATTATGTTTATTTTCATCACTTACAAATAATATATCCGCTCTCTTTCACGATGTCATTGTGCTGACCTGTGGCGAGTTGGTAGAACAACTGATAGGTAGTGCTTCCCCTGTCAACGTCAGCACGGACACTGGCCATGACCTCGTTCACGACGATCAAGTAGGCATTGCCGGGATATAGGAATGGCAGCAGCTCCTGCGTAAACAGCAGTTCGCCATCCTCTGTGATTTCTGCCTTAGAGTAGAAGACACGATCTCCGTAGCCGTCTTGTAGGCTATGATTACCGAAACACGCCGCAAATATACTCATTTTCTTTAAATTCTTGCATGTTTCATCGAAAAAAGTGCAGTAAAAATTGCTATTTTCGAAAAAGGCGCTTATCTTTGCAGCAGAAAACAATATTATTAGTCATGAAGAAAATCATTAATAACCCCATGATGTTCGTGCAGGACACGCTGTGCGGCATCTACTATGCTCATCAGGATGAGGTGACATTTACCGATGGAAGCCGCAAGGCGATGGTTAAGAAACAACGTAAGCCGGGTAAGGTGGCGCTCTGTACGGGTGGCGGCTCTGGTCATCTGCCGCTGTTCTTAGGTTATATTGGCCAGGGTATGCTCGACGGCTGCAGTGTGGGCGAAGTGTTTGCCTCGCCAAGTGTCAACGATATGCTGTCGGTGACCAAGGCTGTTGATAATGGTGCTGGCGTGCTCTACCTGTATGGCAATTATGGTGGCGACAAAATGAACTTCACCATGGCCGCAGAGCAGGCAGATTTTGAGAGCGGCATCCGCGTTCTCAGCGTACTGGGCATGGATGATGTAGCCGTAGAAGAGCCAGCGCATCGCCGTGGCATTGCGGGCATCTTCTTTGTCTATAAGTGTGCGGGAGCCGCTGCTGAAGAGATGATGTCGCTGGATGAATGCTATCGTATCGCCAAGAAGACAGCTGACAATCTGCGCACGATGGGTGTGTCGCTCTCTGCCTGTACCCTACCCCGCGTGGGGCATCCCAGCTTTGAGATTGCCGACGATGAGATGGAGATCGGCATGGGTATTCACGGCGAACCGGGCATCCGCAGGGAAAAAATCATGACTGCTGAGGAAATCACCAACGAACTGCTGGCGAAGATACTGCCAGAACTCGACCTGAAGGCCGGCGACGAGACGGCTGTGCTGGTGAATGGTCTGGGAGCCACGCCCTTGGAAGAGCAGTATATCGTGACAAAACGCATCTACGAGGTGCTGAGTGAAAAGGGAATCCACATCTTCCATACCTACGTAGGCGAGCACGCCACGTCGATGGAGATGGCAGGACTGAGCATCTCAGTGCTGAAGCTCGACGACGAACTGAAGCGCCTCCTCGCAGCTCCTGCCGATGCCATCATGTTCAAGCAGTTCCAGTTGGACGTCAACAAGACGTATGAGCAGGTCGATTTGACAGAACATCAACAGGCGGAAGAGGCGTTCGTGAATCAGGAACCTATTGGCAAGACCGGCGGCAACACCCTGACAGCCGAAGATTTTGTCAAGCTGTTTGGTGCCCTGAAGGTGATGGCAGATCGCGAGAAGGACGAACTCATCCGCCTTGACAGCGTGGCCGGCGACGGTGACATGGGCCTGTCAATGGCCGACGGCTTCGCGGCCGTGCAGCACTATCTCGAAGGCAAGACCTTCAGCGACATAGGCGAACTGTTCTACCGTGTTGGGAAAAAGATGCAGGCGTCTGCTGCATCGAGCATGGGCACACTGGTGGCCTTTGGTTTCATGGGTGTCGGCAAGGCTTTCCGTGGCAGAACGGAAATACGCTGTCAGGAGCTTGGCGACCTGCTGGCGGCCTTCGAGCAGGCCATCATGAAGCTGGGTGGTGCCAAGCCGGGCGACAAGACCTTCCTCGACGGTCTGCACCCCGCTGTAGAGGTGCTGAAGTCGGCCACTACCGATGACGAAGCCCGCGCCCTCCTGCCTCGAGCAGCCCAGGCTGCCAAGGAAGGCTCCGACAAGACCACCACGATGGTAGCCCGTTTCGGCCGCATCGCCTTCCGTGGCGAGGCCTCGCGCTCTATCCTCGACCCAGGCAGCGTCCTTGCCGCCTTCATCGTCCGCACATTGGCAGAAAGTATATAAAAAATGCGTCCTTAATGTTTCACCACCACCTTACGGGCGGGTTGCTTGCCAATGCGGACTACGTAGATACCGTTCGGGAGCGCAGGGATTTTGCCGGCAGTCTGCGACGAGGCTACCCGACGTCCAGACAAATCATAGACATCCGCAGGAAACTCTGTAGAGCCGTCAGCCGTAGCCAGGCCGTCAATACCTGCGCCAGAACCGCAGTCCTCGACAATCCGTGAGAAGTAGGTTCCCCATGCTTCGGTGTAGGCCTCCAGCGTGCCACAGGGAACAACGAGG
>ONYA01000057.1 GCA_900321965.1 uncultured Prevotellaceae bacterium
GAGGGTGACTACGACATCAACGTGAAGATGAAGACCGAGGATGCTGACCAGGCTACGAAGCAGGATGTGATGGACGAGTTGATACCGATTGGTATCTCTGCTGCCCTCCCCACTGATCTTAATGAATTGAGGAGTGTGGCTAAGAGTGGTAGTTTCATGCCCAGCGTACCTTTGCGCCAGTTTGCTGAGGTTGTTCCCACCTGGCAGTACGGCCAGATATGCCACCGCAACGGTCTGCGCACCGTAACGGTGATGGCCGAGGTGGCCCGCGACAAGAATGTGGGCTTTGTCACGAATGATATCATGAAGTTCTTAGAGACTTTCCAGCTGCCCGAAGATATGCAGATGGAAATTGGCGGTCAATATGAAGATGACAACGAGACCACGCCGAAGATTATCAGTGCCCTGATTATCTCGATTGCCATCATCTTCTTCGTGCTGTTGTGGCACTTCAAGAATGTCAGCGAGGCCGTGCTCATCATGGTATGCCTGTCGCTGTGCGTCTTCGGTACGGCCATGGGTATCCTCCTCGGCGGCGTGCCCGTATCTCTGACCGCCGTCCTCGGCTTCGTGTCGCTGATGGGTATCCTTGTGCGAAACGGCGTCATCCTCTTCGACTATGCGGCGGAGGTGCGCGAGCTGGAGCACCTCTCGCTGAAGGATGCCATCCACGTGGCCGCTGAGCGCCGTATGCGTCCTATCTTCCTCACGTCGGCTGCCGCCTCGATGGGTGTGGTGCCGATGGTGTTCGGAGGCTCGGGCCTGTGGTCGCCGATGGGCTGTGTCATCTGCTATGGCGCACTCATCACCATGTTCTTCATCCTCACCATCATGCCGATAGCCTACTGGAAGGTGATGGGAAAAAGCGAAAAATAATTGAGAATTGAGAATTGAAAATTGAGAATTATGATTACTAAGATAAGCAAGAGACTTCTGATAAGTTTATCATTTATCATTTGTCATTTATCATTTAGCGTAGCGCAGACCTATACCTTGGAGCAGTTGAAGCAGCTGGCCGTCGACAACAACTACAGCCTCCGCTCTGCCCGTAACAGCATCCAGCAGTCGCAGGAGCAGAAGAAGTCGGCCTTCACCAACTACTTCCCCCGTCTGTCGGCTTTGGGCTTGGGATTCACGAGCAACAAATATCTGATAGACGTTGACATCGAACTGCCCGACGTACTCGCCGCCATGATTCCCCAGGGTCTCATACCCTCCAACATCAGCATGATCAAGAGTGGAATCTATGGGTCCATTACGGCCCTGCAGCCTGTGTTCATGGGTGGCCAGATCATCAATGGCAACAAATTGGCGAAGGTTGGCGTTCAGGCCAGCGAGATACAGCTGGAGGCCTCTGAGGACCAGGTGGAGCTGACCACCGAGCAATACTACTGGCAGATTGTCTCCCTGAAGGAGAAACTGCTGACGCTCGGCACCGTCCATGAGATGCTGGTGGAGCTGGAGAAGGATGTTAATAATATGGTACGCGTGGGAGCCGTTAACCGCAACGATCTGTTGCAGGTGCAGCTTCGCAAGGGCGAGGTGGAGAGCACTACCTTAGAGGTGGAGAACGGTCTCAACACCATCATGCAGCTTCTGGCACAGCACGTCGGCAAATCTAATGAAACCATCGATGTCAGCCTGCCCGAGAGTTTCGGCTTCGATGTCGTTCCTGAGCTCCCCGCGACCCTGCGGCAGGATCATCATTCGGCGCTCGCAGCCACACCCCAGTACCGTCTGTTGGAAAAGAACGTTGAGAGCAAGCGCATCCAGCGCAACATGACGGTCGGTAAGAATCTGCCTACTGTGGGCGTTGGTGCCAGTTATGGTTATAACGACTTCCTGGGCGGCGATAGCAACGGCATGCTGTTTGCCACCGTCATCGTGCCCATCAGCGACTGGTGGGGCGGGAGCCATAACATCAAGAAGCGGAAGCTCGCCCTCGCAGATGCCGAGGAACAGCTTCAGGACAACAGTCAGAAGCTCATCATCCGTATGAACAGTGCATGGTCGGCTGTTGAGACCAGCCACAAGAAGCTGCTCATTGCCCGCGATGCCATCACCCAGGCTGAGGAGAACCTGCGTCTGAACAAGAGTTATTACCGCGTGGGACAGACCAAGATGAGCGATCTGCTTCTGGCTCAGGAGCAGTTCCAGCAGTCTCGCGACCGCTATACCGACGCCTACGCCGACTTCCAGACCAAGCAGCTGGAATACCGTCAGGCCACAGGCCAGGATTAAAAAAAATATCTGCGAAAGTTTTTACACTTTCGCAGATTTTTTGTAACTTTGCCCCGATATGAAGAGAGTACTTTTGGTCGCAGCCGCCATATTGGCTGCAGTGAGTGTCAAGGCGCAGAAGTTTCCTGTGGGCATCGTCAGTGTGCAGGACACGACGAAGAGCGTACAGGTAGGTGTCATTTCGTCGGTAGCTACCGATGGTGGTCACGGTCTGCAGTTGTCGACATTCTCCAACACTTCGGGTGCCACATTCAATGGTGTGCAACTCAGTGCTATCACAAACATGACCCAGAATATGTACAAAGGCGTTCAGCTGGGCGGTATGCTGAATGTAGCTTCTGGCGAAATGGGGGGCTGGCAAGTTGCGGCCTTCAACTATGCTGATTCGCTGAAGGGCGCGCAGATAGGTGTCTTCAATACCGCTCGTCATATCAGTGGCGGATGGCAGTTAGGTATCATCAATTATACCAAAGACACGATTCCTGGCGCTACGCGCATCGGTCTGGTGAACATCAGCCCGAAGACTACCATCGACTGGATGCTGTTCGGCGGCAATCAGAGCAAGGCGAATTTCGCCATACGCTATCGAAACAAGAGTACCTATAATATCATAGGTATCGGCACGCATTTTATGGGTTTGAGTAGCCGCTTTTCCGGTGCCGTCTACTATCGCCTTGGTCAGTACTTCCAGCTGTCGCCCAAGTGGAGTATCAGCGGCGACATAGGTTTTGCCCATATCGAAACTTTCGAGAAAAGTGAAAGCGACAAGCCCCAGCGCCTCTATGCACTGCAAGCGCGCATCAATGCCGACTATCAATTCAACAAGACACTGGGCGCCTTTGCTTCTGTGGGTTGGGGCGACACGCGCTACTATCACCATTCTACGAGCTACCGCAGTCGTCCTATCTTCGAAGCTGGTCTGACCATTCGTCGTCACAAGAGCAATCGCGACGACCTCTGGCAGGACACCAATTTAAGGAAAAAGGTAGCTGAAAGCTATCAGCAGACGGGCGACAGCACGATGGCTCTTGAACCCAAGAAGCGCTTCTGGGCAGCGGCCCTCGAAGTAACCGGCATCAATGTCGGCGTGCATCTGATGGACCGTTTCTTGCTGAAGGAACCCTTCGTAAAGACTACGTTTAATAGCATCGGCGACAACTTCCGCAAAGGTATGGTGTGGGATAACGACCTGTTCACGATGAACATGTTCGCCCACCCCTATCATGGCAACCTCTACTTCAATGCGGCGCGTGCCAACGGTTTGAGTTATTGGGAGTCGGCACCCTTCGCCCTGTTGGGTTCGGCTGAATGGGAATTCTTTGGCGAGACCGATCCTCCTGCCATAAACGACCTCTTCGCTACCACCTGCGGCGGTATGGCCATTGGTGAAACGCTGCACCGCCTGAGTCTTACGCCGCTTGACGACCGCACGCGCGGTTGGAACCGCTTCTGGCGCGAGGCTGTGGCTGCTTTGCTGAACCCCATTCAGGGAATCCATCGTATCGTCAGCGGCGATGCCTGGCGCGTCAAGCATGACCACTACCATTATCATGACTTCAAAGCGATACCCATCCAGGCATCGTTCTCGGCCGGTCTGCGTTATGTGGCTGACGATGGTGCCCTGTTCCGCGGCGACTACTGCCCGTATTTAAACTTCGGCTTTGTCTATGGTACGGGTGTCGACGGTGAAAAGCACACCAAGCCTTTCGACTTCTTCGACTTCGATGCTACATTCTCCTTCGGCGGCAGCCAACCCCTCATCAACAACATTAACATCATGGGGCGTCTGTGGAGTACGCCTCTTGTCGGCCGTACGGCAAAGAACGAACACGCCAAGAGCATGTATGGTGAGTTCGGTTTCTATCAGCACTACAACTATTATGATTCCAAACCCATCGAGGACGGTTCCGACCTGACACCCTACCGCATCAGCGAGCCCGCATCGTTCGGTCCTGGCTTTATGTTTGTGATGGAGCAACCCAAGGCAGCGCTCACCCGTGCTGAGCAGCGCATCTTCCTGAGCGCCATCTTGCTGGGTGGCACCAAGAGCGACTACTTCAACATCATCGAGCGCGACTACAATATGGGTAGCGGTTTCAGCATCAAGACGAAGACGGTCCTCGACTTTGGCAGCATGGCACGCTTCACGCTGAACGCCAAGTATTTCCGCATCTTTACCTTCAAGGGATACGAGGATAAGCTGGCACCACTGCAGGAACGCATTGACAATGGCGAATTCACGGCAGATTATCTGCGTTCTATCGCCGACGACAAAGATAAGTTCGAGGAAGTGACGGGCTTCGACCTACGCTATCTGAATGCTCAGGGCGACAAGGGCAATGCCGCACTCCTGATCATCAATCCCGTACTGGAGCTCCATCTGACAAAACAATGGGGCATCATCGTTCAGGGTTCTTACTTCCTTCGTAGCACCCACTACAAATATCACGACAATGTACGTGCCAGCACGTTCGAAGCCAAGATTGGACTCACCTGCAGATTATGATGAATAGAGTAATACTGTCAATCATTCTATTTTGTGTTGTTACGGTGGAGACGGATGCCCAGAGCCGTTACCAGCAGAAGAAGGCGAAGTTGGATAGTGCCCTCACCGCCCGCTATTACCGCACGCCCTACGACACAAACTACGTCATCAGGCCAGAGGGGCGGTGGACGCTGAAGGTGAGGCTGAATCAGACGGGCAATACCATCCACGCCAAAGCAGAGGAAAACGGTATCCATTCAAAAGCCGACCTCAGCACCAGCCACAAGACCACCATGAGCATTGCGGCCATCTATCGGGGCCTCTCTGCCTCCTTGGCCCTCAATCCCGCCAAATTAAGTGGAGCTTACAAGGACTATGAGTTCAATCTGAACTACTTTAGCAGCCGCCTGAGCCTCGACTTCAGTTACCAGCGGGCAGAATCACTGTCGGGCGACATTGAGCGGATGGGGAATTTCTACAGTATGGAGTCAGGCGACGCGAAGATGAAGGTGGTGAACCTCGTGGGCTACTACATCTTCAACCACCGACGTTTCTCCTACTCTGCCGCCTTTACACAGAGTTATATCCAGCGGCGTTCTGCAGGTTCATGGCTGGCGGGCATCAGTTTTCAGGGTGGCAGCATCAAGACCACCGACGACTTAAAGGCCAGAAGTCCGAAATCGCCCGAGGTGCAGATCCGTATTGGTCACGTGGGCATCGGTGGCGGCTATGGCTACAACCTCGTCCTTGGTCAGAAGTGGCTGCTGCACCTCTCCTTACTGCCCACCTTCGTCGTTTACAACTACAACAAGCTGACCGTGAACAACGAAGAGCGGGAGGCGAAGCACATGCGCTTCAATATGATCTTCAACGAGCGTGCTGCGGTGGTCTATAATTTCTCACCCCGTTACTTCGCCGGAGCCACGCTGGTGATGAACAACTCCGTCTTCGACGACGAGGTCGTCATCGTCAACCAGAACAAATGGCGCGCCCGCGCCTTCTTCGGCCTCCGCCTATAAACCCTTTATAATTAAAGTTTGTGGACAATTGATGGTTTTGAGTACATAGTCTCCATTATGTAAAAAGAGGGCTGACATCTGTCAGTCCTCTCGTCGTTTTCTGCGCTCCGGGTGAATCATGGGGACTGTCCCATCTGTGCGACTTATCGCACTGGGGGACTGTCCCCTGTGATTCGCCGCGCTCCTTAGAGCGCAATTGGCCCGTACCCCATGCAGCTCGTCGTTGTGATGGCCGTCAGGAAGGCTGTGAGCGCGGCTACTACGACCTTCACCGCAATCTCAATCATACGCTTCTTCATTTGCTAATCTCCTTTC
>ONYA01000055.1 GCA_900321965.1 uncultured Prevotellaceae bacterium
CGGTGCTTTGCACCTCTCTGGCGCAGCAATGGCACAGGGTGCCACCATTCCTAGATTCCTTGATTCCTTAGACTAAAAAAACTCCTTAGCCGTTTAGTTCTGGTCCATTTCGTCACCGCCGTCGCCACCGCCGTTGTCGCCGCTAGAGGTTCCGCCGTTCTGGGTGCCGCCGTTCTCGTTGCCGTTCTCATTGCCGTTCTCGGACTCATTGCCGTTCTCGTTATCCTCCACCTCGCCGCTGTCGCCAGAGGTCACGCGCTTCAGCACGTTGCCGTCCTCGTCGAGACAGGTGATCTGAATCGAGGTGTTCTTCAGCTCGTCCTTCACCTCCACATTAGGAGTGAACACGATGCGGCGCGTGGTAATCAGGTTGGTCTTCACGTCCTCCAGCTCAGCCACCGCCTTCGAGCGGACGCCGAAGCGCATCGTTCCCAGTCCGGGCAGAGGTACGCTGTGACCCTCAGTGGCCCACGTGCGAATCACCTCGCCAGCGGCATCCCAAGCCGCCTTGATCACACCTGCAGAGATACCGCTGTGGGTCGAGGCCTCGGAAAAGACCTTCTTCTCTGCAATCGGAATGTACAGGTCCGGGCGCATCACGAACTTCATTCCAGGGTTCTTACCCAGTTTCACTTCACGTCGTTGTGCAATTACTTTAATAGCCATAATTCAATTAGTTTTTTAAATAGTGTAAACAATTTTGTTAATTCTCTCGTTGTCGCCTTGTTTCGCGTTCCGGAGGTGATATTAAGGAAAACAATTGCTACTGTTAACGCGCGCAATTTCCAGATTTAACCCTCGCAATTTTTACCTTTAAAGACCGCCTGTCCGCTTGTTCGATTTGACGTTGCAAAGGTAAGGATTTTTGACTGCGGTACACGAATACTTTGCAAGAAAATTTTTATTTCCTTGCACATCAAGTCAACGAAAGTAAACCATCTTAAGCGGTCATTTGGTCATTTTGGTCATTTGTCAAAATCGAAAACAGACTGTCAAAATCCGCCACTATAATATAAATATTAATATTTATATATAGTGAGCAATGACCGCGTTTCCGAAATCGAAAATGACCAAAATGACCTTGACCAAAATGACCGCTATAAAAGAGTCTTGGAGTGAGTATTATTTGACGACCACTTTGCGGCCGTTGTGGATGTAGAGTCCGTGGGCTGGACTGGCGATGCGGCGGCCGTTGAGGTCGTAGTATTTGCCGTTATCCTGCTTGCCGCTGACGATCGGGGCAATGCCTGTGGTGGCGCTCCAGTAGTAGTCGGTGTCTATCACGCTGCCCATACCCATGGTGGTGGTCGTCGACACGATGTTTGTAGGCAGTCCGTCGGCATTGTAGGTGTTCACATAAGTGGTAGTGACGTTTTCGCTGGGCATCAGCGAATTGGTCTGCGTCGCCTTAATAGGCATGTTGTGACCGTCGTACTCGATATCGGTGACAACCGTCATGCTCATACCCATGATGCCGGTTTCCATAGTTATCTTCACGGGCACGTCATTACTGTACTCGGTGGTGATTTCCTGGAACTGCGACCACGTACCTGCCATATTCTGGTAGACGATTTGGTGTGCGGGCTGTGCACCGTAGAACTGGTCAGTCACCGTCTTCGTGAACGGCTGGATGCCGGCATCGGGATTCTGATCGTCCAGCTGGTAGTCGACTTGGACGGTTGGGTAGCCTTCGGCATTGAAATCGCTGAATTCGGTGTACGACGACAGCGCGCTTTCACCGTTGTAATTGGTAAAGGTCTCCGATTTGGTCACACGACCCTGCTCGTCGAACGTGTTCACCGTCTTGGTGTCCATCACGTAAGCCCCACCTTGGTAAGCGTAGCCGTAACTGACGGTGCACTTTCCGTCGGCGTTGTATTCGTAGACGGTTTTCGACGTCGTTCCGCCGATGTCAATCTTTGCGATGATGCTGTCCTGCTTGAAGCCGTTTACGACGGTCTGCGCGCTGGCAGCCATCATCATCATTGCTCCGAAGAGCGTAAGGTAAATTTTTCTCATAAGCATGTTATTTTAATATTAAAACGGCGCAAAAGTATAACTTTTTTTTCATATCTCCAAATATTTCCGCCGTTATTTGCGAATCATGGCCAATCGGTTGAGGACAAAGATAGGGACAATAATTGAGATTTCCAACTATTTTTGAGATAAAACTTGCAAATCTCAAAAATAATGCTTATCTTTGCCCCGTGAATATTATCAAACCCCATTATTTAAGGACAATTTTGTATTGACAACATCAAACTATTTATAAGAAGGAACATGAAGAAGATCGTATTGATGATTGCTGCTCTGCTGATGCTCTGCACGGCAGACGCTAGCGCTCAGGGATTCCTGAAGAAACTGAAGCAGAAGGCCCAGCAGGCCGTAAGCGGTATATCCAGCGATACCGAGAGCGAGGATGCCGATGATGCCAATAACGACGCAGACGAGGCTGACGGCAGCAACGTGGACCCCTCGAAGATTGCAGTAGCTCAGGGCAGCGATATCGTGCCCAAACGCAAGACCTCTACGGTGACTTGGGACGGTGTAGTCACTCCCAGCACCGCATCGACGGGTGCCGCTCTGATGAAGGAACTGCCTCAACTGCCTTCTGCCGAGAAGATGGCCCGCAGCACGATGGAGGAGCGAGAGTCCTATGCCCAGAAGATTGCCGCCGTGACTTCGCGCGCAGAGCAGTTGATGGAAGACGAAAAAGAATGCTCGGACGCCGAGATGGAGGCTCACCGTCAGAAGTGGGAGAAGAAGATCCAGGATCAGTTCGGGTTGACGAAAGAGGAGATGGCCATCCTTCAGGACGAAAAAGCCACCGATGCCCAGAAGGAACCCATTCAGCAGAAGGTGATGGCAAAGATCATGGGCGGCGACATGGACCAGGTGGAGATGCAGCGATTCCAGAACATGAGCGAGAAGGAGCAGGAAGAATATATCAAGACTCATCCCGAGTTCGTCAAGAAGATGCAGAAGATGGCTATGAATGCCGGTAACTTCAGTAAGCAGATGAACCAGATGACTGCTGCCCTCAACGGTTATGAGGTGAAACTGGGACGACTCGTCAACGACTATACGTCGGTCATGGTCCAGGAATCTGAGCACGACTACAGCGCCATAGCCAAGAAGTACAACGGTAAGTTGCAGAAATTGTACGATCAGATTTGTGCTACCGATGATGCCGCAAAGGTCGACGATCTTTATGCAGAGGCAGACAAATTGCTGTATAACTATCGCCTGGAGGCAGCCAAAGAGTATCGTGCCTCGCTGCAGCGTCGGATAGCAGAGGCCAAGAAGTTTGCTGCAGAATATGCCAGGATTACGCAGGAGGTGATAGACAGTGGTGACCTGCCTCAATGTGCCGTAGGTCGAATGGATCTGAATGCCGTGATTACCGTCGGCGACCTGCTCGACGCTGCCTATAAGGAACTGCCGGAAATGGAAGCCAAACCAGTCTGCGAGGAAACAGTGTATGAACTGGAGAACGGATGGGAGTTCGTAAGCTGGGAATGTCGGGGATATGCCGGTAAGGTAGAGGACATGAAGACGCCCGGTGACTCCTGGCCTTTGCTGGTGAGAAAGGACAGCAAGCAGGGTGAGCCTGAATACGGTGTTGTGGAAAAGGGCAAGTTCCGTAAGATCACCGAAGCAGAGTTGCAGAAGTTGAACAAACAGGCCGATACCCGTGTGAAGAGTCAGGCTAAGAGCAATGTGAAGCCTCCCTACGGTATCTACAAGAGCCGCAGTGGCGTGCGTACAGTGGAGTACAGTAAGACGGGCGAACTGATCATCAACGGCATGACCAGCATTGCACCCGTTGCCTTCTCTGCCTATCCAGACCGTCTGGAGTGGATTGCTTTAGATGAAGCAAAGATGGTGAAGTGTACTTATAAGCTCTAAATGGCACTTCATAGACAAATGATATGGCTGTGCCTGCTGCTCACGATGGGCAGCGGCACAGTTTTTTCTGTCAATTATCCCAAGGAATTCGGTGACGACTGGACTCAGGCAGAGAGTTTCGTCAGGGAGCATCGTGAGGAATGGAAGCCGATATTTGAGGAGTTCGGTGTGGACGTTTTTTTGGCAGAGGCGATAGTATTCCCGGAACTGATACGATACAGTCGATGGCAGGATGCCATTGAGACGGCTGCCGTCAACGGACTTTATGTATCGGGTGGCAAGTCGAAGTCAAACTTCTCCATCGGGCGCTTTCAGATGAAACCCTCATTCGCCGAGGAGATTGATGAGGAATGGAACAAGTCGAAACTGGCCAGGGAATTTGACTTCATCTTTGATGTTCGTGATGCTGCCGATGCCAGAAGGAACCGCCTGAAACGTTTAGGCACGACCCAAGGGCAGTGCCGCTATCTCGCCATCTTCATCCGACTGATGTATCTGCGCCATCCCAGCCTTGCGTCGCTGCCAGAAGAACAGAAGGTGCGTTTCTTAGCAACTGCCTATAACCAAGATCACAGGGTTTCTTGGGAAGTGAACATCCGTATGCAGAAACGGCGTACTTTCCACACCGACATGCTTAAAACAAATTATACCAAGTTCTATCGATATAGCGATATTGCTGTCGCTTTTTTCCAACTAAAAAAATAAACAATTATGAAGAAACTGACATTATCTTTAGTGTGCATCACTGCACTCATGTTAGCCGCCTGTGGCGGAAAGAGCTCCAGCAGCTCCAGTAGTGAATCCTCAGATGGCAGCAGCGGCCTCGCTGAAGGCAAATGGCCCGCAGTCATCTACGACAAGTACAACATCCCCGAGTTCCCCACGAAAGGTAAGATTGTGTTCACCGACTTCCGCGCCGAGGAAGACAGCTATCTCTATCAGGTCTATTACAAAGGCGTGACACGCGAGGAGATGCAGGCCTGGGTGAAGACGCTGAAGGAGAAAGGCTACCGCATCGCCCAGTGGCAGCAGGAGAAGGTGGACCAGAGCGGCTGGGACTACGACATCTTCCTCTATCAGCCTGAGGAGGGTAAGGACATGCGCCTCCGCATCGGCTTCGACTTCAACAAGAACATGGACTTCGAGTATTACGAGGAGAATCCCAATCCCGCCTACGAGGTCGTGACGCGTGGCGATGGCGACGATGCCGAGTCGTTCATCGAGTATAACTTCGTTGTGTCGCTGAACAAGATGAACAATGCCCCGAAGATGGAAGGTGCTATCGAGGCCTTGAACCTGAAGGCCGAGGATTTTGCCGGCATCCCTGGCATCCGCACCGTCGTGATGAACAACAGCATGATGGGCCCGTCTGTCGATATGGCGTGGTACATCGACCATATGCTGACCGAGGAGAGTTTCAAGGCAGTTCACAAGAAGATGCTCGACGTGCTGGCTGCCAAGGGTTGCACGTTTACTCATACCTTCAGCGGCAAGGACCTGACGCCTGAGCAGATCACCGCCGACGGAATCCGCAGCTACGGTGTGAAGCTGAACGACCAGCAGTTCATGATGATGACCTTCTGCGACGACCGCGTCGGAGACTTCGGTGGCAGCATCAAGTTCAACTTCACGAAGAAGAGATAAAAAGTAGCGCACAAAGGAGCCAGGTCCGGTTGTGCAATTTGGAAAAAAATGAAGCCGCCGACATTCGCATGCCGACGGCTTTTAAATGTTGAAACCTTTACCTACATTCTCATGCCAGCAAGGTACAAATAACTAAAAATAATCTATTAACCTTTTGACATGTGCAAAGGTAGGAATTATATTTGATATTTCCAATTATTTTGAGATAAAACTTGCAAATCTCAGAAATATTTCCTATCTTTGCAGCGAAATAAAAAGAGAACTTATGCTTAAACCATATAAAATAGCAGATTACATCAGCGAGTACAACCCCCAATGGACTTGTGCGATGCCTGAAGGATGCCCGCCGGAAGACGTGATGGTGGCGGAAGATCACCCATTCTTCCGACTGGCCAAACAGTCTGATGCCTATTCTGCTGATGATTTCATAAGCTATGCCGAAGCCGACCCTCAGCGCAATTGGGGACAGCAGCTCCCACTGGCTGTCGGTTTGTCGCTCATCGATAATGAAACCAAGGCCCGGCACAATCTCAAACTCCCGATGTTCCGCCAATACAAGGGGGATTAGTCTGACACTTCATCCTACGGACGGCGTTGTCAGGCAGACAGGAGTACACCGTTCGCACTACACCTGGTGGCGGACGACAAGTTTTCAAATGTCGAACTTAAACATGCTTGCCTTATGAGACAGCTTACACTTACAGCCACGCTTGAATTTTACGACGTACCCCAGATACTCACCGCCACCGATGCAACTGGCACTCGCTACCTGTGCACACTATATAGTCAGGAGGCCGACGGCTACTGCTACCTCGGGGTACAGATATCAGAGCCGCGGCTGATGGCCTTCATCGGCGGGCAGCTCGACCTGCGTGATGCCTATCTGCATCCGGAAGTAGAAAACGCCCTTTACATCGTGAAGGCAGAAAAAGAGAATCTGTCAGCCACAACGATGCTGCAGCCCTCAGAACTGACTGAGGCGATGCTCCCGGAGACAGGCTACTTCTTTGAAGCCTCAGACCTGACCGATGATGCTGAGGGACAGACCGACACCTATCAACTTGAAGTACCAGCCCAAGACCGTGTTACCTTCAGTACTCTTATCAGCCGCATGGGATGGCGTGCATCTTCTCTCGGCAAGACACTAAGGAAGATTGCTGCACTGTAATGAGCACACTGCGCTCACACAGGTCAGACCCTCTGGTAGCCGTGGGGACAGACCTGAGTCATAGGAGCCGTCATACCCAAGAATCTGTCCCCTCTGACTAGTACGGGCCAGCCGTCTTCGTCATCGTCAGCGTGCACTGGTAGTATTTGCTGGGAGCGATAGTGACGTCCTCTTTCTCATAAATATAGGTACTCTGCGCCCACGCTTGCGTCGTCACGGCTAATAGCGCGACGAGCGTCAGTAATGTTTTGTTTAATTGTTGCATAATCTTATTATTATTTATTTATTCTTTCTTTATGTTATGTCGTCCTCTGACGATACCTGAGACAAACGGGTAAAAGCCTCACCCCTAACCCCTCTCCGACTGGCGAGGGGGGAAAAGGAACCGCCGGGGCATCGGTAGTGATGTCTCGGCGGATATTATTGAGCTTTGCTCGAAATCGCTCACGCTCGGCAATCGATGCAAGCATCATTGCTCTCGCTTACTCGCGATTTTCTGTGGGGGAATGTCGGGGGAATCAGTCGTGCATATTTTGTGCGTGGCATGCATCGACCACCTTGATAGTGTCGCCCTCGATGACGTAGGCGTAGTACCACTTGTCGGTGTTCGCCATATGGTAGCCAGCCCAACGGCTGAGGGTCGGTTTGCGGCGCGGCAACGAGCGCTCGATGGCGTAGATGGCGAAGAAAGCGTCGCGCACGTTGCGCTCCATGTCCTCAAGCGAGTAGGTGTGGCGGTACTTCTTGGCCACGTTCTTGTAGAACGATCTTATCTTGGCGGCGGTGCGCTTGGTGTATAGGTACTTATACTGTTGCATCGTCGTAGATAGCCTTGATGTCTTTCATCGTCAGTTCGTAGGCCTCCTCGGGTGTGTACAGTTCCTTGTCCATGTCGGCAAACTCCTCGTCTGTCGGAATGTCGGCCAGCGGTGCCGTACTCACGGGCTTGATGCTGTCAATAAGCATCGTCACCAACTCCAGTTTCTGGCTGTCGTCCATGTCCTTCACCAAGTTGCGATAGTAGCTCATAGGATGCGCACTGCGTCTTCTTGCGGTTGTTGTTGCCATAATCGTCGTTGTTTAATCGTTTCTGGCTGCAAAGATACAACTATTTCCCCAATCCTCCAAGTCTTTGAAGGAAAAAATATCCGTTTGTCTCAGTAAGTCAAAGAACGCGTTGCGTTTCTCGGGCTAAGCCCAAAGATCGATTTGTACCTCACAGAGTGTCAGACCCCTTGTGAGTCAATAATTGATATTTCCAATTATTTTGAGATAAAACTTGCAAATCTCAGAAATATTTCCTATCTTTGCCCCGTGAAACAAAATTATAGAAAGATGTTAGGAATAGATTCTCCTCATGCACCTGTAGAAGGTAAGTTCGCCAAAGAGATTCGTGCGACGGTTCAGCGTGTAAGCACAGACCTTCTGAATGAGGCTGACAAGCGCCGTATTCGTCGTTCACGCAAGATTCTTAAGAAGTTCGATGCTGTTTGGGAATAAGTTTTGGCTACGATTCGAAAAGACTATTCAACCTTTAAATATTACTTATATGAGAAAAATTAACTTATTGATTAGTTTTGTGTTGTTTGCGCTCGGCGTCAGTGCCCAGCCTATCAGCGAACAGGAGGCTTTGCAGAAAGCACAGCGTTTCCTTCAGGGGAAGAACATCGTCAGTCCTGCCAAGGCTCGCAGCCTTAGCCGAGGTGCGGCGGGAACCCCCTACAAACATCTCTACCTCTTTAATGTCGAGGACAATGGCGGCTTCGTGATTGTCGCCGGTGACAGCCGCGCCCGTGAGATCCTCGGCTACAGCGACCAGGGTAATCTGGACTACAGCCAGATGCCGGAGAACATGAAGTGGTGGCTTAGCCAGTACGATAACGACATTGCCAACATTCCTGCCGATATGACTCCTGCAGAGACTCGCGTCGATGCCAACAAGGCCTATGTAGCCCCAATGATGTCGTTCTCGTGGGCTCAGTCGTATCCGTATAACTACTATTGTCCGCAGGGCTGTCTCGTGGGATGTGGACCGCTCGCGATGGCTCAGATGATGGCTTTCCACAAATATCCGAGCAATCTGCCTGCTTTAGGGGCATATACCGATGCCAGCGGCCATAATTTGGAAGCCCTGCAGGCCACCTACATCGACTACGACAATATGACGACCTACGACCCGGCCATTCTGGCGCGCTACTGCGGTCAAGCCTTAAAAGCCGTCTATTCCTCAAATAATACGGGTGCCAACTCTAGATTAATCCCAAGT
>ONYA01000052.1 GCA_900321965.1 uncultured Prevotellaceae bacterium
ACGAGGTGAAGGTGATGGTTGAGCTGATGCCCACGAGCAGCATGGCTGCGATGTTCTTGAAATTCTTCATTTTACTTTTTATTTTTAATGGTTATTTTTTCGTTGTTCTGTCGTCACTTTGTTGTTTTGACGGTGCAAAGGTAATGCGGTTTTTCGCCTCGTTCCAAATTTCCGGCTGACTTTCGGCAGAAGTGTATCGGACACACCATTAATTTTCGGACAAACACAGAAAATGGCCCCGATTCCTGTCCGAAAACACGCGGAAACGGGGACACATCGTGTACGCGGTAAGGAAAAAATAATGCTGGCAAGCGGTCAGAGTTTGCGAATTATTTCGTACCTTTGCACCGCTATTTCATTAAACACCTTATTATATATGCAGAAGAACCATTTATTGATGGCCATCGTGGTCGTCTTCGTTTGCTGCCTTGGGCTGGCATCGTGCGGAACGGATGACGACGATTCGTCATCAGCCGAATACCGTGCCAAGATTGTCAACACGCGCTGGCAGCTCACGGAAGTGCAAGACCACAACAACGAGTGGCGCACCGTAGACCTGTATCAGGAGCTGAACATCCCTGAACTCAAGTTCAATGCCGACAACTCCTACCAGATGCGCATCAGCAGAGTAGACGGCTATAGCGGCACCAGCACCGCCATGGGCACCTATACGATAAGGAACCGCAACATTGAGATGACGGACTATGATTTCAGTGGCATAATTTTCTACTTCTACATCCAGCAGATTGATGACAACGCGATGGAGTGCAGGCTGAAGAGATATGTCAATCCGCTGCCAAGTGGCGTTATGGCCGGCAACGACTATATCGCGGAATACAAGGATTACGTCGTACGCATGAAACGCCTGAGATAGGATATACGAAAAAGCGAGCCAAACGGCTCGCTTTTTACGTACGTCCGACGGTCTGTTGTGATGCCAATCAGAGCAATTCGGGCAGTTGGAAAAGCTTCGTGCTGTTAGAACCCTTGATAAGGATATAGCGGTCGTGCGGCTGCTCGGCGCTGATGGCAGCCTTCACCTCGTCTACGTCGGCAAACTTACGGTAGGGGCAGTCGATGGTCTGGAACTCGCTGCCTACGAGCCACACCTCGTCGATGCCGCACTGGCCGATGAGGTCGACAATCTTCTGGTGCTCCTTCTGGCTCGACTTGCCCAGCTCGCCCATCATGCCGAGGATGGCCATCTTCGGTGAACCTTCCATGATGCGGAAGTTCTCGAGGGCGGCTCGCATCGACGACGGGTTGGCGTTGTAGGCGTCGACCACGAGATGGTTCTTTTCGGTGACGGTCAGCTGCGAACGGTTGTTCGACGGCTTATAGCCTTCGAGTGCGCGGTTGATGTCGGCCGGCTCCACACCGAAGTTCAGACCGACGGCGATGGCAGCCATCATATTGTCGATGTTATACGAGCCGATGAGCTGCGTCTGCACCTCGTACCACTGGGGCTGTTCACCCTTTTCCTCAAGGTTCGTGTCCGACTCACGCCAGCGGAACTTCAGGAACGGGGCGCACGAGATGACCTCGCCGACGGTGCAACCTTCTGCATTCTCAGGATTGGCTGAATAGGGTGCCACCCAGACAGTGTCGGGCAGGATGTTCATCAGCCGTTCGTTATCGACATTGATGAAGACGAGCGACTCGCCGCGCTGACCGAGGAAGTCATAAAGCTCGCCCTTCGTCTTCACCACATTCTTGAACGAGCCAAAGCCCTGCAGATGGGCGCGGCCTACGTTGGTGATCAGTCCGCAGGTAGGCTCAGCAGTCTCTGCCAGTGTCTTGATGTCGCCAGGATGGCTGGCACCCATCTCGATGACGGCGATGTCGTGTTCCTTGTTCAGGCGGAACAGCGTCTTGGGCACGCCGACGTCGTTATTGAAGTTGCCCTGGGTGTAGAGCACATTGTACTTCTGGCTGAGCACGGTGCTGACCAGCTCCTTCGTCGTCGTCTTACCGTTGGTGCCGGTGATGCCGATAACGGGAATCTGGAACTGGCGGCGATGCTCGCGGGCCAGGTCCTTGAACGTCTGGAGGCAGTCGGAGACCTGGATGATGACCCCCCTCTTATCCCCCGAGGGGGAAGACTCCTCCCCTCGGGGAGGTTGGGAGGGGGTCACACTTTCGTCCACGATGGCATAGGCGCAGCCCTGTTCCAGGGCTTTCAGCGCAAACTGGTTGCCATCGAACTTGTCGCCTTTCAGCGCCAGAAAGATACTGCTCTGCGGACAGTCACGGCTGTCGGTCGTGATGCAGGGATGCTCCTGATAGAGCTTGTAGAGTTCCTTG
The DNA here is from genome assembly GCA_900321965.1 of uncultured Prevotellaceae bacterium. Lineage (GTDB taxonomy): Bacteria > Bacteroidota > Bacteroidia > Bacteroidales > Bacteroidaceae > Prevotella. The sequence continues at coordinate 2,305 of ONYA01000052.1, forward strand.
ATAGTCATATTCATTCGTACATTTTGCCTGCAAAGATACAAAAAGAAGTGAGAAGTGACAAAAGATAAGTAAGAAAAGTTCGTCACTTACAACAATTTCTCTTTCATGACCAGATTGACAAGCTGCACGACATTTCTGACATCATACTTGGCCAGCAGGCGCTTGCGATACCAGTTGACGGTCTCGATACTGAGATTTAACTGTTTGGCAATCTCACGGTTGGTATGGCCAGCACAGAGCTGGCGTAGGACCTTTTGCTCTGCCGGTGTGAGGGTGACTACCTTCGTACAACCCCTGCGGATAATCTCCTCGACGGTATGACTAAGGTAGCTATTGCCTTGCCAGACGGTAACGACGGCTTCTAACAGTTCTTCGATGGGCGAACTCTTCAGGATATAGCCGTGGACGCCGCAGTCAAGCATCTGTCGGATGACACTGTACTCATCGTGGATGGTGACAGCCACAATCCTTACCTTCGGATATGTCGTTGTGAGCCATTGGCAGAAAACAGCACTGTTGCCATCGGGTACGGAGACGTCAAGCAGAAGTACGTCGGGACGACGCTCGTCTAAGACGCTGCGACACTCGCCGAGCGTCGTGAAAGTGCGGCTGACATGCACCGTATCACTCTGATTGATGGCCTCTACCAACCCTTCGTTGAACATCGTGTGGTCATCGATAATATAGACGTCAATACGGTATTTCGTCATAGTGGCAGTGTGACGTTGATCTCTGTTCCGTTTGCATCGCTAATAATATCCATCTTCCCGTGGTAAGGAGCTATACGCTCGCGGATATTCTGCAGCCCCATACCTTCAGCGGCCGTTGTTATTCCTTTGCCATTGTCGCAGACGGTCAACGTTGCGGCGTGAGGCTCTTGTATCAGTTGAATGTCAATCAGACCGGCCTCGGCATGCTTCAGGGCGTTGTTTACCAGTTCGTAGGCACAACGGTAAAGTACGAGTGAAGTTTCTTTCGCCAGATGGATATTGCCGACAGTCTGAAACCGGGCATTGGGCACCGAGACGGCGAAGTCGCGCAAGGCCGATAGAAGACCATTCTTAAGCAGTTCTTCGGGCATCAGGTGATGGGCTGTGCGACGTAGTTCGGTATGGATATTGTCGAGTAATGGCAGCACCTCCTCTTGCTGCCCTTGTTGTCCCATTTGTCGTTTATAATCCTCCATCTTCAGCCGAAGCAGCGACAGCATACCACCTAATCCGTCGTGCAGGTCTCGTGCCATGATGCGGCGTTCATTCGTCTCCGTCTCCAGAGCCACCTTAGCGGCTAACAACGCTTTTTCCCGGCGATGAACAGCCATCATCAGGAAACTGCCTGCCACCAGCGCTACAATAGCGATGGCCGCCGCTACGAGCAGCCAGCGATAGAGACTGCGTTCCTTGTCGAGGACGGCTATACGCACCTCCTTCTTCTCTGTCTCGTAGAGCACTTCCATCTGTGACAGGCCGCTCTGATAGTGGTCGGTGGCGTATCGTGTCATCACATCGTACATCTTCCGGATATACTCGCGTGCCTTCTCTTTATGCCCCAGTTCCGTGTAGATCTCGGCCAGCAGTTGGTAGTTGGCTACGTCGGTATTCATCGCCAGTGAGTCAGAATGAATGGAGCGCAGGGCATAGCCGAGCGCTTTCTGCCATTGTCGCTCAACCATAGCTATTTCGCAGCAGGCCGTATAGACCTCGCTCTGATTCTCAAACATCAGACTATCAACTAGGTTGAGGGCCTCCTCCGCATACGCTTTGGCTGTGGTCATGTCACGATGCCCCTCCATCAGGTTCAGCCGCACCAACAAGGCCAGTACTACGGGATAGTCTTCCGTCTCTTCCGTGCGGTGGGCGTGATAGTAGCCGTAGCACTGCTCAGCCGTCTGGCGTGCTTTCGTGTAGTCGCTTTTATCAATATAGATTCTGAGGAGCCCCTTGCGTGGTAACGCCACCATCAGCGAGTCCTTCGAGGCCTCGCCTTTCTGTACAGCCAGCAAGTAGTTACGCTCTGCCTCAACCTCGTTACCCATCGTCAGGTAGAGCTCACCGATGTTATTATATAGGATGGCCTGGCTCTCCAACCAGTTGTTGCGCTCGAAGATGGGCAGCGCCCGCTGGTAGTAACTAATGGCCAGATGAGCCTTGCCTTGCATATTATAGACGTTGGCTATCGAGCCATAGAGGGCTGAGCGTGAATCGTCAAGATCCTTTTGTGTGTAGCGTCTGCTCTGCATTATCGTGTCTGTAACGGCCAGTGCTTGGTTGAAGTAGTCGAGTGCCTTGTCGTAGTCTTGGCGGCCGTAGCTGAGCAGTCCGAAGTTGCGCAGGGTGTACTGGCGGATGAGCAACTCGTTCAGCTGGTAGCTCAGTGCCAGCGCCTTGCAACCGTAGTGTCTGGCCTTCTCGCCGTTGTAGGGCAGGTAGCCGCGCATCAGTTCGTCGTAGGCAAACAACAACTCCTCGCCTTTGGGCGGGTTACTGCTTTTCAGCGCCGCCTCCAAGGAATCGACGCGGGCATTGCGATGGTCGTTGTAGGCCTGAGCTGAGAGACTGATAACTGCTAAGAGCGCGCAGGTTAGTTTCTTAATGGTGTTCATGATGACTGCAAAATTACATATTTATTTCTATTTTCACCACCCAAATGGGTGGAAAATCGTACCTCTTGCTGCAATTCCACCCATTTGGGTGGCTAAAGGCCAACAGAAAATGCGTAACTTTGTGCCATTATTATTACAATCATAAGCTTATGAAGAAAACTTTTACTATCGTAATGTTGGCCCTCGCTCTGACGGGCGCACGGGCCAGCGTCGTGATTAACGAGACGAACTTCCCTGACGAGAACCTGCGCTTTGTAGCCAGCCAGTACGACGCCGACGAGGACGGCACGCTGAGCGACGACGAGCTGGCAGAGATTACGGAAATCAACGCCGGCTTCATCATGAACCTGAAGGGTGCCGAGCACTTCAAGAACCTGGACTTCCTCTGCCTATACTACGGTTCTGACGAGAATCCCTCCATCACGTCCATCAACCTGAGCCTCTTCCCGAAGCTGTACCGCTTCTTGCTGCAGGACTGTAGCGGGGTGACGTCGCTCGACTTCAGCAAGAACCCGCTGTTGACGGAGTTCGAGCTACTCCGCTGTCCGAACGTCAGTTCACTCAAGCTGCCCGCCAGCGTGGAGCAAGTCAGCTTGGACGGTGCGAAGAGTCTGACAGCCCTCGACGTGAGCCAGCTGCCTAAACTCCGTCAGTTCTTTATGATTAACTCAGGTGTCACCGACCTCAACTTCAGTGCATCTTTATGATTAACTCAGGTGTCACCGACCTCAACTTCAGTGCAAATCCTGTCCTCAGTTCCATTGGTATTACGGGTGTGGAGGACGAGAAGCAGGTGCTGAATACCGTGAACCTGACGAACTGCGACGGTCTGGAGAACATCGACATCCGCTACACCACCATCACGACGCTGACGATGAAGCACTTGCCCATCGTCCGCTCGCTGATGATGCTGTATAACGACATTACCAGCACCACCATCGAGGACTGTGCCGAGTTCAATGACATTACCTGCAACGACAACGTGCTGGGAACGCTTTGTCTGAAGGACAACCCGCTGCTGGGGACCATCAACACCGAGGACAACCAGCTGCAGGTGCTCATTGCCGACAACTGCCCCAAACTCGGACGCGTACAGGCGTTCAATAATAAGCTGATGTGGCTCGACCTGAAGGATGCAGTGAAGCCCGAGAACATAGAAGAGAGTTGCCTGAAGCTCGACAACCAGCAGCCCGTCGTCCAGGCCGTGAAGATCTCGCCGACGGAGGTCGGCTTGCGTGTCCACGAGCGTCTGGACGTCAGCCGTGTGAAAAACCTGAAGGTGAAGGGCCTGACGATGGAGCCGAAGGAAATCTTTGTCGATAACATCCGCTACTTCGTCATTTACAACGATGGTCCGTCGGTGGCCTCGCTCGTCGCTGCCTCTGGCAGCAGCTACGAGTACGAGACAAAGTGGCCCTACCCATGGGTGGACGGCAACTCGAAGGACAATAACCTGCCTGTGACGTTGAACGTCGCCTCGTGGACGAAGCATCCGTCATGGATTCGTATCGACGGCGAGACCACCTTCACCGGCGAAGCGGGCACCACGATGCCCGCCCTCACCGTGCTCCGTTCACAGGACTACAACGGCAAACTGACCTACCGGTCGAGCAACGAGGATGTTGTGAAGGTTGACGCTGAGACGGGCGCTATGACTCTTGTCGGCGAAGGAACAGCTGTCATCACCGTTAGTGGTGCTGAGACTGATTATCGTCTGGCTCCTTTGAGTATCGCCTACACTGTGAACGTTACGGAGAACACCGCAGTGTCGGAAACCGTCAATAACCAACCAGTCGATAGATCATACTATGATCTGCAAGGTCGCCGCACCAACAGCAAGAAAGGCGTAGTGATTGCCGGTGGCCAAAAAATGCTGAAAAAGTAGTCACTGCAGTTTTCGACATAAAAAGTCCCCGAAATGCTTGGCGTTTCGGGGATTTTTCGTATTTTTGCCAACAAGTTGGCGAAATTACTCCGTCTCGGAAGAAAAAACAAATGATTTGTTTTGTTCTTCGCTTGACTTTTCGTAACTTTGTGGGCGAAATGGACTATACGATAAACGTCAGGGGACGGCTGCTGGACCTCAGCGAGCCTCGAGTGATGGGCATACTGAACGTTACGCCCGACTCGTTCTATGCCGACAGCCGTCAGCAGACAAAGGCCGAGATAGCCCGGCGGGCCGCACAGATTGTGGCTGAAGGTGCCGACATCATCGATATTGGCGCCTGTTCGACACGTCCCGGTAGTCAGCCGGCCACGGAGGCAGAGGAGACAGAACGGCTGCGGTTAGCACTCGACATCGTGCGCCGCGAACAGCCTGACGCTGTAGTGTCGGTCGACACGTTCCGCCCTGATGTGGCAGCAATGGCCGTCAAGGATTTCGGTGTCGACATCATCAACGACGTCTATCCCTCGACGGAGATGTTCCGTATGGTCAGTCGCTTGCGCGTACCTTATATACTAATGTCGTCGAAGCCGACAATGCGCGAGATGCTGTTGGAGTTTGCCGAATGGGTACAGCTGTTGCGCGACTTCGGACAGAAAGACATCATCCTCGACCCGGGCTTCGGCTTTGGCAAGACGGTGGAGGAGAATTACACCGTACTGCAAGACATGGAGCGGCTACAGGTGATGGAACTGCCCGTGCTGGTGGGCGTCTCGCGCAAGTCGATGATTTGGCGACTGTTGGGAACATCGCCAGAGGAAGCGCTGAACGGTACAACCGTGCTCAATACCGTCGCCCTGCAGAAAGGTGCCAACATCCTGCGCGTCCACGACGTCCGCGAGGCTGTGGAATGCGTCAAAATCGTCCAACAAATAAATAGGACTCGAGCTTCTTGCCTTGCAAGCGACCAAAGGTCGAGCGGCTCGCTTGTCTAAACAAGAAATCGCTAAATAGTAAATAGTAAATCGTCAAATAGTAAATTATAACATGTTCTTCGATTTCGGGCTGAAAGACATTATCGATATCCTGGCAGTAGCGCTGATACTCTACTACATCTACCGCCTGATGCGCGACTCACGTTCGTTGAACGTGTTCATTGGCATTTTGGTGTTTGTCGTAGTATGGATCGTTGTCTCGCTGATGTTGGAGATGCGGCTTCTCGGTACCATCCTCGACAAGCTGATATCGGTTGGCGTTATCGCCCTCATCGTACTCTTTCAGGAAGATATCCGTAAGGTGCTCTACAACTTGGGAGCCCACCAGCGTATGCGCCGGCTGACAAATCTGTTCACGTCGAAGAAAAGCCGTGAAAAGAAGAAAAGCAGCGTGAAGCAGGACATTATGCCAGTGGTGATGGCCTGCATGAACATGGGACGTAACAAGGTGGGAGCACTCATTGTCTTCGAGCGTTCCATGCCGTTGGACGATGTCGTTGGTACGGGCGACCGCATTGACGCCAATATCAACCAGCGGCTGATAGAGAATATTTTCTTCAAGAACTCACCGCTGCACGACGGTGCTATGATTATTTCTCAGCATCGCATCAAGTCAGCAGGTTGCATCTTGCCCGTCAGTCACGACTTAGACATCCCCAAGGAACTGGGTCTTCGCCATCGTTCGGCTATGGGTATCTCGCAGGAGAGCGACGCTCTGGCTATCGTGGTCAGCGAGGAGACGGGCGCCATCTCGGTGGCTGTTCGCGGCGAGTTCCATCTGCGGCTTTCGGCGGAGGAGTTAGAGAGTATCCTGACAAAGGACTTGGATTAACACGTTACTCCGTAAAGGTTTTCACTTAATTTTCTGAAAAATACGCCGAATAGTTGCCGTGTTCAGATTAATTTTTGTACTTTTGCAGTCAGCATTTATTTAAACCTATTTAATATAAAGAACAAACTATGGATTTATTAAGTCAAATCGTTGCGCGCGCCAAGAGTAACAAGCAGCGCATCGTGCTCCCCGAAGCTGAGGAGGAGCGTACCCTCTGTGCTGCCGACCGTGCCCTTGCCGACGACCTCGCCGACATCATCCTGATAGGCAACCCCGCCAAGGTGGAGGCTCTGGCTAAGGAGAAGGGCTTGAAGAACATCGGCAAAGCTACACTTATCGACCCCGAGAACTACGAAAAGAGCGAGGAACTGGCCGAGAAGCTGGCTGAGATCCGCAAGTCGAAGGGTATGACCATTGAGGAGGCCCGCAAGCTGATTAAGAACCCGCTGTACTTAGGCTGTATGATTATCAAGACCGAGGGTGCTGACGGTCAGATTTCGGGTGCCCTGTCTACCACTGGTGACACGCTGCGTCCTGCTCTGCAGATTATCAAGTGTCAGCCGGGTATTACCTGTGTCAGCGGTGGTCTGCTGCTCATCTCGAAGCAGAAGCAGTATGGTGAGGACGGCGTGCTCGTCGTGGCCGACGTGGCTGTCACCCCGATGCCCGATGCTAACCAGCTGTCGCAGATTGCTGTCTGCACGGCTCAGATGGCCAAGGCTGTGGCAGGCTTCAAGGAGCCCCGTGTGGCTATGCTGAGCTTCTCAACGAAGGGCTCTGCCAAGCACGAGGTTTGCGACAAGGTGATTGAGGCTACACGTCTGGCCAAGGAAATGGCTCCCGACCTGAAGATCGACGGTGAACTGCAGGCTGACGCCGCTCTCGTTCCCTCTGTTGGTGCCAAGAAGGCTCCCGGCTCTGACATCGCCGGTAAGGCCAACGTTCTCGTGTTCCCGAACCTCGAAGTCGGTAATATCGGCTATAAGATGGTGCAGCGCCTTGGCGACGCCATCGCTATTGGCCCAGTCCTTCAGGGTATTGCCCGTCCGGTGAACGACCTCTCTCGCGGTTGCTCTGTCGACGACATCTACTACATGATTGCCATCACCGCCTGCCAGGCTATGGATGCCAAGAAGTAGACCCACCTCCGGCCCCTCCCTGGGAGGGAGGGGAGCAGATTGTAATGCAATAAATAATTAACAAACAAAAACATACCCCAACAACTTCCTATAGGTAATTACTCCTCCCCATTCAGGGGGAGGTTGGGAGGGGGTCTTTAATATGAAAATATTAGTTTTAAATTGCGGTTCGTCCTCTATCAAGTACGCTTTGTACAACATGGACGACAAGAGTGTGATGACCAGTGGCGGCGCTGAGCGTGTAGGCTTGGACGGCGCGTTTGTAAAGGTGAAGCTGGCCAATGGCGAGAAGAAACAGATTATGCACGACATTCCCGAGCATACCGAGGGCGTGAAGTTCATCTTCTCTCTGCTGACCGACCCCGAGATTGGCGTCATCAAGTCGCTCGACGAGATTGACGCCGTCGGCCACCGCATGGTGCATGGCGGCGAGAAGTTCAACAAGAGTGTTATCCTCACCGACGAGGTGCTGAAGGCCTTTGAGGAGTGCTCAGACCTTGCTCCCCTGCACAACCCTGCCAACCTGAAGGGTGTGAACGCCGTGAAGGAGCTGATGCCCGGTCTGCCTCAGGTGGGCGTCTTCGATACCGCCTTCCACCAGACCATGCCGCCGAAGGCCTTTATGTATGCCATTCCTTACGAGCTGTACGAGAAGTACGGCATCCGTCGCTACGGTTTCCACGGCACCAGCCACCGCTATGTCAGCGCCCGTGCCTGCGAGTTCCTGGGTATTCCCGCCGAGGGTACGAAGATGGTGACCTGTCACGTCGGCAACGGCGGCTCTATCGCAGCTGTCGTTGACGGCAAGTGCATCGACACCTCTATGGGTCTCACACCGTTGGAGGGTCTCGTCATGGGTACCCGTGCCGGCGACATCGACGGTGGTGCAGTGACGTTCATCGAGAAGAAGCTCGGTCTCGACGCCGACGGCATGTCGAACCTGCTCAACAAGAAGAGCGGCGTTGCCGGTTTGACGGGTGGCTCTTCTGATATGCGCGACGTGGAGAACGCCGCTAAGGCTGGCGACGAGCGCGCCCAGCTGGCTCAGGACATGTACTTCTACCGTATCAAGAAGTATATCGGTGCCTACGCTGCCGCCATGGGTGGTCTCGATGTCGTCGTCTTCACCGCTGGTGTCGGCGAGAACCAGATTGGTATGCGCTCCGCTGTCTGCAAGGACATGGAGTTCCTCGGCATCAAGTTCGATGAGTCGAAGAACAACGTCCGCGGCGAAGAGGCCATCATCTCAGCCGACGACTCTAAGGTAAAGGTTGTCGTCATCCCCACCGACGAGGAGCTGATGATTGCCACCGACACGATGAACCTTCTGTAAAGAATACTATCCCCACATCTCCTGCAACACCCCGAGCGAACGTAGCTCGGGGAACGCAGGGAGGTGGATACGGTAATAAGCAAGTGCTATTTCGATGAGTCGGCCACGGTCGTGGCGCGACATCTGAAACAGGTGCATCGTCGCATAGTCCATCCGCATCATCAGCTGTACCTTCTCGGCCTCCTGCGGTTGCAGGATGTCACGGTGTACAGGCGGTTCCTTACAGAAGGTGCTGGCGCGCAGGTCGAAATAGCTTCCTTCGGCATAACCATCTAAATTCGGGAAGAAGCCCAGGAAACGGGCCAGGCGCATGACGAACACCAAGTGGAAGTTGGCGACATGCCCCTCAGCACCGTCTAACCATTGCAGACTACTCACCACATAGTCGAACAGCGGCGCGTTCTGCTGCTCGCCTTTCAGGGCGTGATACAGGAATTCTGCTAAGAAGAGCGTCACCGACAGCTTCACCGGCTCCGTCTGTAGCGACGGCAGTGGCGTCAGAATGGCTGCACTGGCCAGCTTCTGCAATTGCAGGCGCGGCCTTACGTCGACCTCGATGCTGAGCAACATCAGCGGCTGGAAGAACTGCTTTTTCATCCGTCCCTTCGACGACTTCGGCAGAGGCACGGCAAACGACAGCCGCCCGTGTTCACGGGTGTACATATCCACTATCATCCGTGTCTCGCCATACTTGAACGCATGTAGCACAACAGCCTCTGTCTTCGTCAACATACGTGCAAAATTACAAAGAAAAGCAGAAAGCAAAGAACAAAATCAGGTCAAATCTTGCAAAAAGATGTTAAAAAGGCGACGGCGGCAGCAAATTCTTCACGCTTCACTCTTCACTTTTCACTTTTTTTCGTACCTTTGCACCCGCTTTTGACCAATCTGCAATAAATCGTAAATTGTAAATAGTCAAATAGTAAATATATTTGGTCCCTTCGTCTATCGGTTAGGACGAGAGATTTTCATTCTCTAAAGAGGAGTTCGACTCTCCTAGGGACTACCACTGCTAAATCTGTCATCTGCACAGCCAAGTGCTACCCACGGGGTGGGGATAAGGTGGCGGAGGGTTCAGTAGAGTCAGCCCGGGCAGTCCTCGCGACACAAGACCCTCAGGCTTTAGCACTAAACACTAAACATTAAACATTAAACAAAAAAATGGCAAACCACAAATCATCTGTGAAGAGAATCCGTCAGGAGAAGAAAAGAGCACTTCACAACAAGTATTATGCAAAGACCATGCGCAACGCTGTTCGCAAGCTGCGCGCTATGACTAACAAGGACGAGGCAGCCGCTCTGTACCCGAAGGTTCAGAAGATGCTCGACAAGCTGGCTAAGACCAACATCATCCACAAGAACAAGGCCGCTAACCTGAAGTCAAGTCTCTGCAACCACATCAACAAGCTGGGATAAAACAGAATTGTACCCAAGCATAGAAAAGCCGTATTTCACTTCTGTGGAGTACGGTTTTTTTTGTGTTTTTTTTGCACATAAACTTCGTTTATCTGCACGATTTTTTGTAATTTTGCAGCCAAATAGCAAATAAACGAAAAATGACAGAAGAACTTATGCAGCAGGAGCAGGAAAACTACTCCGCGAGTAACATCCAAGTGCTTGAGGGACTGGAAGCTGTCCGCAAGCGCCCCGCCATGTATATTGGCGACATCAGTGAAAAAGGACTCCACCATCTGGTCAACGAGACTGTCGATAACTCCATCGACGAGGCCATGGCCGGCTACTGTACCCATATCGAGGTAACTATCAACGAAGACAACTCCATCACCGTCGAGGATAACGGCCGCGGTATCCCCGTCGACGAGCACGAGAAGATGCACAAGTCGGCCCTGGAGGTCGTCATGACCGTCCTCCACGCCGGTGGTAAGTTCGACAAGGGCTCCTACAAGGTCTCCGGCGGTCTGCACGGCGTCGGCGTCTCCTGTGTGAACGCCCTGTCGACGCACATGCTGTCGCAGGTCTACCGCAACGGCCACGTCTACCAGCAGGAGTACGAGAAGGGCAAGCCCCTCTACGACGTGAAGATCGTGGGCGACACCGACCGCACGGGTACTCGCCAGCAGTTCTGGCCCGACCCCACCATCTTCACCACTACCGAGTATAAGTACGACATCATCGCCCGCCGTATGCGTGAGCTGGCCTATCTGAACGCCGGCATCACCATCACGCTCACCGACCTGCGCCCCGACGAGGATGGCAACCTGCGCCAGCCAGAGGTGTTCCACGCCAAGGAGGGTCTGGCCGAGTTCGTCCGCTACGTCGACCGTCACCGCACATCCATCATCGGCGACCCCATCTGCTTGAAGACCGAGAAGGACGGCGTGCCCATCGAGGTGGCCCTGCTCTACAACAGCGACTACAGCGAGAACATCCACTCTTACGTCAACAATATCAACACCATCGAGGGCGGCACCCACCTGACGGGTTTCCGCATCGCCCTGGCCCGCACGCTCAAGAAGTATGCCGACGAGGACGATCAGCTGCGCAAGCAGATTGAGAAGGCCAAGATTGAGGTGGCACAAGACGACTTCCGCGAGGGTCTCACTGCCATCATCAGCGTCAAGGTGGCCGAACCGCAGTTCGAGGGCCAGACGAAGACGAAGTTAGGCAACTCTGAGGTCAACGGAGCCGTACAGAAGGCCGTTGGCGAGGCTATGACCAACTACCTGGAGGAGCATCCTAAGGAGGCTCACATGATCTGCGAGAAGGTCATCCTTGCCGCCACAGCCCGTATCGCCGCCCGCAAGGCCCGCGAGAGCGTGCAGCGCAAGAGCCCGATGACCGGTGGCGGTCTGCCCGGCAAGCTGGCCGACTGCTCGAAGAAAGACCCGAAGGAGTGCGAGATTTTCCTCGTCGAGGGTGACTCCGCAGGCGGCAGTGCCAAGCAGGGCCGTCACCGTGAGTTCCAGGCCATCCTGCCCCTCCGCGGTAAGATTCTGAATGTCGAGAAGGTGCAGTGGCACCGCGTGTTCGAGTCTGAGTCAGTGATGAACATCATCCAGAGTATCGGCGTCCGCTTCGGCGTTGACGGCGAAGACTCCAAGGAGGCCAATATCGACAAGCTGCGCTACGACAAGATTATCATCATGACCGACGCCGACGTCGATGGCTCGCACATCGACACGCTGATTATGACACTCTTCTACCGCTTCATGCCGCAGGTCATCCAGGGCGGACACCTCTATATCGCCACACCGCCGCTCTATAAGTGTACGTTTAAGAAGGTCAGCGAGTACTGCTATACCGAGCAGCAGCGTCAGGCCTTTATCGACAAGTATGTGGCCGGCGATGAGAACGCCTCCGGCTTCCACACCCAGCGCTACAAAGGTTTGGGCGAGATGAACCCCGAGCAGCTCTGGGAGACCACCATGAATCCCGAGAACCGCCTACTGAAGCAGGTGACCATCGAGAATGCTGCCGAGGCCGACGAGATTTTCTCCATGCTGATGGGCGACGACGTAGAGCCGCGCCGACAGTTCATCGAGAAGAACGCCACCTACGCCAATATCGACGCATAAAAATAGTGAAGGGAAGCCCGCAGGCTTCCCTTCACTTTTCTCAGGCTGCAAAGCAGCTCGTTACCCCGATGGCCGTGGCAATGGCCGTCAGCACGTTAATCGCAATCTGGATGATGAGTTTCCACGTCTCTTTCTTCATCGTTCGTTCCTTTCCTTTTTTAATAGGTTAATACTTGTGTTTGTGTGTGTGGCTTCAGCGCTTTTGCCGGGTGCAAAGGTACGGCGAAAACCGCACTCCCGCAAGCAAACCTTGGGGGCTGGCGGAATCCTATAGTTACAACATACAGTCAGACAGCGTATTACCGAGCTTTTATACAAGAACCATCAGCATGGCAGCTTTTTTCGTTTCGCTGAGTTTTCCTTTTGTGTAGTTTTCCATAGGGCATCCTGTCCTTACTTTTGTAATAGCTTGATTTTCAGCGGCTTTTACTCCATGTTAGATTACGTTTTTTCCATAGGCAAATGATACAACATTCAAAAAAATGTCGTAACTTTGCACCCAGTTAATAACTGTAATTGATGCCCACACGAACATTATACATATTCATCATTGGCGTTCTGCTGGCTGCTTGCAGTCGGCAGCAGGATGGAGCGACGATGCTGACGGCAGCAGACTGTCTCCTGGAAGCGGAGACGGCTTTGGCCAATGACAGCATCCAACGGGGTGAGACTTTGCTTCGCAAGACCATCCGTTTGGCAGAAGAGTCGGAGGACTGGCACACCTATTATATCGCGTATCAGCGATTGGCGGAAGCCTTGTCGCTGAGCAACCCTGATGAAGCTTTGCGGCTGATGAAGAAAGCTCTGACCGTCTATGAGCAGCACCCCGACGATGAGCGAAACCATGTCATCCTGCTTGACTATGCAGGCACTTATGCCGCACAAGTGGCCTATACCGCAGAAGATTCTTTGCAAAACGAAACGGTGGAGCCGAGCGCATACGACGAAGCACTTGACTTCGTCCTTCGCGCCTACGACATGGCGGAGAAGAGCCAGATGACTGACCTGATGTGTCAGACGCTTACCAGCCTTGCAAATATCACTTGGGCTAAGGAGGATTACCGTCAGTCGCTCGACTATGCTCATCGGGCAGAAGCTGTGGCGACTGAGGAATTGCGACCGGGAACCCTGCAGGTGCTGGCGCGCAGCTACCTCAGTCTCAATATGCTCGATT
>ONYA01000050.1 GCA_900321965.1 uncultured Prevotellaceae bacterium
AGGAACGAGGCGATGGCATTCAGGGGGAGATGGCGGGCGATGCCTGGGCAGCGGCGGAGCAGCAACTCGTAGCGTTCGAGGGGCGTGGCGCGGTGGAGGTCGGTGTAGCGGGCACGGGCCTGACTGAGCAGGTGCTCGGCAATGAGGCAGCGCAGATCCATCGACTTCTTATCCTGACTGAACCGCTTCACCAGCTGTTCGCCGCTCACACGGATGATGCGGGTGGGTACCATCGCCTCGATCGTGGTCAGCGCGGGGCCACCATCGAGACAGGCGGGATAGTCGCCCGCAAACTCACCCTCGAACGAGAACCACGTGATGTGTTCCTTGTCGTCGCTGATGCCGTATGTCACGTACTTGAAGCACCCTTTGTCGTCGCTGATGCCGTATGTCACGTACTTGAAGCACCCTTCGGTGACGAAGGCGAACCAACGGGCCGGGTCGCCCTCGCGCTCCATCTGATCACCCTTGCGGTAAGACACCGCCTCACCCTCACGCTCGCAAAACTCACGCAGCACCTGAAGGTCAATATTGTTATTACTGAATTTCTGTTCCATAAGTCAGAGATTACAGTTCAACGCCGCCTTCGCTGGGTGTACGAAACTGGAACGTTGTCTTTCCGTCCTTGTTGGTGATGAGGAAGTCGGTCTGGGTGATAATGTCCATACCTATAAGCAGGTCGTAGTCGAAATGATGGTGATTTCTGCACCCGTATCCCAAGCAGCACTCTCTGTATAAACACAAGGAGGGAACTCTGCGCCCTCCTTCAGTTCATCTGCTACCATGACCAGTGCATTTGTGATGACGGCACTGGCCTGTACGTCATACTCCTTTTTGAAAGTACTCACGGAATAGTTCCTTTGGCATGTCGGCAATGCGACGGTTCTTGTAATTAGGCTTGTAACTGCCAGGCTTCACGCGGAAGAACGTGCAGCGCACCTTCTTGCTCGTGTCGAGTTTTGGGGCTTCGATGAGTTTGAAATCCTCCAATTTGGCATTCTTTAAGTCTATCATAACGTTATGAGTTTGAAATTTCGCCGCAAAGGTACGAAAAGTTTTCAATAGTTGTTCCTTTTCGCATCATCTTTTTATAATATTTACAAGTTTCGCATGTTGAGAAGATATAGGAAGATAAAGGAAGATATGCCGCTTTTCAGCGGCGAAGATAGAGGACAATACTCTGTCTGCAAGCTTTCTTTGCGAAAGTTGAATAATATTTACGCAAAATACAGAAAAAGCCGTAGTTTCATTCTGATAGGGCGGCTGGTACTCGAACTAAATATTGGGGAGTGCTGTTGTTTTTGAGTAATTTATTTTGCTATTTGAAATATAATGATTATCTTTGCCGAAAACTTAAAGGAAATATTACTATGGGAAAAAAGAATGGAGGTAAGCGCTTGTCGAAGCGCGCTGTGGCCGACGCCCTGCAAGGACTGTTCACGGCCAGTCCTAACGAGACTTTTTCGTTGAAACAGATTTTCCGTCAGCTGAAGCTGACGACACATCCGGCGAAGATGCTGGCTATTGACACCCTCGACGAGATGTGCTGGGACGACTACCTGTCGAAGGTGGGCGAAGGACAGTATCGCATGAACACCAAGGGGCAGGTGCAGGAGGGCACCTTCATCCGCAAGGCGAACGGTAAGAACACCTTCCTGCCCGACGGCGGCGGCACGCCCATCTTCGTCTCAGAGCGCAACTCGATGTTCGCCCTGAACGGCGACCGCGTGCGCGTTGCGATGATGGCCCGTCGCGAGAAGCATATCAAAGAGGCCATGGTGACAGAGATACTGAGCCATAAGACCGACCAGGCCGTGGGTAAGCTGAAGGTGGAGAAGGACTTTGCTTTCCTCATCACCGAGGGTAACATCTTCGTACACGACATCCTCATTCCCAAGAAGAAGCTGAAGGGCGGCAAGGACGGCGAGAAGGCTGTGGTGAAGATTACGCAGTGGCCGTCGAAGGAGTCGAAGAACATTGTTGGCGAGGTCATCGACGTCTTAGGCAAGGAGGGCGACAACAACGTTGAGATGCACGCCATCCTGGCACAATACGGACTGCCCTACAAATATCCGAAGAACGTGGAGGAGGCCGCTGAGAAGATTGAGCCGGGCATCACGGAAGAGGAAATCAGCCGCCGTGAGGACTTCCGCGACGTCTTCACCTGTACCATCGACCCGAAGGACGCCAAAGACTTCGATGACGCGCTGAGTATCCGAGAGGTTTCTCGCACCTCGCACCTCGCACCTCGATTATATGAGGTCGGCGTCCATATTGCCGATGTCAGCCACTACGTCAAGGAGAACAGCATCATCGACAAGGAGGCCCAGAAGCGTGCTACGAGTGTCTATCTCGTCGACCGCACCATCCCGATGCTGCCCGAGCGCCTCTGTAACTTCATCTGCTCGCTGCGACCCGATGAGGAGAAGCTGTGCTATTCGGTCATCTTCATCTTGGACGAGGAAGCCAACATCAAGGACTTCCATATCGCACACACCGTCATCAAGAGTAACCGCCGCTACGCCTACGAGGAAGTGCAAGCCATTTTGGAAATGAAGAATGAGAAAGGAGGAATGAGAAATGACGAGCCTTATGCTAAGGAGCTGCGTACGCTCGACAAGATGGCCAAGGCCCTCCGTGAGCGCCGTTTCAAGAACGGTGCTGTGAAGTTCGACCGCGAGGAGCTGCACTTCGATATTGACGAATCAGGCAAGCCAACTCGCGCCTACTTCAAGAAGTCGAACGACGCCACCCAGCTCATCGAGGAGTTCATGCTACTGGCCAACCGCACCGTCGCCGAAAGCATCGGCGCAGCAAAATCGTCAAATAGTAAATCGTCAAATAGTAAATCCAAAAAGACTTTCGTCTACCGTATCCACGACCAGCCCGACCCGCAGAAGTTAGAGTCGCTGCGCCAGGTGGTGGCTCCGTTCGGCTACAAGCTGAAGACCAGCGGTACGAAGGGTGCCATCTCGCGCTCGCTGAATGCTCTGATGGACGAGGCAACGGGCAGCAAGGAGCAGAAGCTGATAGAGACCGTTGCCCTGCGTGCCATGATGAAGGCGAAATATTCGACCCACAACATCGGCCACTACGGACTGGCCTTCGACTACTACACCCACTTCACTTCGCCCATCCGCCGCTATCCCGACACGATGGTACACCGTCTGCTGACGCGCTATCAGGGAGGTGGACGCTCGGCCAACCAGGAGCACTACGAGGAACTCTGCGAGCATTCGAGCGAGATGGAGCAGACGGCCCAGAACGCCGAGCGCGACTCTATCAAGTACAAGATGGTGGAGTTTATGGGCGACAAGATTGGCGAAGTGTTCGACGGCCACATCTCGGGCATCCAGTCGTACGGCATCTACGTCGAGATTGACGAGAACCACTGCGAGGGAATGGTACCTATGCACGACCTGCGCGGCGACTACTACGAGTTCGACGAGGCTCACTACTGCCTCATCGGCAGGCGCCACCACTCGAAATACCAGCTCGGCGACCCCATCCGCATCAAAGTAGCACGCGCCAACCTCGAGAAGCGTCAGCTGGACTTCACCCTGGCCGATGACGAATAACAGCCAGCACCGTCTCCTGCGGTCAGCACCTTTGCTGATGCCAGCAGTGGCTCTTGTCGGAGGCATTGTGGCAGGCCAATACGTAGAGCCGTCTACGTGTTGGCTGCTGTTTTTGGGTTTATTTCTTACGGCTATTGCGCTCTACCGCTTATCGCGTAGCCAGTCGGTCATGCTACTGCTGACGGTCGCCGCTTTGGGAGCTGTGCGTTCTTCAACGGTCAGACAGCAGCACGAGCAGGTAACATGGCCCGACGCCACCGTCAGCTACGAAGCCATCGTCGTGTCAGAGCCTGTAGCGAAGCCCAAGACGACGGCTGTCGACATGATCATCGTCGGCGACGGGCGGAAGGTGAAAGCCTATATAGCACGCGACTCAGCCAGTAGCCGGCTGGCCATTGGTCAGCGGCTGCAGCTCTGTTCGCACATCGAGCGTAACCACGACTGGCATCAAGGCACGTTCGACTATCGTCGTTATTTAGAGGTACACGGCTTTGCCGGACAGACTTTTGTCAGGGCAGGCGACTGGCAGCAGCTGACGGATTCGTGGGAGGGACTGCCGGCCTGGCAGCGGCTGAGGCTCCATTTCCTCTGCTATCGTCACTCTCTGTTAGAGCGCTATCGGGCGATGGGTATCGACGATGAGGCGTATGCGGTGGTGGCGGCGATGACCTTAGGCGACAAGTCGGCCATGAGCTGCGAGTTGCGCGACGTCTATGCCGTCAGCGGGGCATCGCACGTGCTGGCACTCAGCGGCCTGCACCTGGGGATTATCTATATGTTGCTGTCGCTGTTGGTGATGGGACGTCGGTGGCGTTTCGTCACACAGCTGTCAGCCGTAGCTGGCATCTGGGCTTTCGCCTTACTTGTGGGACTGCCGTCGAGTGTGGTACGTGCGGCGATGATGATCAGTGTCTATGCCCTGCTGTCGCTGGTACATCGTGGCCGTCCGTCGCTCAATGCGCTATCGTTGGCCGCCCTCGTCATCCTCATTGTCAGTCCGTATAGCCTCTATGACGTGGGCTTCCAACTGTCGTTTGCGGCTATGTTGGCCATCGTGACGATTCAGCCGCTGTTGGAGGGAATCGTATCGCGTGAATGGCTGTTCGACCACAGCGTGCTACGCTGGCTGTGGGGACTCGCCACCATCTCCGTGGCTGCACAGGTGGGTACGGCACCGCTCGTGGCTTATTATTTCGGGCGTTTCTCCACCTATTTCCTGTTGACCAACTTCGTGGTTATTCCCGCTACGACGCTGATACTCTATCTGGCACTGGCAGCGCTCATCACTATTCATTATACTATATTCTTTAGCGAAGCGCTATTAATGGTGGTAGGCTGGCTCAACTCGGCATTGACGCTGATAGCTGTCCGCCTGCCTTGTCGCAGTATTGAGGGTCTGCGCCCTTCTATGCTTCAGACCGCTATGGTCTATGTCATTATTATTTCGTTGTACCAAATCATCATCAGGTATGATAAGCACCTTTGACCTGCTACTGTTGTCCGTTGCCTTAGCAATGGACTGTTTCACCGTCAGTCTGATGAGCGGCGTTATGCTGCGTCGGGCTGTCACCGCTGCCATCCTGCGTATGGCGCTGCTCTTCGGCGTGTTCCAGGCAGCTATGCCGTTGGCGGGCTGGTTGGGCACGGCCCATTTCAGCCAGTATTTAGAAGCCGTCGACCACTGGATAGCCTTCGGACTGTTGGCATTTATCGGCGGTAAGATGATTAAGGAGTCGTTCGACGACGACGACAGTCAGCCGTCGTTCAATCCGCTCCGTCTGCGTACCCAGCTGCTACTGGCCGTCGCCACGAGCATCGACGCAATGGCCGTAGGCATCTCCATGGCCTGTCTGGGCTACGACCACATAACGGCACTGACGCTGCCCCTCGTGATGATTGGGACAGCGTCAGTGGTGATGAGTATTGCGGGCTACTGGCTTGGCGTCCGCTTCGGGCGTATCGTCGCCCGTCGGCTGAAACCTGAACTCTTAGGCGGCCTGGTGCTGGTGTTCATCGGCATCAAGGTGCTATTGTCACATATAGCCTAACCAGCGCAGGATGTCGTTGAGATTGGCGACAACCATCAGCAGGATGAGGATGCCGAAACCAACGTACTCGGCGCGAATCATGAACTTCTCAGAGGGCTTGCGGCGCGTGAAGACCTCGTAGAGCAGGAACAGCACGTGACCACCGTCGAGGGCGGGGATGGGCAGGATGTTCATGAAGGCGAGGATAATGCTGAGGAAGGCGGTCATCTTCCAGAACATATACCAGTCCCACATCGGCGGGAACAGGCTTCCGATGGCTCCGAAACCACCGAGCGACTTGGCACCGTCGGCGGTGAAGACGTACTTCATATCGTCGACATAGCTGGCCAGCACGTTCCAGCCATACTTGATGCCGGCAGGAATGCTCTCGAAGAAGCTGTATTCACGGGTATAAGGCTTGTAAATGCCGGCTATGGTCTGGCAGAGGAAGCCCAGCTTGAGCTCCGGCGTCAGGATGACGTTGGCGGTGTCGGTCTGCTCGCCACGAGCGAAGACGATGGTGGCGTTGCGCACCTTCATACTGTCCTCGCTGGTCTTTGCTACGGCCAGCACATCGCTGAGGCGGGCAATGCGGTCGGTGAACTCGTTGTAAGAGTCAACGGGCGAACCGTTGATGCCCACGATGCGGTCGCCCTTCTGCAGACCGACGGTGGCGGCAGGCGATTCAGGCAGTACGCTATCGACAACGGCGGGAATGAGCGGACGGACGAACGACGGGTCGGCCTTGAGCATACCCAGCAGGTTGAGGTCGCCGGGCAGACTGATGCTCATGGGCTTGCCCTGACGGACGATGTCTACGCGATGGGCCTCGGAGATGTCGCGGTAGAGGTCGGCAGAGAAGTCCTTGAAAGCACCTTTCTCGGTACCTATCAGTATATCGCCATCCTTGAAGCCGAGAGCCTTAGCCTCGCTGTTGAACTTCATACCGAGGGTCATATCCTTCACGGGCACGTAGGTGTCGCCCCAGTGGAACAGAATCATCGAGTAGATAAACAGGGCCAGCAGGAAGTTCACCAGCACGCCGCCAATCATGATGAGCAGGCGCTGCCAGGCGGGCTTGGCACGGAACTCCCACGGCTGTTCGGGCTGTTTCATCTGCTCCGTGTCGAAGCTCTCGTCAATCATACCCGAGATCTTGCAGTAGCCGCCGAGCGGCAGCCAGCCTACACCGTACTGCGTGTCGCTCTTCTTAGGTTTCCACTTGAAGAGGCTGCCGTCCCACTTCCAGATGGAAGGGTCGAAGAACAGGTAGAACTTGTCGACGCGCACGCCGAAAAGTTTAGCAAAGAAGAAGTGGCCGCCCTCGTGAAGGAGTACCAGCAGCGAGATGGCCAGCATAAACTGTAACAGTCTGATAAGAAATATTTCCATTGGTTGTTAAATCGTTTATTCGTTTTTTCGCTTTTTCGTTTATTCGTTTATTCGTTTAATCGCCTTCTCGTTTAATCGCCTTTTCTAAAGCAGCTCGGCGGCTATGCGGCGGGCCTCGGCGTCGGTCTTGACGTATGTGTCGTAGTCGGGATTCTTGTCGAATGTCGCACGGGCCATTGTCTCGGCAATGATGTCGCCCATCTGCAGGAAACGGCAACGGTCCTCTAAGAAGGCGCGGTTCACCACCTCATTGGCAGCGTTGACGATACACGGCATGTTGCCGCCCTTGTCGATAGCCTCGAAAGCCAGGGCCAGACAGCGGAACTTGTTCAGGTCGGGCTCGAAGAAGTCGAGATGCTGAGCGGCAAACAGGTCGAGACGCTCACCGCTCAGTGGCAGACGGCGAGGGAACGAGAAAGCATACTGGATAGGCAACCGCATGTCGGGCACGCCGAGCTGCGCCTTCACCGAACCGTCGTGGAACTGTACGGCGCTGTGGACTATCGACTGCGGATGGACGAGCACCTGTATCTGCTGGGCGTCGACGCCGAAGAGCCATTTTGCCTCGATCACCTCGAAGCCCTTGTTCATCATCGATGCCGAGTCGATGGTAATCTTCGCACCCATATCCCACGTCGGATGGCGCAGGGCGTCGGCCTTTGTCACCGTGGCTATCTCCTCCAGCGTCTTCAGACGGAACGGACCGCCGGAGGCCGTCAGCAGGATTTTCTCTATCGGGTTCTGATCCTCGCCGACAAGACTCTGGAAGATGGCTGAATGCTCGCTGTCGACAGGCAGGATGGGCGTGTGGTACTGCTGAGCCAACTGCAGTATCAGTTCGCCAGCCACCACCAGCGTCTCCTTGTTAGCCAGGGCGATGGCCTTGCCCGCCTTGATAGCGTGAATCGTGGGCGACAGTCCGGCAAAGCCCACCATCGCCGTCAGCACCATATTAATAGGTCCGGCCTCGACAATCTCGTCGAGCGCCTGAGCACCGGCATAGACCTTCACGTCGGGCAGGTCGCTCATCAGTCTCTTCAGCTCGTCGTAACGTGCCTCGTTGGCAATCACCACGGCTGCCGGACGGAACTTATGTGCCTGCTCTGCCAGCAGTTCCACCTTGTTGTTGGCCGTCAGGCAATACACCTCATAGAGGTCTGAGTGTTCCTCTATCACCTCTAATGCCTGGGTGCCAATCGACCCCGTAGAGCCGAGAATGGCAATCTCTCGTTTTTGTTTCATGAAACCTTTTCTTCGAAAATCGGCTGCAAAGTTACATAAAAATGAGAGAAAAGCCAAATTTATTTGAGTTTTTCCGAATGCACTGTAAGTTCGGCGAAGCCAGAGTTACGAAAAGTCGAGAGCAGAACAAAAGATTTTAATCTTTTTTATGCCGAGACGGACTAAGTTCGCGGTCAAAGACCGCAAAGTTACATAAAAATGAGAGAAAAGCCAAATTTATTTGAGTTTTTCCGAATGCCCAGGACTCGAAACTTGTTTCGCTTGGCTCGTCCAAGAAAGCGTCCTTTTAGGCCAATTAAGCCAAAAACGCTTAGTACGATAACCATATTTTACACAAAAACGGTTATCACAACAACCTTTATCTGCAAAGATTTGGAGACAGAAACACGTGTATTTGCGGAAAAAAGAGTAATTTTGCAGCAGGAAAACAAAAAACTATAAATAGAGTATGAAGAATCACCTTAAATTAGATAGTATCCAGTCTAACTGCTGGCGGTTGGTGACATCGCTGGTCCAGTGCTCATTGACGGGGGTGATGAGGCTTTCTTTCTCACACTTCAGCAGGTTCCAGACGGCATAGCTCGTGGTGGGCGGACAGGTGTTGTCGTTGTAACCCCACGTCATGTAGGTCTTGGCCTTGATGTAGGGGGCGAAACAGCAGACATCGAAATAAGGCAGCGTCTGCAGGTGCTGCGGGGTGAGGAATCCTTCTTGCTTTGAGAAGTGGGGATAGCCGTGGGTACGACCCTCCTCAGCGGCAGCCGCCATATCGCTGAGTGCGGGGTGGTTGGCCACGCAGAGCGTCACGCGGGGGTCGAGAGCGGCAGCGATGAGCGACAGGGCGCCTCCCTGGCTGCCTCCCTGGGCTATCACGTTCTTCCCATCCCATTCAGGCAACGAACAGAGGAAGTCGATACAGCGCACCAGTCCCAAATAGACGTGCTTCATGTAATAATGGTCGCGACTGTCGATGCCCTGGTAGAGGTAGCCCTTCTCGCGTCCATCGAAGGCTGAGCGCACATCGTTGAAATACGCCTCGGGCATCAGCGGGTTCATGCCGTGAATCTCGGTGATGAAACGGATGACGCCGTTCTCAGGGTAGTAGTCGCGCGAGTTGGGCTCCTTGATGGTCTTCACGCCAGCACCCGGTGGACAGAGCACGACGGGGAAGCCCCCTCCAACCTCCCCCGAAGAGGGGAGGCTCCTATGCCACCCCATCCCTCCAACCTCCCCCGATGAGGGGAGGCTCTTTGGCATCATCAGCAGGCCGTAGAGTGCCTGATGCTGACGGTTCAGGTCGATGCGCACAAGGTAGCAGTCGGTCTTGTCAGTGGTGAACTCTGGGCAGGGTGTCTTCGTGAACTTCAGCGGATACTTGGCCGCCTCGTTCAGGTTGTCCTGCCAGAACTGCCAGAAGTCCTTCGGCTCCTGGGTGTAGGGCACTATCTTCTCGGGCGAGAAGCCAATCTTCACGTGGTGCTGGTAGGTGGCGCCGTCGAGCTTCATCGTCAGGCGGATGTCGCGGAAGCAAGGTTTCTTCGCTGTCCCCGCCTTGATGACGGCGCGCCCGTTCTTCAGCGTGACGGTGCCCTTCGTGTCGGCCTCCATCAGGTCGTTGCCGATAGCATACTCCACCACGCCGTCGCGCGGTATGCCGTATTTATAGAACTGCACCTCGACGGTAGCCTGCTCGCCCGTCTTGTAGAGCCAGTCGGCATGGTTGGGAACGGTCACCCACAGGTAGTCGCTGCGATAGGGATAATTTTCTGCATTCAGGCTGGTAAGCCCCAGCAGACACATAAGAATCGTAAGTAGTTGTTTCATTTTTTAATGTAGTAGTTTGTTTGTGGGTGCAAAGTTATAAAATTTTCGCTTTACTTGTCGCAGTATCGCGGAAAAATGTATTATTTCACGAATTTTATGGTTTCTCAAATAAATGTAGTATCTTTGCAACGTCAAAATGTAAGATATGAAAAGACTCCGTTTTTTATCAGCATTACTGTTGTTTGCAGTATCCGCTTTTGGTGATAATAAGCTGACCGAGAACTTCGAGAGCGGCCTGCCCACATCGGCCCCTTCAAGTGAGACGGTAGTAACTCTGGCTTCCGGCCAGTGGAAGATCAAAGGTGCCTGCGGAAAGTCAGACAACAGCAGCCAGCGTCTCGCCATGAGCGGCAATGGCTATGCCGTCACCCCCACCCTCTGTCAGCCCGGCAAAGTCACCTTCAGCCACCGTGCATCGGGCAGCGGCAAGAAACTCAAGGTAGAGAAGTCAACCGACAACGGACAGACGTGGCAAGAGTTAGGCACCGCCACCGTCTCGTCGTCGACACCCTACGGCTCCAGTACCTTCAAGTGCAACTCGCAGGAGGAAGACACCGAGGTACTCATCCGTTTCACATGCATGAGTTCCACTATTTATCTCGACGATATCACCATCACACTGAACAGCGTCAGCCAGCAGCAACCCGACATTGACGACCCGACATACATCACCGACGGTGCGTGGGTTCCCACCAAGCCATTTCCTGCAGCTGTGAAGGAGATATATCTTGCCCCCGACGGTAATCCCAACGGCGATGGAACCTTTGACCGTCCATGGAACGATTTGCAGCAAGCCATCAATGCTGGTTTTTCGCCCTCAGATGTCATCAGATGGCCAAGACTATGCATGCACCAAAGTATAGGCTCAGGAGATAACAGAACTAATATAGCTATCGAATTCAGGATCAGATGTCTTTGGATGTTGGGAGAATAATAATAGGGATTTTTAGAGTATATTTGTTTGGGAATTAAATCATAAAATCAGCCCCCTAATAATCAGATGGTTACGTTTAAAATATGCATTAATTTGAGAAATAATTCCAAGAATCTTGCCCAATTCAAAAAAATAGTTGTATCTTTGCACCGTGAAACTGCGCGAAGGTGGGCTACACTTCAGCAAAGAACATATTCTTTGCATTCGGTTTCTTAAGACCCTTCGGGAATAAGCGACCGAGGTCGAGCGGCACCACCCTTGCACCCAAAATTAGAGAAGACGATGGTGAGTACCAATCGACCGATGAGTACAATAGAAGAATTGCAGAAACTCCGTGAGCGTGAAGACCACGTAGAGTTCAAGAAGGCAGAGCATAACTACCCGTTCGCAGGAGGCCAGAAGACCGACCCCAAAGACCGTAGGCATTGTGTATTAGGATATGTTGTCGCCTTGGCTAATGAGAAAGGTGGTCGTTTGGTTCTTGGAATGGCTGATGCCTATCCCCATGAGGTTGCTGGTAGTGATTTTGCCGAGAACGAGACAGGCAATCTTGAAGACGAGATTTATAAGCGTCTCCATATACGCGTTCGTATCGAAGAACTGTATGACGAGAAGCAACGTCGTGTCCTTGTCATCAATGTGCCTTCTCGTCCTGTTGGTAAGGCACTTCGTTTCGAGGGTGTTCCCTTGATGCGAGTGGGCGAAAGTCTGCGTGAAATGGACGATGCTGAATACTTCTCCATCATTTCCGAGCAAGACCCAGATTTCTCATCCCGTGTCTGCAAGGGGCTTACTATTGAAGACCTTGATGCTGAAGCTGTAGAAAACATGCGCAAACTCATTGCTGACAAGCAGAAACGGACTGATGCAAATACCATTCCTCTGCCACAATTACTGAAAGACCTGTTGCTGATTGATGATGATGGCAATATGAAATATGCGACTCTTTTGTTGTTGGGAAAGTCTGAAGCCATCAATCGTTATCTGCCACAGGCAAATGTTGTGATAGAATACAGAACCAGTCAAAGCCAAGTACGCTACAGCGCCCGTCAGGAATACCGTCTGCCGTTGTTCGTCGCTATCGAGAAGATATGGGAATACATCAACCAACCTGCTTGCAATCCGCTACTACACATCAATGATCTACCTCGCATCCTCGATTGTCCGGCATTCAACAAAGAGACTATTCGTGAGGCCATTATTAACGCTATGATTCACCGTAGCCTACAGATGGGGTCTGACATCTTCATCCATCTTTATCCTGATATGGTGGAAATCTCTAACCCTGGCGGATTCCCATACGGCGTAAACATCGGCAATATCCTCACCGTCAACAGTTCGCCCCGTAGCCGACTGATGGCCGAAGTGATAGAAAAGACGGGATTGATAGAGCGAAGCGGACAGGGTGTTGACATCATGTTTACCAACTGCATCAAGGAGGGCAAACCGCTTCCTGACTACTCCTATTCTGATGATTATCAGGTGGACTTGCGCTTCTACGGTGAGATTCCTGACGATGCCTTTTACCTCTTTGCCCAGGATATTTGCCATACCCCCGAACTCGAAAGTCAGATGAATACTTTCGACTGGCTGACGCTTCACTATATCTGGAAAGGTAATGCAGAGGCTGTTTATAAGGAGAGTTGCCCGAAATTAATAGAAATGGGGTTGATTGCAGAAGATGTGTATTTTGGATATGTCTGTCCTTTCCACCCGCTATCTGCTTTATAAACCGCATGTGAAATCTGTAGTCGGGCAATATGAAATCAATCATATCCAAATAGTTTATCATGTGATTCGGCGTAACGGCGATGCATCCATGAGTGATTTTGTGGCAGCATTCGACGGCATTTTGACACAAAAGCAAGTGCGTAACCTCATCGAAGGTCTTTGCAAAACGCCACTGATTGCTTCACATGGTAATGCACGTGCTACGAGATATAGGCAAGGTGAAGTATCGTATCGGAGTATCACAGTGTTCGGATGACATTTGGCGCGACAAGCAGAATGCGGAATTGAAGATGGGCGCCTACTTCCACGACGGTGTGGCATTGAAGTTTGCCGCCGCTTACGATAGCGACGAGCGTCAGGTGCAGCAGATTGACAGTCTTGTGAATGAGGGTATCGACTTGCTGATTGTGGCTCCGAATCAGGTGCAGACTATCTCGCCTGCCATCGATCGTGCCTACGACAAAGGAATCCCCGTGATTGTGTTTGAACGCAAGACCAGTTCACAGAAATATACCGCTTTTATTAGTGCCGACAACTACGAGATGGGACGTGTGATGGGCGAGTATATCGTCACGCGACTTCACGGACAGGGTTCAGTACTGGAGATTAAGGGACTGGAAGGCTCTTCGCCCTCCATCGAGCGTCATAACGGTTTTATGGACGCTATCAAGAATGCACCAGGCATCAAGGTCGTTGCCTCGTTACAGGGCGACTGGACCG
>ONYA01000049.1 GCA_900321965.1 uncultured Prevotellaceae bacterium
TCAATGGCAGAGCAACTGGCCGACAGCACTACGCAGAGTGCTGCCGCCAGATGCTTTCCAATGATGTCCGACCTTTTGTTCATTTCAATTCCTTTTCGTGCAATGAGGAATCAATTATTGTCCGAGAACAACATTATCGAAGCTGAGACCACTCTGCCAATCGAGGTTTACAGAAAGTCCGAGAGAAGACTGTGTTGAACGCAGGTCTGGCATGGTGACAAATGCTTTCTGCAAAGAAGTATTGTTAAACTTGAATGTCGCAGTTGTCATGAAGTCCTGAACAAAGATACGAGTGATCTTTGAAGAAGCACCTGAACCATCGTATGGAGGAATAGCATAAGTATCATCCCATGCTGCAATAGAGTTATCGCCCTTTGTCAACTTAGCCACCAGATAGAAAGTACCTCCTACAGGAACGATATTGCCTTTGCCATAGAAAGCCTTCTCAGAGTTGTTAACAAATTCCAGCGCAACATATACATCAGTCTGTGCATCATCATCAAGAGTAGAGTTATAGTTGTCGAACACCAAAGTGTAATTCTCTTTGCCTGATACAGTAGGTATTTTTCCGCTGTTAGGAATCTGGTTGTCATAGATAACATAGTTCCAGTTAGAAGCAGTTCCTGGTGTCTTAGCAAGGTAATTCCAACCCAACTGGTTAATCTGTCCACCAACCAAAACACCTGTCAGGGTAAACTTCTCTACATCTGTATTAGAGAGAACCTGGTTTGTTGCAGGAGTTCCAACGACAGCTGCTCTGTTGTCTTGGAACGATGTGCCGTCAAGTTGAACTGCTGATTTTAACATGGCAACACCATAGTTGATATTGTTCTTTACGGCTACGCTACGAGTAGAAGCTGTTACATCACCTGTAGTCCAACCTGTCCATGTGTCTGTATTCCAGTTGTTATAGCCATTTGGATAATCACTTACGTTCTTTTCTGCATCGTTAACACGCAGCGCACTATTGTCAAAATACATCAGTTCTGATGGGTACATATAGTTGCTTGCACTAACAGTTCCACTACCCAGTAATGAATTGTTTTCTGTCTTGTAGCTGAAAACATCCTCACCAGACACAGTCAGCTGTGCTACGCCCTCAGGCAGACCAAAAGAAGAAGGGAATGTAGCCAAGAGGTCATTGGTAACGCTTCCAAACTTAGTATTAAAGATTTCCTGATCAGTAACAACACCACCTTCTTTCAGACTATTGGCAATTGTGTTACTTGCGCCAACGGAACCTATATTATGGAATGTAGTTGCGTTTTCTGCGGTTATGCCACCAAAATACTTTTCTATACGGCTTTTAATTTCAAAAGCCAAACGTTGAGCATTAAACTCCTTGTCACTGGTGGCAGTTGCGCCATATACAGTTACCATTGTTTGATGCAGGTCAAACATCATTTTCTTAACAGCTTTTGCATTACCTGCACGATATTCACCAGTTCCCAAGGTGGTCATTTCGTTATAGGCCTTCGCTAAAAGTTCTTCCAGCGCAACCAAACCAGATACTGCATCTCCTAAACCTTTCCATGAGATTTCAGGGAGCGCTCCTTCACTAGTAGTGCCATTGCCTTCGTTAGTCCATGCACCTGCTGTCGCATTAAGTGAAACGCTCATCACTCTATTAATGATAGCAGCAGACATATTAAGTGTCTGGTCGTATGCTGTACCTTTGTCACCGAGACGAGAAGTCAAACTGAAGGTTGTGTTTTCGGGATTACCCGTTACATTCATACTAATTTTACCGTTCTCTTCATCAGTACCTGAAGGTATTGCACGTGCATAAACCAGCATAGCATCAGTTTGCAGAGGCAAAACCAGCTGCAATACACGACGGGAACTGTTGTCTCTGTTGGTTGTTCCGGTATTAGTCACTGCATTAGCAGCATAGAGAGTACCCAAATCATAGGTTTTCTTGACTTTGTAAGATTCGTCAGTCGTAGTCTCTCCGTTATACGGAGCCAGATAGGAACTGTGACTCGTTGACAAACCAATCAACTTGGCATCCTTCAGACCACGGAAATTGGCATTCTTCTGCACGACATCTGCAGACTGACGGGTAGTGTTGCCCGTTGCTGAAGAAACGTTCAAGACGAACTGGGCAGTCACCTCATTTGTCACAGCATTGTAATTCGGATTGTTCTCTACAACAGCTTCGTCGCCCGAACTGCAGCCTGTGAACATCGTTGCGCCTGTTAGTGCTATCGCACCTATCAAGGCAAAATTCAAAACCTTTTTCATACTTTCGGAAGTTTTAATTATCATGTTATTATTATTTGTTTTTCCAATCAATGATGTAGCTGATATTAGTGCCCAATAGGGGCAGTAAGAAGAGACGGCCATCCTTGCCGTAGAAAGTGCCACAGGTGGCACAATCGTATTCCTTGTACCAAGCGTAGCCGACGGCTATGCCGGCCTCAGCTTCTAAACGCCAGTCGCGCCCCAGCATCCAGCTGTAGCCATACTTGGCACCAATGGCCAGCAGGTCACCCTGCAGTCGGCGGTTCTTGACACCACTATAAAGCCCGAAGGGTATGCGGGTGTTGCCCACGTTGAAGTGGCTGTAGATGAGGTTTGCCTCTATATACTGCATTCGTCGCACCACGGTGGTGTCGCGCCATTGCAGTGATGTGGCGTCTGTGCCTTGCTGGTATTGTACGGTGTCTGCGCGATGGCCGAAGTAGCGGCGTACGTTAGGCGATATGAGCAGATGGCGCCACTTCTTGTTTTTCTGCTTGTCGATATCCCAGGCGTTGAAGCCGGCATTCAGACCTACCGACCAAATGGAGTCTGGACGATAGGCTATGCCAAGGTTGGGCGTAAGCGTCATGTCATATAACAGGTTGTTGCGAATTTCAACCTGTTGGCAATAACCGAATCCCGAATGAAGTAGGCAGTATAACAAGAAAACGGTTATCTCAGATATTCTGGATCCTTGCCTTATCATAGCAATTTATGATGAATGATTTTGCAAATGTAGCAAAAAAATTCCACAAAATGGGTTTTCGTATTATTAATTTGTATAGGGGGGGGATAATTTCTTGATTTATATCAATCGGGCGTCGCGCGGGTACACTTTTTTTATTTAAAAATTAAGCCCCTTTAAGGGGCTAAATTAATAATTACGCACGCGACGCGAAAATTTTTTTTCGCGGCTTGAAATATTATTTTCGCGGCTTGAAAATTATTGCCAGAATCCCTGCTGCTTTAGTGTTTCGGTGAGTACGTCAGACAGGGCTTCGTTGTCGCGGCGGGTGTAGCGGATGTCGGTGAAGACTTGTGCCAGCGTCTCTTTGTTGTTGATCTCGACGAAATGCTTGTTCTCGGGCAGCTGTTCCTTCGCCGTATAGAAACGGTCGATGTCGGCGGGGCTGTAGTCCTTGTAGGTCTCGTGGTGAACGAAACTCTCCATCGGCAGGCGGTCGGAGAGGGGAGGCTCTTCAGCTGGCCAGCCCACGGTCAGCGTGGCGACGGGGAACACCAACTGGGGCAGCTTGAGCACGTCGATGATCTGCTGTGGCTGGTAGACGGTGGTGCCTAAGTAGCAGTAGCCCAGTCCCTCCTCGTCCATGAGGTTGCAGAGCGTCTGGGTATAGAGTAGGGCGTCGATGGCGGCATTTTGGAACGACAGCAGGTTGTCGTAGCCCGGATCGGCCTTGCGGCAGCGTGCCCATTGTGTCGTGCGGTTGAAGTCGGCGCAGATGGTCAGCACCACGGGGGCCTCGGTCACCATCGGCTGACCGAAGTGTGCGGGCGACAGCTGCTCCTTCATCTCCTGTGAACGTGTGACGACGACGGAATAGAGCTGCAGGTTGCCCATCGTCTGGGTGCGGGCCGCCTCGTCCATCAGGCGGTTCAGTAATTCGTCGCTGACGTCTTTGTCAGCATATTTGCGGATCGTGCGGCGCGTCGATAAGTTCTTCATAAACGTTTTTTCTCTATTTTTGGCTGCAAAATTACAAACTTTTTTGTAAATTTGCAAACAAAAACGATATGAATAGTGCATTAATGACTTTGGGCGCCTTGCTGGCACAGCAGGCACAGGCCGCAGGCGACCAGCCTCAGAAGGCGACGACTGAACGTCCGAACATTATCTTTATCCTGGCTGACGACATGGGGTACGGCGACTTAGCATGCTACGGCAACCAGTATATCCAGACGCCGAACATCGACCGGTTGGCCCGTACCGGCACCTCGTTCACGCAGGCCTATGCCGGCAGTGGCATCAGCTCGCCCTCACGCTGTTCACTGATGACAGGCAAGAACTCTGGCAACACCCGCATCCGCGACAACCAGTGCTATGCCGGCGGACTGACGGGCCTGAAGATCAACCCCAAGGGCGACACCACCATCGTGCGCCGCGCTAACCTCTTGCCCGAGGATGTCACCCTCGGTACGGTGCTCTCGCGGGCAGGCTACCGCACCTGTTTAGTCAACAAATGGCACCTTGACGGCTACGACCCGCAGGCAGCCCCCAACCACCGCGGCTTCGACGAGTTCTATGGCTGGACCATCGCCACCGTCCATAGCAATTCGCCTTATTACTACCCCTACTACCGGCTTCACGGCGACAGTCTTGTCAACATCAAGGAGAACGAGAACGATGCCCACGTGCGCCACAATACAGAGATTTCCACCGACGATGCCATCCAGTTCATCCACCGCAACCAGGACCGGCCGTTCTTCCTTTTCCTTGGCTACGATGCCCCCCACGAGCCGTACAACATCGACGACACGTCGTGGTACGA
The DNA here is from genome assembly GCA_900321965.1 of uncultured Prevotellaceae bacterium. GTDB lineage: Bacteria > Bacteroidota > Bacteroidia > Bacteroidales > Bacteroidaceae > Prevotella. The sequence continues at coordinate 4,752 of ONYA01000049.1, forward strand.
CGAGCACGGCGACTGGTCGGCAAACACCAAGCGCTATGCGGCCTTGGTGACCCACATGGACTACAATATCGGGCGTCTGTTGGGAACCCTCGACGCCCTCGGACTGCGTGAGAACACACTCGTCATTTTTGCCAGCGACAACGGGGCTGCCGTCATGGCGCCGCTGAAGGAACTGAACTGCGGTGCCGGACTGAAAGGCCGCAAGGGCCAGCTCTATGAGGGTGGCATCCGCGTGCCCCTCATCGTCAACCAGCCCGGCCGCGTGCCAGCCCGACAGATTGACAATCTCGTCTACTTCCCCGACTTTATGCCGACATTGGCGAGGATAGCGGAGGGAGAAGACGTATCTCGTACCTCGCACCTCGTACCTCGAAACACCAATGGCATGGACATCTCGCCGCTGTTCTACGGTAAGGACATCGACACCGACAGCCGCGACCTCTACTGGGAGTTCCCCGGTAAGCAGCGGGCTATCCGTAGCGGCGGGTGGAAGGCGGTGACGGTGAAGAAGGGTGCGCCGTTGGAACTCTACCGCATCAAGGAGGACCCGCTGGAACAGCACAACCTGGCTGCGGAATACCCGGAAATCGTTCAGCGGCTCGACAGCCTTGGACATGCTATGCGCACGCCGTCGCCAAACTATCCAATCGACGGTGAGTGATGTCTCTGCAATGTTATAGAAACAATAGGTGACACCTCTTACACCTGGCACTTAACTATCTGAAAGACAGTATACTTTAATCAAGGTGTTGGTCGCACCTGTGGTCGCACCAGTGGTCGCACCACGCCACGGCCGCTCGTGAAAAAAAATAGGCGTTACGTTTTTACGAGCGGCTTATATTTTTTTACGAGCGGCTTATTTTTTTTTGAGAAACGAATTGTAAATTTATTGTATTGTTGGAAACAAATTGCCGTAATTTTTCATAATTTTTTTCATAGTCTTTCGTGATTCATTATGGAAATTACGGATTATTATGGAAATTCGTTTCCCTAAAAAACAAGTTCATTTCGTCATACGTTTGGTGCGACCACTGGTGCGACCACTGGTGCGACCAACGCCTATAAGAAAGTGTACTGTGTTTCAGATAGTTAAGTGCCAGGTGTAAGAGGTGTGGGTATAGTGCGATTTGTTGGGCAATATGAAAAAAAAGAGCAAATATTTGGCCGTATCAGTTTTTTTGCCGAAATTTGCAGCAAGAATTCAACTTTGCTTGTAAGCGTGAAATTCGTGGTAAAAAAACTATTTGCAAAACTTGAAAAAATATACGGATTATGACAACAGAACAGAATTTGAATGATGTGGCACGGGCTTTGGCACGTTTTAGCCAGAAAGGTGAGACTCCGCTGAAGGAAGAGACGATAGCCGATATGCTCCAGCGCTGCATGGGAGTTCTCAGCGACGACGAGGCTTCCTGCCTGATGGAACTGTCAGCCCATGCCGTTGACTATGCTCTGGACAACCATCACCCGGAGGTGACGGAGGTGCGTCCGCAGGCATTGGAGTGCGACGTGGTGCGCTTCCAGAACAACAAGGAGAAATGGGTGGCGCTGGTAGGGCTGCTCAACGGTTATCCCTACGAGATCTTCACCGGTCTGCAGGACGACGAAGAGGGTATCATCCTGCCCAAGTCGGTGACGAAGGGTAAGATCATCAAGAACGTGAACCCCGACGGCACGAAACGTTACGACTTCCAGTTTGAGAACAAACGCGGCTACAAGACCACCGTCGAGGGCCTTTCGGAGAAGTTCAATCCCGAATACTGGAACTACGCCAAGCTCATCAGCGGCGTCCTGCGCTACCGTATGCCTATCGACCATGTCATCAAGCTGGTTGCCTCCCTGCAGCTGCAGAGCGAGAACATCAACACATGGAAGAACGGTGTGGAACGTGCCTTGAAGAAGTATGTCGGCGGTGATGTCGATACCACAGAGATGAACGATGAAGAGTCAGACGTACATCAGGATTGAGCGGCTGAGGGTGAGGGCCTTTCACGGTGTCCTGCCCCAAGAGCGTCAGGTAGGTGGCGACTTCGTCGTCACACTGCGCATCGGCTATCCCTGGCAGCAGGCTATGGAGAGCGACGACGTGGCCGACACCCTCGACTATGCCGCCGTCTACCGCCTTGTCCGCCGTGAGATGGCGGTGCCTTCTCAATTACTTGAACACGTTGCCGGACGCATCGTCCAAGCCCTGCTCCGGCAGTTTCCCGCCATCAGCAGCATCGACCTCTGGCTGACGAAGGTGACGCCGCCGATGGGTGCCGATTGTGATGGTGCAGGGGTGGAGATACACTTGGAAAATTAAACATTAAAGATTAAACATTAAACATTAAAAATTGAAGAATTCAACCTCCTCAAATTTTATAACGACCACAGATTTCACAGATTTCACAGATTAAAGTGTCTAAAGCCACGATTGTTTATGATTAAACAGATTGGCTTCGCCTATCAATCAGCGACTTTAGTCGCAATAATCCATAAGAAATCTGTGCAATAGCATGGCATCGCGCAGCCAAAATCTGTGAAATCTGTGCAATCTGTGGTAGAAAATACATTTGAAAAATATAAAAAGGTGAGGAAGTAAAAAAGTGAAAAAGTAATAAAACTCACAGGCGGTTATACGTTTTTTAACGAAAAAGCAGTACCTTTGCACGGCCATGTATAAAAGATTGTTGACGATAATTTGTATGACGCTCCTCTTCGTACTGTCAGCTGACGGTGCGAAGAAAGCTTTTACTATTGTTATTGATGCCGGTCATGGCGGCAAGGATTTTGGTGCCCCGGGCAAGGTGACTAATGAGAAGACGCTGAACCTGCGCTATGCCCTGTCCTTCGGACGCATCATTGAGCAGAACTGTCCTGACGTCAAGGTGATTTATACACGTAAGACCGACCGCTTCTTGGAGTTATGGCAGCGGGCTGAGATAGCCAACAAGGCCAAAGCCGACCTTTTTGTCTCCGTCCATATCAATTCGCTGCCCAAGGGCCATATTGCCCGTGGCTATCAGACTTACACCTTAGGCCGCAGCCGTCGCGACGGCAACAAACAGGGATATATTGAGAACTTAGAGGTGGCTAAGCGTGAGAATGCCGTCATCCTCTACGAGGACAACTACCAGCAGCATTACGAGGGCTTTGACCCCAACTCGCCAGAGAGCAATATCCTGTTTGAACTGGTGCAGGACAAGAATCTGGAAAACAGCATCCAACTGGCCAAGTTCATGCAGAAGAACATCTGTTCGGCTACGGGCCGTCAGGACAAGGGTGTCCATCAGGACAACCTCGCCGTGTTGCGCCTGACGTCGATGCCCGCCTGTCTGATGGAGTTAGGCTTCATCTCGACGCAGGACGAAGAGCAGTATATGAACAGCGACCGTGCCTTGCAGCAATACACGCGCGGCTTCTATAATGCTTTCGTGGCGTATAAGAATAAGGTGGCGCCAGGCATCAAGGTGCCTTATAAACCGGCACCGGCAGAACCTGTGGAGCCTGAGGCAGAGCAGGCTGAGCCGGAAACTCCGGAAACGCCGGATGCTCCTGATACTACGGAGAAACCCGAAAACCCCGAGAAGCAAAACAAAACGAAAACGTCTGACACTCAGGCTGCCCAGTCGACAGCGCCAATATTCAAGGTTCAGCTGTTGGCCAGTACCGTCAAGCTGAAGGCCGGCAGTGCGCAGTTGAAGGGCGTCAAGGATGTTGATTACTACGAAGAAAAAGGTATGTACAAATACACCGTCGGGGCATCGGCTAACTATGCGGAAATATACCAGTTGCGCAAACAGCTGTTAGACCGCTTCCCCCAGGCGTTTATCATTGCCTTCAAAGACGGCAAGAAGGTTGATGTCAACGAGGCAATACGTGAATATAAAGCAAATAAAAAGAAATAACTGTTATGAAGTTCTTTACTAAGGAGGTACAGATAGCATTGGTGGCCATCGTTGGCCTAGTGGTCCTGTTTTTCGGTATGAATTTCCTGAAGGGGCTGAGCCTCTTTTCCGGCGACAATAAGTACATGGCACTGTTCGACGACGTGACAGGACTAACGGCCTCCAGCCCCGTGTACTGCAATGGTGTGAAGATTGGTACGGTGGAGAGTATTGACTACGACTATGACCGTCCAGACCGTATTGTGGCTACGCTTGGCCTTAATCAAGGTATGCAGTTGCCTCAAGGAACGGCTGTCGAGATTGCCAGCGACCTGTTGGGCAATGTGAGGCTGGAAGTGAAGTTGGGCGATATGACGGCACCGCGTCTGGCTGTTGGCGACACCATCAGAGGTGGTATGCAGGAGGGTATGACGGCCAGGGTTGCAGGTATGGTACCGCAGATAGAACAGATGTTGCCCAAACTCGACTCGATTCTCGCCTCAGTCAATACGCTGTTGGCCGACCCGACTATAGGCCATTCCCTGCACAACATCGAGGACATCACCGCCGGACTGACCACGACAGCTACCGAACTGAACCTGCTGACAAAAAGTCTGAACCGTCAGCTGCCCACGCTGATGAACAAGGCTACCGGTGTGATGGCTAATGCCGACACGCTGACGCAGGCGTTGAATGATCTGGACTTGGCTGCCACGATGGCTAAAGTGGACCGTACGCTGCAGAATGTGGAGCAGATGACTGCCAAGCTGAATAGCAAGGAGGGCACGTTAGGACTGCTCATGCGCGATGCAGAACTGTATAATAACCTGAATGCCACGATGGCTCACGCCGACTCGCTGATGATAGATTTCAAGGCTCATCCGAAACGCTATATTCACTTCTCAGTTTTCGGCAAAAAAGACAAGTAATTTTATTTTGTCTAAATAAAAAAATGTCTGAAAGCCCGATTGTGTAATTCGTAAAGTGTTGATATGTAAAGACATCGATTTTTGCAATACCCTCTTTCGACGGAAAAGTGTGAAACGCGGTAAGTGTTGAAAATCAAGCAGGTTACGTGGGAAACCAAATCGTGTAAAAAAAAGCACGATTTTGTAGATTGGGAAAAAATACCGAACTTTGCACCTGCAAAACAATCAGGGATTTAATAAACCTTGCAATTATATTAACTTTAGAAATAAATATTTAACGCCAGATGAATAACAGTCATAAGGCGCTTTGGGACAACTGCCTCCAACTCATTAGGCAGAACGTCACCGAGCAGCAGTTCAAAACGTGGTTCGAGCCCATCGTCTTCGAGTCTTTCTCGGAGAGCGACGCCACATTGCTGTTGCAGGTGCCCAGCGCTTATTTCTGTGAATATTTGGAACAATATTATATAAGGTTAATGTATTGGGCACTGACCAACAGTTTTAAGATGAAGGTCAAGCTCAACTACCGCATTGTTACTGATAAGGCTCACAAACTGACACAGGACGTGGCTGCCGACCAGCCCGTTGACATCGATGTGCCGAAGCCAAGCAACCGTGCCAACCAGTCGCCCAACGTCCTCGACGCCACGCCCCGCGACCTGAACCCGCAGTTGGATGTCCACAAGACGTTCAATTCGTTCATCGAGGGCGACAGCAACAAACTGCCGCGTACCGTGGGACTGAGTATTGCCGAGCATCCCGGAAAGTCGACCTTCAACCCCTTCTTCGTCTTTGGACCGTCGGGCTGCGGTAAGACCCATCTTATCAACGCCATCGGTGTGCGCTGTAAGGAGATGTACCCGCAGAAGCGCGTGCTCTATGTCTCGGCGCGCCTCTTCCAGGTGCAGTTCACCGACGCCGTACGTCGCAACACGACCAACGACTTCATCAACTTCTATCAGACCATCGACGTGCTGATAGTCGATGATATTCAGGAGTGGGCTACCTCGCCGAGAACCCTCGACACGTTCTTCCATATCTTCGACCACCTGTTCAGACTGGGTAAGCAGATCATCCTGGCCTCAGACCGTCCGCCGGTAGACCTTGAAGGTGTGAAAGACCGCCTGCTGACACGTTTCTCCTGCGGACTGATTGCCGAGTTGGAGAAGCCCAACGTGCAGCTCTGTGTCGACATACTGAACGCGAAGTGCAAGCGTGACGGCCTGAAGATTCCCGCTGACGTCATACAGTTCATTGCCGAGACGGCCAACGGCAGCGTCCGCGACTTAGAAGGTGTCGTCAACGGACTGATGGCGTACTCCATCGTCTACAACAGCAACGTCGATATGCGTCTGGCAGAGCGTGTCATCAAGCGTGCCGTCAAGGTCGACAACCACCCGCTGACCGTGGACGACATCCTGGAGAAGGTCTGTGGCCACTACAATGTAGCCCAGCAGCACGTCTTCAGCAAGAGCCGTAAGCGCGACTACGTCCTGGTGCGCCAGGTGTCGATGTATCTGGCACAGAAGTACACAAAGATGCCCGCCTCGCGTATCGGACAGCTGATTGGCGGACGCGACCACTCCACGGTGCTGCACAGCTGTTCTACCGTAGAGCAGCGGCTGAAGGTCGACAAGGCGTTTATGGCCGAGATCAGCAGCATTGAAAATTCCTTCAAATTGAAGAAATAATATCTCGCGTTAAACTTTTACGTTCGTTTTGCGTCAAAAGGCAAAACATTAACTAAAAGATGAAACGGTTTTTATTGATTATGTCAGTATTCCTGCTGTCCGTATGTGGCGTGCAGGCAGGTTCGCTTGACGATATCCGTCAGGCTTTGGAGCAGTCGTCAGTGTCGCAAGTGCAGGAGAAAGTATATGTGCATACCGACAACCAGTGTTATTTCGTGGGCGACACCCTGTGGTACAAGGCTTACGTCGTACGTGCCGACAACCTGAAACCTACCGACATGAGCCGCATCCTCTATGTCGAGCTGCTGTCGCCAGACGGTCTGCTGATAGAACGTCAGAACATTATCGTAGCCCCAGAAGGACACACCTGCGGACAGTTCGTGCTGCAGGACTCGCTTTACTCCGGTTATTACGAGTTGCGCGCCTATACCCGCTGGATGCTGAACTTCGGCGTCACGGAGCATCCCTATACCACCCCTGAGACGTGGCAGTTCTATAACCGCCAGATGGCGGCCGACTACTATCGTATGTGGGACGGACTCTACACGCGTGTGTTACCTATTTATAGTAAACCTGAAGAAGCCGGCGACTACGATGCCCGCCGTATGTACCAGCGTCCGAAGACCCGCCTGCAAAAGCCGCTGAAGGAGGAACTCTTCGCTACGTTCTATCCCGAGGGTGGCCATTTGGTGGAAGGACTGCAGAGCCGCGTGGCCTTCGAACTGAAGGACCAACTGGGCGAGGCCGTCGACCTGAAAGGCAGCCTGCGTCAAGGCGGTCAGCAGGTGACAGCCATCCAGACCACCCACATGGGGCGTGGCGTGTTCACCGTTACGCCAGGCAGCCAACGGCTGAGTGCAAGTTTCACATGGCGTGGCAAGCAGTATTCGTTCAACTTGCCGAAGGCAGAGCGGAGTGGGGCAGTAGTCAGCGTCAACGACGGCATAGCCACCCTTCAGACTCGCGGA
>ONYA01000048.1 GCA_900321965.1 uncultured Prevotellaceae bacterium
CTTGGGCGTTGACCCGCGTAAGGCTAACCAGATGGTTCGTGGCGTGGTATCGCTGCCGAACGGTACTGGTAAGGTCACTCGCGTGCTCGCTCTCTGTACACCCGACCAGGAAGCTGCTGCCAAGGAGGCAGGTGCCGACTATGTTGGTCTTGACGAGTATATCGACAAGATCAAGCAGGGTTGGACTGATGTTGATGTAATCATCACTATGCCGTCTTGCATGGGTAAGCTGGGCCCTCTCGGTCGTATCCTCGGTCCTCGTGGCCTGATGCCGAACCCGAAGAGCGGTACTGTGACTATGGACGTTGCTAAGGCAGTGAAGGAAGTAAAGCAGGGTAAGATTGACTTCAAGGTTGACAAGGCCGGTATCGTGCACACGTCAATCGGTAAGGTGACTTTCACAGCAGATCAGATCTTTGAGAATGCTAAGGAGTTCATCGCTACCATTATCAAGCTGAAGCCTGCTGCCGCCAAGGGTACATATATCAAGAGTATCTTTGTGTCAAGCACTATGAGTAAGGGTATCAAGGTCGATCCTAAATCAGTTGAATAACTCGTTAAAAGATTAGACAAATGAAAAAGGAAGTAAAAGATACTATTATGCTGAGAAGACTTCTGACCTGCGCCGTAAGTGCTTCAAAAACGAGATCAAGTTGCTGATGGTGAAGAACACGCTTCTTCACAAGGCTTTTGAGGCATCGGACATTGATTTCTCTCCGTTGTATGACTGCCTGAAGGGTAACACTGCTATTATGTTCACCCAGACGGCCAATGTTCCCGCTAAGCTGATTAAGGAGTACAAGAAGGAAGGTATCCCCGCCCTGAAGGGTGCTTATGCTGAGGAGAGCTTCTTCGTTGGTGCTGACAAACTGGAAGAGCTGGTTGCTATCAAGAGCAAGAACGAGCTCATCGCCGATGTTATTTCTCTGCTCCAGTCTCCTATCAAGAATGTTGTCTCTGGCCTGAATGCCGGTGGCAAGATTCACGGGCTGCTTGACGCTATCGCTGAGCGTAACAAATAAGCGAAAATAATATTAACATTAAAAACAATTAAAATTTAAAATAAAATGGCAGATATTAAAGCTATTGCAGAAGAGTTGGTAAACCTTACTGTAAAAGAAGTAAATGAGTTGGCAACTGTCCTGAAGGACGAGTATGGAATTGAGCCCGCCGCTGCAGCTGTTGCTGTTGCTGCTGGTCCCGCAGCTGGTGGTGATGCCGCTGCTGCTGAGGAGAAGACTTCTTTCGACGTGATCCTGAAGTCAGCCGGTGCTGCTAAGCTCCAGGTTGTGAAGGCTGTGAAAGAGGCTTGCGGTCTTGGCCTGAAGGAGGCTAAGGACCTCGTTGACGGTGCTCCTGCTACTGTGAAGGAAGGCCTGTCTAAGGAAGAGGCTGAGAACCTGAAGAAGACCATCGAGGCCGCAGGTGCTGAGGTTGAGCTGAAGTAATCAGTTACAAATCAATAACATTTGGTTAGGGACTCCCCAGTAGGTGGTCCCTAACCTTTTCTTGTCTTAATAGTATTAATATGGCATCAAAAGTAATAGACAACAGAGTAAACTTTGGCAGCGTCAAGAATCCCATGCCATTCCCCGATTTCCTTGACGTGCAATTAAAGTCCTTCAAGGACTTCCTGCAGTTGGACACTCCGCCTGAGGAACGCAAGAATGACGGTTTGTATAAGGTGTTCGCCGAGAACTTCCCTATCACCGACACACGTAATAACTTTGTCCTTGAGTTCCTGGATTACTATATCGACCCGCCCCGTTACACGATAGAAGAGTGCTTGGAGCGTGGCCTTACCTATAGCGTACCCCTGAAGGCTAAGCTGAAACTGTATTGCACTGATCCCGACCATGAGGACTTTGGTACGGTGATTCAGGATGTGTTCCTTGGCCCCATTCCCTATATGACGGCCAACGGTACGTTCGTTATCAACGGTGCCGAGCGCGTCGTTGTGTCTCAGTTGCACCGTTCACCCGGTGTATTCTTCGGCCAAAGCGTTCATGCCAACGGCACGCTGCTCTACTCCGCCCGTATTATCCCGTTCAAGGGTTCGTGGATAGAGTTTGCTACCGACATCAATAATGTGATGTACGCTTACATCGACCGTAAGAAGAAGTTGCCTGTTACAACCCTGCTGCGTGCCATCGGTTTCGAGGCCGACAAGGACATCCTTGAAATCTTTAACCTCGCTGAAGAGGTGAAGGTCAACAAGAAAGCCCTGAAGGCTGTCGTCGGTTCGAAGCTCGCTGCCCGTGTGCTGAAGAGCTGGAACGAGGACTTCGTTGACGAGGACACCGGTGAGGTGGTATCCATCGAGCGTAACGAGGTCATCATGGAGCGTGAGACCGAGATTACTGAAGAGAATATGATGGACATCCTGGAGAGTGGCGCCCAGACCATCCTTGTACATAAGGATGAGCAGGCTGCCCAGGACTACAGCATCATCTTCAACACGCTGGCCAAGGACCCGTCGAACTCTGAGAAGGAGGCTGTGCTGTATATCTACCGCCAGCTGCGTAATGCTGACCCTGCCGATGATGCCTCGGCACGTGAGGTCATCCAGAACCTGTTCTTCTCTGACAAACGTTACGACTTGGGCGACGTAGGCCGCTACCGTATCAACAAGAAACTTGGTCTTGACACCGAGATGGAAGTCCGTGTGCTGACCAAGGAGGATATCATAGAGATTATCAAGTATCTCATCCAGCTGATCAACTCCAAGGCTACCGTCGACGATATCGACCACCTGTCGAACCGTCGTGTGCGTACCGTCGGTGAGCAGCTGTCGAATCAGTTCAGCATCGGTCTGGCCCGTATGAGCCGTACCATCCGTGAGCGCATGAATGTTCGCGATAACGAGGTGTTTACTCCTACTGACCTGATCAACGCCAAGACTATTTCAAGTGTCATCAACTCGTTCTTTGGCACCAACCCGCTGTCGCAGTTCATGGACCAGACGAACCCGCTGGCCGAGGTGACCCACAAGCGTCGTCTCTCAGCACTGGGTCCTGGCGGTCTGTCGCGTGAGCGTGCCGGATTCGAGGTGCGTGACGTACACTATACCCACTACGGTCGTCTCTGCCCGATTGAGAGCCCTGAAGGACCGAACATCGGTCTTATCTCGTCGCTCTGCGTCTATGCCAAGATCAATGAGTTAGGCTTCATCCAGACACCGTATCGTAAGGTGGAGAACGGTATTGCCAACCTCAACAACGACGAGATTGTCTACCTGACTGCCGAAGAGGAGTCGGAGCATATCATCGGTCAGGGCAATGCTCCGTTGAACGATGATGGTACCTTTATCCGTGAGGTGGTGAAGTGTCGTCAGGACGCCGACTTCCCCGTCGTTCCGCCGACAGACGTCGACCTGATGGACGTCTCGCCGCAGCAGATTGCCTCTATCGCCGCTTCGCTCATTCCGTTCCTGGAGCATGACGATGCCCACCGTGCACTGATGGGATCGAACATGATGCGTCAGGCTGTGCCCCTGCTCCATAACGAGGCTCCTATTGTGGGTACCGGTATCGAGAAGCAGGTGTGTGAGGATTCTCGCACGATGGTGACAGCTGAGGGCGATGGTGTCGTTGAGTATGTTGACGCTACCACCATCCGCATCCTTTACGACCGTACTGAGGATGAGGAGTTCGTCTCGTTCGAACCTGCATTGAAGGAATACCGTATCGCGAAGTTCCGCCGTACGAACCAGAATATGACCATCGACCTGCGCCCCATCTGTAACAAGGGACAGCGTGTGAAGGCCGGTGATATCCTGACTGAGGGTTATGCTACTGAGAATGGTGAGTTGGCTCTGGGCCGCAACCTGCTGGTAGCCTACATGCCTTGGAAGGGTTACAACTACGAGGATGCTATCGTGCTTAATGAGCGCATTGTCCGCGAGGACATCCTCACTTCCGTCCATGTCGACGAGTATTCTCTTGATGTCCGTGAGACCAAGCGTGGCGTCGAGGAGTTCACTGCCGATATCCCCAATGTCAGCGAGGAGGCTACGAAGGACCTCGACGAGAACGGTGTCATCCGTGTCGGTGCCCGTGTCGAGCCTGGTGACATCCTCATTGGTAAGATTTCGCCGAAGGGCGAGAGCGACCCATCACCTGAGGAGAAGCTGCTCCGTGCCATCTTCGGTGACAAGGCTGGCGACGTGAAGGACTCTTCACTGAAGGCCAACCCCTCGTTGTCGGGTGTTATCATCGATAAGAAACTGTTTGCCCGTGCTATCAAGACTCGTCAGACCAAGATGCAGGATAAGAAACTGCTGGAGAAGATCGACGAGGAGTACGATGCAAAGGTGAACGACCTGAAGGATATCCTCATCGACAAGCTCGTCACGCTGACCAAGGGCAAGACCTCTATGGGTGTGAAGGACTATACCGGTGCAGAGATTATCACCAAGGGTTCGAAGTTCACCATCACGGCTCTGCGTAACCTGGAGTACGGTGACGTGCAGATCAGTAACTGGACTGCCGACGAGCACAAGAACCAGCTCATTGCCCAGCTCATCATCAACTTCATGAAGAAGTACAAGCTGCTCGACGCCGAGATGAAGCGTAAGAAGTTTGCCATCACCATTGGTGACGAACTGCCTTCAGGCATCCTGCAGATGGCTAAGGTCTATGTGGCTAAGAAGCGTAAGATCGGTGTCGGTGACAAGCTCGCCGGTCGTCACGGTAACAAGGGTATCGTCTCTAAGGTTGTCCGTCAGGAGGACATGCCGTTCCTTGAGGATGGTCGTCCTGTCGACCTGGTGCTGAACCCGCTGGGTGTGCCCTCACGTATGAACCTCGGACAGATCTTCGAGGCTATCCTCGGTGCTGCCGGTAAGCGTCTCGGCGTGAAGTTTGCCACGCCTATCTTCGACGGTGCCAAGCTTGACGACCTGGCTGAATGGACTGACAAGGCCGGTCTGCCGCGCCTCTGCTCTACTCATCTTTACGACGGTGAGACGGGTGAGCGCTTCGACCAGCCTGCTACGGTGGGTATTACCTACTTCCTGAAACTCGGCCACATGGTTGAGGACAAGATGCACGCCCGTTCTATTGGCCCGTACAGCCTGATTACCCAGCAGCCGCTCGGCGGTAAGGCACAGTTCGGTGGCCAGCGTTTCGGTGAGATGGAGGTCTGGGCACTGGAGGCCTTCGGCGCCAGCCATGTGCTTCAGGAGATTCTTACCATCAAGTCTGATGATACCGTGGGTCGTGCCAAGGCATACGAGGCCATCGTCAAGGGTGACCCCATGCCTACACCTGGTATTCCTGAGTCGCTCAACGTGCTGCTGCACGAGCTGCGTGGTCTCGGTCTGAGTATCACAATGGACTAAGTGAGTAGTTAAGTAGTTATGAAGTTAAGAAGTTAAGAAGTTATGGCTTTCAAGAAAGATACAAAGACAAAGAGTAATTTCACGAAGATTACCATCGGACTTGCTTCCCCCGAAGACATCCTCGACAGCAGTTTTGGCGAGGTTACCAAGCCCGAGACCATCAACTACCGTACCTATAAGCCTGAGCGCGACGGTCTTTTCTGTGAGCGCATCTTCGGTCCGACGAAGGACTATGAGTGTGCCTGCGGAAAGTACAAGCGCATCCGTTATAAGGGTATTGTCTGCGACCGTTGCGGTGTTGAGGTCACCGAGAAGAAGGTGCGTCGCGAGCGTGCCGGCCACATCGAGCTTGTTGTACCCGTAGCCCACATCTGGTATTTCCGCTCATTGCCCAATAAGATCGGCTATCTCCTTGGTCTGCCCACCAAGAAGCTCGATGCCGTCATCTACTATGAGCGCTATATCGTCATCCAGCCGGGTATCATGGCTGGCAAGAAGGACGGCGAGGGTAACGATGCATTAGGTGCCAACAAGTTTGACCTGCTCTCTGAGGAGGAGTACAACAGCATCATGGACAACTACGTCGACGAGAACAACGACTATCTGGACGACAGCGATCCTAACAAGTTCATCGCAAAGATGGGTGCTGAGGCTATCTACGACCTGCTGACCCAGCTCGACCTCGATTCACTCAGCTATGAGCTGCGCGACCGTGCCAATACCGACTCGTCGGTACAGCGCAAGAACGAGGCCTTGAAGCGTCTGCAGGTTGTCGAGGCTTTCCGTCAGAGCGTCGAGAAGGGCATCAACCGTCCCGAGTGGATGATTATGAAGATCATTCCCGTGACGCCCCCTGAGCTGCGCCCGCTCGTTCCCCTGGACGGTGGCCGTTTTGCCACGTCCGACCTGAACGACCTCTACCGACCTGAACGACCTCTATCGTCGTGTCATCATCCGTAACAACCGTCTGAAGCGCCTCATGGAAATCCATGCTCCTGAGGTCATCCTGCGCAACGAGAAGCGTATGCTGCAGGAAGCCGTCGACTCGCTGTTCGACAACAGCCGTAAGTCTTCGGCTGTGAAGAGTGACTCCAACCGTCCGCTGAAGTCTCTGAGTGACTCGCTCAAAGGTAAGCAGGGCCGCTTCCGTCAGAACCTGCTCGGTAAGCGTGTCGACTACTCTGCCCGTTCGGTCATTGTCGTCGGTCCTGAGCTGAAGATGGGCGAGTGCGGTCTGCCGAAGCTGATGGCCGCCGAGCTCTACAAGCCGTTCATCATCCGCAAGCTCATCGAGGGGCCACCCCGTGCTGCTGAACCGTGCACCGACGCTGCACCGTCTCGGCATCCAGGCCTTCCAGCCGAAGCTCATCGAGGGTAAGGCCATCCAGCTTCACCCGCTGGCATGTACCGCCTTCAACGCCGACTTCGACGGCGACCAGATGGCTGTCCACCTCCCGCTGTCTAACGAGGCTATCCTCGAGGCCCAGCTGCTGATGCTTCAGAGCCATAACATCCTGAACCCCGCCAATGGCGCACCTATCACCGTGCCTTCACAGGATATGGTGCTTGGCCTGTACTATATTTCAAAGATCCGTCCGGGTGCCAAGGGCGAGGGCCTCTCGTTCTATGGTCCTGAGGAAGCCATCATCGCCCACAACGAGGGTAAGTGCGACCTGCACGCCCAGGTGAAGGTGGTGGTCGACGACCGCGACGAGAACGGCAACCCCTACAAGCACACCGTCGAAACCTCTGTGGGCCGTGTCATCGTGAACGGCATCATCCCCGACCAGGTGGGCTATGTCAATAAGGTTATCTCTAAGAAGTCTCTGCGCGACATCATCGCCGACGTCATCAAGAACGTCGGTTTCGCTGAGGCCTGCGAGTTCCTCGACGGTATCAAGAACCTGGGCTACCGTATGGCTTACGAGGCCGGTCTGTCGTTCAACCTCGACGATATCATTATCCCGAAGGAGAAGGCCGAGCTGATTGCCAAGGGTAACGAGGACGTTCGTCAGATTACCGACAACTACAACATGGGTTTCATCACCGATAACGAGCGTTACAACCAGGTCATCGATACCTGGACTCACGTCAACAACGACATCGGTAACATCCTGCTGAAGCAGATGACCGAGGCCGACCAGGGCTTCAACGCCGTGTTCATGATGCTCGACTCGGGTGCCCGTGGTAGTAAGGACCAGATTAAGCAGCTCTCCGGTATCCGTGGTCTGATGGCTAAGCCTCAGAAAGCCGGTGCCGAGGGACACCAGATTATTGAGAACCCCATTCTGTCGAACTTCAAGGAGGGTATGTCGGTGCTGGAGTACTTCATCTCTACACACGGTGCCCGTAAGGGTCTGGCCGACACCGCCATGAAGACGGCCGACGCCGGTTACCTGACCCGTCGACTCGTTGACGTGTCTCACGACGTGATTATCAACGAGGAGGACTGCGGCACGCTCCGTGGACTCGTCTGCACCGCCCTGAAGAATGGCGACGAGGTCATCAGCAGTCTGGCTGAGCGCATCCTCGGTCGTGTCAGCGTCCACGATGTCGTCAATCCTAAGACCGGCGAGGTCATCGTGCCTGCTGGCGAGGAGATTACCGAGCCGCTGGCTGAGGCCATCGAGAAGGCCGATATTGAGAGCGTTGAGATCCGTTCGGTGCTCACCTGTGAGTCGAAGAAGGGTGTCTGCATGAAGTGCTATGGCCGCAACCTCGCAACCCGCCGTATGGTGCAGAAGGGTGAGGCTGTCGGTGTCATCGCCGCCCAGGCTATCGGTGAGCCGGGTACACAGCTGACCCTCCGTACGTTCCACGCTGGTGGTGTGGCTGCCAACGCTGCTGCCAACGCAACCATCGTCTGCAAGTACGAGTCGGCTAAGATCGAGATGGAAGAGGTGCGTACCGTTCCTTTCGACGAGGATGGCCGCGACTGTGAGATGGTGGTCAGCCGACTGGGCGAAATGCGCTTTGTCGATCCCAATACTAAGATCGTGCTCTCCTCTGTCAACGTTCCTTACGGTTCGTCACTCTATTTCAAGAATGGCGATGTCGTGAAGAAGGGCGACAAGATTGCCCAGTGGGACCCGTTCAACGCCGTCATCGTTACCGAGTATGCCGGTACGCTGAAGTTCAACGACGTTGTCGAGGGTATCACCTTCCGTGCTGAGACCGACGAGACCACCGGTCTGACCGAGAAGATCGTCACCGAGTCGAAGGACAAGACCAAGGTGCCTACCTGCGACGTCATCGGTGCCGATGGTGAGAAGATCGGAACCTACAACTTCCCCGTGGGTGGTCACGTCGTTGTCGAGGACGGTCAGACCGTTAAGACTGGTGAGACACTGGTGAAGATTCCGCGTGCTGCCGCCAAGGGTGGTGATATCACCGCCGGTCTGCCTCGTGTTACCGAGCTCTTCGAGGCCCGTAACCCGTCGAACCCCGCTGTTGTCAGCGAGATTGACGGTGAGGTCACCATGGGTAAGGTGAAGCGTGGTAACCGCGAGATTGTCGTCACCTCTAAGACTGGCGAGCAGCGTAAGTACCTCGTCTCGCTGTCGAAGCAGATCCTGGTGCAGGAGCACGACGCTGTGCGTGCAGGAACGCCGCTCTCTGACGGTGCCATCACGCCGGGCGACATCCTTGCCATCAAGGGCCCCACGGCTGTCCAGGAGTACATCGTCAATGAGGTGCAGGACGTCTACCGTCTGCAGGGTATCAAGATCAACGACAAGCACTTCGAGATTATCGTCCGTCAGATGATGCGCAAGGTGCAGATCAACGACCCGGGCGACACGTCGTTCCTCGAGCAGGAGATTGTCGACAAGCTCGACTTCGCTGAGGAGAACGACCGCATCTGGGGTAAGAAGGTGGTCACCGACGCCGGCGATTCCGAGAACATGAAGGCCGGTCAGATTGTCACCGCCCGCCGCCTGCGCGACGAGAACTCGATGCTCAAGCGTCGTGACATGAAACTGGTTCAGGTGCGTGACGCCGTGCCCGCAACGTCTACCCAGATTCTTCAGGGTATCACCCGTGCTGCCCTGCAGACCAAGTCGTTCATGTCGGCTGCATCGTTCCAGGAGACCACGAAGGTGCTCAACGAGGCTGCCATCCGTGGCAAGGTTGACTATCTGGAGGGCATGAAGGAGAACGTCATCTGCGGTCACCTCATCCCTGCCGGTACTGGTCTGCGCGAGTTCGAGAAGATTATTGTCGGTTCCAAGGAGGAGTACGAGCGTATGCAGGCAAACCGCAAGAATGTGCTCGACTTTGCCGAGGAGCCCATCCTGGAGGAGAAATAATTTTTAGATACTAATGATTCACCTGTTTCCGCTATTGTGCGGGAACAGGTGTTTTTTGAAATACTGCGAAGAAACAAGATGAGAAAAGCTCTCTTAGCTGTATTGTTGATGGCGGTATCTGTGCTGTCGGCTCAGATACCTCAATGGATTATCCATCCTAAGTATTCCAGCATCAAAATTCTTGGAAACGGCTTCTATGTTGTCTCACAGAACGGTAAGTATGGAATGATGAACGACAAGGAAGAGATGGTGGTGCCATTGGAGTACGACAATATGTCGCAGTTCAAGGAAGGCATGGCCCTGCTGTATCAGAACGGTAAGTTCGTGGCCTATGTCAATGACGAGGGACGGGTGACCGACATCGCTGCCCATAGCTATGCGCCAGTCGCGTCGTTCGCTTTCTCCGATAACTACCTTCTTGTCAGTAACAGGACAGGCTACTATTTTGTCCATGCCAAGACTGGTGCCACGATTGGTCCTTTCTCCGATGGTATGCCCTTTTGCGAGGGCTATGCTGCAGTGAAAGTGCCGAAGTCGCTCAAGCATGTGTTCGATGGCACTTCCGTCCTGCAGTACATCTCCTCGGCTACAGGAAGACCTGTCGATCTGCCGACGGCGGACATCGATGCCGATGATGTCGATTTCCTCTCTTCTGTGAGTAACGGCAAGTCTATTGTCGTAGCCAAGAAGCGTGTCTATGAGTACGACTTCAACGAGGGCGTGCTGAGACCTTTGTCGATGGATGGCACCGACAACAAGAAGGCTCGTGTCTATACCCCCGAGCGTCTGGTCGCCCCTGTCCAGCAGGGCAAGGGCTATGTGATACCCTTGAAGGATGGCTCTATGTCGTTCGACGGCAAAATGCGTCTGACGGCTATTCGCTACAATGGTCAGGAGGTTCAGACTTTCGATGTTCCCGAAGACTTTGAGCCGGAACCCGTCAGTTCGTTCCGCGGCGTCTCCTTTGACGATACGGAGCTGTTAGGCTTGTCGTATAATGGCGACATCCTGCTGCCGGCTCAGTTTGAGCGTATCTCCAAACTTGTTGGTGACGAGGCGCTGGTACTGGTCAATGGTAAGTATGGCGTGCTGACCGTCGACACGAAGCACTCGTGTCGTTTCATACTCAACGACAATCTTGACATCGGCTTCGAGCATAAGACGGTAAACACCAATATCAAGGTTGTCTGTCCGCCCACGATGAAGCTCTCGCAGATGTCGCTTACCAGTTGCGACACGGCGTGCATCATCAACAGCGACACCCGTAGCGAGTCCTCTAATGTGGAGTCGGCGGTGCTGCGCTATGAGTGTACGCTGTCTATCCCCAAGGAGATAGGGCTGGAGCGCTCGTCGGCCAAGACGGCGGTGGCCCTGAATTACGACGGTCTGAAGTTTGCGCCGCAGGAAATCTCCTTCAATGCATGGTATGTCAACAACTACCTGGTGGAAGTCTCCAAGTATCAGGTTGTCAGCTCCTATCTCGAGGCTGATGTGTCGGTACAGAACAGTGCCGCCGGCAACCAGGCCTTCTTCCGTGAAGTTCACGTCGACGCCAAGGACTCTGTCGTATGTGAGATTTCCAAGGTGCGCGAGGACTTGTTCAATGTCCGGCTCTTTAATTGGAAAGGCGACAATGTGCAGTTCAATGTCGACGTCACCGAGAGCGGATGCCCGACAATCACCTACGGCTTCAGCCTTGACGTCAAGCCTGCTAATGGCAAGCAGAAGCAAAAGGCGGTAACCGTTTCCAAGCCGGTTGCCAGACCTCGCGTAAAGAATACTCCGGTAAAGCCGCCAGTAGAGGAACCTATTTTCAAATTATAAAAACTATTTACTAGATGAAAAACAAGAAACATTACACTAATCCTGTTGTCAGGGCATTTAGCCTCTGTTCCCGCTCCCATCTGATGCAGGCAAGCGTCGAGGGAGAACTGCCTGAGTATAAGAAACAAACTGATCAAGTTTGGGAATAAGGAGGAACAAACTATGAAGAAGTCCTTAGCACTGATTATTTGTTCGTGTCTCCTGCTTTTGACGGGAGTGGTCTTTGTCGCCTGCTCGTCTGACGACGACGGCGTGGAGCAACCGCAGGTATATCATGTTACCGTTGAGGCTGTCCTGTCGTCTGACGCTGTGACCCGTGCCCTTTCGGGTGATGGCACTGGTGACATCACGCCTCAGTGGGCTCAGGGTGAGGTCGTTTACGTCACCAAGTCGGACACTAACCTCGGCACGCTGACGCCTCAGTCAACCGGCACCGCGTCGACCAAGCTGATAGGCACGTTGTCAGGCGCTGAGCTCAACGTCAATGACGTACTGGTATTGACTTACCTGAAGTCTCCCGCTGACTACAGCGGACAGAAAGGCACGTTGAGCGACATCGGAGCCAACTACGCCATTGCTACAGCTACCGTGAAGATTACTGAGGTTGGCAGTTATGTTAAAACCGGAAACGCAACGTTTACGAGCCAGCAAGCCATTGTCAAGTTCTCCCTGAAAGGTGAGACCAACGAGCCGCTGAACGCCTCGCAGCTGGACATTAAGTATGGCAGTACGACGCTGTCGCTGACGGGCATTCCCGATGCGACATACACGACTAACGGTGATGGTGTTCTCTATGTTGCCGTACCTGCCTTCGACAGTCAGCTGTTGACGCTGACAGCTACCGTTGGCGGCAATACCTATAAGTACGAGAAGCCCGCCGTCAGCTTTGTAAACGGTAAGTATTATCCCGTTAATGTCAGGATGGGTAAGAACGAGTCCTATACTCCCGGGGATCATCCCTTGACGATGCAGGCCTTGAACAATGGGACGACCATTACTTTTGACAATAAGGCAACTGGTCCTGTAGAGTATAGTATCAACAACGGCAGTTGGACGACTTTGGCAGCTGCAGGTGCAAGTGGAACAACCTCCAGTCTGAACGCTGGTGACAAAGTATATCTAAGAGGGGCTAATAATACTTACGAGGACAATGAAGGTCATGATTCGAAGATTTCATGTTCTGGGCCTTGTTATGTCTACGGAAATTTCATGAGCCTTACTCACGAAAGTTTTTCATCAGAAACAACATTGAGGGGCAATTCGGCTTTTTGTAATCTGTTTAAAGACAATACCAATATCCGCAACCATCCCTACAAGGATATGGTGCTGCCTGCCACGAAATTAACTGAGTTTTGCTATTATGGAATGTTTTGGGAGTGTACAGGGTTAAGCAGGTCGCCGATTATGGCGGATGCAACTGCATCTTTATCAGAAAAAACAAAGTGTTGTTATGTTAACATGTTCTACAATTGTAGTGGCCTATATTATGTGACGTGTTATTCTTCACCAGCAGATTTTAGTTATTTTGAACCGTGGTTGGTTAATGTACAATCAAAAGGAACTTTGGTAACAAAAAGTGGATACGAATCAAATTGGAATGATCATAAGCCGACCGGCTGGACTGTTACGCAATAGTCAACCAGCAACCCTTACCTGCACTACGCGCGCGTAGGGTAGTGAAAGCGAAAAACATCCCACCCATCCCGCCCATCCCGCCCCTAAGCTTCCTGTCCCCACGAGCCAACAAAATTGGAGCCAGGAGCGACATGGGCGACATGGGCGAGGTGTTTTCCGGTTAAGCTATCCCTATATGAGGGAAGAACAAAAAGGGAAGATGTAAAGGGTAAAAGGTAAAACGTCGCGGTCTCCTGTGATGATTTCACGAGAGACCGTGACGTTTTCACGAGAGGCCGTGAAATTTTTACGAGAGACCGTGACGTTTTTCTGTAAGGCCGTGACGTTTTCTTTTCCCTTTTCCCTTTATAGTGATGCTTCCCGATTTCACTACCCTACGCGCGCGTATAATAAATCCTATTGTTAAAAAACATAAAAGAAGATTCGTTTCTTTTCTTCATTGTAGGGCATTGCAATTTTTTTTTTTTATCTTTGTAGCCAATTTTGGGAGTAAAATAAACTAAACCTTTAAAACAATGATTGAAAAGCTAAAAGCCATTGCGAATTCTTTTGCAGAGGAATATTGCAGTGATGCCATCTATCCGGCGCATCTGTTTAAGGCTATTCTCCATAAGGAGTTAGGACTTGTCCAGTTCATCGAGAGCGACTTGGACAAGGATTATTACTATTTGCAAGACTGGGCCGACGTCCAGATGCAGCTTGCCCCGCGCGCCGCACGTCCGATGCGCGATTTGGAACTCTCTGACGAGTCGCAGGCCGTCATCGACGAGGCCGAGACCTATCAGGCCAAGTTCGGACTCGACCAGCTGTCGGCCGTCTGCGTGCTGGCTTCGCTGGTGACGCCCGGCGTAGGCTTCCCCTTCGACCAGTTGAAGACTTTACCGCTCACCCCGTCGGACATCAGCGCCAAGATGGGTGGCGGCGTCAACGTCGAGGCTCCCTACATGGAGGGCGCTGAGCTGACGAAGAAGACCCCCGCCGCCGGCGGCAAGGGTGCGCTGGGTAAGTACTGTGCCGACAAGACGGCTGAGGCACGTGCCGGCAAGCTCGACGACGTCATCGGCTTTGAGAAGGAAATATCCATCATTTACGAAGTGCTGGGCCGTAAGACCAAGGCCAACCTGCTGATTACCGGAGAGGCCGGCGTCGGCAAGACCTCACTGGTCAACGGCTTTGTCCGTGAGCTGGCTGCCGGTCGTGTGCCGGGCTTCCTCAACGGTGCTATCGCCTATGAGTTGGACACGGCCTCATTGGGTGGCGACGTGCAGTACAAAGGCGAGGTCGAGGACCGCTTCAAGAACGTTATCACCGAGGTTGAGGCTCAGCCCAACGCCGTGCTCATCATCGAGAGCCTCGACAAGCTCTTCGACAAGCAAGGCTCGCTGTTCGGCGCCTCTACCATCCTGAAGAACGAATTGTCGAAAGGCCGTCTGCAGCTGCTCTGCACATCGAGCATCGACGGCTTCACAAAGAATATTGAGACCGACAAGGAGATGACCTCGAAGCTGGAGAAGATCACCGTCGAGGAGCCTACGGCCGACCTGGCCCTGCGCATCCTGAAAGGTGCCATCCCCACCTACGAGCAGTATCACGGTCTGAAAGTCGACGAGACGGTGATGGCCGACGCCATCCGTCTTGCCAAGCGCTACCTGACGGAGAAGTCGCTGCCCGACTCCGCCTTCGACCTGATTGACCGCACGATGGCTCAGGTGAAGACCATGAACGACCTGACGGACAGCATCATCGAGCAGCTGCGCCAGAAACTGGCTGATATTCAGAGCCGTGCCGAGGGTAAGGAGGCTGCCGACGAGGAGCTGATGAAGGAACTCGACTGGCTGAACTACGAGCTGTTCAACAAGGTGAGCTGCATCCTGCTGGCCAGTGTCGACAACGACACCGACTTCAGCAAGATTGCCACGATTGCCGAGCGCGCCGACTTCCTGAAGGGCATCCTCGACAAGCTGGCTGAGCTGAGCGCCGAGAAGCGTCAGGACCTGAAGGCCGACGACCTGAGTGCCGTGGTGGCCAAGCAGACGGGCATACCTCTCGGAAAGGTGCAGACGAAGGAGCGCGACCGCCTGATGGGTGCCGAGGATACGCTGAAGAAGCGCGTCGTCGGTCAGGACCATGCCGTGAAGAAGGTGCTCGACGCCGTCTACGAGTCGCGTTCAGGCCTGAACAAGAAGGGACAGCCCATGGGCTCGTTCTTCTTCCTCGGCCCGACGGGTACAGGTAAGACGGAGCTGGCCAAGGCATTAGCCACCTTCCTCTTCGGCGACGAGAGCGCCCTGCTGCGCTTCGACATGTCGGAGTTCAAGGAAGAGCACTCCGTGGCGTTGCTCTACGGTGCGCCTCCGGGATACGTCGGCTACGAGGAGGGCGGCCTGCTGGTGAACAAGATTCGCCAGAACCCCTATTCCGTCGTGCTGTTCGACGAGATTGAGAAAGCCCACAAGTCGGTCTTTGACCTCTTCCTGCAGATTCTCGACGAAGGCAAGCTCCACGACCGTCTGGGACGTGTCGGCGACTTCTCGAACGCCCTCATCCTGTTCACGTCGAACATCGGCGCGAAGAACATCGTCGACAAGTTCAACAGCGGCGTCATCCCCGAGAACAACGAGCTGATGGACATCATGCAGGGCTACTTCCGTCCGGAGTTCCTGGCCCGTCTGACGGAGATTGTGCCGTTCTCGCCGATTACCGACAAGACCGTCGCACAGATCTTCGACATCCACATGAAGGGCCTGCTGAAGCTGCTCGAGGAGCAGAACATCACGCTGACGCTGACGCCCGAAGCCCGCCAGACCATCGCCCTGCGCGGCTACAACCAGCAGTACGGCGCACGTCCCGTCCTGGGCGTCATCCGCAAGGAGCTGCGCCACCCGCTGTCGAAGATGCTCATCGCCGGCGAACTGAAACCCGGCGACCACGTAGAGATACAGCTCGACGAGAACGACAATCCTAAGTTTGAAATAAAAGAATCATAATCATATAGTATTAACAAAAAAACATTACAACTATGGCAATGAAAGAAAATTTCATTTCGATGGCTCCCGATGAGGAGTCCAGTGCGAAAGTCAGTTTGATCGACCAGAACAAAACGCTGATGATCGATCAGTACACCAGCGACGTTGAGGCCGGTTCCCCTGAGTTCGTGGAAGACATCCAGAACATCAACGACGCCTTCGAGCACTTCAAGCCGAAGGTGAATGTCACCTTCACCGACGAGGAAGGCGGCGCTGTGGAAGAGACCCTGAAGTTCGGCGAACTCCGCGACTTCGAGGCCAATGGCGGCAAGGGCCGTCTGGTAGAGAACAGCCCGTTCCTCTCTGGCGTGAAGCAGAACATTGATACCAGCGTGAAAATCCGCAAGAGCATTGAGCAGAACCGCAAGCTGCGCGACATCCTGAAGGATTCTGGTTCGCGTGCAGAGCTGAAGGAGATGCTCAAGGCTATGCTCGACGAGTTGGAAGCCGCTAAGTAAGCATTTCTTTTTCAGAACCCCCAAATTCTCCGAAAGACTATGACACAAGCTGAGCAAATCAAAGCGTTGAAGGACAGCGTTGCGCAGTTGGAAGCCGAGAACCGGCAGCTCGTCAGCCGCAATCTGCAGCTGAGCGAACAACTATGTATATGGTACGAACTGCGCCAGCGTGTCAATTGGCTGAAAGAGGAAATGCTCAACAGACGGCAGCTGCAGAAGCGTGCCGACCTGGCCGACGATGCCGAACTGATGGCCTTGATGGAGGTGAGGCTGGAGCAGAACCCGGCGGTGCTTACTGGCGATTTCGACATCGCACAGTTTGCCGAACTGCTGGGGGTGTCGCAAAGACGCCTGATACAGCTCTTCCGCCATACGCCTATGTTCAAGTCGGTGGACGACTACCTTGACCACCTCCGTACCCTGCGTGGCATCCAACTGCTGCGCGAGCATCCGGAGTACGGCATTGCCGCAGTCAGTGAGGAGGCGGGGTTCAACTCAGTGCGTACTTTCCAGCGCCACATGCAGGAGGCTGTGGGCATGACGCCCGTAGAGTTCCGCATGATGGTGGAGAAAGAACCTTGAGTAAAAACAAATTCATTCATTTAACAATAGAAAACAACAGAAAATAATTATGGCAGATGCAGAATTACAGAAAGCACAAGTAGCCGAACAGGCTGGTGCCGAATTACAGGAGAAAGGTAAAGACGTCTCCCAGTTATTGTCTTCGTTTGGTGGCTTCAATGCCGTTCGTGGTTTCATGCCCGATGCCGACAACATGAACCCCACCCGTAAGGCTCAGAAGACCATCTTCCTGACTGACAAGCGTTTCAAGGACAAGCGTGAGAACCTGGCCAAGGAAATCAAGGGCTGGCTCGAACTGCTCGAACAGGACGCTGACAGCGCTACTGCTTTCGCTGACTCCTGCAAGGAGAAAGAAGAAAAATATACCAAACTGCTCAAACAGGGCATCACCGACGCACTCTACGCTACGCAGAACCTGGAGCGCTCTTACCGCGAATTGGACTCCTTCTTCAAGACCTGCGGTACGGACAAGGTGAAGAACCTGCGTATCATCAACGTCCTGAAAGAGGATATCGCCGATGCCGACTCTGGCTTTGCTGGTGAGGTGGAGAACATTCTCCGCAACGGCTTCGACCGCCTGAGCCTGAAGGACGCTTACAGCCTCGTCTGCATTCCCGGTGCCGTGCTGAATGACAAGGTCGACCTACTGCAGTGGGCTAAGATAGCTTTCAAGTACAAGGTGATGCTGCTGACAGACCACGCCGACGAGTATTCGTTCGACGACCTGCAGGCTAATACCGAGGGCTACCACGATAGCGACCAGTGCCTGATGAACGTCGTGATGTGCGCCAACTGGCTCGTTGGCCGTGAGGCAGAGAAGATGTCGGCCGACGAGGAAGACCAGAATGCCTTCTACATCGCTCCGTCGGCAGCCCTCTGCGGTAAACTCTACGACGAAACGGCCAATATGGCACAGGGTGCCGGTGGTAAGAAATACGGTACCATCGACGGCGTGAAGGGTGTGAAGAGCGACCTGCTGAAGTCAGAGATTGCTGCCCTGATGGACAACCAGGTCATCCCGATGGTCTACAGCGAGGGCCGTGTGATGGCTTTCAATAACACCACACTGTACAACGGCGACCTCGACGCCATGAAGGAGTACCCCATCGTCCGCGTCTTCGACTGGGTGAAGAAAGTGCTGATGAACTTCGTCCACGAGGTGGCTCTCGAGAACTGGGATCCGTACAACTCGCCGAAGAACCTGAAGTCGAAGATTCAGGAGTTCCTCAATATGTACAAGGGCTATGGCAACCTGTTCCAGAACTACGAGATTGGCGAGCCGCGCCAGGATCCTGTCACGAAGCAGATTACCTGCGACATCACGCTGACTCCGTTCTATGCAGCTAAGAACTTCATCATCAAGGTGGCTGCTGACAAGAAAGATAAGGAAGCTGCTCTGGCTGGAGCATAAAAAAGAGCGTGTTGCGACACAAGGAGAATCGCTGCGCGTTTATTGTCGCAAGAATTCCATTGTGTCGCAACATCTTAAAGAAAAAAAAGGCAGATTATTTGGCGTATGCCGAAAACTGCCGTATCTTTGCAACGTCTAAAAGACAAAATAAACCTAATTAACAACAATTTATTAACCCATAAAAACTAAGAAAGGGAAAAGTTATGGCAAAGACACCAGTTACAATGAAAGTTGATGGTTACAAGGATCGTGAAGTCCTGATGGTAACCTACGAGTTCGAACAGGCTACAGACGTGGAGGGCCAGATGAGCGGTATCCCCCGTGGCGGTAAGATCCAGGTGCGCGTCAAGGCGCTGAACGACGGTACGCCCGACCTGCTGGCTTGGATGTGCGAGCGCAACCTGCCGAAGAACGGTACGATTGAGTTCAACGAGACGAAGACGGGCAAGGCCATGAAGAGCATCAAGTTCACCAACGGCTACTGCGTCAACTTCGAGGAGAAGTGGGAGGACAAGATGGGTCACTTCGAGGAGATTACGATTACCTGCAAGCAGATTGAGTTCGGCAGCGTGAAGTACGAGAACGACTGGGCGTGAGGGATTGAACATTAAACATTAAACATTGAAGATTAAACATTAAAGATTAAAATAAGAAAGGAAACATATTATGGCAGAGAATGTAACCCCGGTAACCCTCGCGGTTAAGGATTTCGAGACAAGAGAAGTGTTGATGATCGACTACAAGTTTGACCAGGCAACCGATCGTGAAGGACAGATAGCAGGTATTCCCCGTGGCGGCAAGGTGACGATCCGCGTGAAGGCTATGAACGACGGCAACAACCAGCTGCTTCAGTGGATGCTGGCTCCGAACGACCCTCGCGACTTCACGGTGACGTACTACAACACCGTTGACGGTTCGACGATGAAGGAGCTGAAAGGCACGGCCTGCTACTGCGTGAACTACAAGGAGAAGTGGAAGCTGGAGAACGGCCCTGTGGGCTTTGAGAATCCCTGGAAGTAAGATATCCACATCGTGAAAGAGTCAGCCAGCAGCAGAGAATAGCAAAAATTGGCTGTTGGCTGACTTTCTCTGTTTAATTGTAAAGCATCAGGAAAAATGGCATTAATAGCTCGTTTGCAATTCGGCGACAACAATGTGAAGCGATACGCCAAGGAGTATCTGGTAACAGATTTCAAGTGTCGCGCTACGCGCAACCATAACGGTGTGCGTCCGGACTCCGATGCCATGTTCGAACGGATGGATCTGACCGTCATCGCACCGGGAAGGCAAGACCTGAACCTGTATGAGTGGTATGCCAATGGTGAGTCACAGAATGGCCGGATTCTCATCGAACTTTCTTCACAGACACCCAATGGCATGGACGAGTGGAAGCAGGTGCTCTTCGA
>ONYA01000047.1 GCA_900321965.1 uncultured Prevotellaceae bacterium
CTTCGCTCCCATCCAGAGCGGTATCATGACCACCGTTCACGCTTACACTGGCGACCAGATGATTCTCGACGGTCCTCAGCGCAAGGGTGATGTTCAGCGCGCTCGTGCCGGTGCTCAGAACATCGTTCCTAACTCTACTGGTGCTGCTAAGGCTATCGGTCTCGTTATCCCCGAGCTGAACGGTAAGCTCATCGGTGCTGCCCAGCGCGTTCCGACTCCCACAGGTTCTACCACTATCCTGCACGCTGTTGTCAAGGGTGAGGTGACTGTTGAGGACATCAACGCTGCCATGAAGGCTGCCCAGAACGAGTCGTTCGGCTACACCGAGGAGAAGCTCGTTTCGAGCGACATCATCGGCATGAAGTTCGGTTCGCTGTTCGACGCTAACCAGACCATGGTCAGCAAGATTGGCGACGGCAACTCTCTCGTTCAGGTTGTTGCTTGGTACGACAATGAGAACTCTTACACTTCTCAGATGGTTCGCACCATCAAGTACCTCGCTGAGCTGAAATAATCTCCGTCAAAGGTAAAAAATAGCCGTCCGATTTTGTCGGACGGCTTTTTTTGTGTAAATTTGCCCCGAAATTGATAAGGATTATCAATGAAGTGGAATGACACGATGGAAATAAAACCGATAGTAGACAAAACGCTGAAGAGTTGCGGGTGCCTGTCGATAGGGCTCCTGCTGTTGCTCGTCATCATCCTGATTATCCCGATGGACGATGAAGAGAAAGAGGAGGAAAAGGAACAAAAACCTGTCGTTGAACAGGTGGAGAAGAAAGACTCCGTCGTGGTGAACGAGCCTTTGCAGGGCGACCCTTATAAGGAGTTGGACGAGCTGATAGGCTTGAAAGCCGTCAAGGAGGAGGTGCGCTCGTTGGCCAACTTCGTAAAACTGCAGAAACAGCGTGAGGCGAAGGGACTGAAGACGGCCAAGGTCAGTTATCACCTCGTGTTCTACGGTTCGCCAGGCACGGGTAAGACGACTGTTGCGCGTATTGTCGGCCGTATCTACAAAGACCTCGGTGTGCTGAAGAAAGGTCATACCGTCGAGACTGACCGTAGCGGTCTGGTGGCCAAGTATATGGGACAGACGGCATTGAAGACGGATACCGTCGTCCAGCAGGCCCTCGACGGCGTGCTGTTCATCGACGAGGCCTACGCGCTGGTGCCCGAGGCCGGTAGCGGTCAGGACTATGGTCAGGAGGCCATATCGACACTGCTGAAACGCATGGAGGACTATCGCGACCGTCTGGTGGTCATCATCGCTGGCTATAAGGACGAGATGCAGCGATTCATCGACTCCAACCCCGGTTTGCAGTCGCGCTTCAACCGTTATATCGACTTCCCCGACTATACAGGAGCAGAGCTGACCGATATCTTTAAGATGTACATGAAGAAGAACCAATATACGCTGGCACCCGATGCGGAGGCCTATCTGAAGGAGCGGCTCGACTATGTCGTGGCTCACAAGGACCGCAACTTCGGCAATGCCCGCTTCGCTCGTAATGTCTTCGAGAAAAGTATCCAGCAGCAGGCCAACCGTCTGGCAAATCGCTCGGACCTGAGTGATAAGGAACTGACCGAACTGACTATCGAGGATCTTAAAGGCGGCTTCTCATCAAGGAATAATATAAGGCAAAAGTGAGCACGATGATTACCATACTCGGACCGACGGCCAGCGGTAAGACACCGTTGGCGGCAGCATTGGCAGCACGTATCGGCGGCGAGATTATCTCTGCCGACTCGCGTCAGGTGTACCGCCGTATGGATATCGGAACGGGTAAGGACCTGGGGGATTATACATTAAACATTAAAGATGAAACATTAAACATGAAACATGAAACATTAAAGATCCCCTATCATCTGATTGACATCTGTGAGCCAGGCACGAAGTACAACCTCTTTCAGTATCAGCAGGATTTCTACGATGCCTATCAGGATATACGGGGTAGGGGAGTGACGCCTATCCTTTGCGGAGGAACGGGACTCTATATCGAGGCGGTGCTCAAGGGTTATCACCTGTCGCCAGTCCCTCAGAATCCGGCGTTGCGTCAACAGTTAGAGGGCAAATCCTTGGACGAACTGACGCAGATGCTCGTTGCCCTGAAAGCCAAGAGTGGTTCGACGATGCACAACAAGACGGACGTCGACTCCTGTCAGCGTGCTATCCGCGCTATCGAGATTGAGACTTATAATCTCGAGAACCCCGTGCCGCTACGCGAACTGCCGCCAGTACCGTCGTTGATTATCGGCGTCAACATCGACCGCGACCTGCGGCGCGAGAAAATCACTCGCCGACTGAAGGCCCGTCTCGACGAAGGCATGGTGGACGAGGTGCGTGGCCTGCTGGACGAGGGCATCCCTGCGGAAGACCTGATTTACTACGGATTAGAGTATAAATACGTGACAGAATACATCACTGGCGTGACGACCTACGACGAGATGTTCCAGCGTCTCGAGATCGCCATCCACCAGTTTGCCAAGCGCCAGATGACCTGGTTCCGCGGTATGGAGCGGCGCGGCTTCACCATCCACTGGATTGACGCCACGCTACCGATGGAAGATAAAATAACAAGAATCATAGAACTATGGCAGTAATGACAACAAGATGGGGCGTGCTGTACTGTCCCAAGACGGGACTCACCAGCAAGCAGAAGCGGTGGGAAAAAATTGATGCAGTGCTGAAGCAGCGCGGCATCTGTTTCGATATGGTGCAGAGCGAAACCGCTGACTCTGTGGAGCGTCTGATGACGATGCTCATCAACAACGGCTATAAGACCATCATCATCGTTGGTGGCGACTCGGCACTGAATGATGCCGTCAACTGCCTGATGAAGGTCGAGAAGAGCTTGCGCGACGAGATAGCCCTTGGCGTTATTCCCAATGGTGTGATGAACGACTTCGCCCGCTTCTGGGATTTTGATGAGGACAAGGTGGAACAAACCGTCGACTGGCTGTCGAAACACCGCATCCGCAAGATCGACCTCGGCTGCATACGCTATACGAACAAAGAGGGGGAGAAGTGTCATCGTTACTTCCTGAACTGCGTGAATATCGGTATGACGGCCGACATCATGAACCTACGCCGTCAGACGCGCCGACTCTTTGGCTCGCGTACCTTATCTTTTATATCGTCGCTCTTTGTGATGCTCTTCCACCGTATGGAGTATAAGATGAAGTTGCGTATCAACAGCGACACTATCGACCGTAAGGTAATGACCGTCTGTATCGGTTCGGGTCCCGGCTACGGCCAGACACCCAACGCCGTGCCTTATAACGGTATGCTCGATGTCTCGGTGGTCTATCATCCTGAGATGGTACAGCTCATCGAGGGCCTCTGGCTGCTCATTACCGGCCGTTTCCTCAACCACCGCAATGTCCATCCTTTCCGCACCCGTGAAGTTTTCGTCGATGAGGCCAAGCACGCATTGGTAGGCATTGACGGCCGTCTGATGAAGACACCCGTCGGCGCCTTCCGCGTCAATGTAGAGCAGGAAGTTATCAACTTTATGATTCCGGCTTGATTTAGAATCCGCCGCCGCCACGACGGCCGCCGCCGAATCCGCCACCGCCACGGCCTCCACCGCCGAATCCGCCTCGTCCGCCGCGCTGGCGCTCGCCGTCGGAGTTGCCGTCGAAGTTTCTGCCATTGCGTCCGCCGAACATGTCAAAACGGTAGCTGATGTGTAGCATGGCATAGCTGGTGATGGCGTTCACCTCTGAGTCTCGCCAACCGTTGGCATTGACGACACGGCTGAAGTTGCTCTGTTCGTGCAGGATGTCGTACCACTGCAGCATCACCGTCAGTTTCTTGCCGCGCAGGAAGCTGTGGCTCAGTTGCGCGTTCCACAGTTTCTCGTCGGTATTCAGGCTCGCGTCAGCATAGCCTCGTTTGCTGTAGATATGGAAGTCAGTAGACAGCTGCGACCCCCATGGGAAGGTGATGCGCGTGTTGCCGCCGTAGTTGTAGTTCCATGTTGTGAGGTTGTTCGACGCCTGCAGCCTGTTCTCTGTGCGGGCATAGTTCAGCCGGGTGTTCAGCGAGAAGTTCAGCCACTTGTTTCTGAAGCTCAGCGACACCGATGGCGCGAGGTTATAGGTGTGTGTGACGTTACGGTCAGGCTCCGCCGTGCGGTTCAGGTTGACATAGCCAATGCGGTGGTTGTAGCTGCCGTCGATGCCGCCGCTGACGTCCCATCTGTTCAAGGTGTCCAGTCCGATGTTGAACGATGCGCCCAGGCGTGCGTTCCAGTTGCCGTTGATGTTTTCCGGTTTTGAAATACGTCCGCCGGTTGTCTCGTTGTAGGTGACGATATTGCCGATGGAGTTGCTTGTGCGCTGCCAGTTGGCGTTGGTGTTGAAGCTCCAGTGTCGCTGTGCCTTTGGTATCTGGTAGCCCAGGCTGTCTTCTATGAATGTCGGACTGCGCTGTTTCTGGAAGTTTACTTGCAGGTTGGTGGTGAACGACGGTTTCAGTCCCGGGTTACCCATCGAGATGTTCAGCGGATTCGTGTCGTCGTAGATGTCGAGCAGCTGTGTGATGCTCGGCTGTTGTGTCTGTCCGCGCAGCTGCACCTGCAGGTTGGTCTGCTGGTTGAACCGGTAGCGCAGGTTCAGCGTTGGCGAGAGGTTTGTCACCGTGCGCACCGTGTCTACCGGTCGTCCCAAGTACTGTTGTACATAGTGCGACTTCTGCGGCTGTATGCTCACGCCGACGTTCATGTTGATTTTCTCGCGTACCATTCTTAACTGCAGGTCAATGTTATGTCCATATTCCGTACGCTCCGAGTAGCGCGTCAGACGCTCGCTGAGGTAGGTCTCGTAGGGGCTTGGCAGTGCGCCGAAGAGTGCCACCCAGTCGCGGTATTCGTTGAATAATTCGTTGAATGTCTGGTCGTATAATATGGGCAGGTCGTAGGTCGACGGGTCGTTCTTCTGATAGCTGTAGCGGAAGCGGTAGTTCAGCTGCAGGAACAGTCCCTGTGCGCCAAAGGAGCGGTTGCCGCCGCCGCGACGGCCGAAGGGGCCGCGGTTTCTTCCGGCGGGGGAACCGCCGGACACAGTGTCTTCGACTACTGGCTTTGGTGTGAATGTGAGCAGCGGTTCGGTGTAGGTTAGTCCCAGGGTGTAGCTGAAGTTGTCGTTGGCCGATGCCGTGTAGCGGTTTGTCTGGTAGGTGGAGTCGTTGCCGAAGCGGTCTTTCTGTTGGTAGAGGTGTACTGCCGACAGGCTGCCGTTCTCGTTCGAGCCGTCGCGGTAGCTGATGTTGGCATTGACGGCGGCGTTGCGGCCCTTTGTGCCGAAGCGTCGGTATAGCTGTACCTGTGCGCTGACGTCCTTGGAACTCCCTTCGCTCAACGACTTGTTGCGGCGGTCGTTGACGATGAGCCTACGTTCGGCCATTCCCTGGCGTCCTTCCTCACTGAGCGGGTCGCTGACGTAGTCGTAAGGATTGGCATTGAACGACGCATTGGCCGACGTCGAGCGGCTGTCGTTTGTGCCGAAGCTGACGTTTGGCCGGAACGACAGGTTGGTCACCGAGTCTATGGTCCATTGCAGGTTCATGTTGCCCGTCCAGTTGTTGTTGCGCGAGTAGCTCTGGCTGATGCTGTTCGAGAAGGCGCCGCCACGAGTGTTGACGAAGTTTTCCGACCCGTTGCGGCTCCAGTTGTCGGCGTCATTGTGCGACCAGGTGACGCGCCCGCTGGCTTTCAGGTTCTTGTTGTTCTCGTAGCTGATGTCGAGGGCCGCTGTTTTCGTCTCGCGCTGTCCCTGGTTGTTGCCTCGTCCTCGTCCGCCTCGTCCTGTGAAGTTGCGGTCGTTCACGTTGTTGGCATTGCCCATGAAGGTGTAGCGCATGGCGCCGAAGGGCTTCATGGCCGTCAGACGTATGCCGTAGCGGTTGTCCGTACCGTAGCCGATGTCGGGGTTGGCCTGCAGACCGTTGCGTGCGCTGCGCTTGGTGACGAACTCCAGCACGAAGTCGTCGTTGCCGTCGTCGACGCCCGTCATGCGGCTCAGGTCGCTCTTCTCGTCGTAGGCTTTCACCTTGTCGACGACGTAGCTCGGCAGGTTCTTCATCACGGCGTCGTTGTTGCCCGTCATGAAGTCGCGGCCGTCCAGCTTGAACTTCTTGACGTTCTTGCCGTTGATGGAGATTTTGCCGTCATCGTCAATCTTGGCACCCGGCAGTGCCTCTACCAGTGCCTCTATGACCGACCCCTCGGGCACGCTGTAGGCATCGGCGTTATAGACGACGGTGTCGTCTTTCACCACCATCTTCGGCAGCTGAGCCGTCACCACGGCCTCCTTCAGTTGTATGGCCTCGGGTATCAGAGCCAGTTTGCCTGCTGTTGTCGTGCGTCGTGCTGTCACGCTGACCGTCTTCGTCAGTGGCTGGTAGCCCAGGAACGACGCCTTCAGCAGGTAGTTGCCAGCGGCGATAGCGTTGAACGAGAAGTTGCCGTGCGCGTCTGACAGCGTGCCGGTTACGAAGGTGGTGTCTTTCTTTCCAGGACGGTATAGCTGCAGGGTAGCCCTTGCCAGAGCCGCGTTGCTCTCGCTGTCAACGACTGAACCGTGTAAGGCCGTTTGCTGGGCCATACAGTCGGAAATGCCAAGCAGCAATGCTGCCGAAACGATGAGAATTTTATAACAATGCATGTGTTGGGTTTATGCGGGAGTTGTATTTCAATTCTGTATTTATTGACGCTTAATGCGTAGATTGGTTTAATTTAGCCGTCTCTTTTTGGGCTAATTTATTAAATATCCTTAATTCCCTTTGCTGACTGACGAAAAATGCTTACCTTTGGGCTATCAAATCTAAAACAATAAAGTTTACAACCTTAAAATAGGAACTATGAGTTATTTACGATTCGAAAAAGCCGTGATGACTAACCTTCAAGAGAGTCTGCGTCGTGAATTGCTCCGTACCAACCGCTCCGGTGCTTACAGTTCGTCGACGCTCGTCGATTGTAACACCCGTAAGTACCACGGTCTGCTGGTCGTTCCCGTACCCGAATTGGACGACGACAACCATGTGTTGTTGTCGTCGCTCGACTGTACGGTCATCCAGCATGGCGCGGAATTCAACCTCGGCCTCCACAAGTATCAGGGCAACACATTCAGTCCTAACGGACACAAGTACATTCGTGAGTTCGACGCCAGTCTTGTACCCACAACGACCTATCGCGTGGGCGGCGTTATCTTGAAGAAGGAGGTTATCTTCCAGGCCTATGAGGACCGCATCCTCATCCGCTACACGCTGGTCGATGCCCACTCGGCAACGACGCTGCGCTTCCGTCCCTTCTTGGCCTTCCGCTCTGTTCGTCAGTTCACTCATGAGAACATGACGGCCAGCCGCGAGTACACCGAGGTGGACCATGGTATCAAGACCTGTATGTATGCCGGCTATCCCGACCTGTACATGCAGTTCTCGAAGAAGAACGACTTCATCTTCATGCCCGACTGGTATCGCGGCATCGAGTATCCGAAGGAGCAGGAGCGTGGCTACGCCTCCAACGAGGATCTCTACGTGCCCGGTTATTTCGAGATGCCCATCAAGAAGGGCGAGTCTATTGTCTTCGCCGCCTCTACGTCGCAGACGAAGGCCACGGGTCTGAAGAAGCTCTTCGACGACGAGGTGGCCCTGCGTGCGCCCCGCGACAATTTCTATCATATCCTGGTCACCGCCGCCCATCAGTTCCATAACCGTCAGAAGAACGACGACCGCTACCTGTTAGCCGGCTATCCGTGGTTCAAGGCTCGTGCCCGCGACACGTTCATCGCCCTGCCCGGTCTGACGCTGGCCATCGACGAGCGCGACTACTTCGAACTGGTGATGAAGACCGCCGAGAAGGGCCTGCGCGAGTTTATGGAAGAAAAGCCGCTGTCGGTGAAGATTTACGAGATAGAGCAGCCCGACGTGCCCCTGTGGGCCATCTGGTCTGTGCAGCAGTACGTCAAGTTTGCCGGCAAGGACGAGGGCTATCGCCTCTATGGCAAGCTGGTGGAAGACATTGTCGACTATGTCATCGCCGACGGTCATCCTAACCTCCGTCTCGACGAGAACGGTCTGGTTTACTCCAATGGCCGCGACAAGGCCGTCACCTGGATGAACTCCACGGCCAACGGCCGTCCCGTCGTGCCCCGTTCGGGCTATATCGTCGAGTTCAACGCCCTGTGGTACAATGCCTTGAAGTTCTGTGCCGCCATGCTGGCCGAACAGGGTAACCAGGAGAAGGCCGACGCGCTGGAGCAGCGTGCCGCGCTGGCCAAGCAGTCGTTTGTTGACACCTTCGTCAACGCCTATGGCTACCTGCTGGACTATGTCGACGGTACGAATATGGACTGGTCGGTGCGCCCGAACATGATTTTCGCCGTCGCTTTAGACTACTCGCCGTTGTCGCAGCAGCAGATGAAGAGCGTAGTAGATATATGTACGCGCGAGCTGCTCACGCCGAAGGGCCTGCGCTCGCTGTCGCCGAAGAGTGGCGGCTACAACCCGATGTACGTCGGTCCGCAGACACAGCGCGACTATGCCTACCACCAGGGAACGGCCTGGCCGTGGCTCGGCGGCTTCTATATGGAGGCCTGCCTGAAACTCTACAAGCGCTCACGCCTGTCGTTCATCGAGCGTCAGATGGTGGGCTACGAAGACGAAATAGACTATCACGCTATCGGTACCATCTCCGAGCTCTTCGACGGCAACCCGCCGTTCCACGGACGCGGCGCTATGGCCTTCGCCATGAATGTGGCTGAGATCCTGCGCACGCTGAAGCTCTTGGAGAAGTATTCATATCAAAAGTAAATAGGAGGAACGCTGTATGAAAGTATTAATGTTTGGATGGGAGTATCCTCCTCACGTGTTCGGTGGACTTGCCACCGCAAACTATGGCATTTCTGAGGGCTTGAAGGCCCAAGGCGACATCGAGACCGTGCTCTGCCTGCCGCATCCCTTCGGCGACGAGAGCCAGCACGCCTGCCGCATCGTGGCTATGAACGCCGTGCCCATTGCCTACCGCGACGTCGATTACGACTATGTGAAGCAGCGCGTGGGCAACATCATGGATCCCGACTACTATTTCAAGCTCCGCGACCATATCTATGCCGACTTCAACTATATGAACGTCAACGACTTGGGCGCTATGGAGTTTGCCGGAGGCTATCCCGGCAACCTGCACGAGGAGATCAACAATTACTCTATCATTGCCGGCCAGGTGGCCCGTGCCGAGGAGTTCGACATCATCCACGCCCACGACTGGCTGACCTTCCCTGCAGGCATCCATGCCAAGCAGGTCAGCGGCAAGCCCCTGTGCATCCACGTTCACGCTACCGACTTCGACCGCTCGCGCGGCAAGGTGAACCCCACCGTCTACTCTATAGAGAAGAACGGTATGGACTGGGCCGACTGC
The DNA here is from genome assembly GCA_900321965.1 of uncultured Prevotellaceae bacterium. Lineage (GTDB taxonomy): Bacteria > Bacteroidota > Bacteroidia > Bacteroidales > Bacteroidaceae > Prevotella. Next base: position 9,417 of record ONYA01000047.1, read on the forward strand.
ATCATGTGTGTGTCGGAGCTGACACGCCAGACGGTCATCAACCAGTATCACCAGGATCCGCGTAAGTGCTTCACCGTCCACAACGCCGTCTACCCCCTGCCGCAGGAGTATCAGGACATCCCGCGTCCCGACCACACCGGCAAGGAGAAGATCGTCACGTTCCTCGGACGTATCACCATGCAGAAAGGCCCCGAGTACTTCGTCGAGGCCGCCACGATGGTGCTCCACCGCACGCGCAACGTCCGCTTCTGCATGGCAGGCTCCGGCGACATGATGGACGCCATGATTCACCTCGCCGCCGAGCGCGGCATTGCCGACCGCTTCCACTTCCCCGGATTCATGCGCGGCAAGCAGGTGTATGAGTGCCTCAAGGCTTCCGACGTCTACGTCATGCCGTCCGTCTCCGAGCCCTTCGGCATCTCGCCCTTGGAGGCCATGCAGTGCGGCACGCCGTCGATTATCTCCAAGCAGTCTGGCTGTGCCGAGATTCTCGACAACTGCATCAAGGTAGACTACTGGGACATCCACGCCCTGGCCGACGCCATCTACAGCATCTGCATGAACGAGTCGCTCTTCCAGTATCTCAAGGAAGAGGGTAAGCGCGAGGTAGACCAGATAACCTGGGAGAAGGTGGGCCGCTGGATCCGCACGCTCTACAGAAGGACATTAGGGTGGGAGTAAGCCCACCCCCAACCCCTCCCCAAGGGAGGGGAGCTTAAATACCTTTAAAGTTTCAAATTATTTATTTAGTATAACAATTAAAAATGGAGACCACAATATCCTGGCAAGAGTAATCAAGCTCCCCTCCCTTGGGGAGGGGCTGGGGGTGGGCTGTTATTATGAAAACAATTTGCCTATATTTTGAAATACATCAGATTATCCATCTGAAGCGCTACCGTTTCTTCGACATCGGTACCGACCATTACTATTACGATGACTACGAGAACGAGCGTAGCATCACCGACATTGCCGAGCGCAGCTATATGCCGGCACTCACCGCCATCGGCGACATGATTGCCGAGCATGGCAAGTACTTCAAGGTGGCCTTCTCGCTCTCCGGCACGGGCATCGAGCAGCTGGAGTATCATGCTCCGCAGGTCATTGCCAAACTGCAGGAGCTGGCCAAGACGGGCTGCGTGGAGTTCCTCGCCGAGCCTTACAGCCACGGCCTCTCGTCGTTAGCCAACGAGGAGACCTTTGCCCTCGACGTCAAGAAGCAGTGCAAGAAGATTGAGGAACTCTTCGGCCAGAAGCCTACCGTGGCCCGCAACTCTTCGCTCATCTACAGCGACGACATCGGCGCCCAGATAGCTGCCATGGGCTTCAAGGGTATGCTCACCGAGGGTGCCAAGCACGTTCTGGGCTGGAAGTCGCCACACTACGTCTACAACTGCAACATTGCGCCCAACCTGAAGCTGCTGTTGCGCGACGTGGAACTCTCTGACGACATCTCGCTGCGCTTCAACAACGCTGAGTGGGACGGCTATCCCCTCTTTGCCGACGCCTATATCGACCGCATCGCCCGCTTCCCCGAGGAGGAGAAGATTATCAACATCTTCATGGAGCTGTCGGCTCTCGGCATTGCCCAGCCGCTCTCGTCGAACATCCTCGAATTCCTCAAGGCTCTGCCCGCCTGTGCCAAGGAGAAGGGCATCGACTTCGCCACACCGACGGAGATCTGCATGAAGGTGCCCAGCGTGGGTGCCATCGACGTGCCCGACACCCTGTCGTGGGTTGACGAGGAGCGCGACTGCTCCTGCTGGCTCGGCAACGCCATGCAGCGTGAGGCTTTCAACAAGCTCTACTCCGTGGCCGACCGTCTGCGTATTGCCAACGACCCGCGCATCAATCAGGACTGGGACTATCTGCAGGCCTCCAACAACTTCCGCTTCATGACCACCAAGCCCTCTAACGTAGGTCTCGACCGTGGTATCTACAGCGGACCGTTCGACGCCTTCACCAACTATATGAACATCCTCGGCGACTTCATCAACCGTGTCAACGCCCTCTATCCGCTCGACATCGACAACGACGAGCTGGAGGGTCTGCTCACCACCATCAAGAACCAGGGTGACGAGATTGAGCTGAAGGACAAGGAGATTACCCGCCTGAAGGCCAAGCTCGAGAAGTACGAGGCCGAGAAGCCTGCCAAGAAACCTGCTGCGAAGAGGGCGTCTGCCAAGAAAGCCGCAGAGAAGAAGGCAGAGCCTGAGGCATAAAGCTATCGTTTAACGACAACAGGATATTTTTATTAACGACAACAAGGACAACTTTGGACAACTCTTCTTGCAAACGCAGAAGGATAGTTGTCTAAGTTGTCCTTGTTGTTGTTGTTAGGGCGCAAAAATATCTCTCGCCATTGCGCCGTGACGTTTTCACGAGAGGCCGTGACGTTTTTCTGTAAGGCCGTGAAATTTTTCTGTAAGGCCGTGAAATTTTTCTGTAAGGCCGTGAAATTTTTCTGTAAGGCCGTGAAATTTTTCTGTAAGGCCGTGACGTTTTACCTCTCACTTCTCACCTCTCACTTCTCACTTCTCACTATGGATAGCTTAACCGAAAAACATCCCTCCCATGTCGCCCATGTCGCTCCTTGTCTCAGTTTTGCTGGTTTTTGCAAGGCAGAAAGTTAGGGGTGGGATGGGCGACGTGGGTGGGTTGTTTTTGGCTTATAACAACCATAATAGGGAAAACGGCCCGTAATGAAACATTTTTGAAAGTTTTTGCAACAAATGAATTACTCCGTTTGCGCCTTTTGTAGTACCTTTGCAAGCCGTTAAAGGACAATTTTTCGATTAACAATAATAATTAATTAAATCACTTAAAACATGAGAAAATTTACAAAATTAATGCTCACCTTCGCACTGCTTGTTTGTGGAGTGGGGGGAGTAAATGCTACTAAGCTTTATGCAACCTATGGAACACCGGCAGGTAATGGCTCTTGGGATGCAGAAAACAAGACGTATTCTTGGACTGGAATTTCAAGTAATCTGATGGATTTGTTTACCTTTGCAAATGGCGAGCTGGCCAGCTATAAGTCTCTTCATTTTACTACGAGTGACTATGTTACTGGACCATATCGCGTATGCTTTATGACAGGCTCAACTGCAGTCGCTACAATTGCTTTCTATTCTGCTGGGCAAAAGAATTTGGTGTTCTCAGAACGCGATGAAACTAAAGATCTTGACCTCACCCAAATTACAAGTATAAAATTCGGAGGCGCTTCGGGAGCAGGTTCGATAAAGATCACTCAAAAGCCTTATTTGCAGAAGCCGATGACATTGACATGGGCTGATGACGGAACGGCAGAAATTGATCTTACCGATTTAACTGCTTCAGGTGGCTTTTCACTCAACGATCAAACGGGTGTACTTACTGGCACCGGCGAGTCGGGTAGCCTTAAGATTAATTTCCCGACTGGTGGTGTCGACTTAAGTGCTCTTACGGGATTCTCTGTCACCTACACAGGTGATAATCTCTTTAATAACTTTGAGATAGGTGACGGAACCACAAATAAGGGCTTTTGGAGCAATGTTACCGGCCGCGATGACTTAAATCAGCATATGACTGCAGGAAATGTCGGTGCTCCGACAGCCATCACGAACTGGAAGTGGAACAACAATTCTACAGCTAGTACAATGACCATCTCTTCCATTAAATTGAAGGGTGGTGTTATTACGGCCAGCAATCCTCATGAAACATTTCTGACAACAGCTATGTTTGTTGGTGGATGTGAAAATCATATCGGAGAAGGTAATGTAGGCGCAGGAACTACGATCTATGGTAACGGAAGTGTATTGGCTGACCAATATGTAGACCTTTCTGCATACGATGAGATGCGCATATATGGTACACCGAATAAATCAATTCGTTTGCTTTTCAATTGGACATCTGCTAACCAAAAAGAAATTTCAGGAGCAGATGTGAAACTTAATGGTGATGGCTATTATTCATTAGATTTGTCCACAGTGGCTCCTCAGCAATTGAACGCGTTTAAGTTTCCTTACGATGGCCAGTCAGGTGCTATAACTAAGGTGATTCTGTATAAGAATTCTATTCCTGTTCCTTATAGCTATGTCGTTTCTGGTGTTGGTCAGATGACACCAAGTGCAACTGCCGCCCTTGCTGATGCCAATGCAACTTCTATTGATGCAACAGGTCTCACAAATACGTCGGCCATTGCACTGGAATCTGCCAATCCGAACTGTCTGTTTGTGGCTAATGCAGGTAAATTGTCTAATACCAAGAACGTTATCGTTGATAACGTTTGCGCCAACCTCGAACTGACGGACGAGAAGCCGTTCAAGGCTCCTGTTGCTTTCACGGCTACTAAAGCATCGTTCAGCAAGACGGTGACGGCTGCTGGATATGCTACGTTAGTCCTGCCGTTCAATGCCGATGTTGCCGAAGGTGTTGAGGCTTACAACATCGAGAGCGAGAGTGCTGGTGTGCTGACAACGACTGTTGCTGAAGCTATCGTGGCTAACAAGCCCGTGATGATCAAGGCTGATGACGCTTCTTATAGCTTCAAGGCAGATGGTGTCGCTGTGCCTGCTACGCCCGCTGGCGCTCAGCAGAACGGTCTGCTCTATGGTGTCTACGAGACCACTGACGTGCCGACATCTAACGGCTATGTGCTGCAGAAGCATGACGCAGATGTGAACTTCTATAAGGCTGCTAATGGTCAGAAGGTGAACGCCTTCCGTGCTTATCTGGCAACGGCTGCTGGAGCCCGTGAACTGTCGTTCGACTTTAACACGACAGGTGTGAACGGTGTAAAGGTGAACAGCGAGAATGCTGAGGTCTACAACCTAAACGGTCAGCGCGTGGCTGCTCCCCAGAAGGGTCTGTACATCGTAGGTGCTAAGAAGGTTATTGTTAAATAAAAAAATTAGGAGAAAACAGATTATGAAAAAGATATATGAGCAGCCTGAAGTGCTGATTGTGAAGACTAACGTAGAGTCGTGCATCCTTGCTGGTTCGCCCGGTGTGTCCAGCGACTCCTCTGATCCCAGTACCCCCGGCTTGTCTCGCGACACCGAAGACCTGTGGAGCGACGAATAATCTCTGATAAACAGAAAAACCTCAATAACAACCGGAACGCTGATATGTCGTTCCGGTTGTTTGTTCATTGTATAGGCGGCCAAGAACGAAGAATCGATGCTTTAGACATGAGTACATGAGTACAATTATGACATGAGTACATGAGTACAATTATGACATGAGTACATGAGTACAATTATGACATGAGTACATGAGTACAATTATGACATGAGTACAATTATGACATGAGTACAATTATGACATGAGTACATGAGTACAATTATGACATGAGTACATGAGAACAATTTAGAGTTGAGCCTTTTGTCCTCATGTCCTCTTGTTAACAGTTGTCCCTGTTGTAGTCATTCAACTTCTTGCAGGTTTGGGCTGCCAAAGAACGAAGAATCGGCACGAAAATTTGGAAATCTCGATTTATTGTCGTAACTTTGCAGCGTACAAATGAAATAATGTAGGATATGGCAATGACGATGACAAAGGAAGATGCTATGAACGCCTTGAAAAAAGCATTAGAGCACAAGAAAGAGGCCAAGCATAAGTTTGAGCAATGGCTTCAGGAGAAAGGCATTGAAGGTAAGGTGGTGACGGCATGATAGACTTCTCGCTCAGTCAAGTGGAGGCCGGTAAGAGTTTTTCGCAAGAAGAAGCAGAACGTTTTTTGGACTGAGCGCATTCATTCCCAAGCCTAAGAATAACTGTTGAAGATTTATTCTAAGGAATCAAGGATTTAAGGAAAGTTTATTCCGTCAGTTGGCTGGTTTTTACAGTTGCTTGAGTACATGAGTACAATTATGACATGAGTACAATTATGACATGAGTACAATTATGACATGAGTACATGAGTACATGAGTACAATTATGACATGAGTACATGAGTACAATTATGACATGAGTACATGAGAACAATTTAGAGTTGAGCCTTTTGTCCTCATGTCCTCTTGTTCTCTTGTCTAAAATTAGTTCTCTTGTTCTCTTGTCTAAAATTAGTTCTCTTGTTCTCTTGTCTAAAATTAGTTCTCTTGTACTCCTGTCTAAAAATAGTACTCCTGTTATTTCAGTGTGGTGGTGATCGTCTTGAGATCCTTGTCGGCGCTGCTGCTGCCCACCATCAGTTCGTATTGTCCGGCGACGATGCGCATGGTGTTGGTCTGCGCATCCCACGTCTCGAACGATGAGCGGGGCAGGGCGATGGTCACCGTGCGGCTCTCGCCGGGCTTCAGCTGCACCTGCTGGTAGGCGCGTAGCGTCTTCAGCGGGCCCTCCTTGTCGGCGGTGCGGCGTATGTATACCTGTACCGTCTCCAGTCCCTCGCGCTTGCCCGTGTTCTTCACGCTGACGCTGACCTTGCCGTTGCGGTAGACAGGCTTGCCATATTCGAAGGAGGTGTAGCTCAGACCGTAGCCGAAGGGGAAGAGCGGCTCTCCGGTGAAGTAGCGGTAGGTGCGGCCCCGCATGGTGTAGTCGAGGAAGTCCGGCAGGTCGTCGGTACTCTTATAGAACGTGACGGGCAGGCGGCCGCTGGGGTTATAGTCGCCGAAGAGCACGTCGGCCAGCGCCGTGCCGCCCTGTTCGCCGTCGTACCACCACTGGACGATGGCGTCGCACGACGCCACCTCGGGCACCATGGCGATGGCCGAGCCCGAGCAGTTGACGAAGACGACCTTCTTCCCCGCCTTGTGCAGCATTTGCAGCACGTCGCGCTGTGCCTGCGGCAGTTCTATCGACGTGCGGTCGCCGCCACGGAATCCCGGCTCGCTGACCTTCATCTCCTCACCTTCCAGCGAGGGCGAGATGCCGCCGACGAAGACGACGGTCTCCGCCGTGCCTATCTGTGAGAGCAGCTGGTCGGCAGTGGGAACCACCTGACTCTTGATGTCGAAGTTCAGGGCACCGTAGCCCGTCTCCTGCACGTAGTCTATCTGCAGGCGGTAGTGCTGTCCGGCCTTGACGTTCAGCTCCTTCTTCGCGCCCTGTATGCGGTGGCGCACCTTCCAGATGTCGACGATGGTGTCGCCGTTGACCAGCAGTCGCAGCTTGTCGTCGCCGCTGATGTCGAAGACGAGCGTCTCATCGCGTGTGGGGATGAAGGTGCCGTCGAGACGCGCTGAGAAGTTCTCGAGGTTCACGCCCGGGGCGAAGACCGTGTTGCCGCCGTTGCTCAGCCGTACAGGCTGCGTCAGGGTGACGGTGGCGGCAGGCGTCCCCTGCATCTCCGTATTATTATAATAGGTGGCCTGCATACCCTTGGCACCGAGTGGCGACAGGATGTCGCTGAAGCGGCTCTTCGTCACCTCGTTGCGCGTGAGACTGCATCCCTGGATATAGCCCACTGGCGTCTGGCTCTTCCTGCGGATGCCCTCCAAGGCAGTGATGGTGCGGGTGGGGTAGCCCGCGTAGTTGCCCCACATCATGACCGAGTCGTTGGCGTTGGGACCCATGACGACTATGTTCGAGGTACGAGGTGCGAGGTGCGAGGTACGAGGGGAGGGGGGCAAGGGGAGAGGCAGCACGCCGTTGTTCTTCAGCAGGACGATGCTCTTGCGGGCCATGTCGAGGGCCAGCTGCTTGTGCTCCTTGGAGGCGACGGCCGAAGCAGGAATCCTGGTCCACCCGACCAGCGAGTCAGGGTCGAAGTCGCCCAGCTGGAAGCGGGCGACGAGCAGGCGGCGCAACGAGCGGTCGAGGTCGGCCTCGCGGATGTCGCCGCGACGGACGGCTGCCGGCAGGTTCTTGTACTCCGAGCCACACTCCACGTCCGTTCCTGCCAGTACGGCCTTGGCCGACGCCTCGGCACCGTCGCGTGCCACGTTGTGCCATTTCGGCAGGAAGTCGCGGATGGCACCGCAGTCGCTGGTGATGAGCCCCTTAAAGCCCCATTCGTCGCGCAGGATTTGCTGTTCGTAGCGCGTCTGGGCGCAGCAGGCCTGACCGTCAATGCGCTGGTAGGCACACATCACCTCGGCCACCTCGCCCTCCTGCACCAGCGACTTGAAGGCTGGCAGGTAGGTCTCCCAGAGGTCGCGCTCGGGCAGGTTCTCGATGTTGAACTCGTGGCGGTTCCACTCCGGTCCGCTGTGTACGGCGAAGTGCTTGGCGCAGGCCAGCAGCTTCATGTATTTGCTGTCAAGGGGCTTGCCGTCGTAGGTATAGCCCTGCAGACCTCGAACCACGGCCAAGCCCATCTTCGCCGTCAGGAAGGGGTCTTCGCCGTAAGTCTCCTGACCGCGTCCCCAGCGTGGGTCTCGGAAGATGTTGATATTCGGTGTCCAGAACGACAGGCTCTGGTAACGCTGTATCTTGCCTGCTCGCTTGGCCTGCTGTGCTTTGACGCGGGCCTCGTCGCTGACGGCCGTGAACACCTGGTGCAGCAGCTGGTCGTCCCATGAGGCAGCCATCGCCATCGTGATGGGGAAGACGGTGGCGTAGCCGTTGCGGCCAATGCCGTGCAGCGCCTCGTTCCACCACTGGAACTGCGGGATGCCCAGTCGTGCGATGGCGGGCGACTGGTCCATCATCAGCTTCACTTTTTCGTCGAGGGTTAATCTCGACAGCAGGTCGTCGGCGCGCTCGGCGGCCGTCAGCTGTGGTTTCTGGTACGGCAATGTCTGCGCCGTCATCGCCATGGTGCCGAATGTCATGAATACGGTTGCAAGTAGTTTTCTCATAATCATTAGTCTTTGTTTCGTTTAATGCTATTATGCCTGCAAAGGTACGAAAAAGTGATTGTAATGCCAAGCATTTTGACAAATACTTTAATTCAACTTTCTCAAGTTTTATAACGACCACAGATTCTTGGACGAGCCAAGCGGCAAAGCCGAGCGCAACAGATTAAACAGATTAAAGCGGCTATAGCC
>ONYA01000029.1 GCA_900321965.1 uncultured Prevotellaceae bacterium
ATGGATTATTGCGACTAAAGTCGCTGATTAATAGGCGAATCCAATCTGTGAAATCCAAAATAATCGTGGCTATAGCCGCTTTAATCTGTTTAATCTGTTTAATCTGTGGTCGTTATAAACTTTCGAAAGTTGAATTAGTTATAATTCGTTCAATTAGTTCAATTAGTGTAATTAGTGGTTGAAAAGAAAAGGGGTTAAAAAGAAAAGTGGAAAGTTCAATCAGAATTGAGACTTTAGAAGTAGGAAATTGATTATGAAATGCAGAGTATGCGGAAAGGAACTGCCAGACGCGCAGTTCGAGCTTTACACGACAGGAACGCGCCGACGGGTGTGCCGTCAATGCAAATACCTGCTCTACGGCGTGAGAGCCAAGCGGCAGTGGCGCCTGCGCCAGCTCGCGCGCGTATTATAATAGGAAAAGGGGGAAACAACCCACACCTCCCACACCTCCCGCACTGAAGGCGGGTGTGAGAGGTGCGAGAGGTGAGGGTTCATTTCCGGTTATAACAATTATATATTTACAAGCATGATGAGACAAATCATAAAACAAATTTTGGCGTGGCTGATGGGAATGAGCCGTCAGAACGCCCGACGAACCTTCTGGAAAAAAGGAATGACAGAGAAGCAGGCGATAGCCCGAGGAGTGAGACTCTTTTTCCAGCAGAACTACGAACTGCGGTATAACGTGATGAAACAGACCGAGGAGTTCCGACCGAAAAACGTCACGGCCGCTCGTGAAAAAATACCGGCCTCTCGTAAAAACGTCACGGCCGCTCGTGACGGCTGGCAACAGCTGACCGACCGCGATCTGCGACGTATTGCCATCGAACAGATGGACCAGGTGGGCGTGGCATGGTCTATCGACGTGGAGCAGTATGTCCGCTCCACCCTGGTGCCCGACTACAATCCCGTCCGCGACTACCTGACGCGCTGCGGCGAGTGGGACGGCCAGACCGACCATATCGACCAGCTGGCACGCCGCGTACCCACCACCTATGCCGAATGGCCGATGCTGTTTCGACGCTGGCTGCTGGCAGCGGTGGCGCAGTGGCTGGAGATGAGCCGCGACCACGGCAACGCGCTGGTGCCGATGCTCATCGGCGGACAGGGCACCCACAAGTCGACCTTCTGCCGACTGTTGCTGCCGCCCGAACTGCGTGAATACTACATCGACGACATCAAGCTCGACAACGCCGAACAGGTGGAGCGGATGCTGGCACGCATGCTGCTGGTGAACATCGACGAGTATAACGCCAAGACCGAGCGCGAGCAGGCCAAGATCAAGCGCGTGCTCACCGAGCGCGACGTACAGACACGCCGTATGCGGTCAGACCAATACCAGTTGCTGCCACGTATGGCTTCGTTTATTGCCACTACCAACGACCGCCAGCCACTGACCGACCCCACGGGCTCGCGCCGCTACATCTGCTGCGACATCGACGGCGTCATAGACACCGACACGCCCATCGACCACCGACAGCTCTATGCACAGGCCGTGGCAGAGCTGCGCAGCGGAAAACCCTGGTACTTGTCGAAACAAGAGGAGCAGAGGCTGGAGCAGCACAACCAGAGCTTCCGCGTAGAGATGTCGCCGGAGCAGGTGCTCCTGGCATGGTACACACTGGCGGAGCGCCGCCAAGAGAACTTCACACGTACCGTAGACATCCTCAAGGAGTTGTCGAAGCACGTCAGCAAAGCCGACCTGCCCACGGTGCAGAGCCTCACCCGCACCCTACGCGCCTGCGGCTTCGCCTACGGTGCCGTCAGGGGACAGCGCGGGTGGTACGCCAAGCTGCGGTAAACCGAGCATCCGGATACACACGGTTCCGCTGTAAAGAAACCACAGATATCGCAGATTTTACAGATTTCGCCGCGCAACACCCTATTAATCTGTATCATCAGCGGCATCTGCGGTTCTTATCGCCGGGCCTATTGTTTTTTAATAAATAGAAAAAAAACTGTCGAATGTCTTGCGCATTCGGTTTTTTTTCGTACTTTTGCAACGAAGTCCGTGAAAAGGATTCACGGGCAATGCTCAATTCCAACTCGAACTGCGACCTCGACAAGGAGTTTTTAGGGCATAATAACGGCATTAGAGCGTGCACCATCGTGTGCAGGCTTCTTGGTATGTCGTTATGGGTTGTCGCAGACCTGAGTTGGAATACGGAGAGGTCTGCGCGCTTTTTGTGTCCATACCTTTCTGGCTGGTCTTTTGGGTAAGCCATCTATTTTAACATTTTACTAATAAAAAAAGGGATATAACTAAGAAACATCTTAAAAGATAAAGAAACGGGAGGACTATAGCAATGAAAAAGACATATCAGAACCCCATGACTACAGTCATTGAGATAAAATTGAGTGGTATGATTGCTGGATCGTATTTAGAGTCACGCACCTACAATACTGCTGCTCCATGTGACAGTCTCAAGCGTGACGACGCCAGTGACCTATGGTCAGAATAATATAAAGCTCTTTGAGCTACATTTTATGTTATCAGAACAGAGCGCCGAGGCCTGCGAAGACAGGTAGGCGCACCTGAATTATTAGTAATTCAAGTTTCTCATGTTTACGAGTGGCTTGCATGGTAACCTTTTCTCCCCCTGAGTAGGGGGAGCCAGAGGGGGTCTGAACCAGCGAATATCACGCCACCTGCTCAGACCACCCCTGGCCCCTCCTACTCAGGAGGGGAATAAGATACCACCTAAAGCATTGATTCCTATACATAAGCGAAGCTTGCGAAACTTGTATTAGTAATTATTTGTTGCGGCTTTCCGTGAGGATGGGCGTCATAACTTTTTGCAAACGATGATTTAGCGGTTTTATTTGGCTGATTTCTTAAAAAAGCTAAAAAGATATATATATAATAAGGTGTAAGCAAAAAGATTGCGTACTTTTGCACCCCACAAATAAGAAAACAAACCAAAATCATGCAAAAGAATCTGGTAATCGTAGAGTCACCGGCCAAGGCAAAGACCATTGAGAAGTTCTTAGGCAAGGACTTCAAGGTGATGTCGAGCTATGGCCACATCCGCGACTTGAAAAAAAAGGAACTGAGTATAGACGAGCAGACGCTGGAACCGGAATACGAGATTCCCGACGAGAAGAAGAAGCTGGTAAGCGAACTGAAGAAGCAGGCCAAGGACGCCGCAAAGGTGTGGTTGGCTTCCGATGAAGACCGCGAGGGAGAGGCCATCTCCTGGCACCTGTGCGAGGTGCTGGGACTGGACGAGGAGAAGACCAACCGTATCGTGTTCCACGAGATTACGAAGTCGGCCATCTTAGACGCCATCGAACATCCGCGCCACTTAGACATGAACTTGGTGAACGCCCAGCAGGCCCGCCGCGTGCTCGACCGTCTGGTAGGCTTCAAGGTGTCGCCCGTGCTGTGGCGCAAGGTGAAGCCGTCGCTCTCGGCTGGTCGCGTACAGAGTGTGGCCGTGCGCCTCATCGTCGAACGTGAGCGCGAACTGCAAGCCTTCAAGAGCGAGCCTTACTACAGCGTCAGCGCCGTCTTCGGCGTGCAGAACGCCGACGGTTCGCAGTCGGAGGTGAAGGCACTGCTGGCCAACCGTCTGAAGACTCATAAGGAGGTGGAGGAGCTGTTAGAGGCCTGCAAGGACGCCACATTCGTTGTTGAGAGCATCCAGAAGAAGCCGATGAAGCGTACACCGGCACCGCCTTTCACGACGTCGACACTGCAGCAGGAGGCCGCCCGCAAGTTAGGCTTCACCGTCAGTCAGACGATGATGGTGGCACAGCGCCTCTACGAGAGCGGACGCATCACCTATATGCGTACCGACTCGGTAAACCTGTCATCGCTCTGCCTCGGTGCCTCGAAGGAGGAGATCACGAAGCTCTACGGTGCCGACTACTCGAAGACCCGCCAGTACCACACCAACTCGAAAGGTGCCCAGGAGGCTCACGAAGCCATCCGTCCCACCTATATGGACCAGTCCACCATTGAGGGGACGGCCCAGGAGAAACGTCTCTACGACCTGATATGGAAGCGCACCATCGCCTCGCAGATGGCCGACGCCGAACTGGAGAAGACGACGGTGGAGATTAAGAGCGCCGGCGGAACCTTCATCGCCCAGGGCGAAGTCGTGAAGTTCGACGGTTTCCTGAAGGTCTACCGCGAGTCGACCGACGACGAGGAACAGCAGGAAGAGTCAGGACACCTGCTGCCGCCGCTTCAGGAAGGTCAGGAGCTGACACGCCGCGAGATAACGGCCACCGAGCGCTTCAGCTTAGGACCGCTGCGCTACACCGAAGCCTCGCTGGTACACAAGCTCGAAGAACTGGGCATCGGCCGTCCGTCGACCTACGCCCCCACCATCTCGACCATCCAGCAGCGCGAATACGTGCAGAAGGGCGACAAGAAAGGTGAGGAGCGCCAGTACACCATCGACACGCTGAAGGGCCGCCAGGTGACGCAGAAGGTGCGCACCGAGATGGCCGGCTCCGATAAGGGCAAGCTCATGCCGACAGACATCGGCCTGGTGGTGAATGACTTCCTGATGAAGAACTTCCCCGGCATCATGGACTACAACTTCACGGCGAAGGTGGAGCAGGACTTCGACCAGATAGCCGAGGGCACGGAGAAATGGACGAAGATGCTGAAGACCTTCGACAAGGGCTTTGAGCCTACTGTCGACAAGGCCATGAACAGCCGCAACGAGCACAAGGCCGGCGAGCGCCTGTTAGGCAACGACCCGAAGAGCCACAAGCCGGTGTACGTCAAGATAGGCCGCTACGGTCCTGTCATCCAGATAGGCACGGCCGAGGACAAGGACAAACCGCTCTTCGCCCAGCTGCCCAAGGAGATGAGTATGGAGTCGATGACGCTGGAAGACGCCTTGGAGCTCTTCAAGCTGCCCCGCACACTGGGCGAGTTCGAGAAGAAACCGGTGACGATAGGTGCCGGCCGCTTCGGCCCCTACGTGCTGCACGACGGTAAGTACACGTCGCTGCCGAAAGATACCGACCCGATGACCATCACGCTCGACCAGGCCATCCGTCTGGTACAGGAGAAGCGCCTGACGGAGAAGAAGAAGCACCTGAAGATCTTCCTCGAAGATGAGAAGTTGGAGATCCTGAACGGTCGCTACGGCCCCTACCTCGTCTACGACGGCAAGAACTACCGTCTGCCGAAGGCTATGCACGAGCGTGCCGAACAGCTGAAGTACGAGGAGTGCATGGAGATTATCAATAAGAGTAAATGAAAAGAATCATCCTGATAGGCTACATGGGGTCGGGGAAGACCACCGTGGGACGGGCACTGGCCAAGGAGCTGGGGCTACCGTTCTACGACCTCGACTGGTATATCGAGAGCCGCATGCGTAAGAAGGTGAGCCAGATTTTCGCCGAACAGGGCGAGGAGGGCTTCCGCCGCATCGAGCGCAATATGCTGCACGAGGTGGCCGAGTTCGAGGACGTCGTCATCAGCTGCGGCGGCGGCACGCCCTGCTTCTTCGATAATATGGACTATATGAACAGTCAGGCCCAGGTGGTGTGGCTGCGCTGCGAACCCGAGGTGTTGCACAAGCACCTGCTCATGGGCAAGGGCGACCGTCCGCTACTGAAAGGCAAGTCGCCCGAGGAGCTGATAGCCTATATCCGCGAGCAGCTGACCTATCGCGAGCAGTTCTATTCGAAGGCCTGCTACACATTGGATGTCAGTCTTATGGACAACTTCGACAAGATTAAGATTACGATAGAGAAACTTAAAGAGCTACTCAACCTGTAAGCATGAAGAAATGGACGATTGAAGACGCCCGCGAGCTGTACAATATCGGCGGCTGGGGCACCTCGTATTTCGGCATTAACGACGCAGGCAACGTCTACGTCACGCCGTGTAAGGACTCTGTGCAGATCGACCTGCGCGAAGTGATGGACGAGCTGGCGCTGCGCGACGTCACCGCACCGGTGCTGCTGCGCTTCCCCGACATTCTCGACAACCGTATCGAGAAGACGTGGAGCTGTTTCAAGAAGGCAGCCAAGGAATATGAGTATAAAGGTGAGAACTACGTGGTTTACCCCATCAAGGTGAACCAGATGCAGCCCGTGGTCGAGGAGATCATCTCGCACGGACGGAAGTTCAACCTCGGTCTGGAGGCCGGCTCGAAGCCAGAGCTGCACGCCGTCATCGCCATGCAGTGCCAGAGCGACTCCATCATCGTCTGCAACGGCTACAAAGACCATGCCTATATCGAGCTGGCCCTGCTGGCACAGAAGATGGGCAAGCAGATATTCATCGTCGTGGAGAAGATGAACGAGCTTGACATCATCGCCCGCGTGGCCAAGCAGCTGAACGTGCGGCCGAACATCGGTATCCGCATCAAATTAGCTTCCAGCGGCAGCGGCAAGTGGGAGGAGAGCGGCGGCGACGCCTCGAAATTCGGACTGACGAGCGCCGAGCTGCTCGACGCCCTAGAGACTCTCGACAAGAAGGACATGCGCGACTGTCTGCGCCTCATCCATTTCCATATCGGCAGTCAGATAACAAAGATACGCCGCATACAGACGGCCCTGCGCGAGGCCTCGCAGTTCTACGTACAGCTGCACAAGATGGGCTACAATGTCGACTTTGTCGACTGCGGCGGCGGCTTAGGCGTCGACTATGACGGCACGCGTTCGCCGTCGAGCGAGAGCAGCGTCAACTACAGCATCCAGGAGTACGTCAACGACTGTATCTACACCTTCGTCGACGCGGCCAACAAGAACGGACTGCCCCACCCCAACATCATCACCGAGAGCGGCCGCTCGCTGGCGGCTCACCACTCGGTACTGGTCATCAACGTGCTGGAGACAGCCTCGCTGCCGGAGATGCCCGAGGAGTTTGAGCCGGACGAGAACTCACACCAGCTGGTGAAGGACCTGTACGAGATATGGGACAATCTAAGTCCGCGCAACGTCTTAGAGGACTGGCACGACGCGGAGCAGATACGTGAAGAGGTGCTCGACCTCTTTGCCCATGGCATCGTCGACCTGAAGACGCGCGCCGAGATCGAGGCGATGTACTGGAGCGTCTGCCACGAGATTCACGCCTTAGCAAAGAGCCTGAAGCACGTGCCGGAAGAGCTGATGAAAATCGACAAACTGCTGGCCGACAAGTACTTCTGCAACTTCTCGCTCTTCCAGAGCCTCAGCGACTCGTGGGCCATCGACCAGGTATTCCCCATCATGCCCATCCAGCGACTGAACGAGCGGCCGACGCGCAACGCCACGCTGCAGGACATCACCTGCGACTCGGACGGCAAGGTGGCCAACTTCGTCACCAACCGCCACAACTCGCACTCGCTGCCCGTACACGCCCTGAAGAAGACGGAGGACTACTACCTCGGCGTGTTCCTCGTGGGGGCCTACCAGGAGATACTGGGCGACATGCACAACCTCTTCGGCGACACCACGGCCGTACACATCTCGGTGAAGGACGGGCACTACCACATCGACCAGATTATCGACGGCGAGACGGTGGAAGAGGTGCTGGAATACGTACAGTACAACCCGAAGAAACTGGTGCGCCAGCTGGAAATCTGGGTGACGAAGAGCGTCAAGGAAGGCAAGATCTCGCTCGATGAGGGCAAGGAGTTCCTGTCGACTTACCGCAGTGGACTATACGGATATACGTATTTGGAGTAAAAGCCCACCCCCGACCCCTCCCGAAGGGAGGGGAGATGTTACCCATTACCCATAAGAGAAAATGAAAACAAACACAACGATGGAAGAAGTATCTACTTCCCTCCCTCACAGGGAGGGACAGAGGGAGAGTCTCACAATAGTAAAAGTGGGTGGTGCCGTCGTCGAGGACGAGGCACAGTTGGCTCAGCTACTAAAGGACTTCAGCGCCATCAGAGGACGCAAGGTGCTGGTACACGGCGGAGGACGCCGGGCTACGAAGGTAGCTGCCGAGCTGGGCATCGAGACGAAGATGGTGAACGGACGCCGCATCACCGACGCAGCCATGCTGGAGGTGGTGACGATGGTCTACGGCGGACTGGTGAACAAGCACGTCGTGGCACTGCTACAGGCGCAGGGCGTCGACGCCATAGGACTGACAGGCGCCGATGCCGACATCCTCCGCTCAACGAAGCGTCCCCCTCTCGCTGTCGACGGTTCCCCCGTCGACTTCGGCTACGTCGGCGACGTCAAAAAGGCCGACGGTGCAAAAATCGCCCATTTCATCGAGGCAGGAATGGTACCCGTCATCGCACCGCTGACCCACGACGGACAGGGAAACATCCTCAACACCAACGCCGACACAATGGCGTCGGAGACGGCCAAGGCACTGGCAGAGCTGTATGACGTGACGCTCATCTTCTCGTTTGAGAAGAAAGGTGTCCTGAGCAATCCCGACGATGACGACAGCGTCATTCCCGTCATCACCCGCCCCGACTTTGAACGCTACAAGGCCGACGGCACCATCAGCGGCGGTATGCTGCCGAAAATAGAAAACGCACTGGCAGCCGTAGAGGCGGGCGTCAGCCAGGTCATCATCACACTGGCAACAGCCATCGACGGACAACACGGGACAGTCATCAAATGAAGACAATCAGTTTCCAGAACGACATCCTGCCACTGAAGAACAAACTCTACAGGCTGGCGCTGCGCATCACGCTCAATCCCGAAGATGCGGAGGACACCGTTCAGGAAACAATGATGAAAGTGTGGAACAGGCGGCAGCAGTGGGAACAGATAGAGTCGATGGAGGCTTTCTGCATGACCATCTGCCGTAACATCGCCCTCGACAAGACTCGCCGCATGACGGGTAGCGAACAGAGTTTAGACGCTGACGAACACGACGCACCCGACCTGAACTACCACGCCAATCCCGAACAGCAGACCATTGAACAAGACCGCATCCGCCTGGTGCGGACGATTATCGACAGCCTACCGGAAAAACAGCGCAGCGTCATCCAGTTGCGCGATTTCGAAGGGAAGAGCTACAAAGAGATTGCTGCCATCATGGACATCAGCGAGGAACAGGTGAAAATCAATATCTACCGTGCACGGCAGGCCGTCAAGCAACGCTTCTTAGAAACGGAATAGCCCCCTGAAAAGTTAATGAAACTAAAATATCGGAAGAACCTGTAACTTCCGACGTCGCCAAACGTCTTCCTTAATAGAGTGTCATACGAAAAACGTCAAAAAATGGATTATAAGTACATCGAACAACTGCTGGAGCGCTACTTTCAGTGTGAGACCACGCTGAAGGAAGAAGAGATTCTGCGTTCGTTCTTCACGCAGGAAGATGTGCCCGTCTGGTTGACGAAATACAAGACGCTCTTCAGCTATGAAGCCCAACAGGAAGAGCCGCTCGGCGAAGCTTTTGATGAGAAAATCCTGAAAATGATAGAGGAAGGAGAACCTGTCAAGGCCCGGGTGGTGACCATCACACAACGCCTGAAGCCGCTCTTCAAGGCCGCCGCCGTCGTCGCTATCGTACTGACAATAGGCAACGCCGCACAAGCTCCGTGGGATCGCGGATGGGACAACCCCCGCGAGGAGTATGCCAAGTACCTGGAGCAGCAGCGCATCGACTCGCTGAACATGCTGGGGCCGGTACAGGCAGAGAACACGCTGGAGGACAGTACCAACGTACAGGTGACTCCCGACCTGCCGAAATACTGACAGAAGAATATTTTTTCTATGCTTTCTCTATAAAATAATTCATTAAAAATTAAAACACAATCATGAGAAACTGTGAAGTTTCTATTCTCTCAAATTTTTCATAACATACTTTGAAACACAAAAGCGAGGGCTGTCACGTGACAACGTGACAGCCCGCACATTTTCTATGAGGCTTTCCGCAGCCGCAAGTGCAGCTGGTAGAGCGCCGGCAACAGGATGAGCAACGAAAAGAAGCAGGCCATCGCTATCGACCGATGACTGCCGAACATATCGATGAGACGGATATCGCCGCCATATAGATTATAGAGGACGTATGCCACAGAATTGTTCACCCAGTGGTAGACCATGCCCGGCACGATGCTGTCGGTGCGGTAATAGAGCCATCCTAACAGTAAGCCTATCAGGAAAGCATGGGGCATCTGGGCAGGGTTGGCGTGAATCAGGGCAAACAGCAGGGCCGAGATGGTGATGGCTACCCAGTGGCGGGGCGTCCAGCGCAACAAGGCGCGCAGAATGGCACCACGGAACACCAGTTCCTCGCAGAGCGGCGCCAACAGACCGACGGCGAAGTAGCCCCAACGGTCTCTCAAGATAACATCAAACTCCTGTTCAACAATGTTAGGCAATTCCGGCATCACCTCCTGCAGCGTAGTAGAGGGGATGATGGCACCGAGAGCTGCCAGACCACACCAGAAGAACACGTCCCACGGGCGTGACCGGATATAGGAGGGCGACACCTCGGCCCAACGTAGATAAAGAAACAGGATGATGACAGCCACACTGGCAGCCGTCAGGTTAATAATCATCATCTTGGCATCGGTAGGCGAAACAGACACTTTGAAAAGGCCCAGTATCTCTTGGATCAGAAAGGGGAGCAATGCCTGAATGGCCACAAAGACTAATGTGTAGATAATCGCTTTCTTCATTTTGTATCAACAGTTTAGTAACAGTTCTGCCTGACGGGCATCAGCCGCGAGTTGGGCAACAAGCGCCTCGCGGCTGTCAAACTTCCGCTCGGCTCGCAGGCGCTCTATAAAACGAATGGTTAGCGACTGGCCGTAGAGGTTGCCGTCGAAATGGAAGATATGCGTCTCAAGCGTCATGTGGTCGCCGCCGAACGTGGGACGGCTGCCGATGTTCATCATACCGTGCCAGACTTCTGCCGACTGGCCGACACACACGTTGACGGCATAGACCCCCGGCGACGGGATAAGCTTTTCGGAGTCTGTCAGCTGCAGATTGGCCGTAGGAAAACCGAGAGCCGTACCGATGTGTTCGCCGCCAACCACGACACCCGACAACTCGTAAGGCCGCCCTAAACATTGGGCTGCCTGTAAGACGTCGCCCCTCTCGAGCATCCGTCGGACTTTCGACGAACTGACACGGACAGCGGCCACATCGAGCGGATCGCCCTGCAGGACAGCCATCCCCATAGAACGGCCATACGTCACATAGTCGTCGAAACCTTCAGCAGACCCCGGCGTGCGGTGACCGAAATGGTTGTCGTAGCCCGTCACCAGCACCCGAACGTTCAGCTGCTGGCGAAGCACACTCGCCATAAAGTCGCGAGCCGACAGAGCGGCCATCTGCCGGTCGAAGGGCAGCACCACAAGACGGTCGACACCCGTCTGCGACAAGAGGGCCACCTTCTCGTCGAACGTGGATAGCAGCTGCGGATGCCAGTCGGGCTGGAGCACCTGACGCGGATGGCGCGAGAAACTGATGACTGTCGAGACGAGACGCTGACGGCGGGCGATAGCAAGAACCTTACCGATAAGATGGCGATGCCCCTGATGCACACCATCGAAAAAGCCAATGGTGGCCACGCATGGAGACAGCGGTACAGTCTGTTCACAGAGGTCAATAATCTTCATTGGGCGGCAAAGTTAAGAATAAATTTGCTATTTTAGAAAAAAAATTTGGAGTTTTGACATTTTTAATGTAACTTTGCACCCGCAAAGCAGATAATAACGCTTTTGCAGGACTTGTAGCTCAGTTGGTTAGAGCAACAGACTCATAATCTGGAGGTCCCAGGTTCAAGCCCTGGCTGGTCCACATTTTTCGGACGGACAATCGGGACGACGAAACGATAATAGCATATTTTAACCAGAATCTTTTTATGAACAAGAAGTATTTGATGAAGAGCGTTGCCGTAGCAGTATTAGCTGTTGCAGCAACAGGTTGTTCGCATGATCTTCCTGACTACAACGCAGAAGTTCAGGAGGAATTTGACAACAACTTTGTGAACAATGTGCTCGGTGGTCAGAGCATCGACCCCAAGCAGACATGGAGTACAGCAACCAACACCCAGGTCAACGTCAGCGTGAACCTGGACTACGATGCTGAGTACAAAGTCTACATCTTCGCTGCCGCACCCATCGTAGGCGATGCTGCCTATATCGGACAGACGACCCTGAAGTCGGGTGAGACGAAGACTGTCAACGTGGCACGTCCTACCAACGCCGTGATGCTGTACGCAGCCTGCTACGACAAGGACAACCACGCCATCTGCAAACCTTTCATCGTCAAGAGTTCGGACACCAGCGTCGCCTTTGGAGAAAGCGCTGCAAACGCAACTCGTGGTATGAAGAAGGCAACATCGACAGGCAACCGCTGGAGCGTCACGCCTCAGAACATGCCTGACCTGACGGCCTATACCACCGGCGACCTGATTGAAATGCAGGAGGCCATCAACACCAACGGTGCCGGACTGCCCACCAACCAGGCAGACAGCAGCGAGAGACACCTGAAGATTACCGACTCCTACAGCGGACAGATTGCACGCATCCAGTCGTATGCCAACCAGTCTGTCTATGTCACCGGCACATGGACAGTGCCCGAGGACCAGCGCTGCACCGGCATGAGCGTCATCGTCGTCGGTCCGACAGGTAAGATTGTCATTCCCGAAGGCCACATGCTCAGCACCAATGCCAACAATGCTGAAGGCACGACGGGTATGATTTACGTACAGCCCGGTGGCGTCATCGAGGGTGCAGGTACGCTGCAGTTCTCTAACGGCACGCAGACCTACAGCTACAACGCAGGTACTATTAAGGTGAAGAACATCAACATCAACGGCGGTACGCTCTACAATGCCGGTTCTCTGGGCATCGACGGCGAGACCGACGCCAGCAAGCTGCCTTACCTCACAGGCCCCGGCGGCACAGAGGACGTTCCCAGCAAGCTGATTAACCTGGGCCACTGTACGCTCGACCGCATGGACGGTGCCGGCATCGCCCTGGAGAACGCTTGTAACATGTACGTCATCAACGACCTCTGCCTGGGCAAGTCGTCGAAGATGGACAACGGCAGCTATATCGAGTGCGGTGAGCTGGAGCTGAACGGCAGCAACAACGGCGGCATCGTCCTCTACATGGGTAACGCTGCCTACATGAACTGTAAGGGCAACTTCGCCGTGCTGAACTTCGGCGTCTGGGGTCCGACGAGCAACAATGGCGGCACCATCAACAACGCTATCTTCAAGGTGAACAGCTGTGCCAACTCAAACAGCAAGGGTCGCGCCGGCTGTAACTACACCGACGGACTGCCTACTACCTTCATGCTTGACAACGTGGAGCTGATACTGCCAAGCGACTGGCCTACAGGTGCTGACTATGCTTATAGTGGCAACAACGACGCTCTCGAACAAGGCTTAGGCTACCTCGACCAGAATGCAAGCACCTATCGCGCCAAGCTGCTCTTCCACGGCTGGTTCAATGGCTATGGCTGCCGCCTGGTGAACGGCGACAACTACAACTCCCAGGAAGTCGTCGTAGGCCACGTTCAGGTCAACGAATATTATGGCTATGATCAGTATAAAACGGTGTATACCTGGAAGGAGGGCCTGGCACAGACAGCTTTCGGCGACGACAGCCGTGCCACCTGTATCTACGGCAGTTCACCTTCTTACAGTGTCACTGTTGACAATAGCGACAACTGCGGTATCACTATCAGGAAACAGCCCGATCCCCAGCCCTCTACCACGAACTACGTCTACTACGCCTTCGAGGACCTCGGTTCTACAAAGGACTTCGACTTCAACGACGTCGTGCTGCGCGTAGCCACGCCGACCCTGCAGAGCGACGGTACCTACAGTGCTAAAGTTGAGATTCTGGCAACTGGTGGTGAACTGGAAGCCTACGTTCTCTACAACGGCAACGCCTTCGGCCCGGAGGTACACTCAGCATTGGGAGGCTCTGCCCGCGTCATTACCAACACCCGCACCGTGAACACCGCCCTGTTCTCGCAGCTTGGCACCATTACCGGTCTGGCTTCTGCTGATGTCGACCTGACCAGCCTGCCCTTCTCACTGAAGGTTATCAAGAATGGTAATGTAACCATCATTGGCAACCGCCGCGTAACCGGTAATTCTCAGAACGCCGGCGTAGCCCCGCTCTTCGTGGTTGTCAATGGTGACGAGACTACCGGCAAGTGGTTCTGGCCCATTGAGCTGACAGACATTTCTGTGGCATACACCAGATTCGGCGCTTGGGGCGTGAACGCCAGTGCAAACCTCGACTGGTACAAGAGACCGGCAGCCAACAAGGTTGTGAACTATTAATTTCATCATCAAATACTTTAAGCAGAAGGGACGTCCACGCGATGTGAACGTCCCTTCAATCTTTCTGTCTTGTCAGCAGTATCAATACACCATATTCTGAGTGGGATAGTAATACCAGTCCTGAGCCATGGTCTTATTAGCCGCCCATTCGCCAAAGGAATGTCCCTGCTCCATATAGGCACCGGAAAGGATATTGTCCTTGTACATACCTAAGTAATTACCCTCCAAGGGATAGCTGAACTGGTCAATAGGGATACAGATAGCCCACGGCAGGATGGGCACGTTTGGCAGATTGTATTCCCAGAACACCTGAGCGGTGGTATAAACAGGAATATGCACCTCCCAGATACTGCCACTATAGTCCTTCAGCATAAAGACATCAAGGTCGTCCATCGTCAGACGGTCCAGCACGGCAGCCTCCTTGAAGGTGACGGTAAAGGTGACTGTTCGCGGCGAACGCTGCAGGGCTGTTGACGTCTTCGACAAAGTCGTGTTATAGGTGTTGCGCTGCAAGATGACGCCATAGTCCGTGTTGATATTGTAGCCATCAATGGCCCAGTGGGCATCCTCGAAGAGAGCAATGACGGCGTCGCCATTACGTGCGGCCTGCAGTGTGTCGTCACTCTCAATATAGAGTCGCTGCAGGGGATAGTCGCCCACGAACTGCTGCTCGCTGCCGTGCGTTGTAACGTTTTCTATATCAGAGAATTTAATGCCATTAAGATGCATGGCGGCTCCCATGGCCGTCTGTGAACCTACAGCCGCAAGCGTCACAGCGAGTTTCAGCTCACGCTCCCCGGTACGCTGATGGGTGACACGCAGCACCAGGTCGTTGTAATCGTAGTCTCCCGGCTCCGGCATACCGTCCTCAAAACAGAAAGTATAGCCCTGCGGCTTCATCGCCAGCGAACTTCTCGCCGAGCCGGGGTCGTCGCTCGTGAAGCTGACGGTGGTCTGGCTGGCAGCAAAGGGCTTCAGCCTATATGTCTGGCCATCATACAAGACAGCATAGAACTGCGTCACGGCGACCGGTGCTGCGAAGGTGGCCGTTACCGACTGCGCCTCATGGAGATACAGCTTCTTCAATATCTCGTAAGGCGAGAGCTGCCAGCCTGGCGCCAGAATAAAAAGCTGCTGCGCCCGCATGTCGTCGCTGACTGTCACGTTGACGGTGTAATGACGCGTGGTGACCCAGTCTTGAGCGGGGTCAATGACGCCTACCGGCGATTCTTGTTTGATAATCTGCCTGTACTCTTCTTCGTCGAAGACATCCTTGCTCTTGCAGGATTGTAAGGCAGTCAAGGCAGCCGCCAAACCAATCATCAAATGTGTTCTTTTCATTCTATTTTCTTTAATTTTCAGATTTTGTGTGTAAAATTAATAAAAAACGTTTCAAAACTAAAACGTTTTCGTCTCATTTTTCTTTTTTTTTATAATAATAGTATAGAGAATTAATTTATTTTTGTACCTTTGCTGCACAATTCGACCAAACTTCAATAATTATTAAATCTTTTAAGCAATGAAAAAATCTTTGATTACAGGAATGGCGACATTAGCATTGTGTACCGTTTTCACAAGCTGTTCGCACGACGATGATTTCTTCACGTCACTTCAAGATTCAAAATCCGCAGAGTATCAAAATGCCTTCGTATCGGCTTTTGGTGAAATCTCCAGTAATCAGGATTGGGGCTTCAGCGCCACAACAACGACGCGTGCCGACGATCCCGATGCCAACATGTGGGGCGGCAAGGGAACTGAAGGCTCACGTTATCCCCAGTTTACTGTTCCCGAGCCACTGACTACAGACCAGAAAGAAGTTGTCAGAAAATGGTTCCAGACACACAAGACGCCCGACAACCATGCTGTCACGTTCACCAACTTCTTCGTGCAGCAGGTGTATAAGGGCGGTTCAAACACCACAGGTTCCGAGAGCAGCGAGAGCTATCTCAACGGCAACGGTCAGATGGTTGTCGGTGCCAATCACATGAACTACCTGATGGCAGGTCAGGTGGGCACCAGCCTTGACTGGCAGAACAATGAGCAGCCCGTCTACGACCACATGTACAACTTCAACGGCACCGACTACAGCGGCGGTGCTAAGAATGTCAACGTATGGGACGGCACGCTGGATCCCGACGCCACCAAGGACTTCAACGACAGGAAGGTCTATCATGGCGACCAGATTCAGCTGATGGTCAATTCCAGCACCAGCAGTTTCGGCTACCACACGTCGCAGTCGAGCCAGGAGTTCCACAACAAGTACGTTGTCATTCCCGGCGACATCATCGACCCGATTGTAGCAGGCATGTATTTCGTAGGCTTCGACTATGAGGCTACAGGTAACAACCCCAACGAATACATCGTCACTGAAGCCGAGGGCGGCAACATCACCATCAATGGCAAGACCTACACGAAGGGTGGTGCCGACGGCTACTACAGCGACTGGATTGTACGCATCACCAAGGCCGAGGGCAACGACGACCGCGTCGTAGCAAGTGGCCGCATCTTCTGCGAGGACCTTGGCAGCAGCTACGACTTCGACTTCAACGATGTTGTCTTCGACGCCTATATCTACCAGAGCGGCAAGATTAAGATTACCCTTCAGGCTGCCGGCGGCGAGCTCGAGGCCTACGTTGGCGAAATCAAGGATGACAAGTCTAACGAGGTTCACAAGCTGTTAGGCAAGAAGATGGTGAACACGGGTAAGGCCACGGCATCGCCCTACACCTTCTGGATTGACGCTATTGCCAGCGGCACGCCGAAGTACGCTACGCTGAAGGACATCCCCGTCTATATCATCCAGCAGAACGCTGCCCACTACAACGAGACCATCATGCTGAAAGCCGAGATTGGCGCTGCTCCTCAGAAGATCTGCTTCCCCCTGACGGCGAAGTGGGCTGACGAGTATGTCGACATTGAAGCCGCCTATCCCAGCTGGCGCTACTGGATTAACCATCAGCAGGGCATCACGACGGCTGTTGAGGTGGTCGAAAACGGATGGAGAGAGGCTCTGGTCGACCTCGACCTGACCAACAACGGCGAGTATAGCAACCGCTACGGCCAGCATTAAGCGACACCCACCTGTCCTATAGCATAAAAAGGCGACCTGTTTGGTCGCCTTTTTTTCTTCTTTTTTCTTGTCAGTCAGACAAAAAATCCGTAACTTTGCACGCTGATATGGTATTGAATTACATTTGGATAGCTTTTTTCCTCATTGCGTTTGTCATCGCATTGGTGAAACTGATTTTCTTCGGCGACTTCGACGTCTTTCCTGCTATGATGGACTCGACATTCGACACGTCGAAGACAGCGTTTGAAATCTCGCTCGGACTGACGGGCGTACTGGCCTTGTGGCTCGGCATCATGAAGATTGGCGAGCGTGGCGGCGTGGTCAACGTCCTGGCAAGACTGCTAAGCCCCGTCTTCACACGGCTCTTCCCGGAGATTCCTAAGGGACATCCCGTCACGGGCAGTATCTTCATGAACATTGCGGCCAACATGCTGGGCCTCGACAATGCTGCCACACCCCTCGGCCTGAAGGCCATGGAGCAGATGCAGGAGCTGAACACGAAGAAGGACACGGCGTCGAACGCCATGATTATGTTCCTCGTGCTGAACACCAGCGGCCTGACCATCATCCCCGTCAGCATCCTCGTCTACCGCGCACAGATGGGCGCCGCCCAGCCCACCGACGTCTTCATCCCCATCCTGCTGGCTACGTTCTTCTCGACGCTGGCAGGCATCATCGTCACGTCGCTCTACCAGCGCATCAACCTCTTCAACCGCACACTGCTGCTGACACTCGGCGGCGCCTGTGCCCTGATAGCCGGCATCATCTGGGGTTTCTCGCAGCTGGAGGGCGAGATGATGAACCGCGTGAGCACCACCGTTGCCAACATCCTGCTGATGACCATCATCATCGGCTTCATCCTCGCCGGTATGCGTAAGAAGGTCAACGTCTACGACGCCTTCATCGAGGGTGCCAAGGACGGCTTTACCACCGCCGTGCGCATCATTCCCTACCTCGTGGCCATCCTCGTCGGCATCGGCGTGTTCCGTGCCTCCGGCGCTATGGACATGCTCATCGGCGGCATCCAGTGGGGCGTCGAGCAGACGGGTATGAACAGCGACTTCGTGGGCGCTCTGCCAACGGCGCTGATGAAGCCCCTCTCGGGTAGCGGTGCCCGTGGCATGATGGTCGACGCCATGACGACGTTCGGCGCCGACTCGTTCGTAGGCCGTCTGTCGTGTATCTTCCAAGGCTCTACCGACACGACGTTCTATATCCTCGCTGTCTACTTCGGCTCTGTCGGCATCCGCTACACGCGCCACGCCGTGGCCTGCGGCCTGTTAGCCGACCTCGCCGGCATCATCTCGGCAATCGCTATCTGCTATTTGTTCTTTGGATGATATAACGACAACTTTGACAACTCAAACAACATGGCAAACCTGAAATCTCTCGCCAAGGACACGGCCATCTACGGTCTCTCAAGCATTGTCGGACGGTTCCTGAACTACCTGCTGGTACCGCTCTATACACACTATATGCCGAAGGCTTCCGGCGACTACGGCATCAGCACCAACATCTATGCCTACACAGCACTGATGATGGTGCTGCTGACCTTCGGCATGGAGACCACGCTCTTCCGCTTTGCCAACGACGAGCGATACAAGCCCGACACGGTCTTTTCCACAGCCTTTGCCACCGTCGGCACGCTGACAGCCATTTTCCTGCTGTCAATCTTCGGCTTCATCACCCCCATCAGCAGTGCCCTGGGCTATGCTGCCCATCCCGACTACCTGACGATGATGGCTGTCGTCGTGGCACTCGACGCCCTGCAGGCTATGCCCTTCAGTTTCCTGCGCTATCAGAAGCGCGCCGTCCGTTTCGCGTCGCTCAAGTTGCTGTTCATCTTCCTGAATATCGGCCTGAACCTCGTCTACTTCGTCCTGTTAGGCAAGACGTCGGTGTTCTACGTATTCTTCATCAACCTGCTCTGCACGGGCTTCATCACGCTGTTCTTCCTGCCCGACCTGTTCCGCATCCACTGGCACTTCGACGGCCGGCTGCTGCGGCAGATGCTGAGTTACTCCTGGCCCATCCTCATTCTCGGCATTGCCGGCATCCTCAACCAGGTGGCCGACAAGATCATCTTCCCCCTCGTCTATCCCGACGCGGCCGAAGCCAACGTACAGCTGGGCATCTACGGCTCCTGTGTCAAGATAGCCATGATTATGGCGATGATCACGCAGGCCTTCCGCTACGCCTACGAGCCCATCGTCTTCGCCAAGAACAAGGATGCCGACAAGACCGAATACTACGCCGCCGCCATGAAGTATTTCCTCATCTTCACGCTCCTAGCCTTCCTCTGCGTCATTGGTTGGATGCCTGTGCTGCAGTATATCATCGGCGAGGACTACCGCGAGGGTCTCGGCGTGGTGCCCGTCGTGATGGTGGCCGAAATCATGATGGGTGTCTACTTCAACCTGTCGTTCTGGTATAAGCTCATCGACAAGACCATCTACGGCGCATGGTTCTCACTGGCCGGCTGCGCCGTGCTCTTCGCCGTCAACGTCCTGCTCATCCCCAAGTACAGCTACTGGGCCTGCGCCTGGGGCGGTGTCGCGGGCTACAGCACGGCGATGGTGCTGAGCTATGTCGTGGGACAGATGAAGAACCCCATCCCCTACCCTATGAAGGACATCTGCTGCTATGTAGGTCTCGCCGCCGTCTTCACGGCCGTGATGTACACCGTTACCAACAGTCTGCCTGTGTGGGCACAGCTGCTGGGCAACACGCTGCTCATCGTCCTCTTCCTGGCCTTTGTCGTCAGGCGCGACCTGCCGCTGAGCAGTCTGCCCGTGATTGGCCGCCACTTCCGGAAGAAATAACCAATTAAAAACCAACATTATCAACCATGTGGACAAGCATCTTAAGCATTGCCATTGTCATCAATGAAGTTATGGCATCGAATGCAGGCTCAGTGATGAGCCCGGCCATTAACTTCGACAGCTGGATTGAGCTATACAATCCTACCGAACAAGCTGTTAACCTCTCAGGAATGTATCTCAGCGACGACGGCGCCAACCTGAAGCGCTGGCAGATGCCGAACCACATCGGTACTATTCCGTCCAAGGGCTACCTCGTCGTGTGGATGGGTTCCAACGACCTCAAGAGCAATCAAGCCCCCTTCAAGCTCGACTGCGACGGCGGCACCGTCTATCTGAGCGACAAGAGCGGCAGCCTTGTGACCAGCCAGGAGTACCCCGCCGCCATGAGCCGCACGTCGTGGGCTCGTAAGGCCGTCGACAGCGAGGCATGGGGCTGGACGGCCGATGTAACGCCCGGCGCCAGTAATGCGACGGCCACTTTTGCTGACACGCGTCTCGACGCCCCTGTCGTCAACGTTGACAGCAAGCTCTTCACCAATACCCTCAACGTCAAGGTGAGCATTCCCAACGGTGCCACACTGATGTACACCACCGACGGCAGTCTGCCGACGGCACCGAAGTCCGAAGGCCAGACATCGCCGTGGAAGGAGTTTGTCGTCAACGGCGACAGCGAAGGTCCGGAGGCGGTGAGTCTCGTCAGCCGCAATGCCGGCGGCAGTGGCGACTCTTATGTCATTACCGACGGTGCGGGCGTCAACGGTTCTCGCGGCATCAAGATCCACGCCGTCCAGAACCCCACCAATCCCTGGGACGCACAATTCTTCGTTTATACCCCCGACCACAAATGGCAACCGGGTGAGAAATACCGTTTCCGCATGATGGTGCGTGCCGACAAGAACGCCTACATCACCACACAGACACACGGCCAACCCCACGACTACATCACAAACGACATCCTCGACGCCCATTACAACATCACCACCGAATGGCGGGAGATCAAATACGAGGGTGTCATCACGGAGAGGCAATCAGGCTTCAAATATGACTGGTTTACAGGACAGACAAAGCCGGCAAGAATGCAGTCCATCGTCTTCAACCTGAACGAAGACCGTCAGGAGAACAACTTCTACTTCGACAACGTGTCGTGGGAGCTTGACACCTCGGGCGGCACCGTGGAAGAAGCCAGCAAGAAGAGCGAGGACGGACAGTTTACCATCTCGAACACCACGAACCTCACGCTGCGCCTGTTCAAGGACGGCTACCTGCCCAGCGTTCCCGTCACCCGCAGCTATATCAAGACCTCGAACCAGTATACCCTGCCCATCATCTCCATCGTCGGCGACCAGAAGTACTTCACCGATCCGAAAATCGGTTTCGACTGCGACGGCGACGGCACCAATGGTGCGGTTGCCGGCTATACAGGCGGTCAGAAGAAAAACTATGCGCAGGACTGGGACCGCCCCGTAAACTTCTCATACATCAGCCCCGACGGCAAGATGCTCCACAATCAGGACGTCAACATCAAGGTGTCGGGCGGCTATACCCGTACACAGACTTACCGCTCGTTCAAGCTGAAGGCCGGCAAGGTGTTCGATGGTCAGAACCGCTTCGACTACCCGTTCTTCCCGCAGAAGCCCTATACGCGCAACAAGACGCTGCTCATACGCAACGGCGGCAACGACATGTGGCGTCACGACGCCCGTTTCATCGACGCTGCCTTAGAGACCGTCATCCAGCGTTCAGGCCTTGATGTCGACGTGCAGTCGTACGTGCCCGTCATAGAATATGTGAACGGCGAGCTGCGTGGCGTCTTCAACCTGCGCGAGCCTAACAACGACGACTTCGCCTACGCCAACTGGGGCTACGACGACGAGGAGCTCGACGCCCTCGAGAACATGACGATAAAGAATGGCGACGACGCGGCCATCAAGCGCATCTTCGAGTTAGGCAAGAACGCCACCAACGCCGCTGCCTACGACGAACTGAAGACGCTGCTCGACATTGACGAGTTCACCAACTACATGGCCGTCACCTTCTACCTCTACAACGACGACTGGCCCGACAACAACATCAAGGCCTACCGCAGCCGCAACGACGGACGCTACCGTTTCGTCAGCTTCGACCTCGACTACGCCTTCAAGGGCTGCTGGGACTATAGTGGCGACAACCCCTTCACCACCTTTGAGAAGTTCAAGGACGATGCTTCTGCTCCGCGAACAAGCTACAACAAGGACATCGTCAACCTGTTCCTGAACCTGCTGAAGAATGATGAGTACCGCCGCAAGTTCATCGACACCTACTGTATCGTTGGCGGCAGCGTCTTCGAGCCCACACGCACCGGTAAGATTGTCGACGAACTAGTGAACAACGTCAAGGGAATGTGTCAGCTGATGAAGAACATTGCCGGCCAGAGCTGGGGCAGCAATCTCGGCAGCGGACACAATGTAGAGAACTCTGCCAAGACCATCAAGAACAACATCAACAGCAGCCGCAGCGCCACGATGACCAACTACCTGAAGCAGTTCTCGCCCATGAAGCTCACGAGCGTCAGCCGTCAAACGGTCACGCTGAAGAGTAACCATACGGACGCCCACCTGTTCATCAATGGTATCGAAGTGCCTTACGCCGACTTCAACGGCCACCTCTTCGGCCCTGTCACCCTGCGCGCCGAGGCACCTGCCGGCTACCGCTTCAATGGTTGGAAGAACGGCAGCACCATCGTCAGCACAGACACCGAAATGACGATGCCTACCGGCAGCAGCGTCAACCTCACCGCCACCTTCGACAAGCTCAGCGACGGGGAGAAGGCTGCTCAGGGTATCATGCCCGTCCGCATCAACGAGGTGAGTGCCGACGACGGCATCTACGTCAACGACTACTTCAAGCGCAAGGACTGGGTCGAGCTCTACAACACCACCGACCAGCCGGTCAATGTCGAGGGTATGTACCTCAGCGACAAGCCGGAGGATCCGAAGAAGTACCAGATCAGCAAGGACAACAGCCAGGCTTCGACCACCATCCCTGCCCACGGCTACCTCATCGTCTGGTGCGACAAGGAGAGTCCGCTCAACCAGCTCCACGCCTCGTTCAAGCTCGACAAGGACGGTGGCGAGATCGTACTGACGGCTGCCGACGAGTCGTGGGCCGACCACTTCGTCTATGCCGCCCACACGTCCGACCAGACCGTCGGCCGCTATCCTGACGGCAGCAGCCAGGTCTACGTCATGAACATGCCGACCATCGCCAAGAGCAACGTCTTCTCAAGCTACGCCGTCAACGTGGAACAGCCCGTCATTACAGGCATCAGCGACAGGCTGGCTGAGCGCGAAGACGCCGGACAGGTTTACGACCTAAAGGGTCAGGCCGTGCAAGGCCCCTTGGCACCCGGCATCTATATCAAGAATGGACGTAAGTTTATCAAGAAGTAATACATAAGATTTATGAAAGTGAAACGTTTTTGTCTGACCCTTGCTTGCTTGGCAGCCCTTGGCGCTAAGGCCGACGAGGGCATGTGGACACTCTACAACCTGCCCAACGCCGTCTACGAACAGATGCGCGCGGAGGGTTACCAGCTGCCTTACAATCAGCTCTATCAGGCCGACGACGCCATCATGAAGGCCGTCGTCAACTTCTCAGGCTACTGCTCGGGCGTGGTCGTCTCGCCCGACGGACTGGTGTTCACCAACCACCACTGCGGCTTCGAGGCCATCCGCTCGCACTCCACCGTCGAGCACGACTACATGATTGACGGCTTCTATGCCAAGTCGTTCGAAGAGGAACTGCCCAACAAGGATATGTTCGTATCGTTCATGGTAGAGCAGAAGGACGTCACCGATCAGATTCTGACGCCCGCCTTTGAGGCCATGAGCATATACGACCGTACGGCCTTCCTCGACAGCATCGAGAACGCCATGTCGAAGCAAGTCAAGGAGCAGGACTCCACCCTGCGCTTGGAGCTGAAGCCCTTCTACGAGGGCAACCGCTACTTTGCCACCACCTACCGCGACTTCCGCGACCTGCGACTGGTGTTTACCATCCCCAAGTCTATGGGTAAGTTCGGCGGCGAGACCGACAACTGGATGTGGCCGCGCCAGACGTGCGACTTCTCCGTCTTCCGCATCTATGCCGACCCGAAGACGGGCGGCCCGGCCGACTACTCAAAGGACAACGTGCCCTACCACCCCGAGCACTGGGCCCGCGTGTCGGACGAAGGCTATCAGGAAGGCTCGTTCTCGATGACGATGGGCTACCCGGGCTCCACGTCACGCTACCTGTCGAGCTACGGCATCCGCGAGCGCTACGAGCAGAACGCCATCCGCGCCCAGGTGCGTGGTGTGAAGCAGGAGGTGATGAAGCGCCACATGGACGCCGCCGAGGCCGTCCGCATCAAGTACGACTCTAAATACGCCCAGAGCAGCAACTACTGGAAAAACTCCATCGGCATGAACAAATGTATCGATTCCATCGGGCTGATTGGCCAGAAACAGCAGTTCGAGGCCTTGCTACGCCAGTGGCAGGACTCCACCGGTTTGTTCAAGGGTCAACTCGACTTCCAGCAGCTGTCGCGGCTCTACGCCAAGCGTCTCGACGTGGCCAAGGCCATCCTCTACTTCAGCGAGACCTTCCGCCGCACCGACGAACTGTCTACGCGTGCCATGTTCGTACACAACGGCGCCGTTCCCGTGGGCCACGGCCGTCGCCAGCATATCAACATCAAGGACAACAGCGAGACGTGGGACTACGACACCGACCGCGAAATCCTCGGTACGCTGCTCAAGAACTACCGCGAGAAGGTGACTGGCACGAAGTACCTGCCAGAGTTCTATAAGACCATCGACGCCAAATTCGGCGGCGACTGTCAGGCTTACGCCAACTACCTCTACGCCAAGTCGCGCCTGATGAAGCCGTCTAAGAAAGGCTCGCGCCTGTACCCCAACAAGAAGTCATTCATGAAAGACCCGGGCGTAGCCTACGGTCTCGACCTGACCACCATCATGGACGACCTGCGCAAAGGCTATATGCTGGTGAGCGACAGCATCGACGAGCAGGAGCGTGCCCTCTGTGCCGCCAAGCTGCGCATGGAGGAGGACTTGCCTCACTACAGCGACGCCAATTTCACCATGCGTCTCAGCTACGGACAGGTGAAGGAGTACCGCTTAGGCTCATGGCGCTCGGGCTACCGCACCACCGCTCCGAGCATGGTGGCAAAGATGAAAAAGGGCGATTCCATCGAGGATTATAAGGTGCAGCCCGAGATGATCGACCTCATGCAGCAGGCTGGCGACATGCCCCTCTGCTTCCTCACCACCAACGACATCACGGGCGGCAACAGCGGTTCGCCGATGTTCGACGGACAGAACCGCCTCATCGGTCTGGCCTTCGACGGCAACTGGGACTCACTGTCCTCCGACATCTTCTTCGACACCCAGCTGGCCCGCTGCATCGGCGTCGACATCCGCTACGTGCTCTTCATGATGGACAAGTGGGGCCATGCCGACCGTCTGCTGAAAGAGATTCATGCGAAATAGGACTGTCCTCGCTCTCACACTCTTACTGCTGAGCGTCGCCGGTGACGCTCAGCAGTATTACTATAAACTCAACTTCGACCTGTCGGCCAAGGATTTTGCCGACACACTGGCCATCGACGTCGAACAGGGGCGCGTCTACGTACCCGTCACCATCGGCGACGGCGTCTACCGTTTCTTGCTCGACACCGGCGCCGGCATGAGCGGCATCTACAGCGACGTACATATCGACGGCACCCGTCCGCAGGGACATATCACCTCGCACGACGCCAACGGTCAGACCTACGCCACGCCGGTGGTCTGTCTGCCGCCGGTACGCCTGGGACGGCTCACCCTCACCAACTACCGTGCCAACGTCGTCAGCCGCCCGCCGACAGCTAAGGGTGCCGACGGCATCTTAGGTTTCGACATCTTCAACAAGGGCATCGTCTGCAAGATTGACACGCGCCACCGGTGCCTCATCCTGACCGACCGCAAGAGGCTCTTCGACGAAGAGCCAGGCTACGAGGCGCGCTACCGCCTGCACAACCACGTGCCCTTCGTCACCCTCAGTCCCTTCGACCGCTACGAGGAGCCGGTACGCTTCGACACCGGCGACCGCTCGTTCTACGCCCTCTCACGCCTCAGCTACGACGCGGCGCTCAACGGTTCCCCCGTTGAGATACAGCATCAGGTGGAAGGCCACACGCACGGCAGTCTGCGCATCAGCCACTACGGCGCCGAGGCTACCGACGTCGTCACCGCCCTCTGTCTCGACGCCCTGCGCTGGGGCGACTACACCTTCAGCAACGTACGCACGCTGACCACGCAGGGCCGCTCCACGATAGGCGCCGCCCTGCTCGCCTACGGCACGGTCATCATCAATCCCAAGCGCCGCCAGCTCGTCTTCCAACCCTACGACGACGGACGGCTGACGGTGGTCGACAACCGCCTGCCCGACATCTACTACGTGCCGCTCCACGGCATGGCATCCGTAGGCCTCGTCTGGGAGGACAGCGAACCCTACCGCCAGGGCTTCCGTCAGGGCGACGTCATCTTGCAGATCAACGACACCCCCATCCGCTCTTTTCGGCAGTTCACCACCTTCCCCTTCATCAAGGGCATGACCTACACCCTGACCATACGCGACCGGGAAGGGCGCGACAAACAGGTGCGACTTATCAAATAAACGAGAGGCCACTGTAATGCGTAGCAGTCACTATGCTCTTATTATGCTTTGTTTGATATCCTCTAACAGGTCTTCGCCGGCTTCGAGGCCGATGCTGAGGCGGACGGTGGTGTCAGGGACGGACATCTCCGCACATTGTTCGGGGGTAAAGAGGCCGAAGATGGTGGACGCAGGATGGATGGCCAGCGACTTACGGTCGAAGAGGTTCGTGGCACGACGGATAATCTGGAGCTTGTCGATGAAGGCCCATGCGGCTTCCTTCGATTCGAGGTCGATGGTGAAGACAGCACCAGGTAAGGGACCGAATTGAGCCTTCGATAATTCATAGAAGGGATTATTCTCCAAGCCTGTGTAGTTGACGCGCTTGATCTCCGGCAGTTGTTGACATTGCTTGGCGAGCCAGAGCGTGGTCTCAGCCTGACGACGGAAACGGATGTCGAGGGTGTCGAGGCCGAGGGTTTCCATATAGGCTGCCTGGGGTGTCATCAGGGCACCGAGATTGGTTACTAGTTCAGTTTTTACTCGTGCCGTAAACGCCAGTTTCCTGCCGACTTTCTTGGTACGGGCCTGTAGGGCAGGGGAGGGAGACTGTGACCAATCGAACTTTCCGTAGTCGATGAGCAGACCACCGAGACCAGTGCCACCACCAGAGATATACTTCGTGCTCGACACCACTTCGATATCCACGCCAAAATCGACGGCACGGAAGGCAGAAAACGGTACAATGGTGGTATCGGCAATCAGGGGTACACCT
This sequence comes from uncultured Prevotellaceae bacterium, assembly GCA_900321965.1. Lineage (GTDB taxonomy): Bacteria > Bacteroidota > Bacteroidia > Bacteroidales > Bacteroidaceae > Prevotella. Next base: position 27,531 of record ONYA01000029.1, read on the forward strand.
GCATTGTGGGCGATGTCGGCCAACTTACGGATATCAGCCACGAACAACTGCGGATTGGTGATGATCTCAAAGAACAGGGCGCAGGTCTTGTCGTCAATCTGCGCCGCCACCTTCTCGGGGTTGGTGAAGTCCGCAAAACGGACTTCCACGCCGAAGGTACCGAGGGTGTCGCGGAGCAGTGAGACGCTGTTGCCAAACAGATGCTTCGACGCCACGATGTTGAGGCCTGCTGCGCTGACAGCCGTCAGAGCATAGTGGATGGCCGCCATACCCGTATTGAGGGCCGTTACGCTTGTGGCGCCCGTCAGTTGCCGCACACGCTCCTCGAGATAGGTCACCGTGGGGTTGGCGATGCGGGCATACGACGGGGCCATAGAGCGACCGCAAAATGCGTCGCCCATGGCCTTGGCAGACTCAAACTCAAACGCCGCCGTATAGTAGACGGGCATCGACAATGCCCCGTATGCATCAGGTTTCTGATACTTCGTCGTCAATATTTTCGTTTCGTACTGCACCTTATTAATTTACTATTTGACGATTTACAATTTACTATTTGTTTTTCGATTTAACGATTTGACTATTTACTCTCTGCGAAGAATTGTACAATAAACCAAATTGTAAATCAATCGTAAATTGTAAATTGTCAAATCGTAAATTCCTTACCTTTCTCCGACGATCTTGCGAACGGCAATCACGAGTTTGTCCACATCCTCGCGGGTGTTGTAGAGGGCGAAGGTGGGACGGACGCTCATCTCATAGCCCAAGGCACGAAGGGCGGGCTGGGCGCAGTGGTGACCTGCACGCACGGCGATACCTTCTTTGTCGAGCAGGGTACCAACCTCTGGCACCGGAATCCCATCGAGCACGAAGCTCACGACAGAGACGCGGTTCTTGGGATTGCCGATGAGCGTCAGGCCGGGAATCTGGGCGAGTTGCTCGCGGGCGTACTCCGTCAACTGGTGCTCATGGTGCTCGATATTACGAATGCCGAGATGACTCACGTAGTCGAGAGCAGCACCCAGTCCAATGGCATCGGCGACGTTGGGCGTGCCAGCCTCGAAGCGGGCGGGCGGCACGTTGTACTCCGTGCGCTCGATGGTTACGTCCTTGATCATGTTGCCGCCGCCTTGCCAGGGCTGCATCTTGTCGAGCAATTCCTTGCGTCCATAGACTACGCCGATGCCGTTGGGGCCGTAGATCTTATGACCGCTGAACACGAAGAAGTCGGCACCCAAAGCCTGCACATCAACAGGCGTGTGAGCAATCGACTGTGCGCCATCGATCAGCACGGGGATGTTGTGCGAATGAGCAATCTCGATGATGCGCTGCACATCGTTGATGGTGCCAAACGTGTTGTTGACATGACCTACTGAAACAAAGCGAGTTCGTGGTGTGATGAGCCGCTCCAGCTCCGAGAGGATGAGGTCGCCGTTCTTGTCCGTCGGGATGGCGCGCAGTGTGGCGCCCCGCTCCTGACAGACGCGCTGCCAGGGTACGATGTTCGCGTGGTGGTCGAGCTCCGAGACGATAACCTCGTCGCCCGGCGTCAGGAACTGTCGGCCGTAGGTCTGCGCCACGAGGTTGATGCCCTCGGTGGTGCCGCGGACGAAGATAATCTCCTCGCTGGTGGCGGCGTTGATGAACCGCTGCACCTTTTCGCGTGCCTCCTCGTAGGCATCCGTCGCACGGGCTGCTAATGTATGCGCCCCGCGATGGATGTTCGAATTATAATTACGGTAATAGTCCGAGATCTTGTCAATGACCTGGTTCGGCTTCTGCGTCGTCGCGCCGTTGTCGAGCCACACGAGGTCATGGCCGTTCACCTTCTGCTGGAGTACGGGGAAGTCCTTCTTAATCTGCTCCGTGTTCAGCGTGTCGGCTTCCTCGTAGTGCAGGTCGCGCAGCTTCTGCGTCTCAGGGATGCCGATGCCAAAGCCGTCGTCGCGTGGGACGGTCGGGCTGGATGATTGATGCTTTGGCAAAGCATCATACTCAACGGCCAGCCGCGACAGGTCGAGCGCCTCGTCGGGCACGACCTCGCGCCGCACTGCCTGAAGCTCCTCCGGGCAGTACTTTTGAGCCACCTGCCTCAGCAGTTCGAACCCAGGGTCCTCGATACCGTATCCGTTCATATTCTGTATATCTATCATAAGCAATTCTATTTACTCCCCTCCCTCACAGGGAGGGGCAGGGGGAGGGTCTTCATTTCCTTTTCTGATAGTCATGATAATAGCCCACCTCGACGTTCTCAAGTACAGCGATGGCGTCATCGGTAAGGGCGGCTAATGAGAAGTATTTTGTGAGCAGGTATGAAGCCACGCCGAACTTGTCGAGACCCATCAGACGGGCGCTCAAAGAGGGGGCAATCTCGCCGGGTATGCCACTCTGGTGCAGACCGATAACGCCCTGGTTCTTTTCGCCAACGCGAACGAGGATAATCTTCGTGGTACCGACACCACGGCCCGTCAAGTACTGGCCTTCTACCTCCACCTTGTCTGAAGGAATCAGGGGTACACCGCGCCATAGAATCACGCGCGTACCAAACAAATCCGTCGTCACAGGTGGTACGCCGCGCCACGTACATTCGCGCTCGAAAGCAGCGATGGCTCGCGGGTGGGCGATGAAGAAGGCCGGCTCCTTCCACACTAATGACAGCAACTCGTCGAGGTCGTCGGGAGTCGGTGCACCGTAGCGCGTGGTGATGCGGTAGGCGGGGTTGGCGGCAGCCAATAGACCAAACTGCTTGTTGTTGATGAGTTCCCACTCCTGACGCTCCTTGATGCTCTCGATGCTGAGGCGCAACTGCTCTTCCAACTGGTTGTAGGGGTTGTTATAGAGGTCGCTGACGCGGGTATGCACACGAACCACCGTCTGCAGCGTGTTCAGCGAGTATTCCGTCGGATTCTCCTCGTAGTCGATGTAGGTCTCGGGGATGATGTTATCCTCCTCGTGGCCGCTGACGAGGTCGATGTGCTTCTCGCCGTTGTCGTTGACGGATGCTTTCAGACGCAGCTGCTTGTCAACAGCCTTCTCGAACGTGTCGCGGAAGTCGGGTACCTCCTTGATGAACTTTATCAGCTCCTTCAGTTTCAGTCCGAGGAACACCGTCGGGGTGATGGCACGAACGCTAACGGTCGATTCCTGTTCATCCAGTAAATCTGCCTCGCCAAAATATTCACCGTCGCCCAAAAGAGCGATCCGCAAATCCTCGCCGTGAGGGCCTTTGCTGATGACCTCGGCCTGTCCGCTGGCCACGATGAAGAAGCGCTGCTTGTCCTTGCCCTCCTCCACGAAGAGTTTGTCCACGTCCACCTCCTTCGCCTCGAACGAGTTCACGAGGCGGTTCACTATCTCGTCGTCAAATTCCGAGAACAGGGGGATAGCCTTGAGGTTCTTCGCCGTAAACGAGGGCACGCCGTTGACGTACTGGATGGGCAGGCGGTCGTTCTTACGCAACTCCACCTTCGTACGGTTCACGCGGAACGTTCCTCCGCTCACCTGCACCCAGGGCAGCAGTTTCAGTAACAGTCTCGGGGTTATCGAGCCCATCTGCGGGGCGGTCTTCGTAGTCGTTGCCAGTCTTCTGGCGGTGGCAGTGGTCACACTGCGCTGTAAATTGGAATCTGCCATAATTTTTTTAATTTTTGCGTTAATATTTGAGTTCTTTGTCTCTCAGAATGTGCTTTGTAGTCACTACAAACGGCATTTTTTGCCTCGGAGGATGCTTTGTAGTCACTACAAACGGTATTTTTTGCCTCGGGGGATGCTTTGTAGTCACTACAAACCTTATTTTTTGCCTCGGGGAATGCTTTGTAGTCACTACAATCGGCATTTTTCCTACTTCCGGATGGTCACTCGGTGCGTCGTCCCCTCCACGTGCTCAACGCTGAGGACGTTGTACCCCTGCTCTCGGGCGTTGCGGGGCACGTTGTCCAGCGGTTCCCCCTCCGCGAGCAATACTTCCAGGATGTCGCCCGGTTGGAGCTTCGATAGCTCGATCTTTGTCTTGACGAAGGTCATCGGGCAGTGCTCCTTCGTGATGTCTAATACCTTTGTTGCCATATCCTTACCATTTTAAATGAATAATGTCTGTCCGCCTTCGCTCAGCTTCAGGAACGACGCCACGCCGAGCACATCCTTCACTTCGGGGATGAAGTCCTCCTTCTTCAGACCGAGCACGTGCATCGCCATCTCGCAGGCGTAGAGGTTGATGCCGAGGGCCTTGGCCGCCTCAACCAGTTCTTCGAGCGTCGCCACGTTGTTCTTCCGCATCAGGTAGCGGAAGATTTTCGGCCCAGCGCCGAGGAAGTTGAAACGGCTCGTAGGCGTCACCTTCAGACCGCCCATCATGAAACCGAAGAGTTTCGTCAGCCAGTTGGAGCCGATGAAGGCGCGTCCCTGCTTGCGCTTGATGGCGTCGAGACCCCAGAAGGTGAAGAAGATATTCACCTCATAGCCTACGGCCGCTGCGCCCGTACCTAATGTAAACACTGCCGTCAGTTTGTCGAAATCGCCGCTGAAAGCGATGATGCTTAATTTCTTGTTTTCTGCCATAATTTCTATACGTTTGAGTCTGGGTGCAAAGGTACGGCGGTTTTGGCGCTCCCACAATCGCCCATACGTGGCATTTCGCATACCCTTGATATGGTATGCGATTTACCATCCCTATGGGATTGTGGCAACCGAGAAATCGCCGTACCTTTGCAGACGAATTCAAACTCAAACGATTATGGCAAAGATTTATGTAAATGGAGACGCGCAGGAAGTAAGCCTGCCGCTCAACGTGAGTGAACTGATCAAGCAGTTGCTGGTAGAAAACCCTGAGATGGTCAGCGTACAGGTGAACGAGGAGTTTGCTGAGCGCGAAGACTGGGAAAGTATCCAGATCAAGGAAGGCGACAAGGTCGATTTCCTCTACTTTATGGGCGGTGGATGTTAATTAACGACAACTATGACAACTATAACAACATTTTCAAGTATATTGTCCAAGTTGTCTAAGTTGTCGTCTTAAAAAAGGATTATTATGATAGACTTTACAGAAGAACAGATACAGCGCTATTCGCGGCACATCCTGTTGCAGGATGTGGGTGTCGAGGGACAAGAAAAAATAATGAACGCGCGTGTGCTTGTAGTGGGTGCTGGTGGACTGGGTGCTCCCGTGTCGCTCTACCTTGCTGCAGCAGGTATCGGGACCATCGGTATCGTCGATGCCGATGTCGTCGATTTAAGCAATCTCCAGCGTCAGGTGATTCACTTCACCAAGGACGTGGGCGTGCCAAAGGTGAAGAGTGCCGAAGAGAAGATCAAAGCCATCAACCCTGACGTGAAGGTAGAGACTTATTACAAATTCCTCGACTCATCAAACGCGCTCGATATCATCAAGGAGTACGACTTCATCGTCGATGGTACCGACAACTTCCCTGTGAAGTTTCTCATCAACGACGCTTGTGTGATGGCTGGTAAACCGTTCTCGCACGGTGGCATCCTGCGCTTCAATGGCCAAACGTTTACTCACCTGCCTGGCACGGCCTGCTACCGTTGCATGTTTAAGGAACCACCTCCCGTAGGAGCCGTTCCCACTTGCTCGCAGGCAGGCGTATTAGGCGCCATCGCTGGTATGTTAGGCACCATCCAGGCCGCCGAGACCTTGAAGTATTTCACAGGTATTGGCGAACTGCTGACGAACCGTCTGCTTACTTTCGATGCCAAGACCATGCAGTTCCGCACCGTTCCCGTGAAGCATCGCGACTCGTGCGCCATCTGTGGCACGAATCCCACCATCGACCACTTGATAGATTACGAGCAGGCTGCGTGCGACTTGAAACACTAATTTTATTTTAAGAAACGAATATGTATAATGTGAATAATTCTGTTCACGAATTAAAATAATATTATTCATATTCGTGGGTTAAATTATTCATATTATTCAAATTCGTTTCCAAAAGAAAGACAGTATGTTTATAAGTAATGTAATAATTGATGAATTAATCAGCCAGGCCCGGCAGGACGCACCGAATGAGACGTGCGGTTACCTGCTGGGCATAACCTCGGAGGAAGGCGATGTGGTGACGGAGAACTATTGGATGGAGAATATTGATCACTCGCCAGAGCACTTTTCCTTCGCACCGAAGGATCAATTCGCTGCATTGAAGTACGCTCGTCAGAACGGCTTAAAGATTCTCGCCAACTGGCACAGTCATCCTGCCTCGCCCTCGCGGCCCTCGCAAGAAGACCTTCGCTTGGCCAACGACCCCACCATCCGCTACGCCATTCTCTCCCTCCACGAGGGCGTTCATCTGAATTCCTTCAAGATCCTGAACGGTGAAGTGGTGGATAAGGAAGTACATTTATAAAATAGTGAGCGAATATTTGTTTATTCGCTCATATTTTTATAATTTTGCACCGATAATTGGAACATATTATGAAGAAAGCAATCAATACAACAAAGGCACCCGCTGCCATTGGCCCATATAGTCAGGCTATCCAAGTAGGCAATCTCGTTTATACCTCTGGGCAGATTCCCATCGACCCCGCCACTGGCAGTTTTGTAGAGGGAGGTATCAAAGAACAGACTCGTCAGTCACTCAACAATATCAAAGCCATCCTTGCGGAAGTGGGTCTTAGCATGAGCAATGTGGTGAAGACCACCGTATTCCTGGCTGACATGAACGACTTTGCCGACATGAATGCCGTCTATGCAGAGTTCTTCACGGAGCCTTATCCCGCCCGCTCTGCTGTTGCCGTCAAGACATTGCCCAAGGGCGCATTGGTAGAGATAGAGGTTGTGGCAGAAGTAGAATAAGTAGATGGCAATAGAGCAAGCGATATTCCGCAGAGCGGAACTGCTGTTAGGCGACGAGGCCATGAGCCGCATCGCTGAAAAGCGTGTGATTATCTTCGGTGTGGGCGGTGTAGGCTCTTGGTGCGCAGAGAGCTTAGTACGTAGCGGCATCACGAAGTTGACGATTGTCGACAGCGACTGCGTAAGTGTCACCAACATCAACCGCCAGCTGATGGCGACCACCAAGACCGTAGGACAAGTGAAGGTGGATGCACTGAAAGAGCGTCTGCTCACCATCAACCCATCAGCAGAGATTACTGCCCTGCAACAGGTCTTCAACGCAGATAGCGCCTCTCAGTTTGGGTTAGAAGAATACGACTATATCATCGATGCCATCGACTCGTTGAAGGACAAGGCGCTGCTCATCCTCCTGGCTTGCCAGACCAAAGCGAAGCTCTTCTCGTCCATGGGGGCAGCCCTTAAGCTCGACCCTACACGTATCAAGACCGCTGAGTTCTGGAAGGTGACGGGTGATCCCCTTGCCCGTGCCCTTCGCAATCGTTTCAAACGCGACAAGCAGTTTCCAAAGCGTAAGTTCCAGTGCGTCTTTTCCGACGAACTTCTGCAAAACCAGAAGCCCATAGACCCAGACGACAAAGGCAATGGCAGCATCGTTCACATCACCGCCATTTTCGGCATGATGTTGGCAGGATTGGTTGCGCAAGATGCCGTAAAATAAGCCGTTTAGGGCAATATACCATATTATTGTGATGCGAAATGCCACGCTGGTGGTATTTCGCATCTTTTATTTTCGCCGTACCTTTGCACCCAGAAACAAAATAATAAGGATAAGAAGGTATGAAGAGTTTTCAGAGAACATCAATTTCATTTGCTTTAGCCATTGTTGTGACGCAGGCATCGGCCACCCCCATCAACGGACGGGTGGCCGATGCAGCGACAGGCGAAGCCATCATCGGTGCATCTATTATATATAATAATAAGGTGGGAGCCGTGACGGATGCAGACGGGCGTTTCCATTTGGATATCAAGTCGTACCCCTCAGCCATCAATGTCAGCTATGTTGGTTATGAGAGCCTGCAGGTGAAACTCAGCGAGCGCGACTCAGTCGTGAACATTCGGCTGCACGAAGACGCACAGGCGCTGAGCGAGGTTGTCGTGGTGGGCTACGGCACACAGAAGCGCACCCAGCTGACGGGTAGTGTGACGACCGTCAAGGCCGACGTCTTCAGTCAGTCACAATCGGCCACGCTCGATGGTGCCCTGAGCGGACAGGTGGCAGGACTCAGCGTGACGGCCAGCAGCGGCCAGCCCGGTGCCGACAGTCAGTTGCGCATACGCGGTGGCAACTCGGTGAATGCCAGCAACGAGCCGCTCTACGTCATCGACGGTTTCATCTATTTCAAGGATGCCGCCAATAGCAACACCGGTCTTGGAGGCTTTGCCAGTGGCCTGAACCCATTGGCTACCATCAACCCCAACGACATCGAGAGCGTAGAAGTGCTGAAGGACGTCTCGGCAACCGCCATCTACGGTTCACGCGGAGCGAATGGCGTCATCATCGTGACTACCAAACAGGGTAAGAAGGACGACAGACGGGCACACATCAGCTATACTTATAACATTGGCGTGAGCAGTATCAGTCGCAAGCTCGACCTCATGACTGCAACAGAGTGGGCTCAGTTTCAGAAGGACTATTTCAGCAACAAGGCAGGCTACAGTGACGCACAGATAGCAGCTCTGGGACGAGGCACCGACTGGCAGGACGCCGTATTGCGCACTGCCATCCAGCAGAGCCACGAGCTGAGCATCACAGGAGCTTCCCCCTCTTCGGGGGGACGGGAGGGGGGCTGCCGCTATGCCTTCTCAGCCAACCATACCGACCAGGACGGCATCGTGCTGAATACGGGATTCCAGCGCTACAACTTCCACACGAACGTGGAGTGGGAGTTGCGCGAAGGACTGCGCTTCGGCGTCAACGCCACCTACGGTCGCTGGAGTGGGAGTTGCGCGAAGGACTGCGCTTCGGCGTCAACGCCACCTACGGTCGCTCTAAGCAGCAGGGTCTGACCACCACCGAAGAGCAGGTCTTCAACTCGTCGCCCTACTCGGCAGGCATCACCAACAGCTTCGTCTATGCCCTGCTCATGCCGCCCGTCGTCAGCGTCTACAAGCAGGACGGCTCCTACAACTTCACCAATCCCTACGAGTACGCCTACTTTGCCATCGGCGACCACGCCTCGAACCCCGTCTACGACCTTGAAGAGAGCGTTGCCGAGAACGTCAACAACTATCTGCTGTCCAATGTCTGGGCCAGCATCCATATTGGTGACCTCACGCTGAAAGCCACCGTCGGTCTGAACAGTGAGCGACTGACGCAGAACTACTTCTCGGGAGCCTACACGTCGCTGGGCCTTGCCACGCAGGGTATTGGCGGTACGGGAAATCGTCAGACGGACATCTGGCAACAGGAATATACAGCCTTCTACAGTAAGGATCTCAATGCCAACAACTATCTCGATGCGCTGGTAGGATACACCCGCCAGACCTCGACCTCGACCTACAGCAACCTGCGCACCAACCACTTTACCAACGAAGCGCTGAAGCAATACAACCTGGGCGACGGCGCTGGCACCTATACGCCGCAGACAGGCATCTCGGAGTCAACGCTGAACTCGCTGATTGCACGTATCAACTATACATTGCTCGACCGATACAACGCCACCGCGACCTTCCGTGCCGACAACTCCAGCCGCTTCTCCAAAGACCACCGCTGGGGCTACTTCCCCTCTCTGGGGCTGTCGTGGAATGTCGATAAGGAGCCGTTCTTCGCGTCATTCGCCTCCAACTCTCTCAGCTATCTGAAGCTGCGCCTTTCAGCAGGACTGGTGGGTAATCAGGAAATCAGCGACTACGCCTTCACCACATCATACGCCACTGGGTCGTATAGCGGTTCGAGCAGCTATACCAAACAGAACACGGCCAACGACCGACTGAAATGGGAGACCACAGCATCCTATAATGCCGGCTTCGACTTGGGGCTGTTAAGAAACCGTCTGAATATCGTTTTCGATGCCTACTACAAGAAGACCAGCGACCTGCTGCTCGTCGTACCCATAGGCTTTGCCAGCGGCGTCACCACCCAGCTGCAGAATGTGGGCAACGTGGTGAACAAGGGTGTAGAACTCAGCATCAACGCCGCCGTGCTCGCCGCTTCACCGTCGAGAAATGCCGCCGTGCCCGCCGCTTCTCCTACGTGGACCGTCAGCGCCAACGTTGCATACAACAAAAACGAGATTACCGACATGGGCATAACCAACGACGTCATCCAAGGTTCAGAGAAACAGCAGATCCTGCGCCGGGGCGAGCCGCTCGGTTCCTTCTACGGCCTGCAGTTTGAGGGTATCGTGCAGCAGGGCGAGGACGTCACGAAGCTGCCCACCGTCAATGGTCAGGCACCACAGCCTGGAGACCCCAAATTTGCCGATACCAACAACGACGGAAAGATTGACGGTAACGACCGCATCATCCTGGGCAGTACGCAACCCAAGCTGACATACGGCATCTCGACACACTTCGCCTATCGCGGGTTCGACATCTCTGCATCCTTCTCAGGCAGCTACGGCAACAAAGTGTACAATGCACTGCAACGCAGACTGGAAGAGACGGGCGACTCGTACAACGTGCTGACGACCGTACACGACTCATGGACACCAGCCAATGGCAGTCAGTCGCTCCCCCTTGCCTCCAAGGCGCGACCCTTCAGCTATATCGACACCCGCTATGTGCAGAGTGCCAGTTACCTGAAGCTGCGCAACCTCACTCTCGGCTATACTTTCAGGAAATCACCATTATCCATTATCAGTTTTCCATTATCAATTACCGCTATCCGCCTGTATGCCACAGCCTCCAACCTCTTCGCCATCACGCCTTACAAAGGCTATGATCCAGAGGTAAGCAGCGGTACGGACAGTGGCGTTTACCCCGCGTCGCGCACCTTCACCTTTGGCATCAGCCTGACATTATAGGCAATTACCGAATATGTGGTATGCACAATGCCAAGCATGGGGTATTTCGTAGTCAGCAAAAACAGCGTACCTTTGCAGCGTGAAAAGAATTACAATCAAAACCAACATTATTAATCATCAATAAGGTAAAAGGAGATTTCAGTATGAAAAAGAAAAACTTATTTTTCAGTGCTGCCCTGGCAGTTACACTCGCTACAGGTCTCGTTGCTTGCTCAAGTAGCGATGACGACGACAGCAGCAACAACAACAGCAGCAGTAGTAGCAACAACCAGATTGACGAGACTAACGTTGTCAACGACGACGCTTCAGCCCTCTCGCTTGTCAACGGTGTCTACAGCCATTGGCAACCACTCTCGTCGTCGTTCTCATTCATCATCGAGCTGAACTCTAACAAGCTCATCTCTTTCGAGGGCGAGGAGAGCAAGGAAGGCCCGCTGAACAGCCGCTTCGAACAGGCTCCCGACACGTGGTATCAGGTGAAGATTTTCAACCACCTGCTCTTAGGTATTGCTCAGGACAACGAGGCCATCACTACTATCAGCAACTCGCTCAGGCTCGGCAAGGTAAGTCAAGCGGGCTACAATGCAGCAGTAGGCAAGGCGAAGTTCCTGCGCGCACTGGCCTATCTCAAGCTCACACAGCTGTGGGGTGAGATACCCGTATTCACAGAGGCCGGCGGCAGCACCACCGAGCGCCAGAGTATAGACAATGTGCTGACGCAGGTCGTGAAGGACCTGACGGATGCCGAGAGCCTGTTGCTCGACTATAATGGCGACCCGCGCATACCTTCCAAACAGGCTGCCCAAGCCCTGCTGGCACGTACCTATCTGGTATGGGGCGACAACCCGTTGACCGCTGAACAGGTGGCAGCTATTGCCAGCACTCAGACAGACCCCGCATTCAGCAAGAACGACGCTCGTCTGGAGAAGGCTGTCGAGTATGCCAACAAGGTCATCAGCAGCGGCATACTGGCCCTCGATCCCGACTATTCGAAGCTCTTCGGACGTGAGTATGAGAGCAACAAGCGCGGCACCAACGAGCACCTCTTCACCATTGCCCACGACGGCGACCGACAGGATGCGCAGGGCAACCACCAGACCCACTGCTCATGGACCTTCCCCTTCCAGAACGGCGAGAACGGCAATGGCTACAAGCAGAACCATACCGAGGTAGCCGATGACAACCTCTACGACGACTGGAAGGCGGAACAGCCTAAAGACAAGCGACTGGCCGAAACATACTTCACAGAACTCAAGAACCCGGAGACAGGACTCGTCCACCACTACTACTCTCCCGTCTATACGCCCATCAACGGTAAGGGCGTAGACCAGAGCTACGAGGACGCTGAGAACCTGGAAATCAAGCAGAACTCTGTAGACCGCATCGAGATTCGCTATGCTGAGGTGCTGCTCATCAAAGCTGAGGCTCTTGTCCAGCTGGGGCGCAACAGCGAGGCCGCTGAACCCTTCAACCAGCTGCGCCAGCGTGCAGGCATCGCCACTGTCAGCGCGCCCACCTTCGACCAGATTAAGCGTGAGTGGGACTACGAGTTCACCTACGAACAGTTCTCCGTGCTTAACAGCTACCGCTGGAAGAACCTCATCTCGTCAGTACAGCAGGTCAAGAACTACAAGCACTTCAGCGACGATTGGAAGAGTCTGGCAACCTACACCTCTGACCAGGAGGCTTACTTCCAGAAGGTTCACAACCACCTCGTGGCTAAGTACAACAATGTGCGCGGACGTCACTACCGCCAACCCATCCCCAAGGGCTTGTCGGGCGAAGACCTCGGTATCGCACAGAACCCTGGGTATTAATTCTCGACCACAGATTAAACGGATTGAAAGGCCGAAGGCCTGACGCGACCACAGGCAGGGGTGGAGCGAAGCGAAGCCCCTGCATAGGATGACCGCAAACAAAATAAACCCCGACGGGGTGACAGAATGACCGCTGCTGGCTCTGTCGCCCCGTCGGGGCTTTCGTCCCCCATAAACGCAACAAGCAGGGGCTTCACCCCTGCCTGTAATCTGTTGCCCCGTCGGGGCTTCCCCATCGCGCAGCCACTCACCTCCCATCCAAGGGGAGGGGCAGGGGTGGGGTCTCTATCTTACTCCGGCAGCGCCACGAGTTGATATTCCTTCTCCGTGTCGATATCGTCCGTCGGCCTGACGAGCACGCCGGCGAGGGCGAGATACAGCCCGCCGACCTTCTCGGCCTTCTTGTCGGTCGAAATGATGCGGTTCTCGTCCTCCGCGTCGATGGCCAAGAGGGCTTTTCCGTCGTCGATGAGCTGCGCCCATGTCCAACCGCGAGACACCGAATAGAGATGGTTGCCCACGATGCTGCTCTTGACAGACACCCGCTTGGCCGTGCGGCGATATTCGTCGTAGCGCTGGCGCCACTCCGTCTGGTCCTGCTGCAGCCTGCCTAAGATGGTAAGGTAGCGGTGCTCGTTGGCGTCGACGCAGGCCACGGCATCCATCATGCGGAAGAAATTGCGCATGCAGCGGTCGGTCTCCTTGCGGTCTTCCGACAACTGAATGAGGGCCTGCTGTGCGCGGTCGGCGGCGCGAGCGTCCATCAGAGTGATGACGAGGTCGTTCTTCGTCTTCAGGTCGGCCAGAATCTGCGTCAGTCCCAGCGTCGTGGCGGCTTGCTCGGCCGCGAGGTTCTCGCCGATGGCCTGCAGCCACTGGTCCACCTGTGTCGACTCGTCGCGGAGGGCGAGCTTTGCCGACGGCTTATAGACGTCCACCAGCCCCTTCAGAATGAGCGCGGCCTGCTGAGAGGCGGGAATGGCCGACACCTTCGCCATCGCGTCGATGACCGTCAGGGCCTGGTTCAGCAGCGCGTCGCGCTCGTCGTCGGCCTGACGGATGAGTGCCGTCTGGTCCGACTTTCGCGACTGCTGGTAGTCCTCGTCCTCCTTCGCGACGGCGGTCTTCAGCGGCGTAATCTGCTCCTGCAGCTTGGCTGGGGCGGGATACTCCGTCGTCCACTCCTCGTCGATGCGTCGCACCACGTTCTGCGCATAGCCCAGGTGCATGTCCTTCGGCCACGACGAGGTGTCCATGTATGTCACTTGTGGGATGTTCTCAAGCATATCTTCAAAGTTTTTAGTTCCAAATTTTTGTTTTCACTCTCGATTTATGTACTTTGGGGCTCCAAAGTCGAGGTTTTTTCTTGGATTCGTCAACTTTTGACCTCCAAAGTCGAGGTTTCCACCCCGATTGGTCTACTTTTGACCTCCAAAGTATAGGTTTCCGTTCGGTTTCATCAACTTTTGACCTCCAAAGTCCGTGTTTCAGTTCCGATTAGCCCACTTTGGAACTCCAAAGTCAGCTAATCCGGCGGAGGGCGGCCTCCCTGTTCGCTGCTAGTTCGGTGATTATTCATGTTACCTAACTCTTTTACTTCGTTCCGCAATGTTGTCAGAAAGAGGCATTGAGCACTCTTGATAAACAACAAGCCAACAAGTGGCCTACCACAGCCGACATGAGAATTGCCGAATACCGCAAATGCTCACGCCCCTGTATCGGGTGTGAGCTTACGGCCTTCTCGTTCTCATGATTCTAAGAGTTGTGGTAGTTTCCTGTTGTCTTGAAAAACTTTAGGCTCTCTTTCCGTCAAAAATTGCGTTACGATTGCAAAAATAGCGAAAAATCCCCAATCCTGTATAAATTTGCCCAAGAAATGCACAAAAATTTAATATTTTTACGGCTTTCTGCGTCTTATTGCCAGAATTTTTGTATTTTTGCAGGTGCATTTCGATGCAAACATATTGCTCAAACCTTGGGAATCACCACCTCCGAACAGAGAGCAAAATGTACACGAATGAGCCGAGCCCCAAAGGCGTAGGCTTTCCGTAACGTGTACAGGTTTGTGGTGAACCTCCAAGGTGTATGGCAGAGCTTTACGCCTTTTCTTTATGATTAGAGCGTAGGTGCTAAGTAAATGTTATACAAAATATGAGCCGATGGGTAACGGCATATCAAAGCCCATATAAGAAATGAAGAAACTATTACTCATTGTACTAACAATGCTGATTTCTACTTATGCAAAAGCATTCACAGGAGAAAAAGAGATAGACGGTATTTGGTACAATATCGTTACCAAAGTAGCGACTGCCGAAGTAATTAGTGCTAAAGGCAGTAAGTATAGTGGAAATATTATAATACCATCTACCATTGAGTACGAGGGTGTAGTATGTAGTGTTACTGCGATAAAAGAGTCAGCATTTAGTTACTGCGATAATCTTACAAGTGTTGAGTTGCCAAGCAGTATTACATCTATCGGATCTATGGCATTCCTTTATTGCCCTAAACTGTCAAGCATAAAAATACCTAGTAGCGTTTCAGAAATTGGTTATAGGGCTTTTGCAGGATGTAGTGGCTTATCATCGATTAGTGTTGAAAGTGGTAACTCAACTTATGATTCGCGAAATAATTGTAACGCAATAATTGAAACTGCGACAAATAAACTAATTCAAGGAAGCAATAACACAGTTATTCCTAATGATGTTCTTTCCATTGGAACTTTTGCTTTTGAAGCTTGTTCTGGTTTATCTTCTATAAACATCCCCTCCAAAGTGACAACTATTGAGGCATGCGCGTTCTTTTGGTGCACGAATCTTAATAATATTACGATTCCCGAAAACGTGACATCAATAGAAAGAGGTGCATTTCAGGGTAGTGGAATTATCTCTATTAAAATTCCAAACAGCATTACTGAGATTCTTTTCGACACATTCTCTGGCTGTAGTAAGTTACAAACTATTTCCTTTCCTGACAATATAAAGAAAATTGGATCTGCATTCTATGGATGCACAAGTTTGAAAAACATAGATATCCCTAATAGCGTTAAAACATTAGATGGAGGTGCTTTTTCCGGCTGTACTAATCTCAATTCTGTAAGCCTTGGAGATGGAATCACAGAAATTGGTTATAGCACATTTAGTGATTGCAGCAGTCTTCAGACACTTAACTTGGGCAGTAATATTACAAAAATTGGGGAAGCTGCTTTTAGAAACTGTACCAGTCTTACATCATTGTCGTTCTTAAATAATGTAAGCAACTTAGGCCTACACGCTTTTGAAGGATGTTCTGGGCTTATAGACATCAGCATACCAGAGAATATTAATTCCCTAGGTAAGGAGGTTTTTTATAATTGCGTCAATTTGCAAACTGTCAAAACTGGTGATAATTTGAAAACTATTTCTCAAGGTACTTTTAGGGGGTGCATTAATCTTTCTTCCATTTCTTTGGGACAGAACACAGAGGTAATCGAAGGAGATGCATTCCAAAGTTGTAGAAACTTGACTGAGATATCTTTCCCATCAAGTTTGAAGAGTATTGGTAATGGAGCATTTCATAGTTGTGGTCTTACAGCTATCTATATCCCCGATAATGTAGGAACTATTTCTGGTGGTGCTTTCGCTTCATGCAGTAAGTTGTCAAAGGTAATCTTGGGGAAGGGATTATCTTCCATTGGGGAGTATGCCTTTCAAGAATGTACAGAAATCGTAGATGTTTTCTGTTTCGCAGAAAGTGTTCCTAAAACAAAAAGCAATGCCTTCTTTTTAGCTGAAATAGAATATGCCACACTGCACGTTCCTGAATCTTCAATTGATTTGTACAAGGCTACATCACCTTGGAAGAATTTCAAGAATATTGTTGCAATAAAAGATGAAGATACTGCAATAGAATCAGTAATGTCTGATAAAAGTGAGAATGAATACTTTATGCTGAATGGTCAGCAATCTTCATACAACAATAGAGGCATTATGATAGTAAAGAGCAAGAATGGAAGAACAAAGAAAATAATAGTGAAATAAATGACAATTCAGGAATACCAGATAATTAAACTTGAAGCTCTCATAAATGAGGGATTCTTATGTCAAAGCCATGCACTTGAAGGAAAAAAGAAGTATCTAAAGAAGGTGCAGGAATGGTTAGGAACAACATGCAAAGAGAATAAAGCAGAAGTTCCCGTTTGGGTCTATACATTGAATATAGAGCCGGTAAATGTTCAAGACGATACATATTCAAAACAAAGCAGTGAATTTATAGACAAACAAATAGTCTATTGCTTGCAGCTTCTACAAGATATTAGAACGGTCTATTATTCACAAGAGCAACTGAGAGAGAGCCAAAAGCAAACAAAGAGATTATGCTGGGCTAACTGGATTTCATTTGCTGCTTTTGTTGCGGCTATTACCATACCTTTCATAGTTAAGTGCTGTTGTCATTGAGTTTTATCATGACAATTACAAAGGCGGGAAACCGCGCCGACATCCTCGGCCACGGCTTCCCGCTCTTGCGTTTACATTCGTCTCAAAAACTATTACGCCGCCTGCCCCATTTCATAGAGCCTTTCGGGGGCGATGTCGGCACCGTTCTTCCAGAAGATGGTCTGGTCGAGACCGAACTGGATGAACTCTTTCTTGTCGCGCAGCTCCTCGAAAGCGGGATAGACGAGCAGCGGCGTGAGGTCAACCTTGCGGCGCTCGCCCGTGCTGAACGTACAGAGCAACGTGTAGTCGCCCAAATACTCTACATCTGTAATCGTCAGTAACATAATCTGTCCTCCTTATCTTATTTTGGTTATTTTCTCTCCGCGCTGAGCCCTGCCCCAGAGTTCCATCAGCTCATCTTCGTGCTCGTCGATGAAGTCGTTGATGATTTTGACGGTCTTCGAGCGTGCCTTGCCCTCGATGATGCGGTCTTGGATAGTGATGGAGAAATTATCCGTGCCGCTGCGCACGTGGATGTGCGGCGGGTTGTGGTCGAAGGCGTAGATGTAAATCAGGATGCCCTGGATGATGAATATTGAACCCATGCGCTTGAATGTTTTATTGTTCTGTGGGTGCAAAGATAAGAATAATTTTGCAAAGTTATTCATTTTCGGCGTTAAAAGTCGCGAAAAACGGGCGAAAAGGAGGGCTATGCCAAACGTTTGGTATGCGAAATGCCAAATAATGGCGATTGTGTACCTTCCAGAAACCCACTACCTTTGCACTCGTATTTCAAACTAATATAAAAGTAAGGATATGAAAAAGGTAATGAGATTGTTTTTCGCAGCGGCGGTCCTGGTGGGACTGGCATCCTGCAATTCGAACGATGATTTTGGTAGTCAGGCGATTGAGATTCCTGGCATCACGATAGATGGTGACGTGGACTGCTGCTCGGCAGAGGAGGCGCTGCAGGTGTACCGCTTCCTGCAGACGGTGAAAATCATCCCGGAGTTGTCGACGGTGGTGGACGGACAGTATAATGTGTTTGCCTATTCAAAGACAGGGACGTTCCATACGGGCTACAACGAAATCTTCTTTGTTGCCACGAAAAAGAAGAACGGCAACTACATCAAGAACTACGACATAACGGGCATAGCGCCGCAGATGCTGATGGTGAAGATGAACATGAAGCACAGCACGCCCGTGGGCGGCAGCGCCGAGTCGTTCGACGAAAACCGCCTGGCCGTGAAGCGCACGTGGGTCTCCTTCGTCATGAACTCCAGCGAGGCGGGATCGTGGACGCTGGGCTACAGTGCAAGCGTGCTTGGCAGTACAGGCGGCATCGAGGCTGCTGACATCACGGTTGCCGAACTGCCAGAGGGCCAGCAGTGGCTGAAGTCGTTTAAGGCGGCGGACGACACCTACTATCTCTCGCTGGTGAATCCTACCGACTGGTCGACGGGCAAGAACACCGTCACGGCATACGTGTCGAAGAAGAACACGCCCGCCACGACACCATACAGTCTTGCCCAGGAGCAGTTGACGATTGAGATTGACCCCCGCATGCCCGACATGGGTAACCACACCTCGCCCGACAACACGCCGCTGACCCGTCAGACCGACGGCAGCTATCAGGGCCATGTAAACCTGACGATGACAGGACGCTGGCGTATTCACCTCACCATCAGGGACGCAGCGGGTAACGTCGTAGCCGGCGGCGATGACCTGGCTGACGGATACAGTTCGCTGTATTGGGAAGTAACCATCTAATTGTCGATTAACGATTATCAATTGTCATGCTGTTGGAAACTGTTTTTCTATCCACCATATTCTTGTCTGATACGTTGACCACCGAAAAGGCTCAGAACCTTGACGAGGTGGTCATCGTTTCAGAGACGGCAGGGGGACGGAAACGGTCGGTGAAGGGACAGGTGGCCAGCATCGACGAACACCTCAGCGAACTGCGCCGCGTGAACCTCGTGCGCCGAGGCTCGTATGCTTGGGAGCCTGTGGTGAACAACATGCAGACGGAACGCCTGTCGACGACCATCGACGGCATGAAAATCTTCTATGCCTGCACAGACAAGATGGACCCTGTGACCAGCTATGTGGAGAGCGGCAACCTGCAGAGCATCAGCCTGAATAGCGGACTCGACGGCAACCCGCAGGCCACGGGCAACATCGGTGGCAGCCTCGACCTGAAGTTGCGCAAGGCGGGCTTCGACAACAATCCGTTTCACGCCAGTCTCTCGGCTGGTCATGAGTGGAACGGCCATGTCCAGGTGTATGGTGCCGACGCGGCGCTGAGTAGTTATAGGACGTACCTCAACGCAGGCGCTTTCTATCGTCATGCCGACAACTACAAGGTAGGCGGTGGCGACGAACTACAGTTTTCGCAGTTCCGGAAGGTAAACGTGTTTACCAATGCCGGACTTCGACTGGCCGCGAAGGACATGCTGGAGGCGACATTCATCTTCGACCGTGCTACCGATGTGGGCTATCCTGCTTTGAACATGGATGTGGCGAAGGCCGAAGGTATCATCACGTCGCTGTCGTACAAGCACCTTTTTAGCAAGGCGAGCTGGGAAACGAAGGCATACTATAACCACATTACCCACGTTATGGATGACACGACGCGACCCGACGTGCCAATCCACATGGACATGCCGGGCGACAGCTGGACGGCGGGCGTCTATAGCCTGCTGACGACATCTCTTCAGGCCAGGCACGACCTGGCGCTGAACTACGACCTCTATTACAACCGTCTGTTTGCCGACATGACGATGTACCCCGGCGGCGCAGCACCTATGTATATGGTGACGTGGCCCGACGTGGGGACGCTGAACACGGGGGTGGCAGTGACAGACAACGTGCGCGTCGCCGACAACCAGTCGCTGCGACTGTCGGCCAAGGTGGCGTGGCAACAGCAGCGTCTGAACAACGAGGAGGGCTATCACGCTCTGAAGGTGTTCTTTCCGGCTATGACGGATGCGTACCAACAGGCGACGGGTCGCCTCGCCGCCAATTATCAGTTCACCATCCACCATTCTCAATTCTCCATCGGCGCCGGTTGGGGCAGTCGTGCTCCCACGGTGACGGAGGCCTACGGTTATTATCTGAACAACACGTTCGACCGCTACGACTATATGGGTAATCCTTCGCTGAAGAACGAGAGTGCCATGGAGGTGAACGCCAATTATCAATTGTCAATTCTCAACTCTCAATTCTCCATCGGCCTCGATGCCAACGCTTTCTTCTTTAGCAATTACATCATCGGACAGTTCGAGACGCGCCTCTCGCCGATGACCATCGGGGCCAAGGGTGTCAAGGTCTATGGCAATATCAGTCACGCCACCATTGCCAATACTTCGCTGACGGCAGAGTGGCAGCCGACCGGACACGTGCGCTGGAATGGCCGGATAAGCTATAGTATGGGGCGCGATGCCGAGGGCGACCCCCTGCCGCTCGTCTCGCCTGTCAGTTGGCAGACGGAGTTGCAATACGACCGCCAACGTCTGCAGGTTCAGGCTACCGTGAAGGGCAACACGCGCCAGAGCAGCTATGGGGCGAAATACGGGGAGACGCCAGCCAGCGAATGGGCTGTCGTAAACCTCTCGGCACAGTATCAGCTCTCCATCCGCCATTCGACATTCATCATCCGTGGGGGCATCGAGAATCTGCTGGACAAGCAATATGCCACATACGCCGACTGGAACCATATTCCCCAGAAGGGACGCAATATTTACGTGAATCTGACGTTTGCATTATAAGATGAAAAGAACACTGATATGGATAGGGGCACTTCTCGTAGGTGCGTTATTAGGCAGCCGACTTCGTGGCAGCGGTATATACACGTCTGTTCCAGTTGTTGGCCGTGCCCACCATCGTGCTGGCGGTCATCACCACCTTCGCTACCTTCGGCTCGAACGGTTCTGGCCGCATCTTCGGACGCACGCTCACCTACACGCTCCTCACCACCTTTGCCGCTGCTGCTGTCGGCGCCGTGCTCTACGTGCTCATAACCCCCTCTTCGCTCCCCGAGGGGAGCACAATAGCTATAGAAGCCCCCTCGGGGGCAGTAGGGGGGGCTTCCTATTCCGACCACCTCCTCTCCGTCATCCCCAACAATATCGTCCGTCCTTTCCTCGAGGGCAACGTCCTCTCGCTCCTCTTGCTGGCCTTCGCCGTCGGCATCGGCCTGTCAAAACTACCCGACTCCGAGAACAAAGCCGTAGTCGTCAAGGGCTTGCTTGGCCTGCAAGATTTGCTCTTCCTGCTCATCCATTGGCTCATCTGGACGCTGCCCCTTGGCATCGTTGCCTTCTCAGCCCAACTATCAGCACAGGTCTCCGCAGGCATTATTGCCGATTCCATCGGCAAATACGTGCTCGTGGTGTTAGGTGGCAACGTCATCCAATTCTTCGTTGTCCTGCCCCTCTTCCTGTTGGCGCGCGGCCTCAATCCCATTCATGTCCTGGGCCGCATGATGCCCGCCGTGCTCATGGCTCTCTTCACCAAGAGTAGCGCCGCCACTCTGCCCGTGACGATGGAAACGGCGGAAAAGCGCTTAGGCGTCAGTCCGAAAGTAGCCCGTTTCGTGCTGCCCATCTGCACCACCATCAACATGAACGGCTGTGCCGCCTTCATTCTCGTCACCTCGCTCTTCGTGATGCAGAACGGTGGCACGCCTCTCACGTTCCCCACCATCCTCTTGTGGATTTTCATCTCCGTCGTCTCGGCTGTCGGCAACGCCGGCGTACCCATGGGCTGCTACTTCCTCACCCTTTCACTCATGTCGGGCATCGGTGCTCCCGTGGCCATCCTCGGTATCATCCTACCCATCTACACCATCATCGACATGATTGAAACCGCCGAAAACGTCTGGTCCGACTCCTGTGTTTCGGCTATGGTTGACAAAGATCTACAATAACTGCAACGAGCGGCCGTGAAGTTTTCACGAGAGGCTTATATTTTTTTACGAGAGGCTTGTATTTTTTTACGAGAGGCTTGTATTTTTTCACGAGCGGCCGTGACATTTCATACTTCTTACTTCTTACCTCCTCCCTCTTACCTCAACAAAGTCTCACTTTGTCTGCAATTCTCATTTTGTCATGTCTATATATATGGTTGTCTTAACCAGAAAACATCCCACCCATGTCGCCCATGTCGCTCCTATGTTACGGGTGGGATGGGCGACATGGGTGGGATGTTTTCCGCTTTCACTATCATATAGGTTTATTATGGACTCATCACTACAATCTTTTTAATTTATACTTGCACATTTGTTTTCTTTGGATTTCTTTCTCATGTTCGCTTATCAGACCTAATTATTGGCAATCTTGGGTTTAGCCGTCTGGAGGAGGCAGTGTCGGATGCCGAGAAAGTCTCGATGGATCCACCTGGTCGGTTCAGGCGCAGAATCACTGTTGCGGACAATTCTGCCGTCAGGTGATACAATACAATAAGCCTCTGTGGATTTGGTGATGCCCATGGTTTTATTCAATTCCTTAATCCATTCTGCGTTGCTTGAGAAATCGTAATAATTATTCTCTGCGCTGCTTGACATATTGTAATAATAATGCTCGCCCTGCAACTTTGTAAAATAGCGTAGCCGGTGAGCCGTATCCCATCCTGTAGGAGTCAGTTTCCAATGACTATTATAAACGTTCACCCATACAATGTCAAGATCAGCCAATTCTCGTTGTAAGGGTAAAACCACATTTCTCACAAAATAAGGGATATACTCCTGCCAGAAAGTGACAAAGATCGTATGTCCACGATAACGTTCGCACAACGTCTGAAATATCTGTGAGTTGGGAATGCCCTGCAAGGTGTCACCAACGATTTCTTTTGCAGCCAACCGGTCATGCTCCTCACGGTATTTATCCTGCCACGTCAGTACTAATTGCCTGTAAGCGGGCGGTAAATTGGCCAACGTTTCAGCAATATCATCAGCGTTGAGCAGGCCAAATTGATTACTCATCTGTTCCCGTAACTTCCAAACCGTTCTCTCACGTTCAATAAATGCCGGGAAGATTGTATTTACATTGATGTTGTATCTGAAAAAATCCCATAGGTCTGTACAGTAGACCAACTTAGGATCATTGAGGAGACGCTCATAAGCATCCAGTTCTGCTACTACTGCATCGCGCTGCCAGGCAATCAGTTTCTCTTTGGCTATGGGTGATTCATTGGCTTCGTTTTCCAGTTCCATTGGCGGGTCGGTCTTTATTCGCATCACTGTTTGCATCTGCCAGTATAGTCTGACCAGTTCCTTCAAGGCTGGCGACCATTGCTCTTCAACCTTCATCGTGTCGAGTTCAGCCATCCGCAGTTCCAGTTGTCTGGTAGGCGGCATCGCGCGGATTTCAATATAGCGGTTCATCTCTTCTTCGTTCCTAAAGATGTTAGCGAAGTATTTTACGATGAAATCTATATTGTAAAATGACAAATGCTCGTTCAACTCATTGGCTAGTTGCGCCAACGGACCCTTCGTTACGTAAAGGATGGTATTGTTGTTTGTTTTATTATTCATATACCGATAGTTGATCTCACGCATATTGAAATAAACTTCAGTCTCTGTGTCTGGTCCTACATAGACAATACTCATACCTCGTTGCCGTGGATCAAATGTAAGCGAGACAGGTGTGATGTGGGCCACTGGTAAGCGGAAGGTAAAGTCGCCTGTAGGCGATACCTGTGTACTAAGTGTATCACCTTGACTTGGTGATAAGCTTGGATGACGTAATTCGAGTGTTATCTGACTGCACATACCAGGCCTGTAATCCATCAGATGTCCCTTGATGGTTGCCCATCCGAAACGATAATCCACCTTAGGCAAAGTGTCTTGTACGGCCATCATCTCCTTCAGTCGACCCTCTACAACCTTTGGCAACTGAAAAGGAGGCAGGGGATTGCCGTCAAGACGGATGCCGAATATGCCTTGATTGTAATACTGAGGATCAATCATGTCTACTTCCGTTACATCAGCCGGCAATGGTGGAAAAACGAATTGCACATCAAACGCATTCTTACCAATATCCTCAAACGGCCTTGGTTCGTCTGGCTGGAGCCCATAGTCAGAGATTATCTGGCGGAGGGGATAGGTGCGGCCCTTCATATCTCGTAGACAGGTCTCATGACTGAAGAAGAATACATCCGCATACCATTTTAAGTAATGCAGATGGAAAACGGTAGCCGTATCGCTCATAGTAACAGAGTCTGTCCACAGACGATCGGGCATACTCTGATAGATATGTTCTGGATTAATTATGGTGCGCTCTGAGGCCAAAGCCTGACAGATGGCAGCGGCAATCACAATTATAATAAGCAGTTGTTTTTTCATCATCGTTTTTTGTTTAGTCATTAGTGAAATCAACGGGCAGCACGAAATGGGCATCTGTAGCACTACCATAGCAGCGGGCAGGAATCCATTGAGGCATCTGCTCCACTATTTTAACGGCTTCATGATATGACTCTCTGTCACCACGAACCAGTCCGATGTCGTCTATCGTTCCGTCTTGTTTGATGCGGAACTGCACGTAGGCCCGCTTGCCAGCCACTGAGGCATCATTCTCTAAAGCCTGAGCAACATGCAGTTGAACAAAGGCCCGCAAGGCAGAGGTACCACCAGGAAACTCTGGATCTTGAGTGAGATAATGATATTCAGCCCGATAGACATTGTTGACATAATCGTCTGATGAAAGGCTGTCAGTGGTCTCTTGCTTTGTGGACTGTGTTGTTAACTCCGGTTCACGTTCTTCCAGACCGATGTTTTCTGCAAGAGTGACCACCTTGTCTATCACACCAGACTCCTCGATAACTTGTGCGATTTCCGTTTCTGTTTTCTCCACTTTCTGTTCTATCTCGCCCATCGTTTGCGGACGGGCGAAAGCCATGAGAGCTATAAGGCTCAGAGGCAGGAGATAGGCGGCTTTCAAGGCCACCCATCGTCGGGATGGTTTCGTGTACATCATTTTGAATCTTCGTTTGATTGGACTTTGGTTCAAAGCGTTGACGACAGGCTGCAGTCCCGTGCCAGTGGCTTTTCGTATTAATAACAGCTGATATTCTTCATCTTGTATGCCAGTATCCAATACGCGGCGGTCTGCCTGATATTCATGGACATCACGCAGATCCTGGCGCAGCATCCATACAAAGGGAACGCACCAGAGCATACGGCATGTGAACTCGCAAAGCAACATATCCCAGGAATGACCGAGGCGGATATGCGCCAGTTCGTGGTTGATGATGGCAGGAGTATTTACATCGCTTGGATTCAGAATAATCCATCGCATCCAACTGCTGGGCGTCTTGATATCGGAATGCACAATGACACAAACACGCTTTGGCACTCCCGCCACCTCTATACGTTTGCCTCGATGAATCAGCAACAGCAATGCTGCCAATTGCCAGAAATAGCGAAACCAATAGATTATGACACCTACAGCATATATTTCTATCAGGAGCAGGAGCGTATTGGCCCAATTCCATCCTTTCATTCTCAGGGGCGTTTTGTCATAGGACAGTCCTCCATTGGTAATCCTGTCTATGTTGGAGACATATTCGGTCTCGGCATCCGTAATCCAGTAGTCGCCCTCCTTTTTCACGATGCGTTCTTCTAAAAGTATCTGCTGCTCCAGTAGTTCCCGTCCTTGCGTCACGATGTTGGCCTTTGGAGTTTTTATCTGGCACAATGGCAGCACCATACTTGCCACAAGAATAACCAGCAATACCACGCGGTTGAAGCCGTGTAGTGTCTCACGTTTCAGGAATAGGCCGAAGAGCGAGTAGAGCATTGTAAGCGCTACGGCCCACCTCATAATATAGATGATGAATGCTGCCATTGTTTATTCGTGTTTGTTTTCTTTCAGTTCTTTCAGAAAGTCTAATAACTCTTGTTCGCTAACTTTCTCCTCAGCTACGAGCGAAGACACCAGTTCCATATAGGAGTGTTTGAAATAGCGTGCAACAAAGCCTCCGAGTTTTGTGCGTCCGTATTCCTCTTGGCTGACCAAGGGGAAATAGATGAAACCACGTCCTTGAGGGCGATGGCCTACGTATCCTTTACGTTCCAATGATTGCACCATCGTAGCGATGGTATTCACGTGGGGCTGTGGCTCGGGATACTGCGCGACAATGTCTTTTGGCGCACACTCACCCAACTGCCACATCAGCTCCAAGACTTCCTCTTCTTTGCCTGTAAGTTTCTGCATGCCTTTTCAACGTAATTTTTAGTTTGATGCCACAAAGATATACCTTTTCCTGACATCCTCCAAAAGTTACTTCCATGTTTTAACCTATTTTTTTAGTTGAAAAATTTAATAGTCATTCTGGGGCTGCGTCGGTTAGCACATACCACTGCGTAGGACTCTTGGGTGAGTCTGGCTCCTTTTTCCAAAAATCATTTGGCTATATGGAAAAAAGTTATTATCTTTGCGCTCATAAAAAGACTGGTGATTATGAAATACCCGATTGGCATACAACATTTTGAGAAGATTCGTCGCGAAGGTTACGTCTATGTAGATAAGACTCCATGGATGTGGAAGATGATTTCTGAGGGCAGCTACTACTTCCTGTCCCGTCCGCGTCGTTTCGGCAAATCGCTGATGGTTAGCACGCTGGAAGCATTCTTCTCCGGTCAGCGAGAATTGTTCAAAGGTTTGTATGTTGATACCGTGGAGTGGGATTGGCAGCAATACCCCATCATGCACCTTGACTTGAACGTCAAAAAATACGAGACCAAGGAAGACCTATATAAAGTACTAAACAGACATATTGAATTATGGGAACAAACGTATGATAGCCCGTATGGCGACCGTGACGTAGAGGAGCGTTTTCTTCAGGTGGTGCGTCTGGCCTATGAAAAGACGGGAAGGCAGGTGGTCATATTGGTCGATGAGTACGACAAACCATTATTACAGGCAATTGATAATGAATCGTTACAATCAGAATATCGTAGTATTCTGAAGCCTTTCTATGGAGTCTTGAAAAGTTGCGACCGCTACATCAAGTTTGCTTTCCTGACTGGTGTGACGAAGTTTGGCAAGGTGAGTGTATTCAGTGACTTAAACAACCTCTTCGACTTGTCATTAGATCATCGTTATACTGGTATCTGTGGCATATCCGAACAGGAACTTCATAACTACTTCGATACCGATGTTGCCGCTCTGGCCGAAGCCAACGATATGACCAAGGATGAATGCTATGAACGTCTGCGTTATGATTTCGATGGCTATCATTTTAGTCGTCTCTCAAAGGAAGGCATGTACAACCCCTTCAGCGTCTTGAATACGCTTTCAAGCCAGGCATTCAATGATTATTGGTTCGAAACGGGCACCCCCACCTTCCTTATCTATCAGCTTAAGAAGACCAACTATCCGCTGGAAGCGATGACACAGGAGGAACTGACGGTCGATACGCTGAACAGTATTGAGATTATGGACGAGAATCCGTTGCCCTTGCTCTATCAGAGCGGTTATCTGACCATCAAGAGATATGACCAGGAGTTTAAGACCTACCGCCTTGGTTTCCCAAACCGAGAGGTAGAGGAGGGCTTTGTGAAATATCTGGTACCTTTCTATAGTCCGAATAAATCAGACCAGCCTCTGACATATATAGGAAATTTTGTCAAGGATGTACGCAATGGTAATGCCGAAGCATTTATGCGACGCATAGAGCGTTTCTTCGACGGTGGCGACTATCAAGTAGCAGGAAAGGCTGAACTGTATTTCCAGAACACCCTTTGGGCATTGTTTAAGCTATTGGGACTGTATGTCGATGTGGAGCGCCATACCACCGATGGCCGCATGGACATCTTAGTGCAGACCCCGCAGTTCGTCTATATCTTGGAACTGAAGATTGACCAAAGTGCCGACATTGCGTTGCAACAAATCGAAGACAAACTATACGCGAAACCCTTCGAGGGTGATGGTCGCACTATATATAAAGTAGGTGTCAACTTCTCCTCAGAAACCCGTCGCATGACGGAGTGGAAAATTGCATAAGAAAAAGAGGAAAAAGAGCTATCTTTGCAGACATGATGAAGAGTTTTGAAGAATTGGGCGTCAGCGAGGAGATTCGCCGCGCCATTAGTGAGATGGGATTTGTACAGCCCATGCCTGTACAGGAGGCCGTCATTCCCTACTTGTTGGAGAACAGACGCGACGTGATAGCGCTGGCACAGACGGGAACGGGAAAGACGGCGGCGTTCGGACTGCCGCTGCTGATGAGACTCGACCTGGGCAACCGCGACACACAGGCGCTGGTGCTCTCGCCGACGCGCGAGCTGTGCCTGCAGATTGCCGACGACCTGCGCGACTTCGGCCGCTACATCGACGGACTGCACGTAGAGGCGGTCTACGGCGGAGCGGCCATCGAGCCGCAGATGCGGGCACTGCGCAAGGGGGCACAGGTCATCGTGGCCACACCGGGACGACTCCTCGACCTGAAGAACCGCGGCTTCGCCCACCTGGAGAACGTGACGAACATCGTGCTCGACGAGGCCGACGAGATGCTGAACATGGGCTTCTCGGAGGCTATCAACGAGATTTTCGAGGCACTCTCCGAAGGTCACTCGACGCTGATGTTCTCGGCGACGATGAGCCGCGACGTGGAGCGCGTGGCAAAGCAGTACCTGAAGGACTACGAGACCATCGTCGTGGGTTCGCGCAACGAGGGCGCCGAGAACGTGAACCACGTCTACTATATGGTACACGCCAAGGACAAGTACCTGGCACTGAAGCGCATCGTGGACTACTACCCGAAAATCTTCGCCATCATCTTCTGCCGCACGAAATTAGAGACGCAGGAGGTGGCCGACAAGCTGATACGCGACGGCTACAACGCCGAGGCACTGCACGGCGACCTGAGTCAGCAGCAGCGCGACCTGACGATGCAGAAGTTCCGCCAGCACACCGTACAGCTGCTGGTGGCCACCGACGTGGCAGCACGCGGACTCGACGTGGACGACCTGACACACGTCATCAACTTCGGACTGCCCGACGACATAGAGAACTACACCCACCGCTCGGGGCGCACGGGGCGCGCCGGCAAGAAGGGCACGAGCATCTCCATCGTCCACTCGAAGGAGAAGCACAAGATACGCAACATTGAGAAGGAGATAGGCAAGCAGTTTGTCGAGGCCGACATTCCCAGCGCCGAGGAAATCTGCAAGAAGCAGCTCTACAAGGTGATGGACCAGATTGTGAAGACCGACGTGGACGACGAGGAGATAGCACCGTTCATCGCCGACATCAACCGCTACTTCGAGTATATCGACAAGGAGGAGATCATCAAGAAGATTGTCTCCCTGGAGTTCGGGAAGTTCCTGGCCTACTATGCCGACGCGCCGGAGATAGAGAAGGTGAAGGAGGAGCGAGGCAAGGGCAAGGAGAAAGGCGGCTACCAGACCGACAAACAGAAACTGCAGAACAAGGCGGAGAAGGGCTACAAGCGGCTGTTCATCAACCTCGGCAAGAAGGACGGCTTCTTCCCCGGCGTCCTGATGCAGACACTGAACCGCTACGTCGGCGGGCGGCAGACGGTGGGGCACATCGACCTGCTCGACACCATCTCGTACTTCGAAGTGCCCGAACGCGACGCCCGCAAAGTGATGACGCAGCTGACGGGCATCCGCTTCAAGGGGCGCACCGTACGCTGCAACGATGCTGACGAGGGCGAGAAGGCAGCAAAAAACGTGCCAAACCGTCCCAAAGACCACTACAAAGAATTAACCAAAAATTCACCAAGACAAAATGAGAACAAAAAAGCGCCATTTCATCGGGAAAAAGACGACTGGCGTACGCTGATGGGAAAGGCGCCTGGTGAATTAAAAGGTGAAATTCCCGACTTCAGCGAAGAGGGTTGGGCACGTCGTCGACCCAAGAAAAAGTAAACGAAAAGCAAACACGATATGAAGATTTGTGTGTTTTGTTCGGCCAACGAGCAGATTGACCCCGACTTCTTCAGCGCCACGGAGGAGCTGGGCAGATGGGCCGCCAAGAACGGCCACGCGATAGTATATGGCGGCGTGAATCAGGGACTGATGGAGTGTTTAGGGCGGGCGGCCCACGAAGCCGGCGGCCGTACCATCGGCGTGGTGCCTACCATTGTGGAGAAGACGGGAAGGGTGAGCGACCATGTAGAGATAGAGATTCCCTGCGACAACCTCAGCGACCGCAAGCAGCTGATGATGGACAAGTCCGACGTCTTCATCGCCCTGCCCGGCGGCATCGGCACCCTCGACGAGATTTTCACCGTAGCGGCCTCCGCCACCATCGGCTACCACCAGAAGCCCGTCATCCTCTACAACCTCAAGGGCTTCTGGAATCCGCTCATCCAACTGCTCGACGACCTGCAGCGCCACGGCATGGTGCGCGGCCAATGGCGCGACTACATCAATGTAATCAGCAAGTTAGAGGATTTGGACTTGCAGTGAAACACGGCAGGCTACAAGTGTGGTCACTCCCTGTCCGTCGGTGACGAGACGATGGCGGCAGATGCCAATGAGCGGGGTTTTCATTGCAGTCGGAAGGTTACGGGGATGATGTATCTTACTCTGACCGCCACGCCGTTTTGCCTGCCGGGGATCCATTTGGGCATTCCGCTGACCACTCGCACGGCCTCCTTGTCTAACAGCGGGTCAAGACTCTTTGCGACCTTGACGTTGCTGATGCTGCCGTCCTTCTCTACAATGAAGGAGACGATGACCCGCCCCTGAATGCAAGCATCCGCCAGTTCTTCAGGATAGCGTATGTTCTCCGACAAGTATTCCATCAGTTTCCTGTCGCCGCCAGGGAACGACGGCATCTGTTCTGCAACATCACCAAATACCTCCTCTGAAGATTTCGGATTAATATATGGATTGGGCATAGGAACGGGGTCGATGTCGACGCCTCCTGTCTGTCCCATCACCATCTCCCCCTCATTGACAGCAGATTCTTTCTTTTCTGCCTTTGGCGCTGGAGCCTTGAACGGTGCCGTCCGCTTCTTGATGGTTGCCGGGTCTTTGTCGACAATCACGGTATCGACAGGCGACTTGTACTCCACATCACCGTCGACCCGCTCCAATGTTTCCACCTTCACTATACCTTTCGATAAATTACTCTCCGACTCGCTGACGCTGTCTACATTCTTAGCCTTGTTGTCACAACCGGTCAAGGCCGACAAACCAGCCGAAATACCGACAATCGCCACAGCCTTGCCCAACTGTCGGCGGAGGTCAAGCTCTCGCTCAATATACCTGACCTCAGCCTCGCAGGCCGGACAGGTGCCCCGGCACTCACCTTCATAGTGACACTCACGCGGTTCATACTTGATTTCATTGGCATCGGCCACCTGCTTCCGAATCGTCTTCAGCACGCTGCAAATCGTTTTTCCTCTTGTCATGGTCTTCTTCGTTTTAAGTTCGCAAATATATCTGCAAAGATACGAAACAAGAAGCCCGATGTCAAGAGCACAACAGGTATTGACACAACGAAAAATCGTAACGCCTTGTCATTCAGCGCGCTTTCGTCATGAAACTACATAAAATGACACAGCAAAAAGTCCTATTCAGCCATCAGGCTGTCAGCCAACTGCTCCAGTAGAGCCTCGTCGGCAGTCTTCATGCGAGAGCGGATGGTGACCATCGGCTCCATGATTTCACAGTCTTTCAATCCCTCTATCATCGAGCGCATCACCTTGCCAGCCGTAGGTGCCCAGCTGCCGTTCTCGATGATGCCGAAGCGACGCTTCTGATAGTTCTTGATCTGCAGGTGATAGAGGAAGTCGTGCATCACAGGGAACACGCCTGCGTCGTAGCTCGACGCAGCCACAACGACGGTAGGATAACGGAAAGCGTCTTCAATGACCTCGGCCATATCGTCGCGGCTCAAATCACTGACAACAACTTTCTTGGCTCCCTTCTCGCGCAATATCTCACCCAGGCGCTCGGCAGCAGCGGCCGTTCCACCGTGAATGCTGGCATAGGCAATCAGGATGCCTTCGCTCTCGGGCTCGTACTTGCTCCATGTGTCGTACAGTTTGATGGCAGCAGCCAACTGTTCACCCTTGAGCACAGGACCATGCAGCGGACAGATGGTCTGAACATCAACTACAGCCAATTTCTTCATCACCATCTGTACCTGCGTACCATACTTGCCGCAGATATTGAAATAGTAGCGACGCGCCTCGCAGGCCCAATCGTCAGTTTCTTTTTCCAATGCTCCGAATTTGCCGAAAGCATCGGCAGAGAAGAGCACTTTGTCCGTGCTGTCGTAGCTCATGATGACCTCCGGCCAGTGTATCATCGCAGCCCCGATAAACTTCAGCTCATGGCGGCCCAGCGAGAGCGTATCACCCTCCTTGACTGTCATCACGCGACCTTCGAAATTAACGCCTTCGAAGAAGTTGGGCAGCATTTTCACAGCCTGAGCACTACATACGAGCTGCAGGCCAGGATATGTCTCCAGCATCCAGGCAATGAGCGCAGCATGGTCTGGCTCCATATGGTGAGCCACCAGATAGTCTGGCTGGCGCCCACCCAGTGCTGCCGTCAGGTTCGCTTTCCACTCTTCACCCTTGCGACGGTCGGCAGTATCCAACACTGCAATCTTCTCGTCGTCAATGAGATAGGAATTATAACTCATGCCCTCAGGCACCACATACTGACTCTCAAACAGATCAATGTCAAGATCGTCAACACCGATGTACTTAATAGTATCACTCATCATATTCATATTTTTATATTTCTTCCATTTCCTTCACACAGCTTCGCCGCTTGACCAGTTTAAGAATTCTCGTTTCTTCTCATCTGCAAACTCCTCGTCGATGCTGTTGTTCAGGCTCTTACAGCAGTTGGCCGAGAAAGCTGAGGCACAAGCCATCAGCTGGTCCCACTGCTTCTCGGTCATGCCGCACTCGATCTCGGAACGGGTGACGCCGTAGCGGATGAGCCCGTAGACGAAACCGGCGTTGAAGTTGTCGCCGGCACCGATGGTGCTGACGGTCTCAGTCGGCGGCACGGGGTACTGCTTGCTGAAGCCGCCGTCGGCGCGCACCTCGACGGGCTGGGAGCCACGGGTATAGATAAACTTCTTGGTATAGAAGGAGATTTCGGAGCGATAGACGGCGTCGCAGTCCTTCTTGCCGTACATCACGTCGAAGTCTTCGTCGGAGCCGCGCACGATGTCGGCCAGCTCGAAGTTCTCGAGGATGTTGGGCGTCATCTTCACCACCTCATGGCGATGGGAGGCACGGTAGTTGACGTCGTAATAGAGGATGGCACCGCGACTCTTGGCATAGTCGAGGAAACCCTTCACCTGGGGGCGCACCACGGGATTGATGGCGAAGAAGGAGCCGTAGATGACCACGTCGTCGGGCTGTACGTCGGGATAGACAAAGTCTATACGGTCGTGGGGATGGTCCTTGTAGAAGATATACTCGGCATTGTTCTGGTCGTCGAGGAAAGCCAGCGACAGCGGCGACTTCGAGTCGGGGAAGACGCAGACGCCGGAAGCGTCGACACCGTTCTGCTCGAGGTAGCTGATGACCTGACGGCCGATGCGGTCGTTGCCCGTCTCACTGATAAACATCGTTGGCACGCCGGCACGTCCCAACGAGATACAAGAATTAAAAGCCGAACCGCCGGGCACTGCCTGGATAGGCGTGTCGCCACGGAAGATGATGTCGAGAACGGTCTCGCCGATTCCTATTACTTTACGCATAAAAGATGTAGTTTCACGTTTGCGGATGCAAAGATACTACTTTTTTATCATTTTACGCCATTTCAGGTAGCCAAAAATTGCAATCACTACATAGAGGGCGTAGAGCGACGCCTTGAAGGGGATGTCCTTATAGAAATAGAGCACCGACGTGACCACGTCGACGGCAATCCAGATGAACCACTGCTCCAGATACTTGTGTGCCAGTGCCCAGATGCCGACAATGCTCAGGGCCGTGGTGAACGCGTCGGCCAGCGGCACGTTGCTGTTGGTGAACGTGACGAGGAGCCAGTAGATGACAACCCACAGGAAGAGCGCCAGCAGACCCATCCTCAGTCCCTCCTTATAAGGGATGGAAGAGACAGGGAGGGGAGCAGACCGTTCTGCTGCAGAATCTTCACCTTGAGGGTAATCACTCCCATCCCTCTCAGGGAGGGGACGGGGGTGGGTCTCTCTGGGGCGGCTCCATCGCCACCAGCCATACACCGTCATTGAGAGATAGTAGAACTCCATGCCGCAGTCGGCATAGAGTCCCTTTTGATAATAGAGCACAATGCCGAGGGTCTGCATAGCAAAGCCGACGGCCCACATCCAGACGCTGGCCCTATACTCTAAGAGAATATAGGCCAAGCCAAGGACGGTGGTCGTGATGTCGAGCCAGTGGGCAACGATAAATTCCATTTTTTATTAGAAATACAAGTATCGTAAGTATTTTTTACCACGAATTTCGCGAATTATACGAATTTTAGCTGCGCAATGTTATCAATTTTTACGAATTTTTCGAATGAAATCGCAAGCGATTTCCTGCTGCGCCAGCCAATTACTGCGAGCACTCGTGAGTCTTCGACAAGTTTCGTGAAATTCGTTAATGCATCATCATGATATTCTGCATAGAAAATTACTGCGAGCACTCGTGAGTCTTCGACAAGTTTCGTTTAATTCGTTAAATTCGTGGTCGTTATAAATCATTTAGAAGCGTAGCGTGACGTTGCCCATCATGGTGAAGCCCGCCATGGGGATGAAACCAATCTGGTAGTAGCGGTTGTCGTTGGGATGACCGTAGCTGTCGCAGATGGCGGAGTAGACCCAACCGTTGGCGGCATAGCGGCGGTTGAACAGGTTGTTGAAGTTCAGACCGAAGACAACCTCCTTGAACAGCAGCGTGGGGAAGGCGCAGCCCGGCTTGCGCTTAGACTGTAAGGTGTAGCTCAGCTGCACGTTGCTGGTAGAGTAGCAAGGCAGGGCACGGTCGTCGTTCTCGGTATTGTCGAGATACTGGCGGCTGACGAAGTTGGTGTGCCAGACGGCAGACAGGCCCTTGTGGTGCAGGCTGACGAAACCGTTGAGGATGGTCGACGGCGAGAAGGCCAGTGTGGAGTTGTCGTAGTGTATGGTCCGCGTACCGTTGTCCCAGTCCTCGACCACCTCGTCGAAGTCCTTGATTTTGTTCTGGCTCAGGGCTGCATTACCCTCGATGGTGAGCCACGGTGTGGGGTCGATACCGGCCTGCAGTTCTATGCCCATGCGGTAAGAGTCCTTGATGTTCGTGGTCAGGTTCTCGCCGATGTCGCTCACGGCTCCCGTCTGTACGAACTGGTCGGTGTAGTCCATATAATAAAGGTTCACGCCTGCGCGCAAGAGGTCGTTGGTGAAGGTGTAGCCCACCTCATAGTCGAGGACAGACTCAGCCGAGGGGGCAGGATAGGAACCGTTGTCCGTAAAGTTGTTGCGCTCGGGCTCGCGGTGGCTCATGGCTACCGAGGCATAGGCACGATGGCCGCCAGCGTGCCACGACAGACCGGCCTTGGGGTTCAGGAAGTCGTACTTCTTGTCGATGTCGAGGCGCTGGTTGTAGTAGCGGCTTTCCTCCTCGTAGAACTTGTCGTTGATGCCGTCGGTCTTGTAGCCCACGTGGCGGTACTGGACGTCGGCGAAGGCGTCCCACTGGTCGGTGAGCTTGTAGGCTGCCTTCACGAAGACGTTGCCGTCGAACTTCTCTGCACCAGAACCGTAGTATTTGTATGTCGAACCAATAAGATTGCTCAAGCCCTTGTCGGCGGCATAGGTGATATAGCCAAAGTGGTCACCCCAGAACTTCTGTACCGACACGCCACCGATGACGTCCCATTTCTCGTCTCGATAGTTGATGTTGCCCACCAATCCGGCAACGTCCTGCCGCAAGCCCTTCTTGCGTACGAAGTCGGTCTTCTTCAAGCCATTGTAGACGAGGCCGAACTTCTTCAGCTTGTTCTGCGGGCGGAATTCCTCATAGTAACCATAACCGTGCGTATAATGCAATGTGGCTGAAGCCGTCCAATGCTCACTAAGCTCGCCACTGACCGTCAGCAGATTGTGGTTCTGCCAGAAGTTATCCGTCGTCCTATCCCAGTATGAGCCGTCGGCCATCTTATAGCGCTCGGTGACGTAGCTGCCGCTGGCGTCCTTGGCAAAGTTGCCGTCGGCATCGTAGGCTAACGTTTCATAGAGCGTGTTGTACTTGCCGAGGCCGGCCTCCCACATATCCTTGTAGGTCTTGATGCCTGTCGTTGCGCCGTAGGTGCCATCCATCAGACTCATGTCGTTGTCGCCGGCGGTGACGCCGTTCCAGGCCTGGCCCGTACATTCGAAGTTTCCTATATTTTTATAGGCTATGCGCAGCCCCTCCTTCATCCACGTCAGACCGCCATAGTAGCTGCCTGAGCGGCCGCTGGTGCCGTGAATGAAGCCGTCGGTCGTGGTCTGATGATAGGCGCCGTCAATAACGAGCCGTCCTACACCGAAGTTGAAGGCGCCCGTCGAGAAGTTGCCGCCCCAGTTCCAGGTGTTATACGTGCCGTAGCTGGCCGACAGCTCCAGACTGGGCGTCAGCAGGGGCGTGGCCGACTGCAGGGCCACCGTGCCGCCGAAGGCGCCGTCGCCGTTGGTCGACGTGCCGACGCCGCGCTGTATCTGCACCGAACCGAGCAGCGAGCCGTAGCTGTTCATGTTGGCCCAGAAGACGCACTGGTCCTCGGGCGAGTTGAGGGGCACACCGTCGAGCGTCACGTTGATACGCGAGTCGCCGGCACCACGGATGCGCATATAGGTGGTACCTGTTCCCACGCCGTTCTCGCTCCATGCCAGGACGCCGGGCGTCTGAGCAAAGAGGAAAGGCAGCTCGCGCCCCGTCTTGGAGAAGTCGCCAAGTTCTTTTTTCTTAATGTTACTCACGGCGTAAGGTGCATTCTTCTGCGCACGCACACCGCGTACCACCACTTCAGAGAGTTTCTCCACCTGCGTGGAGTCGTAGAGCGCCGCCCGATTCTGGGCATCCACACTGGCCGACATCACTGTGGCCATTGCCAGCAAAACAATCTTTTTCATACTTACTTGTACCTTTAATTAATAAATAATGTAAAGGGGAACCTTGTATTGATAAAACGTCATCCATCCCTACGTCGGCATTATCCGAATCAGGTTAGAGGGTATCATCTCAGCCCACAACAGTGAACACCCCTTGAATTGCGGGTGCAAAGGTACAGCAATTTGTGCGAATAACCAAATTCTGGAAGGGAAAACTGCTATTTTCCCTTCCAGACATTCTTTCCAATGGGCGTTACAACGACCGTTCAGGCCGTTAATCCATGATTTTACGGAGAAAGGCCGTCAGTTCATCGGCCATCTTCTTGTGCTGTTCGTAGCTGGGATGCCAGTCAGCACCGTAGCCGAGAGCGCCTTGTGGCGTCATGTCGAAGCGGTAGACCTGTTGGTCGCCGCTGCAGTGGGCCTCGTCGGCAACCTCGTCGAGCAGTCGGCGGCAGATTTCGAGCTCTTTCTTCTGCAGCATCGTTCCTGTCAGGAACACGATCTTGGCCTGCGGATTATGCTGGCGCACCATCTTGAGCAGCTTCTTGTAGCCTTGTTTCAGCAGCGCCGTGTCGTAGTTGTTTGTTGACAGGTCGTTGGTGCCTAAGTTGATGCAGACGACGTCGGGCTGGAAACGTGAGAAGTCCCAGCGCTCGTTCATGGCGCCACCCTCGCGGCGGAAGGCCGACTTCTCGGCATACATCGTGTATTCGTATTGCACGTCGATACGGTTGTCAGGCGTGCCCGTCCTCGGACCGTTATAGTTGCGATAGACGCCGATACCGCTGCGGGCCACGATGTGGGCTACGGCACCTAACTGACGCGCCGCTATCTGGGCGTAGCTTAGGTAGTGGTTCTGCGTCTCGTAGCTGTAGTGGTCGGAAGCCCGCATCGCCTCGTTGCCATAGCCGCAGGTGATGGAATTGCCGATGAATTCTATCTTTTTTGATGGCAGGGCGGGCGGCTCCACCAGCTGGCCGTCGGTGACAAATCCGCGGAACTCAGGCTTTAGATCCCAGCCTTCGATAATGTACATCAGTCGCGCCGTGTGGCGTCCTTGGGGCAGGGCGGTACAGAGTGTGACGACCGAGTCGCGACGTCCCGTGAAGGCCACCTTGAACGGTTCAGCCTCGTCAATCTGTGCCATCCAGTAGCCGCTTTTCGGCTTGCAGAGCATACGCAGCTCGGTGCCCTCAAAGCCCACGTTAATCTGTGTGCCGGGGTAGTTGAACTGCGGCCGTTCGGGGTTGAGGAAACTGATGCGCCCGACATACTGGATGTGTGGGTCTGACGGTGTGAAGACATGGCCGCGCAGGGGCAGCGTGGTGTCGGCAGAAGCAGCGCCCATTGTCAAAGCCACGAGCGCTGCTAACAGGTATCTTTTCATTTTACAGGAATAATAATGGTTTCTGTCAGTTTACGTTCGGCGTCGTTGACCTTCAGCACGAGGTCGCCCTTCTGACGGGCAGCCTGCACGATGACCACCAGCTGTCCGTTGAACAGCTTCATCGTCGGCTGGGTGAACGGCTCTAACGATGTGGCGTCGCCGTTGCAGACGGCACGGAAGGTGCCGGCACCGCTGACCTCAAATGTCAGCTGGTCTTGGGCGTCGGGTACGAAGGTGCCGTCCTTGTCGACGAGCGACACGGTGACGAAGGCCAGGTCGTTGCCGTCGGCATTAAGAGGAGAGAGGAGAGAGGAGAGAGGAGAGAGATTACTGTGCTGTGTCCAGACGTCGAGCTGCAGACGCGCCGGCTTGTCGGCCGTCTTCACCACCTGTTCGCCGCAGTTTTTACCCATTTCATCGTAGACAATCACCTTCAGCTCGCCCGGCTCGTACTTCACGTTGTTCCAGCGCAGGCGGTAGCGGTCAAGGCGCGAATCTTTTAATTTCTTGATTCGTCCCTGACTCTTGCCGTTGACGAAGAGTTCGCCCTCCGGATAGTCGGTGTAGCAGTAGACGGGCGTCACCTGTCCGATGCGGTTGCCCTTCTGCTTCTTCGACGTGCCCCACGACCAGTGAGGCAGCAGGTGGATGGTGTGCTGCTGCTTATTCCAATGGCTGCGATAGAGGTAGTAGCGGTCTTTGGGCAGCCCGGCGAGGTCGCAGATGCCGAAATAGCTGCTACGGCTTGGCCAGTATTCGTCGTAGGGCGTCGGCTCGCCTAAGTAGTCGTAGCCCGTCCAGACAAACTCGCCGATGACCCACGACATGTCGTCCTGATAGTGCCAGTCGTCGTCGGGCAGGTTCGACCACGAGCAGTACTCCACATCGTAAGAAGAGCACTGTCCGTCGGCCTTCTTGATGGCCGTGGGGTCGTAGTTCTTGGCCCACGAGGCATACTGGGAGTTGTCTGTCACCTTGACCGGGAACTTATAGACGCCGCGCGACGATACCGTCGAGGCCGTCTCTGAACCGAGGAGGAATCCCTGCGGCAGCTGTTTCATATTCTTTCCGTACTTATGCACGCGGTAGTTGAAGCCCGGAACGTCCATGGCCTGTGCGAAACCCGTCTGCAGAGCGTTCTCGGCACGGTCCATGCCCTGCGTGACGGGACGCGAGGGGTCGAGGCGGTGACAGATGTCCTGCAGGTGGCGTGCCATGTCGGTGCCGCCCTTCATGCCCTGCTCGGGAATCTCGTTGCCGATGCTCCACATCACGATGGCGGGATGGTTGCGGTTGGCCAGTACGAGGTTCTCTATGTCGCGGTCGCTCCACTCCTTGAAGAAGCGGGCATAGCCGTTCTTACACTTCGGGTATATCCACATATCGAACGACTCGGCCATCACCATCATACCTAATGAGTCGCAAATCTGCATCTGCATCTGACTCGGCATGTTGTGAGACGTACGGATGGCGTCGCACCCCATCTCCTTCATCGTCTTGATCTGGCGGATGAGTGCCGCCTTGTTGATGGCAGCACCGAGCGGACCGAGGTCGTGGTGCAGGCAGACGCCCTTGAACTTACGTGTCACACCGTTCAGCTGGAAACCGCCTTCACGGCTGACGCTGATGGTGCGGATGCCCACTTTTTCCTCGATTTCATCGATGGTTTTACCATTTTCCATCAGCTGGATGCGCAGACGGTAGAGGTTGGGCTGTTCGGGCGACCAGAGCTGCGGGTTGTCAATCTCCATCGTCGTACAGGCCTGTCCGTCGTTGTCTAAATCGTTATGGGCAGCAGCCACCACGTGCCCTTTGTCGTTCAGCAGACTCACCTCAACGGCTCCCGTGCCGATGGCTTTGGCCGTCACTTCCACGTCGGCCTTGTTGCCGCTGATGCTCAGCGTGCGGAAGTAGGTTCCCCAGCGGTCGAGGCGCGATTCGCCGGTGAGTTCCAATGTCACAGGGCGGTAGATGCCCGCACCAGGATACCAGCGCGAACTCTCTTCTAAGTTCTGCAGGTCTACCTGTAACAGGTTGTCGCTGCCATCCTTATTAATATAAGGTGTCACGTCGACGCGAAAGGTGTTGTAGCCGTAGGCCCAATAGCCGGCTTTCTTGCCGTTGACATAGACCGTCGGCTCGGACATGGCTCCGTCGAACACTAATTCTGCGTGGGCGTATTGTGACGGCACGCGGAACGTGCGACGATAGTGACCCTTGCCTATCCAGGGCAGCGAACCTGAGCGTCCCGACTTCTCGGTAGGCTCCTTCTCGCCGTTCTGCTCGATGGCAACGACCTGCAAGTCCCACTTCTTGTCGAAGGGTCCGCTGATGGCCCAGTCGTGGGGAATGCTGACCGTCTGCCACGACGTCATGTCGCGGCTGAAAAGCCAGTCATCAGTTAATACTTCAGTCATGCGAGGGGAACGGTTCGTTTGTGCCGTTGCTGTCAAGCAGGCCATTCCCCAGAGAGCTGTTGTCAGTAGTAGTTGTTTTGTTTTCATTATGGTAGTTTTGTCAGTTAATAATCAGACACATCATCGTGAGGTCGTCGTTGGGATCGGCGCCATCGCGATGTTGCTCTACCTGAGACTTCAGGGTCTCAATAACCTGCTTGGCAGAGTCGAAGTGTGTGTGGCGTAGTATGTCTAACAGACGGTCGTCGCCAAACTGCTCCTGCTGCCTGTTCTCGGCCTCGTTGAGACCGTCGGTGTAGATGAAGAGCGGTCGTCCCTTGACATTGTCTATCTGCTCGCCCTCGAACTCCAACCCTGGCCACAGGCCGATGGGGGCGTTGGGATTCATCTCAAGGAAGTCGCCACGACTGTCGCCGCCACCGATGACTGGCGGGTTATGGCCAGCGTTGCAGAAGTCGAGATGGCCGGTCTTCAGGTCAATCAGTCCTAAGAAGAGGGTGACGAACATGCCGCTCTCGTTGTCCTCGCCGCTGAGGGCATCGTTCATACGGGTACAGATTTCGGCAGGCATCATCTGCTGGGCGGCAAGGGTGCGGAAGAGCCGTGTGGCCTGAGCCATGAAAAGCGAGGCGGGGACGCCCTTGCCGCTGACATCGCCAACGGCGAAGTAGAGACGGTCGCCGAGCAGCACGTAGCCATACAGGTCGCCTCCTACCTCCTTGGCAGGTGTCATCGAGGCATACATGTCGAGCCCCTCATAGTCGGGGAACTGGCTAGGCACCATCGACATCTGGATGTCGCGGGCAATGCGCAGTTCACTTTCTATACGTTCCTTGATGGTTGTCGTCTCCTCTAACTGGTCGTAGGCCTCGCGCAGTTCGGTGTTCTTCTTGCGAAGACGCGAACGTGACCACAGGCCGAGACCGAGCAGCAGCGCTAATGCGACGGCAATGCCGATGGCGATGGTGTTAGTGAAACGGCTTTTCTGCAACTCAGCCTTATGCTTCACCGAGTCAATCTCGAAGCGCTTGTTCAGCTCGTCGAGCTTGGCTCGTGTGTCGGCGCTGGCGGCAGAGTCGCTGATTTCCTTCAACTGCTCCAGATAAAAGAGGGCAGCAGGGGCATCGTCACGGAACTTATTGATATGGTATTCGTAGTGAGTCCACAGTTTCTTGCTGTCGTATGATTGGTGCAAGATGTCTTTTTCGTGGTCCAACAGCGACAGGGCACTGTCAAGCTTGTTGGCAGAGACCAGTAATGTGAGGCGGGGACCAAGCGTCCAGGTGGCACGTCGCAGGGTGTCGTCCTTCAAGAGCTGGTCGATGGTGTCCAATGAAGCGGTGGCTTCTGGCATGTTGCCTGTCTTGTAGTGGTAGAAGTACAGGTTATAATAATAGTTCGAGCGCCACGTCCTGTAGCCCTTTGTCTCGCTGACGGGCTTGCCGTTCTTGACAACTTTGCCGGCTTTCTCAATCTCCTCCTTTTGTTTGTCGAGAAGCGCCTTGAACTCGTCGTCGCGTGGGGTGTGGGATACCAACTGTATGAGCATCGTGTACACCCAGTCCTTGGGCGAGTAGTCGGCATCTTCAGGATAGGTGGCGAGGGACTGGCGGAAGGCCTTTTCGGCCTGTTCGTCGTCCTGATTGCAGAGCATATAGATAGCGCCCATCGTCATGTGGCTCATAGCCTCGCCGATCTTGTTGTTGCGCTTGACGGCATCGGCAGTCATCTCCTTCAGCAAGGCATTGGCGTCGTCAGTCTTGCCATCGGCGGCTAAGGCACGTCCCCAAAGAGACCAGTTGTAATAATAGAAGTACCATTTCTCGTGGGCCTTGCTGCGCTCCATTTCGACCGAGGTATAATGAGCGACGGAATCCATTTGGCGCTTGTTCAGGAAATCCATGATGTTTGCCAAGCGTTGCGTGTACGCACTGTCCGTCTCCTCGTTCTCGTTGGCGTTTTGGTTTCCAACCTTGTTTCCACAGCCCTCAAAGGACA
This sequence comes from uncultured Prevotellaceae bacterium, assembly GCA_900321965.1. GTDB lineage: Bacteria > Bacteroidota > Bacteroidia > Bacteroidales > Bacteroidaceae > Prevotella. The sequence goes on from ONYA01000029.1 coordinate 70,440, forward strand.
TCATCGCCGCTGCGATGAGAACTGTGATGAGGAGTGAATGAAACTGTCTTGCTTTCTTCATAAGTCAATGTTTATGTTTGAATGGGTGCAAAGATACTACTTTTCTGCGAATAATCGTCAAGGAAAGAAATTTTTTTGTGACTTATTTTTTGTATTGTGCTCACTAATTCGTACCTTTGCACCCACAACGATGGCAAACGACGACTTCGACATCCACGAGGAGCGCTATTCTAATGGAGAGAAAGACTTCGAGAACGCGCTGCGACCGCTGAGTTTCCGTGACTTCAGCGGCCAGAAGAAGATTGTGGAGAATCTGGAAGTTTTTGTCGAGGCCGCTAAGTATCGTGGCGAACCATTAGACCACACGCTGCTGCACGGCCCTCCCGGACTGGGTAAGACAACCCTATCGAACATCATCGCCAACGAACTGGGCGTGGGCTTCAAGATTACCAGCGGTCCCGTGCTCGACAAGCCGGGCGACCTGGCCGGTATCCTCACCTCTTTGGAGAAGAACGACGTGCTGTTTATTGACGAGATCCACCGGTTGTCGCCCGTCGTCGAGGAATACCTCTATTCGGCTATGGAGGACTATCGCATCGACATTATGATAGACAAAGGTCCGTCGGCCCGCTCCATACAGATAGACCTCAACCCCTTTACGCTCGTAGGTGCCACTACTCGTAGCGGCCTTTTGACCGCCCCGCTCCGTGCCCGTTTCGGCATCAATATGCACTTGGAGTATTACGAGCCTGAGACATTGCAGCATATTATCGAACGGTCGAGCAGTATTCTCGGTGTACCCATCACGGAGGATGCTGCCTTAGAGATTGCCGGCCGCAGCCGTGGAACGCCCCGAATTGCCAATGCGCTACTGCGTCGTGTGCGCGACTTTGCACAGGTGAAGGGCAACGGTCGCATCGACACCAAGATCACTAAGGTGGCCTTGACGGCGCTGAACATCGACCAGTATGGTCTCGACGAGATTGACAACAAGATCCTGCTGACCATTATCGACAAGTTCCGCGGCGGCCCTGTCGGACTGACAACCATTGCCACCGCCATCGGCGAGGATGCCGGTACGGTGGAGGAGGTCTACGAGCCTTTCCTCATCATGGAAGGCTTCATCAAGCGTACCCCGCGCGGCCGTATGGTGACCGAACTGGCCTATCGCCATTTCGGACGAAATCCGTATTCTGGCAACATTATGGAGCCAAATTTGTTCGACTAAGTGTTTCATTTCTGCAATTATTGAGGCATTTAATTTATTTTCACTAAAATAATACACAGACTTCCCATCTTTTTTACTAAATTTGTGGCCTGAAAACTAAACCGCAACAATTATGCATATCGGACAAAGAATCAAGGAAGTTCTCGAACAGAGGCAGATGCCGGTTACTTGGCTGGCTAAGGAAATAAACTGCGAGCGCACCAATGTCTACAACATTTTTGCGCGCAAGGACATTAATACGGGGTTGCTGACAAAACTTGGCATCATCTTAGAGCACAACTTCTTCAAAGAACTCTCTGACGAATTTTCTAAGACTGAAAAGGTGAAAAAGTGAAAACTTTTTCGTAACTTTGCCGCCAAATATGAAAACAGGAATATTTGTAGGCACGTTTGACCCGTTTACCATTGGCCACGACAGTATTGTGCGCCGCGCTCTTCCACTCTTCGACCGTCTGGTTATCGGGGTGGTGGGCGACAATGTGAACAAACCCAACATGCGACCCGTCGAGGAGCGCATCAAGAGTATTACGGAACTATATCAAGACCAGCCGGCAATAGAGGTAAAGCCTTATTTCGGGCTGGCTATGGATTTTGCCCGTAGCGAAGGGGCGCAGTTCATTGTCAAAGGGGTGCGCTCGGTCACCGACTTTGAGTATGAGCAGTGGCAGGCCGATTTCAACCGCCGGTTAGGTGGCATCGAGACCATCCTGCTTTACACTGAGCCGGAGTTGGCCAGCGTCTCGTCGAGCGCCCTGCGCGAACTGAGCCACTTCGGCGTTGATGTCAGCGAGTTTTTGCCCCACAAGTCTCATTAGTCCCATCCGTCCCATGATAACCTACAACACAGAGAACGTAAAAATGCCCGCCATCCGCCGCCGCGACACCACGGCGTGGATACGCCGCGTGGCCGCCACCTACGGCAAGAAGGTGGGCGAGGTGGGCTACCTGTTCTGCGACGACGAGCATATCCTCGAAGTGAACCGCGAGTATTTAGGCCACGACTACTACACCGACATCATCACCTTCGACTATTGCGAAGGCGACACACTGAATGGCGACCTCGTCATCTCGCTCGACACCATACGCACCAATGCCGAGAAGTTCGGCAAGGCGTACGACGAGGAACTGCACCGCGTCATCATTCACGGCATCCTCCACCTCTGCGGCATCAACGACAAAGGCCCCGGTGAGCGTGAGCTTATGGAGGCTGCCGAGGACCGTGCCCTCGAACTACGATAGGCTCATCGGTACATCAGCAAACTGCACCTGAAAATTTCACGGCCTCTCGTAAAAACGTCACGGTCTCTCGTAAATCTCTCACGGCCTCTCGTGAAAGAGTCCCGCTTTGACCAACCACTTTTCAATTTGTTTCATTCTCTCACGCGCGCACACGTATTACATATATAGCGAAACAGAAAAGAAACCCACGCCTCAGACACCTCCCGCACCTAAGCTCAGGTGTGGGAGGTGTGGGAGGTGAGGGTTCATTTTGGCTTATGACAATACTCTACGCGCGCGAGTTCACCCCTGCACGCAAAAGGCTCACAGGGGGTCTGTTCCCCTGTGAGCTTGACAATATCAGTAATACACCCTCAGTCCCAGCATCACGCCCAACTGCCGATAGCCGTAATACTCGTCATCAGGCAGTTCAAAGCCATCGGGCTTCTTAAAATAACAGGTTTGGCTCAAGCCCTCTACGCCTATTCCTATTGAGCGGGATAACTTCAGTTCCACGTCTAACTTATAGTTAAAGCCCAGCCCCACCTTAGTGTCGCTTTTGTCATTGTAGATACCCATGCCAAGGCCAACAGACAGCTCGCCCCGCAGACACTTCACCAACGACCCGCCTAACACAAAGCTGGGACCGAAGTAGAACAGCTTATAAGTAATGTCATCGGGCGTGTAGACAAAAGACCGGCGCGGAATCTCGACCGTCGTACTACTGCCATAGAGGTCAAAACCAAAACCGTAGATGCGCTTGCCCATACTTGACAACGAGAACAACAATCCCGTTCCCCGCACGCCGGTCTGGTATTCGCTCTTGCTGGTATACAGCTTCGAAGTCGTCCACACAGGGCCGACATCAAATTTCAGACTGCCATTCGACTGGCTCCTGCCCGTCTGCTGTTCCTCACCATAAACCACGGCAATGCAACTCAGCATCACCATCAAAATCAACAATCTTTTCATAGTGTTTTTATTTCTTACTTTTGTTAAATATATCCTATACTTTTTATGTTTTATAACGGTGACATCTGATAAATGTTATAATCTATAGCCCACATGAGTTTCCAGAGAAATCAGATGGACGCTATCATTGTGGTACGGAACTCCGTAAATGGTTGCTGGCTTGTTGACAATATCCAACAATCCGAATACATAACCTGCACCAATGACAAACCGATTGAAATTCCACGAGAGACTGATAGGGATTGAACAGTCGAACGTTTTGAACATATCGTTAGCAGACAAACCGTTGTCTGGCTGTATGCTCCCCATATCGTCGCTGAATTTCGCTCCTACTAAAAAGCCAAGCCGTACACCTGTCTTAAGAATTGGCGCATAAGTTCTTTTCGACAATCTCAGATTCAGCAATAAAGGGACGTTGATATAGTCGAGCCGACTAATCAGCCCATAAGTCGTGCGTTCTTCTAATGCCCCCAGCTGGCAATAAGAGACGCCAGTAGAGTAACCAAACAGATTATCTGTCTGGAATGTCATTTCCAGTCCTGTAGTCAGTCCAACACGAATTGACGAATTCTCCGCCCCACTTCCAACGAATGTAGAGAAAACAAGGCCGGCGGTGGGAGTGACAGATAGTCGTGAACTTAGTTTATGTATAGATTCACTCTGAGCTGCACACGTGGCACAGGAGAAACAGAACATCGTTGTCAATAGAAATATCTTCATAGCTTACTTTAGTTCTTACAGAAATGAGAATACGATGGATACATCTTCACATCCTTGATAAATGGTTGTGGAGGGTATGGAATCAAATATCTGATACTCCTCACCTCGGCACTGCTTAGTTCATACCTGACTGCTACACGATAGTTCTTTCGCACATCCTCCCACCCGTATTTGTCCAAAGTGTCCTTAAGAATCACAAACACCATCAATGTGTCATGGGCAGAACGGAGACAATCTTCAAACCTGTCGTTTCTGCCACTCATGTCCCATAAAGTTCCAATACTTCTGGGTGACATGTTCCAATATTGGTCACCATTCCCATAGAGTTCTGGAATCCGCTCAGGCAGTAATGTGTCTGGATACGAGATTCCCCAACCATTACCCATTTCTCCGGATAGCACGAGGAGGCTATCATTTGACAAGTTATTGAAGCATACTCCCCTTTCACTGAGGGAATCGTACCAGTCTGGAAACAGCTGTTCGCATCCACTCAGTGACAACAGGGACAACACAGAAACGAGCATCAGAAT
>ONYA01000070.1 GCA_900321965.1 uncultured Prevotellaceae bacterium
AGCAGAGCAGTTGGTGGACAACGAACAGCAGTCCATGTACCCCTTAATCGGCAGTTTCATCGTTGAACAGCATTGCAGCATACCCAGTGTGCGAAAGTATGTCGAAGGCCGACTCGACCAGATAAAATTCGTACTGGTCTATACGCCTTCAGACGGATTGCTGACATCGATTCCCGTCATTGGCGGCGATTTGGGGACGGACATACGCTACTATGGTGAACAAAAACTTGAGAATTTGAAACAATGGACAAAAAGAAGCAGATAATGAAACGACAAATGACCGTCTGCGCCATACTGGCATGGATGCTCCACATCGGCGCACAAGATGTTTCACAGATTCAGTTCTGTGACAAGAAATATGAGTACGGACTTGGCAAGGACAGCATCACGCTCTTCCTGAAAGTTCTTGACAACGAGGGGAAGCCCAACGCCGAAATCACTGTGAACGACCTTGAAAAATATCTGGTCGTGAACGAAGACGGCACCCTGATTGCTCCTGACAAGCGCAAGATCAGCTCACTCAGTTCAGGACAGCGCATTCCAAGCGACTACACGTTCTCCGTGTTAGTTGACCTCAGCATTCCCGATCAAGGAAAAGGGCAAATCTTCAAGGCTTTCGGACAGTTGGTTGAGAGTGCGACCGACAGCTGCGTATTCCTGTCATTCTTCGGCGACGAGGTGACGGCCAGCCAGTTAGTCACCAAAAAGAACCTCCAGGACTTTGAGCCGAAGTTCAAGGCACAGTCGGAGAACAAGTTCTTCTACGGTGCCTTGTATTCCAAGCTGGCTGAGTTCAGCAGCAAGGAGGCTGAACTGGAAAGTTCGGTCACGACAAAGGCCGGCTATACCAAGAATGAGACCATTACCAAGAGAGCACAGAGGGCCAAGGACAAGAATATCCTTTTTGTATTCATAGATGGTAACAAGCGTGCCAGCGACGAAGCCATCTCATTCGTTGAGGTAACCGACTATCAGTCGAACGAGGCAAACATGGTTCCAAGGGTGTATGCCTTCTATTACACTGGTGACGGTGTCGACGAGAATGTGGAGCTGACATTGAAAGGCGTATCGGCACCGCGTGACAGCACCGGCAAGGTGCTTGCCGACCGTCAGGGTTCCTATAAACCATCTGCCGACCTCAGCAATGTGCTCAGCAACTTCCAGCAGGCGGTGAAGGATGCCATGTACGACTTTGCTTTCACTTATCAGGCTACCGAAGACAAGGCATACACGGGCAAGGTGACTTACGTCGCTGAGTGGAAAGGCATGGAAGCCGGTACTGGTGAATACTCCATCGGTACTGCCGAGACGCCCTGGCCTGTCAAGGAGGAAAGTGCTGGCAGCACAGCCGTCAAGTTCCTGGTGGCTCTGCTGATAGCACTGCTCACCTTCCTGCTGTTCTTCCTTGTCTCCAAGATTTTGATTCCTTTCATCAACTCTAAGCGCTTTGAATCGAAATACTACAAGAGCTACGTTCCCGAGGAGAACGTGCAGCGCCGCATCTGCCACTACTGTCGTCAGGACATCCTGCCCGGACAGAAAGTCGTGACCAAGTGCAAGCACATCATCCATGTGGGCTGCTGGCAGCAGAACGACTACAAGTGCGTGGAATATGGCCAGAACTGTAAGGAGGGCATCCAGGACCACGTGGACTGGAAGGAGTTGTTCACCAAGACATCACTGCGCGACAGCTATCAGACCATCTCTGGAATCCTTGCCGGCCTCGTCAGCTGGATAATCTTCGAGGTGACGGGTCGCGGACTGTTCCCCGCCATCGGGTCGGCCATCGCCAATACATTCTTCTTTAATAAAGAACAAGCTGGTAACCTGATGAATGACTGCGCCGGAAAGGTGTCGGCATTCCTCACTGTTGGTTTGTTGTTGGGATTCTTCCTGTCATTAGTATTCCGTTACAATGATGAATACCGCAAGAAGGATGCCAAGGTATGGCTGAAGATTATCGGTCTCTCACTTTTTTCGGGACTCATTGGTATGCTGGCATTTGCTATCGGAGGCATTATCTTCTGCCTGCTGCTGTCGGTGGTCAATACGACTTACATCCCTTGGTACTGTTCACTCCCTGCTTACATCCTGTTCTCCGTTTGCACGGCATTGAGTCTTACCTTCAAGTCATCTATTCCGGTGAAGAGTGCAATATTAGGCGGTCTCTGCTCAGCCATCATCGGCTTCATCGTGCTCTATGTAGGCTCAGCCCTCAGCAGCAGTGCCGGCTGGCTGAACATGCTGCTCGACTTCATTATCTACGGCGGTGGCTTAGGAGCATCGCTTGTTACGGTACGTATGTTGGCTGAGAAATACTTTCTGGTCATAAAGAACGGCGTAAAGGCAGGACAGCGCATACCCATCCATAAGTGGATGAATGCCACAGGCGGCGGCAATGTCGTACACATCGGTATGACCGGCGAGTGCGAAATCCAGATGAACTGGGAAAAGAGCAACAAGGTGGCCAAACAGCATGTGCAACTGTACATCGACCATGCCAAGTCACTGCCCATGCTGAAACCGCTGGCAGCCAACGTCATCTACAACGTCAGGACTGAGTTGCCCGCCAACAAGACTATTATCCTTTCCAACAGCGATACGTTCAAAGTGGGCGATACAGTTGAGATCAACGGTTTCAAGGGAAGAGTAGTGGAGATCGGGATCCGTTCCACCAAGCTCCTTGGAGGCTCCAATGAGATCAAGACGATCAATAACAGCAGTATCGGAAACGTGATGAACCTGAGCAAGAGGACCTCGTTCTGTACGGTGAGTTTTACTCTCAAAGCGAGCGAACCGCTCGCGGAGATCGAGGCAATGCTCGCCCGGGAACTGCCGGCTTACAGGGATAAGATCCCGGGGATCATAAGCGGCCCGGCTTATGCAGGAGTAGCGTCTGTCGCGGACGGAAAAATGAAGCTCGAGATCATCGCGGAAGCAAAAGAAGAAGATCTCTTCCGGGTGGAAAGGGGAATGAACCGGATGCTGCAGTCGCTGTATGAGAGAGGACTTCTTAAGAGCATCGTGGGCGTCACAAATGTCTCTTTGGCATATGCCGAGGGAGACCGCGGAATAATGAGAACGCGGGATTTGTCGGAATCTCCGCAAGATGAGCATTGATATAGTGGACATCCGGACGTATAAATAAATGTATGGTTGTATACAACCTGTTGGCGAATAAGGGAATTGTTTTATTTATACGAATGGAGTAGATTAAGAAGATGGGCAATAATAAAGAACTGTTTATC
>ONYA01000014.1 GCA_900321965.1 uncultured Prevotellaceae bacterium
AACGTGACTGTAAATAAACTAGTTGAGAAGTATGAAACAGATAGAAGTGGTAGCAGCGATTATTCGCAAAGGAGATAAGATATTCGCCACTCAGCGAGGATATGGTGAGTGGAAGGACTGGTGGGAGTTTCCTGGCGGAAAGATGGAAGCTGGGGAAACGCCAGAAGAGGCTCTTGTGAGAGAGATTCGCGAGGAACTGTCTGCAGAGATCAGCGTGGATGAGTTTCTTTGTACGGTGGAGTATGATTATCCGAAGTTCCATCTAAAAATGCATTGCTATCTGTGTTCGCTAGTGACGGAGGCGCTGCATCTGAATGAGCATGAGGCGGCGAAGTGGCTCACTAAGGATGAGTTGGACGGCGTGAACTGGTTGCCAGCGGATGTGATTGTTGTTCAAACGATTAAATCTAGAATATAATAAATGAGCGAGATTAATATGATTAACATAAAGCAAGTATTAAAATCCTATTTCGGTTATGACTCCTTCCGCCCCTTGCAGGAAGAAATAATCAATCATGTGCTCCAGCGAAAGGATTCGCTGGTACTGATGCCGACAGGTGGCGGTAAATCGATATGCTTTCAGATACCTGCTTTGATGATGGAGGGTACGGCCATCGTAATTTCGCCACTTATCTCGCTGATGAAAGATCAGGTGGAAGCATTACGTGCTAATGGAATTGCCGCAGAGGCGCTGAATAGTGCCAACGATGAGATAGCCAATCGGCAGATTGCGGAAAGATGTTTGCGAGGGGATATTAAATTGCTGTATATCTCACCAGAACGGCTGATGACGGAACTGAGGTGGATGCAAAACATGCTGAAAGTCTCGCTTTTTGCCATCGATGAGGCACATTGTATTTCACAATGGGGCCACGACTTCAGACCCGAATATACGCAGTTAGGTAATCTGCATAATCTGTTCCCCAATGTTCCTATTATGGCACTCACGGCTACTGCCGACAAGATTACCAAGGCAGATATTATTGAGCAGCTACACCTTCAGAAACCAGAAATCTTTATCAGTTCATTTGACCGTCCGAATCTCAGTCTGGACGTGAGAAGAGGATATACAGCCAAAGAGAAGGTCCGTACAATATTGAGTTTGATTTATCGTCATCGGGGAGAGAGTGGCATCATCTATTGTCTGGCTAAGAAAACCACCGAGCAGGTTGCCGAAAAACTTAAGAAAGAGGGCGTATCGGTGGGCGTTTATCATGCCGGACTGCCAACAGATGAACGCAATCGCGTACAAGAGGATTTCATCAATGACCGCATTCAGGTGGTCTGTGCGACAATTGCTTTTGGCATGGGTATTGACAAGAGCAATGTACGCTTCGTAGTTCACTATAACCTGCCCAAGAGCATTGAGAACTATTATCAGGAAATAGGCCGTGGTGGTCGCGATGGACTGCCTTGCGAGACTATTCTATTTTACAACTTGCAGGATATTATCACCCTGCGGAAGTTTGCGGACGAGAGTGGTCAGCGGGAAATCAACATGGAAAAACTGCAACGAATGCAGGAATACGCTGAAGCTCAGGTATGTCGCCGACGTATTCTGCTGAATTATTTTGGCGAGATAAGCGACAAAGGCTGTGGCAACTGTGATGTCTGCCATACTTCGCCATCAACGTTCGAGGGAACAGAACTTGTTCAAAAGGCTCTTTCAGCCATACTAAGGACGGGCGAGCAAGTGGGATTCACGCTGACAATCGACATCTTACATGGAAACTTCTCGCCAGAAGTTGTTTCGCGTGGCTATGCTCAAATTAAAACCTTTGCTGCAGGCAGGGACGTGCCAGTAAGAGACTGGCACGACTATTTGCTTCAGATGTTGCAGATGGGATATATCGAAATTGCATACAATGAAGACAACCATCTGCATGTAACTCCACTTGGTCAAGATGTGGTTCACGGGAAAACAAAAGTAAAGCTGGTAGTTATCAGTCGTGAAGACTATAGTGTAAAAGCCCGCCATAGTCGGATGATGGAAGAACAAGTCTCGGCAGTGACCAATAGTGGCCAGAGTGAGAATATGGAGTTGTTTGAACGATTAAAGGTGCTGAGAAAAGAAATAGCAGATGAAATGAATAGTCCTGCTTTTATCGTAATGTCTGACAAGACGCTCCATGCACTAGCTACCGATATGCCCACAACACTCGCAACTTTCGGCAACACCTTTGGTATAGGTGAACACAAGCGCGATACCTACGGTGAGCGATTTATTGCAGTTATTAAGCAATTTGCGCCAACAGAGAAAGAAATTCCTGTCAAGAATGAAGCGGTTACGACCGTTTCACCAGAAGAGCCCAAAGAAGAAAAGGGAGGAGTCCGCGAAACTACCGAGTGTTCCGTGGAGGGCAACAAGAAAAAGCCGAAGAATCGGATAACGATACAAGGAAAGCCATTTGATGTTGACCTGGATATTTGGAATTCGATAGAATGGCGCAAGGTTTTGAAGGAAATAACGGAGAAGGCTTATTGGAATTATAAGGGTAATCTTATCATTCGTTTGAGCGATTATGTTGCTCCAGGCACGAAACAACGAGAGCGAATTATCACTATGCTCGGCCATCTTTTGAAGGAAGGATATGGTATGAATGTTGATGAGCAGGCAGGTGTAGTGAGGGTTGCTAAGAAATTCGATTACGATAGAGAAGGACGAGTTGTTGAGTTCCCATCTGGTTCATTCTTTGAGATTCTTTCCCGTTTCCGCTTGTTTGTGATTCAGAACAAACGCTTCCCTTTCATGGATGGCGACCATGACGAGATTGCACTGAGAAAATGGCATAGGGAAGTTGGGCATGGATTAGTGTCGATTACAGATCAAGAAAAGATTTTATTCGATAATCTGAGTACAGAGTTTGCCAATGCGCCCAGAAATAGAGGTCAATTAGAATCACTACAACAAAAGGAAGATGTGGCAGTTGATCAAGAGGAAGAAGTTGAAGAATTTGGGATAGACCAATATTTAGATGGACGTTATAGCTCAAAGGGTCAAAAGGCTCTCCCGCAAACTGTACAAGACACCCTCGAGCTTGCCAAGCAAGGATATACTCTTGAAACGATTGCACGGAAACGCGAGTTGTCAGCTTATACTATCTCAGGACATCTTTCGATTCTTATTATACGCGGTTTGATAGATGTGTTCGATTTCGTGGATAGCTATACATATACGTTGATTTCCAACGTTGTTCAAGATTTGCCCAAGGGCGCAACATCGAAAAAAGTAAAGAGTAGGTGTCCTGAAGGTATTAAGCGAAACACTATCCGGATGGTGATGGCCGACCTAAAAAGGAAACAACAAAATACAGAACAATAGAACAGATATCGAAAACGTTGAACACCTGATAGACGGCTATGTGACCATCAACGGAGCCTTATGTTTCGTTGACGGCAAGGAAATAAGATGCAAGAACATACCGAAGGATGATGTACAGACAGTCGTTCTGGATGCTCAGGAGAAGAGCTACGGACTGATTGTCATCGGCGAGAAAGACGTGGCCGTACTTGACCCGAATGGTGAGGTTGACAGAATCTTCCGTAGTGAGTTGGCCGTGGAAAATCTAAATCTGGCCAAGCCGTTAGACATGGTATTAGGCCAGCGAATACTCCAACTTACCGCTTTCTTCTCTGCTGATTATGAGAGCGAGCTGATGAGACGTATCCCAAGCTGCACCTCTGGCCGTTGGCATCCTGCGTTTACTGATATTACGGCAAAAGGAGCAGACAAGGGAGAGGGAATCAAAGCAATGGCAGAACAATGGGGCCTGGATCCTCATGACACAATAGCCTTTGGTGACGGCGGCAATGACACCTCCATGATAAAGGCTGCTGGTATTGGCATAGCTATGGGAAACGGTTTGGAATCACTAAAACAAGAGGCAGACTACACGACCACGACCGTTGATGATGATGGTGTCCTGAATGCCTTGCGCCACTTTAATCTGATATAGACTATGGTACAACCATCCTCTTTTCAGCTTCTTCATGCTCAATCAAATAGCTTTTTCCAAATCCACAGCACTGTTATGGCACCGACTACGCAAAAGACGATGGTGCGTACCAATCGTCCGAAGTGGTAAGATAGCCCTTGCCCAGCAGTGACTCCATCATCAAACTGGCAGCTTTGGATGCGAAGGCTACCATCCGTATGGTGAGGGAACATGCCGACGAATGGCACAAAAAAAAAGGAAATCAGATTGATTCCCTTTAAGTATTTTCAGCGGAGAGAGAGGGATTCGAACCCCCGGCACCTCTCAGTGCGGCAGTTTTCAAGACTGCTGTAATCGACCACTCTACCATCTCTCCAAGTCGATATTGCCTGAAAGCGGGTGCAAAGGTACTAAGAATAATTGAAAATTGAAAATTGAAAATTGAAAATTATAACTTCATTAAGCTATTTTAACATCAAAAGGATAAAAAACTCATATCTCTTCACTCATAACTCTTAACTTATTTGTACCTTTGAGCTTCGCTCGAAAGTAGGCTGCATCTCGGAAATACAAAGAAAAACGCTTTTTTCTTTGGTATTTCGCTCGATTTGCACTACCTTTGCACCATGATTTACCCAAACAACTTTGAGCATAAGATAGGTTTCGACGAGATTCGGTCGATACTGAAAGGGTATTGTCTGAGTACGCTTGGAAAGGAGAAAGTTGACGAAATCAGCTTCTCTACTGACTACGGCGTGCTGAGCGAACAGATGCTACAGGTCAGGGAATTTAGGCGGCTTAGACAAGAGGCCGACGACTTCCCAATACAGTTCTTCTTCGATGTCAGAGCTGCCGTAAGCCGCATCCGTTTAGAGAACACGCACCTGGAAGAAGAAGAGGTTTGGGATTTGCGTCGCTCGTTAGAGACCATCAGCAACATTGTGAAATACCTGAACAGGGGCGAGACAGCTGCTGACGACTCTATAGAATATCCCTATCCTGCCTTACATCGGCTGACGGAGGGCGTAGTGACATTCCCAGCCATGATACGGCGCATAGACTCGATTCTCGACAAGTATGGGAAAATCAAGGACTCGGCCTCAATGACGCTGGCCGGCATCCGTCACGAGTTAGCCAAGACGGAGGGAAGCATCTCGCGTACCTTATATACTATACTACACTCAGCTCAGAAGGACGGACTGGTTGACAAGGACGCTGCTCCGACCCTGCGCGACGGCCGACTGGTGATTCCTGTGGCTCCCAATCTGAAGAAGCGCATCGGCGGTATCGTACATGATGAGTCGGCAACCGGCAAGACGGTGTTCATTGAACCTGCAGAGGTGGTCGAGGCCAATAACCGCGTACGCCAACTCGAAGCCGAGGAGCGCCGCGAAATCATCCGCATCCTGACGGTCTTCAGCGACGAGGTACGGCCACACGTGGCAGAGATTCTGCAGTCATACCAGTTCCTGGCACAGATAGATCTGATTTACGCCAAGGCGTCGTGGGCAGACATGACAAAAGCCATAGAGCCCACACTCAAGCATGAACCTTATGTTGACTGGATTCAGGCCGTCCACCCACTGCTCGCCCTGTCGCTGGCGAAACAGAATAAAAAGGTGGTTCCGCTGGACATCATACTGATTCACGATAAGCGACTGCTGATTATCTCAGGCCCCAATGCTGGCGGCAAGTCGGTCTGCCTGAAGACAGTCGGACTGTTACAGTATATGTTACAGTGTGGCTTGTCCATACCTGTTGGCGAACGCTCCACCTGCGGCATCTTTGATGATATCATGATTGACATTGGCGACGAGCAGAGTATTGAAAACGACCTGTCGACATACTCGAGTCACCTGATGAACATGAAGCAGATGATGAAGCAGGCCAATGCGCATACCTTATTATTAATAGATGAGTTCGGCGGTGGCACGGAACCGACGATTGGCGGTGCATTAGCCGAGGCCATACTCTATCAGTTCTGGAAGAAACAGGCCTTCGGCGTCATTACCACCCACTACCAGAATCTGAAACACTTTGCCGAAGACCATCAAGGAGTGGTCAACGGCGCCATGCTCTACGATCGCCATGAGATGCAAGCACTATTCCAGTTGTCGATAGGCCAGCCAGGCTCTTCGTTTGCCATCGAGATAGCTCGAAAAATCGGCATACCAGAAGAAGTCGTCAACAGAGCATCAGAAATCGTAGGCGCTGACTACATTCAAAGCGACAAGTACCTACAGGACATTGTGCGCGACAAACGCTACTGGGAAGGCAAGCGCCAGACTATCCACCAGCATGAGAAGTCGCTGGAAGGCCGGATTGCCCGCTACGAGAACTCGATTGAAGAGATAGAACGTGAGCGCAAGGAGATTCTGAGAAGGGCCAAGGAGCAGGCTGAGGAGTTGCTGCGCGAGAGCAACCGCAAGATTGAGAACGCCATCCGCGAGATTCGAGAGAGCCAGGCCGAGAAAGAGGCTGCACGCCGTGCCCGCGAAGAGCTGAACGCCTTCAAGGAGGAAGTAGCTGAGATTGACACCAAGGACAACGACGAGGCCATTGCCCGCAAGATACGCCAGATACAGGAGCGCAAAGAACGACGTGAGAAGCGCCGCCTTGAGAAAAAAGAAAAACGCTCAGCCGAGCAAGGCAGCAAGGGCGAACAGAAGGTGGTGACAGCCAAAGCTGCCATTACGACAGGCGATACCGTGCGCATCATTGGCCTTACCAGCGTTGGTACGGTTGAGAGTATTGACGGCAAGATGGCAACAGTCATTTTTGGCGGCATGAAGACCAAGATGCGCATTGAACGGCTGGAACATGCTGACATGCCGAAAATCGACAAAACCAAGTCCGAAGAGCGTAATGCCGCCATTGCTGGCTCGTATGCCAATGTGTCGAACGACACCCGTAACGTCATTGATAACCGTAAGCTGAACTTTAAACAAGACATTGACGTACGCGGTATGCGGGGCGACGAAGCCATCAATGCCGTCACCTATTTTATTGATGATGCCATCCTCGTCGGAATGTCACGTGTACGTATCCTGCACGGTACGGGTAACGGTATTCTGCGACAGCTTATACGCCAGTATTTAGGCACGATTCCGAACGTCAGCCACTACCACGATGAGCACGTACAATTTGGAGGATCAGGCATTACTGTAGTTGATTTAGAATAGTGTGCGCACACAATTTATCTTAAAAGTCGTTAAAGAATTTGGCTAACACGCTGAAACTTCATAACTTTGCAGCGAAATTCTAAAGGATAACGCAGTTTCTCGTGACGAGAAGGCTGCCGTAAAGTATAGAGTTATGAAAAAAATTGTAACGATTGTGAGCATGAGCCTGATGGCAATAATGCTCCACGCAAAGTCATCGGGCTTTGACTGGAATCCAGTGATGGATGCGATTATTCAAGTAGAAAGCGAAGGAAATCCAAACGCTGTGAGTGGGAACTCCGTAGGCGTTATGCAGATTACTCCGATTCTTGTACGAGAGTGTAACAACATCCTTAAAAGCAGAAAGAGTAAGAAGCGCTACACCTTGGCAGA
Organism: uncultured Prevotellaceae bacterium; assembly: GCA_900321965.1. GTDB lineage: Bacteria > Bacteroidota > Bacteroidia > Bacteroidales > Bacteroidaceae > Prevotella. The sequence goes on from ONYA01000014.1 coordinate 7,490, forward strand.
CCGCTACAGTGTAGAGAAATCGAAAGAAATGTTCCTTCTAATTCAATCGTATCATAACCCACTGAATAGCATTGAAAAGGCTATTCGCTCCTGGAACGGAGGACTACGCTACAGTGTTCGAGCAACCAATAGGTACTACAAGAAGGTTATGAGCAAAATGAAATGAGAATTCTATTTGCAAGGCTAATACAAATCGGTCGACAAAACGAAAAGTTTGTTAACCGATTTTTTTTATTTCCCCGACTGTGCTCCAAACTTCTTCACATAGTTCATCTCACGGAGTATACGTTGCTGACGTTTCTGGATATAGGCACTGGGGTGTTTGGAACTGAACCTACGCGGATTAGGCAGCGTGACTGCAATCAATGCACATTGCGATTTTGAAAGTTGTTCGGCACGTAATCCCCAATTCTCGTTAGCGATAGCTTCAACACCATAAAGACCCTCGCCTGTCTCTATCGAGTTCAGATAGACCTCCATGATGCGTTCCTTTGACCACATCAGCTCTATCAAAGCCGTGAAATATACCTCTAAGCCCTTGCGCAGCCACGAACGTCCCGGCCAAAGGAATACATTCTTTGCCGTTTGCTGCGAAATGGTCGACGCTCCCAGTTTGCGTTTCTCAGGATGCTTCATGTTCCGTTTGGCAGCGTGCTCAATGGCCTTGAAATCAAAACCATGGTGCTTGATAAAATTGGCATCTTCGCTGGCAATCACAGCCACGGGCATGTGCTCCGATATACGGTCAAGCGACACCCAATGATGGCTCAGACGCAACTCCCTACCCTCCTTCACCTGCTGGTAACAACGTATGAACATCAGCGGTGTGAAGAAGACGGGGACAAAGCGCAACACCACAACAGAAAGAATCGTGGAGGCGAAGAATGCCACCACGATTCCACGTATCAGTTTCTTAAAGAACTTCAATTGTCAAGTCTCAATTTTCAACTTGTCAACTCGTCAACTTGTCAACTCGTCAACTTGTCAACTCGTCAACTATCAATTTTACTGAAGAGTTCCAGCCTCAGCAGCCTTGATCATAGCCTCGCTGGCGTAGAGGATCACCTCAACGCGACGATTCTGAGCTTTACCGGCGGCAGTAGAGTTGTCAGCAACAGGGTTGGCCTCGCCGAAACCGGTGGTCGAACGAATCTGATTGCTGCTCACGCCGAGCGACAGCAGGTAGCTCGACACAGCCTGAGCGCGCTGCTGCGAGAGGTTGATGTTCTTCTGAGCGCTCTGCTCAGCGGTAGAGTTCTTCCAGCCTGCATTGTCAGTATAACCCTGAACGGCTACGTCACAATCGGTGTTCACTTTCAGGACGTTGTTAGCAAACTGAGTCAGAGAGTTCTTGGCAGCAGCCTGAAGCGTAGAGCTGCCCGTGCCAAAGAGAATACCAGAATCGAAGGTAACCTTCACACCCTGCAGACCGTTAGCATCAGTGTACGACTCTACCTGAGCGTTCTCCACTGCCTGAGCCTGAGCCTTCACCTTATCCATGTGACGGCCAATGAGAGCACCTGTACCGGCACCGACAGCCGTACCGACAGCAGCACCGACGACAGTGTTACCGGCAATCTTACCAACGATAGCACCTAAGGCAGCACCACCGGCAGCACCGATAGCAGTACCCTTAGCCAAATTGTTACATCCCGTCATCACGATACCTGCACAGAGGGCGATGACCATAGTCTTCATACTTTTCATAATGATGTTTTTTATTGAAGTTAAACTTAAAAATTCGATTTTGCGCTGCAAAGATAATAATTATTTTAGAATATGTGCAGGCTAATTGAGTTTTTTTATGTAATTTTGCACTCTCGAATGATAAATACTGAATATATATGGCAAAAGAACTGAAAGAAATGACCAAGCGGGCTGACAATTACAGCCAGTGGTACAATGACTTGGTCGTCAAGGCAGACATGGCCGAACAGTCGGCCGTTCGCGGATGCATGGTCATCAAGCCCTATGGCTACGCCATCTGGGAGAAGATGCAGCAGCAGTTAGACAAGATGTTCAAGGAGACGGGCGCCCAGAACGCCTACTTCCCCCTGCTGATTCCGAAGTCGTTCCTCTCGCGCGAGGCTGAGCACGTGGAGGGCTTCGCCAAGGAGTGCGCCGTGGTGACACACTACCGTCTGAAGGCTACCGAGGACAAGAGCGGCGTTGTGGTAGACCCCGCTGCCAAGCTGGAAGAGGAGCTGATTATCCGCCCGACGAGTGAGACCATCATCTGGAACACGTATAAGAACTGGATTCACTCGTGGCGCGACCTGCCCCTGATGTGCAACCAGTGGTGTAACGTCATGCGCTGGGAGATGCGCACACGTCCGTTCCTGCGCACCAGCGAGTTTCTGTGGCAGGAAGGCCACACGGCTCACGCCACCCGCGAGGAGGCTGAGCAGGAGGCTCAGAAGATGCTGAAGGTGTATGCCCAGTTTGCCGAAGAGTGGATGGCCGTTCCCGTCATTCAGGGCGTGAAGAGCGAGACGGAGCGTTTCGCCGGTGCTCTCGACACCTACACCATCGAGGCCATGATGCAGGACGGCAAGGCCCTTCAGAGCGGCACCAGCCACTTCCTCGGCCAGAACTTCGCCAAGGCTTTCGACGTCACCTATCTTAATAAGGAGAACAAGCCCGAATACGTCTGGGCTACGTCGTGGGGCGTTTCTACCCGCCTCATCGGTGCCCTCATCATGACCCACTCCGACGACAACGGCCTGGTGCTGCCGCCGAAGCTGGCGCCCATCCAGGTGGTCATCATCCCCATTGCCACGAAGCCCGAACAGATGGAGCTGGTGAACAAGGAGGTGACGCCCATCATCGAGACCCTGCGCCAGAAGGGCATCACCGTGAAGTTCGACGATGCCGACAACAAGCGCCCGGGCTTCAAGTTTGCCGACTACGAGCTGAAGGGTGTCCCCGTGCGTCTGGTACTCGGCGCCCGCGACCTGGAGAACGGCACCATCGAGGTGATGCGCCGCGACACGTTAGAGAAAGAGACACGCCCGTTGGAGGGTATCGCCGACTATGTTGAGCAGCTCCTGGACGCTATCCAGAAGAACATCTTCGAGAAGGCAAAGGCCTACCGCGACAGCCGCATCTACGAGTGCGACAACTACGAGGAGTTCAAGGAGAGGGTTAAAGACGGCGGCTTCTTCCTCTGCCACTGGGACGGCACCGCCGAGACCGAGGCCAAGATCAAGGAGGAGACGCAGGCCACCATCCGCTGCGTGCCCTTCGGCGTAGAGCAGACTCCCGGCGTCGACATGGTGAGCGGCAAGCCCTCGAAAGCGCGCGTCATCATAGCCCGCAGCTACTAAACAGAAACACTGACGGTTTCTCTTGCCTTGAAGGCAAGGGGAACCGCTTTTTTTGGCGCAGGGGGAAAAGTCCGTGGATGGCTCAATGGCATTGATATCTCACGGGTGATATCTCACGGGTGAGCCGTAAGAGTTATCTCGCGTACGCGCGCGTAGGTTAGTGAAAACGGAAAACAGCCCACCCATGTCGCCCATCCCACCCCTAAGTTTCTTGCCCCCAAACCAGCAAAGCCGCTTTCCCCATCTCTTCAGGGGATTTCTTCCGGCTTCTCCCCTCCCCTCAGGGGAGGGGCTGGGGGTGGGGTCTGTAACTTCTTCTCTGCCGCTTGTCAGTCGGGGGATTCATTTGAGGTCACTGACCCCACCCCCAACCCCGCTCCTACAAGGGAGGGGAGAGCGGCGGCCCGCTCCTCATGAGATTTCTCCCCCAGCCACAGTTAGGAGCGACATGGGCGACATGGGTGAGGTGTTTTCCGGTTAAGCTATCCATAGGGAGAAGTGAGAGGTGTGAAGTGAGAGGTGAGAGGTGTGAAGTGAGAAGTGAGAGGTGTGAAGTGAGAGGTGTGAAGTGAGAAGTGAGAGGTGAGAAGTGAGAGGTAAAACGTCACGGCCTCTCGTGAAAACGTCACGGCCCTACAGAAAAACGTCACGGCCTTACAGAAAAACGTCACGGCCGCATTACTTAAAGCAAGGCAAGACCTGAAAGGTAGTTCCTCTGCTATATAAAAAAACGCCATTTTAGGCGGGAATATCGGAAAAATTTTGTATCTTTGCATCGTCTAGCAAGAATGGAGGGTACAGTTATGGGGAAGCTATGGTTGACGGCATTGTTGCTGCTATGCCTGCCGTCGATAATCCGGTCACAGGAATACCGCGACGTGGTGTTCCTGAAGAACGGCAGCGTCATCAAGGGGTTTTACAAGGAGCTTTATCCGGCAGACAGCCTGCGTATGGAGACCATCGACGGAGGCATACTGGTATGCGCTTTCAGCGACATTGAGCGCATAGCCAAGGAGCGCACGCGCATCTACGTGGTGAACACGCAGGAAGACAACCTGCTGGCTCACCGCCGGTGGCGGCCGAGAGGCTATGCGGGGTCGCTGGAATACGGCAGCGACGTCAATTCGGCAGACTCACGCATCGTGACGACGGCACTGTTCACCTCGCACGGCTATCAGTTCTCGCCGCTACTTTACATGGGACTGGGCTTCGGCATCCTGCATGTACAGTATGAGGACGGCAATCTGAAGATGTCGTACACAGAGAGCACGATACCGCTGTTTGCCGACGCCAAGTTTTACCTGCTCAAGACGCGGATAGCGCCATTCGTCGAGGGGCGCGCGGGCTACTCCGTCAAGGGTTTCAAGGGGTTCTACCTCAACCCCTCTGCGGGCGTTAGCTTCGGCATATCGCCCAGGACGGCGGGCTACCTGAAGCTGGGCTATTCGTTTCAACAACTGAAGGGACATGAAGAAGAAACAGGCAAAGACCGACTGGAGGGCGTTTCGTTCCGCGTGGGGCTACGCTTCTAAGCTGCTGGCAGCCGTAGCGTTGCTCTGCCCCTGTGCCGCACAAGCACAGCAGCCCGTGGTGAACGCCAACCACTCAGCAACGTTCACGCTGAAGGCTCCGGGGGCGAAGAAGATGGTGCTGGTGCTGGCAAACAAGAAGTACAAGATGGAGCGGCAGGGCGACACGTTCACCTGCCATACCGACTCGCTCGCGTCGGAGATGTACACCTATTACTATTTGAAGAACGGCAAGCAGATGCTCGACCCGGAGAACAGCCGCGTGACGCGCGACATAGACGTCATGATGAACTACTTCTTCGTCGAAGGCGACGTTGCCGACTACTATTTAGACAAGGACGTGCCACACGGCAGGATTGACAAGGTGTGGTATCCGTCGACGCTCAACGGTATGTCGCAGCGGCGGATGTTTGTCTACACGCCTCCCGGCTACGACACAGCGGCGGCAGAGACCTACCCCGTGCTCTACCTGCTGCACGGCTCGGGCGGCGACGAGACATCATGGGCGGACTACGGACGGGCTTGCCAGATACTTGACAACATGACGGCTCAGGGCAGCATCAAGCCAATGATTGTGGTGATGCCCAACGGGAATGTAGAACTGGACGCTGCACCCGGCGAGAGTCCGTATATGAACAAGAAGCCGACAGGCAATAACATCAGCTCGTGGTTAGGCAAATATGAGAAGCTGTTCGTGCGCGAAATCGTGCGCTACACCGAGAAGCACTACCGCGTAAAAGCCGACAAACAGCACCGCGCCATTGCTGGACTGTCGATGGGCGGTCTGCATACGCTCTTCATTGCGCTGAACAATCCCGACCTGTTCGACTGCGTGGGACTCTTCTCGGCACAAACCACCAACATGCTCAACGAGAACAACATCATCAAGATGGAGCGTATGAACCATAATATGCAGCGGTTACGCAACGTGCTGGCTATCGTCAGGGACAAGATGGCACGGCCGGCCTCGCTCTCGGGCAGGATTACCGACATCGACATCTACAGCCACATGGAGGAGAAGTTGCAACGGCAGTTTGAACACGCCCCACGCCTGTATTATATGGCAATAGGGCGCGATGACTTCCTGTATGATATGAACAAGAAATATCGCGCCCTACTGGACAGTCACGGCTATCGCTACACTTACGTGGAAACCGACGGCGACCATTCGTGGGAGAACTGGCGCAAATACTTAGTCGATTTCCTCAAACGGATGTAATTACTCTGCCGGTTTGATGAGTTTGCTGCCCGTACGGTTGATGAGTTCCCGCCGATAGGCTTCGGGGTAGCCCGGCCGCTCGACCCTTTCGCCCAAACCATACTTGCCTCGCTTGAAGTTGCCCGACTTGTCGACAGGACGGACGGCCATATCGTTGTGGCGGACGATGAGGAAGAAAGCCAGCTGGCGCCAGCGGGCCATCATCTCGTCGGCCTTGCGGCAGGTGTAGTCGTTGAGGACTTTCTGGCGAGCGTCGCCTTCAAGCGCCTGTGCCTGCTTTTCGATGTCGGCCTGGGCTGCAAAATACGAGTGCTCCAGTGAGTCGCGCACCTGCTTCAAGTCGGGGAAGAGGGCGCTGTAGCGGGGATAGACCATGTTTGACACCCAGTTCTCAACCCAGAAAGCGTTGTCCATCGAGAAGGTCACGTCGTCGGCACCGCGACCGCTGTAGCAGAGGGGCTGACGGGTGGTGCAGCAATAGACGGGGGTATAAGCCACCATATTCGGGTCGTCGTTGCCGAACCAGAAGCAGCCGCCAATCTCGCGGGACAGCCAAGAGCGCATCTGCGAGACGAAGGTCCAGGCGGTCTGCTGTGTCGAGGTGGGACGCTCGTTGAAGCACTTCTTGCCGTCGACCTCGAAGAAGAGGGGCGTCACACGGTAAGGCATCTGCCAGATGCCGCCGCCGATATCGCTCTTGTCCTTAGACTGGCTGGAGACGTCGAAAGGCGTGCCCTCGAAGTGGTCGCGCATGGCAGCCTGCACGTCCTGGACGGTCAGCAGACAGTTGGGTTTCACCCAGAGGGGCATCACTTCGGCGTTGGCATCGCGACCCTCAGCCCAGGGGATGTACTTATCCATACCGTCGGCATAGCGGTGGAAGAACTGCCAAACGCGGGCATCGCAGATGCGGCGACCGGAGAAGTCGGGCTTGGCGTAGGCTGCATTGTAGCTGAAGTCACGGTCCTTACCCGAGTACCAGCCCATCTTCTTGGCATAGCTGACGACGTTCTTCGACCACAGCACGGTCTCCTGTCCCTTCTTCTGCTTCTTGGCCGGCATGAAGGTGGTGATGCGGCTCTGGTTGGCGTGACCGCAAATCATATCGTCGGGCACGCGCAAAGCGACCCAGACGGTACGCTCGGGCGACACCTTGCGGTCGGCAGCGCAGCCCATCATCTCCATAATCCAAGCCTCGTTAGGGTCGCAGATGGTGAAGGTCTCGCCCTCTGAGCAGTAGCCGTACTTCTCGACGAGCGTCGTCATGACGCTGATGGCCTCGCGAGCCGTCTTCGAACGCTGCAGGGCGATGTAGATGAGTGAGCCGTAGTCGATGATACCCGTAGTGTCGACCATTTCCTCGCGGCCGCCAAAGGTTGTCTCGCCAATGGTCACCTGCCACTCGTTGATGTTGCCGATGACGTTGTAGGTCTCGGCAGCCTCGGGTATCTCGCCCAGATACTTGTTGGTGTCCCACTCATAGATTTTGCGCATCTCCCCCGGCTGGTGCTTGGCTGCCGGATAGTGATACAGATGCATGAAAGCGCCGTAGGAGTCGGCGTTATAACTACAGATGACGGAGCCGTCAGCCGAAGCCTTCTTGCCCACGATGAAGTTGGTGCAGGCCGTGGAGCCTACGGCTGCCACAAAAGCCAGTGATAATAGAATTTGTCGTTTCATATTAATAGGTAAATGTTGTTTCGTAGATTTGTGTGTTCTGACGGTTGTCGGCCACCTCGAAACGCAGGCGGTGCGTTTTCCCCGTCTTGTGCAGCCAGCTTTCGCGCAGTTCGCAGGCGTAGGTCGTCGATTTCTCGATGGCATCGAAGATGATGAAACGCCCGTCGACGGTGGCCGTCCACGTGGCAATGCCGCTCTTGTCGTCGGTGACGCTGAGGCGCAGGCGGTCGCCCGTCAGCGACAGCGGTGTGACAGCAGGCGGCTGGTCGTCGTAGGCTATCTCATAGCGGCCAGCCAGTTCACGCACATAGGCAGTCACCCAGCCGTTGTTGAAGTCGCCGCCCATATAGCGGCCGGCCTCGTTGACGATATAGAGCTTTGAGGTGTCGAAAGCGGCGTTGTGAGGGGTGCGGACGTAAATGCTCAACGGAGCATCGGCCATCAGGGGAAGCGACTGCTGGGCAAACTGATAAGCGTCTGACAGCGCATCGGGCTGGCGCTTGACGACGGGCGCAAAGGGGGTGTCGGTGGCGACATAGCCGTATGGTACGACAAGCTGGACGCCGGGACGCGAGTAGCTGTTGGTGCGGTTCCAGCGGAGAAGAGCCTCCCCCGACCTCTCCGAAGGATGGGTGAGTGGAAGGGGTTGTGCGTGAACGGTAAAGCCGTGGCGGGTCTCGTTGCCCTTGAAGTCGCGCAGGACGTATTCAAGGTGGTAGTCGCGCGCTTCGCTGAAGGTGACGATGCCGCGATGGTCGTCGGCCTGCAGGAACGGCAGACGCACACCGGGTTCAATATACGACTTCATGTACCACGTCTTATGGTGCAGCCAGTGGTCATAGCAGCCCCAGGCATTGACCATACGGTTCATGCTCATCGGGATGTTGTCGACGACGCTGTGGAACACCATCTGCCCGTCAACGTAAAGCAGCGTCTCGTGAATGCCGTAATGGTTATAGGCACCCTGCATATAGTCGTCGGCCCAGACGGCAAAGCCTACCCTGCCCCACGCCGTTGGAAGCTGGGCGCTAAGTGTAGAACGCTGGGAAGAGCCGTTGAACGAGCCACCGGGTTGCGGAATGGCCATAATGGCGTGAATCTGTGGCGGGACGGTGTCCTCGATAAATTCATTCAGGAACTGGTAGGGGTCGAGCATGTTATCCGTCCGTGTGTCGTGGACTTCAAGGTGCAGGTGGGGCGCCGTAGAGTGGCCTGTATTGCCGCTGAGGGCAATAAACTGTCCGGCGCTGACAGGCACGTCAAGCGGCGTCAGGTGGGCATCTGCGTCACAAGTCTGATGCTTGTACTGATAACGGCGCAGGGCGGCCTTGATACGTGGCGAGAACGACTTCAGGTGACAGTAGACCGACGTCTGACCCGTTGGATGGGTGATGTAGATGGCATTGCCAAAGCCATTCTTTCCCACCGTGATACGCGAGACATAGCCATCGGCAATGGCGTAGATATGCTTGCCTTCGACGCCCTCGGTACGGACGTCCAGACCACCATGAAAATGGTTAGGGCGTGGTTCGCCAAAGTTCCCCGCCAGCGAAATGTCATAATCCACTGGCGGGGTAAATATACTTAAAAGGATGCTGAGGACAATGCTTAGCATGCTTTAAACGACATATCGAGACCTTTAACCGAGTGAGTCAAGGCACCTACGCTGATGAAGTCGACACCCTGCTCGGCATAGTCGCGGATGGTATCGAAGGTGATGCCACCCGAGGACTCTGTCTCGAAGCGGTGATTGATGATGTCGACAGCCTTCTTCGTATCGGGAACGCTGAAGTTGTCGAGCATGATACGGTCGACGCCGCCGTGGTCGAGCACCTGCTGCAGTTCGTCGAACGAACGCACCTCAATCTCAATCTTCAGGTCGAGCCCCTTCTCTTTGAGGTACTTATGACAGCGATCGATGGCATTGACAATACCTCCTGAGAAGTCTACGTGGTTGTCTTTCAGCAGAATCATGTCGAAGAGGCCGATGCGGTGGTTACAGCCGCCGCCAATCTTCACGGCCTGCTTCTCCAGCATACGCATACCCGGCGTGGTCTTGCGGGTGTCAAGCACACGGGTGCCTGTTCCTTCAAGCCGTTTGACATACTTGTCGGTCATCGTGGCAATGCCGCTCATACGCTGCATGATGTTCAACATCAAGCGCTCCGTCTGCAATAGTGAACGTACACGTCCCGTCACGATCATAGCGATGTCGCCCTTCTTCACACGGGTACCATCACCCATCAGCACCTCGACCTTCATCTCGGGGTCGAAGCGTCGGAACACCTCCTTGGCTATCTCGACGCCAGCCAGGATGCCGTCCTCCTTGATCAACAGATGCGACTTACCCATAGCATCTTCGGGGATGCAGCACAGGGTGGTATGATCACCGTCGCCGATATCTTCGGCAAACGACAGGTCGATGAGCCTGTCAACCAATTCGTCAACGCTTAACATAATCCGTGGATTTTTAGTTCTGTTTAGGATCGCGGAACAGGTAGACGCCAATGCCGATACGCAGGCCGAACTGGCTGAAGTCCTTATGGTTCTTGAACGACTGCTCGTAGTAGACCTCCGGCTCTATGGTCACCGTGCGGCTGACGAAGAACGAATAGCCTACCTGAACGCTGGGCAGCATGTCGTCGTAAGTATCCTGATGCTTAAACAGCACCGATGCACCGAGGAAGAGTCCGTTCTGTTCGATATAGTAACGACCGCCAGCACCAACGGTAATGGCATAGGGCACGTCCTCCTTCTTGTCATAAGCTATCTGTGCCGTGCCCATCAGGTTGTCAGCAAAGAGATAGCCCACCTTGCCCTGAAGGTTCATGTGACCTTTGGTCAGGCCATTGTAGCTGAGGTCAAAACTCGAGAGCGAGGCACCGACGTATGCCTTACCTGCCTCAAACTGTGCATGCGATGCCAAGGATACCAGCATAGCTGCGATAACGAAAACAATTTTCTTCATAGTTATTGATTATTTGTTTGTTTTACCAAATTCTTTATGATGCCAGACGACAAACCAAATAACGGCTACGCCCAGACAAACGATTCCAAGTCCGTAGCCCATATCACCCAGACAGAACGCCTGCTTCGAGACGAAGAGCCACGTGGAGCAGACGGTGGTCATGAACAGGGCGGGAATGAACGTCACCCAGAAGCACTTCCTCTCGCGCAGCAGATAGACGGTAAGCGTCCACAATGTGAATACCGAGAGTGCCTGGTTCGACCAGCCGAAGTACTGCCAGATGGTGTTGAAGCCATCGGGATTCTCAATCTGCCATACAAGCATAGCGATAGAGCAGAGGAACATCGGAATGCATATCATAAGGCGCTTCGCGATGGGACGCTGGTCGAGTTTCAGCCACTCAGCCACAATGAGACGGCCTGAGCGGAATGCAGTGTCGCCAGAGGTAATAGGAGCAGCCACCACGCCGAGCATGGCCAAGATGGCTCCAGCCACACCAAGCCAGTCGTTGCAGACGAGGTTCACAACGGCAGGTGCCGATGTATGGAAACCAGCAGTGGCAGCCTCTATCAACTCATAACCAGGAGCCGGATTGCCGTAAAAGAACCAAGCCGAGACGGTGGCCCAGATAAGTGCCACGATACCCTCAGTAATCATTGCACCGTAGAAGATAGGACGTCCCATCTTCTCACTCTTCACACAGCGCGCCATCAGCGGACTCTGCGTCGCATGAAAACCTGAGATGGCACCGCAGGCAACGGTGATAAACAGAGCGGGGAAGATAGCATCCGACCACTTGTCGGGCTCCGTAGCAGCACCCATATTATAAAGGTGTGTCCATAGTTCAGGCACCGTCGGCCAATGCAGGAAGAGCCACACCATCAGCGCACCTGCCATAAAGAGCAGCGAGAACGCAAACAGCGGATACACCTTGCCGATAATCTTGTCGATAGGCAGCATCGTGGCGATGATGTAATAGCAGAAGATAATGCACACCCACATCATCGTGTCGCCGCCAATGGAATGGAGGATCTCAGCCGGCGAATAGACGAAGACCGTACCCACCATGATAAGCAGCAGCACGGTAAAGACGAGCATCACCGACTTCGTGGTCTTACCCAGAAACTTGCCGATGAGCTGCGGCAAACCTGCGCCTTCGTTACGCATCGAGAGCATACCACTGAGGTAATCGTGGGTGGCTCCTGCGAAGATACAGCCGAGAACGATCCAGATGTAGGCCACGGGGCCGAACTTCGCACCCATAATGGCACCGAAGATAGGCCCGGTACCGGCAATGTTCAAAAACTGAATCATGAAAATCTTCCAATTCGGAAGCACGATGTAGTCAAGTCCGTCAGCTTTTGCTACGGCGGGCGTCACGCGGTCATCAGGACCGAACACACGCTCAACAAAGCGTCCGTAGAGCAGATAACCCAACACGAGAGCAACAAGGCTCAAACTAAATGAAATCATTTTTGCAAAAATTTTGATTGCAAAGTTAATACTTTTATTTGAGAAATGAAAAAAATATCGTAATTTTGCAGGCAAATTAAAAGGAAATAACAAATTGAGAGCAAAATTCATCATCATACTGGCCTTTCTTTGCCTAACATTACACGCGCAAAAGCATGAAGTACGCGCCGTCTGGCTGACAACCATCGGAGGCATCGACTGGCCACGAAGTCACAATGCCGCCACACAACGACAAGAACTGACCCGCATACTCGACCAGTTGAAGCGCGCCAATGTCAACACCGTTTTAATTCAGACACGTGTGCGCGCGTCGACCATCTATCCATCCAGTATTGAACCCTTCGACATGTGTCTGACGGGAACCCACGGTAAGGATCCCGGCTATGACCCGCTGAAGCTGATTGTCGACGAGTGTCACCGCCGAGGTATGGAGTGCCACGCATGGATGGTCACCATTCCTATCGGCAAGATCAGCGAGGCACGCTTCAAGGAGTTCAAGCGCAAGAATCCCAAACTGGCCCGTAACATCGGGCAAGACGGCTTCATGAATCCTGAAGACCCCGCTACGGGTGACTATATCGCACGAATATGCGCTGAGGTGACACGTAACTACGACATCGACGGCATTCACCTTGACTACATCCGCTATCCTGAGACTTGGCCGAAAGCCAAGAAAAAAGAGGAGAGAGTAGAGAGGAGGGAACGCATCACCAGCATCGTCCGCAAAATCAACCGTGCCGTGAAGGCGCTGAAGCCCTGGGTAAAGCTGTCGTGCTCGCCCATTGGCAAGTCGGGCGACCTGAGCCGTTACCTCTCAGGCGGTTGGAACGCCTACAACGCTGTCTATCAAGACGCCCAGGGATGGTTGCGCGAGGGGCTGATGGACCAACTCTACCCAATGATGTATTTCCGAGGCAACAACTTCTACCCTTTTGCCCTCGACTGGCAGGAACGGTCTTACGGACGTACCATCGTCTCAGGATTAGGCATCTACTTCCTCTCGCCCCGCGAAGGCAACTGGACGCTCGGCGACATCACGCGCGAAATGCACTTCCTGCGCCAAAACGGCATCGGCCACGCTTACTTCCGCTCAAAATTCCTGACCGACGACACGCGGGGCATTTACCAGTTTGCACGCCAGTTTGACGAAGCCCCCGCCCTGATTCCGCCAATGACGTGGGCGTGGCGTGAGGCACCATCTGCCCCTATCCGACTCCATGTGAAGCGCAGCAGCCGACAAGACCGCGTCAGTTGGAGCGGTGCCGTCAACACATCGCGTTCCTCGTACCTATTATATAATGTGTACGCATCGACGACACCCGACATCGATGTCAGTGAGCCACGCAACCTGATTGCCACCCGCCTGACGGGTGAACAGCTGACAGTTCCACACACGAACGGACAGACACTCTATTACGCCGTGACGGCACTCGACCGATACGGCAACGAGAGTACAGCCACATGGTCGGACAAAGGCCACGTGGCTTCTACGAGTGCCATCCGTCCGCTAACTCCATCCGACACGGAGATACCTCCCTTCTACTACCTCATGAACAAAAAGGAACGCAAGAAATTCCTCAAGAATTATAAACATAACCCAAAACATTAAAACTATGGAAAGAACTTGGAGATGGTTCGGCAAGAAAGACAAGATCACGCTTGCCATGTTAAGACAAATTGGTGTCGAGGGCATCGTCACCGCCCTGCACGACGTACCTCTGGGCGAGGTATGGACACGCGAGAAGATTCGCGACCTGCGCGAGTATATCGAGAGCTACGGTATGCGCTGGAGCGTGGTTGAAAGCCTGCCAGTAGTGGAGACCATCAAGTATGGCGGCCCTGACCGCGACCACCAGATTGAGGTCTATAAGGAGAGCCTGCGCAACCTCTCGGCTGAGGGCATCCACTGCATCTGCTATAACTTCATGCCCGTGCTCGACTGGGCACGTACCGACCTCTTCCACAACAATCCTAACGGTTCGACCAATCTCTACTTCAATTATGCCGAGTTTGCCTATTTTGACATCTATATTCTTAAGCGTGAGGGCGCTCGTCAGGAGTGGGCACAGTTCAAATTCCCCGAGGGCTGGGGCGAAGGCCGTAACGTACTGGCTGAGTGCGACGAGCTGGCTAAGACGATGACGCCCGAGAAAGACCACAAGTTAGTGGAGAACATCGTTATCAAGACACAGGGCTTCGTCAGCGGTAATTTCAGCGAGAACGACGAAGCACCGATACAGAAGTTCCGCGAGTTCCTCGACTTGTATAAGGGCATCGACAAGAAGCAGTTACGCGAGAACATGAAGTATTTCCTTGAAGCCATCATGCCCACTTGCGAAGAGTGTGGTATGAACATGTGCGTCCACCCCGACGATCCCCCCATCGAGATTCTCGGCTTGCCGCGCATCGTCCGCACCGAAGAGGATATCCAGTGGTTCCTTGACGCCGTTCCCAACAAGCATAACGGCTTGACCTTCTGTGCCGGCTCGCTCTCTGCCGGTGCCTACAACAACGTGGTGGAAATGGCCAAGAAGTTCGCCTCGCGCACTCATTTCGTTCACCTCCGCTCATGTCACATCTTCCCCACAGGCGACTTCACAGAGGCCAGCCATTTGGGCGGACGTGCCGACATCATCGAGCTCTGCCGCATTTTCGAGAAGGAGAATCCGCAGCTGCCGATGCGTGTTGACCACGGTATGACGTTTACCGACGAGCCTGGCGGCATTATGGATGAGTCGAGCCACGGCCACAACGCTGGCTACACGCTCCTCGGACGTATGTTCGCCCTCGGACAGGTGCAGGGTATCCTCGCCACCGTCGACCGCGAATTAGGGATTGAATACAAACAGCCCGGTTTCTTCGACTAAGACTGCAAAGAAAAGACGGGAAGTTTCGACTTCCCGTCTTTCTATACTTATCACTATTTTTCCTTCGCACGGCGCTCCGCCTCTTTCTTGGCTTCCTTGGCCTTTTGGCGGGCTTCTTTTTCACGGCGTTTCTTCTCCTTAGCCTGTTCCTTCTCACGGCGTTTCTGCTCTTTGGCCAGCTGTTTCTCACGTTTCTTCTGCTCTTTCTGCAGACGCTTCAACTCGCGAGCGCTCTGCTTGGCAGCTTCCTTCTCTGAGGCGGCTTCCTCCTTGGCCTTCAGCGACTCTGCCAGTTTCTCGTGCAGCATTTCCTTATCGAAGGTAAAGACATGACCGAAGAGTCCTACCGACAGAATTTTCTCCTCGCCCTTCAGTCGCACATACGTCGTGTTCAGCACCAAATAGTTGTGTTCCTTGAGTTTCGTGTTCAGAGCCAACTCAATGGTCTTCACCGTCACACTCTTGCCCAAATTGGTCAGCACATTGTCGCCAAAGCGTTCCTCAGCCTCTTCGTCGACAAACTCCTTCACTGCCTCCATCATAGCCTCTTTATGGACCTGCTTGCTCGGCACGGTTATGGCCATCAGCACTGCTACTAACAGCACGATGACAATGCTCAATAGTTTCTTCATTTTTATGATGTATGATTGATTTCGGGTGCAAAGATACGATGAAATACCGAGTTAACAAAATTTTTCGAGCAAATCCCACTTTTTGTATCACTTTATGTGATAATTATAAGGAAAATATTTGGCTATTACAAGAATAATTTGTACTTTTGGCCTCGACAAGCATGTTTTTAGTTAAAGACAATCATAATGAGAAGAATCATGACATCATTCATAGCGGCGCTGGCAACAACAGTTACCGTCTATGCACAAGAAGAACCAAAGCTCGTGGTGAAGCCATCGGGCCGCATCCTTTTTGATGCTGCCTACATCAATCCCCAGCATCAGGAAGACGAGCTGAACAGCGGTGTCGGCATCCCCGATATGCGTGTCGGCGTGGGGTTTACCTATGATAAGTGGAAAGGCAAGATTGATATGGGCTACGCTTACGGTAAGGTGAACATGAAGGATGTGTGGCTTCAGTACGAACTGAACAAGACGAACTTCGTTCGTGGTGGCTATTTCATTCATCAGTATGGTTTTCAGAGCAGCACCAGCTCATCGTTCAAGGAGACAATGGAGGAGCCTCAGAGCAATGCAGTGTTTAACAACGACCGAATGATTGGCCTGATGTACGAACACTCCAGCGATAAGGTTCTGGCAACAGCCAGTGTCGTAGTAGAGTCAGACGCCATGAAACAGACAACGGACGTGACGGGCAACGAGGCCTTAGGTGCGATGACGCGCCTGCTCTACCGTCCTTTCGCAGAGCGTGGTAAGATGTTGCAGGTGGGTATCAGCGGCGGCATCGAAGGTGCACGCTACAACAGCAAAGACGAACTTAACCACAAGCAATTTACTCTGAGTACCCGCTGGCCGACGCGTGTGGCAAAAATCAACTCCCAGCAAGCCGTCGTCACCGATGCAAAGACGATGTATAAGTTCTCGCCCGAGGCAATGTTCTCCAAAGGCCGCTTTGCCGTTGTCGGACAGTACTTCTACAACAACATCACCCGCAACAACAATTTAGAGTCATTTACGGGCAGCGGTGCCTATGTCACCTTGCGCACACTCGTCAAGGGAAACAATTACAGTCCCAACATGGTCGATGGCGGCATAGCCACACCAGACCCCGGAAACATGGAGCTGTGTCTGCAGTATAATTACACCTCGCTGTCGGATCATACGGCAAATGTCTATGGCGGCTATCTGAACGACTGGGCACTCTGCTACAACTACTATCCTAATAAATATATGATTTGGCGCGTAAGAGCTTCTTGGACGAAGGTGACCAACCGCAGCGACTTTGCCGACAATGAGGTGAGCATTATCGAGACGCGTCTTCAAGTGAAATTTTAACAACATAAAAATACTATCTTATGAAGAAACAAATGTTAACGGTTGTCATGCTGACGGCAACCGTTTGTGCTTCGGCACAGAGTGACAAGACCCCGGTTAACGCGTATTTCACCACCAGCGAGATGCCAGACATGCTAAAATGGTGTCCTGCACCGCCAGACACCATCGGTGCAGCCTTCGCTTTCGACATTATGCAGTATATGTGGGGCAAGCAAATGCGTAACGATAAGGAACGTGCCGATATTGCCATCCGTGATGCAGTCTACGGCCTCGACTGTATTATCCGTGAGTTCAGCGAGCCCTTCGGCATGAAGATTTCCAAGGAAGAGACCCCTGAAATCTACAAAGTGCTACGCGAAGGAACAGCTACCTGCGACAGTATCTGTACTATGCCAAAGAAGTACTATATGCGCAGACGCCCGTTCATGCGTTTCCAAGAGCAAACACTCACCCCCGATGATGAGGCCTCACTTCGCAAGAATGGCTCTTATCCTTCAGGACACACCATCCTTGGATGGAGCGCAGCACTGCTGCTGTCAGAGATTAACCCCGACCGCGCTGACACCATTCTGGCACGTGGCTTGATGTATGGCGACAGCCGACTCATCGTTGGAGCCCATTGGCAGAGCGACGTCAACGCCGGCCGACTGGCAGCTTCGGCAGCCTATGCCCGACTCCACACCAGCGAACGTTTCCTTGAGCAGATGCGACTCGCACGTCAGGAGTACCGCTGCAAGGCTGGACTCGCCACCATCGTCGAGATGAAAGCTTACAAGAAAGCTGCCAAGAAACGTGCTAAGGCAAACAAATAAACATCATAATATCTTAAAACAACGTCATGAAACTAACCAATATCTTAAGCGGCCAGTTCAATGCCGCAGAGTGGGAAGCCAAGGGTTACCAGCTTCCTAAGTTTGACATAGCCAAAGTACGCGAGAAGACCGCCAAGGAACCGACATGGGTACACTTTGGCGGCGGCAACATCTTCCGTGCCTTCCCCGCAGCCATCCTCAACGACGCGCTGAACACGGGCAAGTACGACCGTGGCGTCATCGTGGCTGAGACGTTCGACTTCGAGGTTATCGACAAGGCGTATGCACCTTATCAGAATCTATCGTTGCTCGTCTCGCTGCAGTCGGACGGCAACATCGAGAAGAAAGTGATTGCCTCCGTGACGGAAGCTTTGAAGGCCGACCCGCAGTTTGACGACTGGAAGCGTCTGGTGGAAATCTTCCGCAACCCCTGCCTGCAGATGATCTCGTTTACCATCACCGAGAAGGGCTACACCTTCAACGAGGCTGACCTAGCCCGCGGCCTCAGCCCTCTGTTTGCGATGGGTAAGGTCTGTGCTCTGCTGTTTGAGAGATACGAGGCAGGCGAACTGCCTCTCACAGTACAGTCGATGGACAACTGTTCGCACAACGGCGACAAGGTGAAGGCCGGTGTCTTTGCCTACGCAGAGCGCTGGGTGAAGGACGGTTTGGTGCCGCAGGCATTCCTCGACTACCTGAAAGACGAGACGAAGGTGACCTTCCCCTGGTCGATGATTGACAAGATTACGCCGCGTCCTCACGAGAAGGTGAAGGAATTGCTGGCTGCCGACGGCTTCGAGGACAACAACTATATCGAGACAGAGAAGCACACGTTCACGGCACCGTTCGTCAACGCCGAAGAGGTTCAGTATCTCGTCATCGAGGACAACTACACCAACGGTCGCCCACCATTGGATCTCGGCGGTGCCCTCTACACCACCCGCGAGACCGTTGACAAGGTGGAGACGATGAAGGTGACCACCTGTCTGAACCCGCTGCACACGGCAATGTCCATCTACGGCTGTATGCTGGGCTACACGCTCATCTCGGCTGAGATGCAGGACGACGACCTGCGTGCCTTCATCCAGAAGATCGGCTACATGGAGGCTATGCCCGTAGTGGTCGACCCGGGCGTGCTGAATCCTTACGAGTTCATCGGCGCTGTCATCAACCGCCGACTGCCGAACCCATTCATGCCAGACGCTCCGCAGCGTATTGCGATGGACACGTCACAGAAACTGCCCATCCGCTTCGGCGAGACGCTGAAGAAGTATATCGCCCGCGGACTCGACAAGTCGAACCTCGTGCTGATCCCCCTCACGCTGGCCGGCTATGCCCGCTACCTGAAGGGCATCAAGGACGACGGCACAGCCTTCGAGCCATCACCCGACCCCATGCTGGCCGAACTGCAGGCCATCGTCGCTCCGCTCGAAGTAGGCAAGGCCGATCAAGACTACTCATGCCTGAAACAGCTGTATTCGCGCAAGGACATCTTCGGTCTCGACCTCTACGAGGCTGGTCTTGGCGAACAGATTGAGGGTATGGTGAAGGAACTCTATGCCGGCAACGGTGCCGTCCGCGCCACCCTGCACAAATACGTCAGCGCACGTTAAACTGAAGAACTTAAAACGACTCTGACATGTTCAGCAAGGAAACTTACATTCGGCGGCGTGCCGAACTGAAACAACTGGTCGGAGAGGGCGTCATCGTTCTCTTCGGCAACAACGAGGCACCCTACAACTATCCTGCCAACGGCTACACGCCCTTCCGGCAGGACTCGTCGTTCCTGTATTTCTTCGGACAGCATCGCGACGGACTGGTGGGTGTCATCGACATTGACAACGACGAAGAGTGGCTCATTGGCGACGACATCGACGTGGAGGACATCGTGTGGATGGGATTCACCCCCAGTGTGGCCGACCTGGCCGCAGAGGTGGGTATCACGAAGACCGCCCCGATGGCGCAGCTCCGTTCAGTCTGTTGCTGTGACACAGCAACAAACGCAACGCTGCACTTCCTGCCTCCCTACCGCCACGACACAAAGATCCAGATCATGGACCTCACGGGCATCCACCCGTCGAAGCAGAAAGAGGCCGCTTCGCTAAAGCTGATACAGGCCGTCGTGAAGATGCGCGCCACGAAGAGCGCTGAGGAGATTGCCTATATCGACGCTGCCTGCGACATCGGCTACGTCATGCACACCACCGCACAGATGCTCATCAAGCCCGGCGTCACCGAGCGCTTCGTGGCCGGACAGGTGGACGGCATAGCCCGCTCGCTGGCTCAGGGCAACAGCTTCGGCACCATCTTCTCCCAGCACGGCGAGATTATGCATGGCGCACCGTCTGACGCGCCATTGGAGGACGGACGTTTAGTGCTCTGCGACGCAGGCTGTGAACTGAACGACTACTGCTCGGACCACACCCGCACAATGCCTGTCAACGGACGGTTCACGCAGCGCCAGTTAGAAATCTACAGCATCGTCGAGGAGTGTCACGACTATGTATTAGAGGTGGCCAAGCCCGGCGTGAAGTATATGGATGTTCATTTCGCCGTCTGCCGCCGCATGACAGAACGGCTGAAGGAGCTCGGACTGATGAAGGGTGACGTCGACGAGGCCGTCCGCGCCGGCGCCCACGCCATGTTCCTGCCGCACGGACTGGGACACATGATGGGTATGGACGTCCACGATATGGAGGGCCTGGGACAAATCTACGTTGGCTTCGACGATGAGACGCGTCCGAACCTCGAGCAGTTTGGCACCAACTGCTTGCGCATGGGGCGCCGGTTAGAGCCGGGCTTTGTCGTCACCGACGAGCCGGGCATCTACTTCATTCCCGCCCTCATCGACGAATGGCGGGCAAGCGGCCACTGCAAGGACTTCCTCGACTTCGACCTGTTAGAGCAGTACAAGGACTTCGGCGGCATCCGCATCGAGGACGACCTGCTCATCACGGCCGACGGCTGCCGCTTCCTCGGTGAGAAGCGCATACCCTATCACCCGCAGGAGCTCAAAGCCTTCATGGCCGCTAATAAATAGCCCAATAGTAAAAATAGTAAAATTAGAAAATAAATAGTAAATCGTAAATTGTTAAATTGTAAATGAAAAAGATCCTAACATTCGCACTGATGGCTATGGTGGCTCTCAGTGCCAGCGCAGCCAAGAAAAAGGCGCCTGCCAAAGACAAGAACAAACCCGTGTTCACCACCATCAAGGAGAATCCCATCACCAGCATCAAGGACCAGAACCGGTCGGGCACCTGCTGGGACTACTCCACCCTCTCGTTCTTCGAGGCTGAGATCCTGAAGGCCACGGGCAAGGAGTACGACCTCGACGAGTCGTTCGTTGCCAACAAGACCTACATGGAGCGCGCCATCCAGGTGGTTCGCTACCACGGCGACTGCCAGTTTGCACAGGGCGGAAGCGCCGAGGACGTGCTGGCCACGATGAAGACCCACGGCATCATCCCTCAGGGCATCATGCCCTTCCCCGGCTCGCTGTACGGCGACTCGCTGAACAACTTCAACGAGTTCTTCTCCGTGCTGGAGCCTTACGTGGCTGCCGTAGCCAAGAGCGACGCCAAGAAGATCAGCAACGCTTGGAAGGGCGGTCTGCAGGGCATCCTCGACGCCTACCTAGGTAAGTGCCCCGAGAAGTTCACCTTCGAGGGCAAGGAGTACACCCCGAAGACCTTCGTCAAGAGCCTCGGCATCGATCTCAACGACTATGTCAGCATCACCAGCTATACCCATCACCCCTTCTACACGGCCTTTGCCGTCGAGGTGCAGGACAACTGGCGTTTCCCCCTGTCATACAATCTGCCGATGGACGAGATGATGCAGGTCATCGACAACGCCATCGAGCAGGGCTACACCATTGCCTGGGGCGGTGATGTATCGGAGCCGGGATTCACCCGTCAGGGACTGGCCTACGCCGTCGACACCAAGAAGACCGAGAGTCTGGCCGGTAGCGATATGGCCAAGTGGCTGAAGCTGACCGCCGAGAAGAAAAAGAACATCATCGACTCGCTGGGTTGCACCGTCCCCGAAGTGGTGGCCACGCAGGAGATGCGCCAGGAGCGCTTCGACAACTGGGAGCTGACCGACGACCACGGTATGCTCATCTACGGCGTGGCTAAAGACCAGAACGGCAAGGAGTATTACATGGTGAAGAACTCATGGGGCGAGACCGGCACCTATAAGGGCATCTGGTATATGACGAAGACCTTCATCGCCGCCAACACGATGGACTTCCTCATCAACAAGAACGCCATCCCCGCCGACATACGTAAGAAGTTAGGCTTATAAGCGGCCTGCGGCCTAAAGAATAATGAATAAAGAATAAAGGACAAAGTAAAAGGAAATATGGTAAGATTTAAAGCAACATCTTTATTATTTATAGTTTTTTCTTTATACTTTAGCCCAGTAGGGGCGCAGTCTGCCCAAGAGGAGCTGAAAGCCAACCGCTACCTCTCGGGCTCCAACTATCTGGACTACGACCATCAGCTCAGCACCACGCCGCTGACGCCCACGCCTAAAGGCTACGAGCCTTTCTACATGAGCCACTACGGCCGCCACGGTTCGCGCTGGCTCATCGGCGAGGGCGACTACACGATGCCTTTGGGCATTCTGCGCGAGGCCAACGCCGAGGGCAAGCTCACCGCCAAGGGCAAGGCCGTGCTCGACAAGCTGGAGCGCTTCTACCCCACCACCGTCAAACGCCTGGGCGAGCTCACCACCGTCGGCGAGCGCCAGCACCACGGCATCGGCAACCGCATGGCCAAGAACTTCCCCGAGATCTTCAAGGCTAAGAACGTGCCCATCGACGCCCGCTCCACTGTCGTCATCCGCTGCATCCTGTCGATGGAGGCCGAGTGCGAGGAACTGGCCGCCGCCAACCCCACGGCCCGCATCCACAACGACGTCAGCGAGTCGTTCCAGTACTACCTGAACCAGGGATGGAGCGACCGTCTGCGTCATGCCAGTCGCGATGGCCGCAAGGTGCGCGGTGAGTACGAGCGGAAGTACAGCCACCCCGAGCGCCTGATGAAGGTGCTGTTCAACGACCAGCAATACGTCTACGACAACATCCGTGCCAGCTCGCTCATGCGCCAGCTCTTCGAGATTGCCGCCAACATGCAGAGCCACGACACCAACATCGAGCTCTACTCGCTCTTCACCGATGAGGAGGTCTACGACCAGTGGCGCATCCGCAACGTCGGCTGGTACCTCGACTACGGCGCAGCCCCGCAGACCGCCGGCATCATGCCCTTCAGCCAGTTGAACCTGCTGAAGAACATCATCGAGACGGCCGACACCATCGTGTCCCTCTCCTCGAACCTCGAACCTCTCTCCTCTAAGACGCCACAGGCCACCCTCCGCTTCGGCCACGAGGTCTGCGTCATGCCCCTCGCCTGCCTGCTCGAGCTCGGACAGTGCGGCGCACAGGTAGAGAACCTTGACACGCTCGACCGTGTATGGCGCAACTACCGCATCTTCCCCATGGCCTGCAACGTGCAGCTCGTCTTCTACCGCCCCAAGAAGGGCAAGCCAGGCGACATCCTCGTCAAGGCCCTGCTCAACGAGCGCGAGATGACGATGCCCGCCACGCCCGTCAGCGGCCCCTACTACCGCTGGGAAGACTTACGGCAGTACTACTTAGAAAAAATCAATATCTTTGAAGAAAAGAAATAGTCAGATAGTATGGGAATCATCATTGGAATTGACGTGGGCATTTCGACCACAAAGATTGTCGGACTGAAAGACGGACGGGTGGCGGCACCGACACGCATCACCGCCGCCGACCCCATCACATCGCTCTACGGAGCCTTCGGCAAGTACCTGCACGACAACGACATCAATCTGCAGGACGTAGAGCAGGTGATGCTCACCGGTGTGGGCTCGGCCTACGTCAAGGGTCCCGTCTACGGACTGCCGACGCAGAAAGTAGAGGAGTTCGTGGCCGACGGTCTGGGCGCCCGCTATGAGTCGAAGCTCGACCACACGATAGTGGTGTCGATGGGCACCGGTACGAGTTTTGTGCTGTGCAACGGCGACGAGATGCGCCACATCGGCGGTATCGGCGTAGGCGGCGGCACACTGGCTGGCCTGTCGCGCCTGTTGCTGAACACCAGCGATATCAAGGCTGTGTCGGCATTAGCCATGCAGGGCGACACGAAGAACGTTCACCTGCTTATCGGCGACATCTCAGCCGAGCCACTACCAGGACTGCCGATGGACGCCACAGCCAGTATTCTGGCCAAGGCAAAGAGTGACGCAGCCAAGGAGGATGTGGCGGCAGGCATCATCTCGATGGTGCTGCAGACCATCGGTTCGGCTGCATGGCTGTCGAGCCGCGGCTCAGACATCCGCGACTTCGTGCTCATCGGCAACCTGACGCTACTGCCCCAGTGCAAGGACGTGTTTCCACCCTTAGAGCAGCTTTACAACATCCGCTTCCACATTCCAAAATACTCGCAGT
This sequence comes from uncultured Prevotellaceae bacterium, assembly GCA_900321965.1. Classification (GTDB taxonomy): domain Bacteria; phylum Bacteroidota; class Bacteroidia; order Bacteroidales; family Bacteroidaceae; genus Prevotella. The sequence goes on from ONYA01000014.1 coordinate 31,812, forward strand.
ACTGCACCGCCATCGGCGCAGCACTCAGTTATAAGAAGTGAAAAGTGAAGAGTGAAGAATTTGCTACCGCCATACCTCCCACAGAATTCTTGGGGACTCCGGAAGGAAATTCTTCACTCTTCACTTTTCACTCTTCACTTACTTCACTTCCTCCCACATCAGTACTGAGCCGTTGCGGCGGGCAGGGTCTGGTCCGGCATAGTCCATCGAGTAAGGACTACCCGTCGTAGGACTCTTGCCAATGTAGCGGTGATTTTTAAGCGACAGCAGCATGAAGTCGCGGTCGAGGTAGTCTTGCCAGAGGAACACCTCTGCCTCCTTGCTGTCAGCAGTAAAGCGGACGTCACCAGGCAGTCCGTCGCCATAGACCTTCACGTAACGACCGTCAGCGCATTGCAGGGCGACCATGCCCTGTCCGCGGTCGATGACCTTGAACTGCGTCAGCTCGCTCTTGTCGCCAACGTGGGTATCGTAGAGCATGCCGTGCTTCAGGGCGATAGCCGGCCGGCCCGTCGCCTTGTTGATGATGCGGATGGTCTTACCGTAAGGAATATTCTGGCTGCGGTCGGCACAAGGTTCCTCAATGGTGAAGTTGTCGAACTCGGCATAACCGCCCTGCTTGCCTTTCACATTGAAGGCAAACAGCGCGTGACGCGAGCCCTGGAAGGTGATGAGCTGATAGGTCAGCGGCATCATGCGGCCCAGCGTCTCGAAGTTCACGCCATCCGTCGAGTAGGCGTACTGCATCTGGTTGTTGTCGTAGTCGCCGATGCAGCGGAGCCAGATCTTCCCCTTAGCAAGAATAGCAGGCAAAGTAATAGCGGGTGCTGTCTTGGTGGTATCATTCGTCAACTGCTCGAAGGCGCGAAGCATGAGAGGCTGTCCCTGCCACTTCATGACACCAATCCACGAGCACGGCACGTTGATATTGCCCAGACCGCAGACGTCGCCGTCCTTCATCCCCTTCGTATATAGCTCAACGGTGGTAATGCTCTTCGGACCGATGACGCGCTGCGTCAGCGTATTGCGGGCCCACATCAGCTGTTCGGCGGGCTGCGACTGGATGCGCAGCTTACCACCCTTCAAGCTCCACAGCTTATCATCGGGATTGTGGTTCCACTGCCACACGGGCTTCAGCTGTTTGCTGTTGAAATTGTCGCTGCGGTCGTAAGCCCCCCCTACTGCCCCCGAGGGGGCTTCTATAGTTTTGTCGGCAGGGACTATTGTAGCCCCCTCGGGGGCGGAAGGGGGGGCCATTCCCGGCTTAAACCACGTCCTTGGCGCACGTCCCAGGTTGCCTTTCAGTCCTACCATCGGCCAGCCGTCTTCCCACGTCATCGGCATCAGGCAGACGGTGCGGCCAATGCTGTGGAAGTCCTGCATCAGCAGCGCCCACCACGAGCCGTCCTTCGCCTGCACGATACCACCCTGATGGGCGTTGTCACAACCCGTAGCGTCGGGGCTGGCTTGGGCCACGCCAAACTTCGTGCCGTCCTCGCCGATGCGGTATTTCGTGCCGCGCGGCACTGTCGTGCGGCCTACGCCGTGATAGCCGTAGGTCTCGTCGGCCTCGATGACGCGTGTCTCGTAGGGTCCCCAGATGCTCTTCGAACGTGAGCAGAGCGTACGGCCGTTGGGCGAGTAGTCCGTCGAAATGAGGTAGTACATACCATCAATCTTATACATGTGGTGACCCTCGCCTACCCCGTTGCCTTCAGGGATGATGACACGGTCTGTTCCCTCCACGGGACCGCTCATGTCGGGCTTCAGCTCTGTACAGTGTACCTCGCCATACTTATGGATAGCGTAAATCTTGCCATCGTCGTCGAAGAGCACCGAGAGGTCATAGATATTACCCTTCATATTATGGTGCGTCCACGGGCCCTTGATGTCCTTCGCCGTATAGCACTGCAGCCCCTTGCCGTTGATGTTCGAGAAGACATAGAACTGGCCGTTGGCATAGCGGATGGCGGGCGCCCAGATGCCCTGACCGTAAATTTCCTGATGGTTCTTCAGGGCAAACTTGTCATCGGCGAAGTCGAAGCGGTCGAAGCAGTAGGAGGCAAACTCCCAGTTCACCAAGTCCTTCGAGTGAAGAATGACCAGTCCTGGCACCGCGTGCATCGTCGTGCCGGCCAGATAGTAGTCATCCCCCACACGGATGACGTCGGGGTCGGAGAACTCGTCGTAGAACAAGGGATTGGTAAACGTGCCGTTACCGTTGTCAGCCGTCCACGATTTCGGCTGTGCCTGTGTGCCCATGACCCAGAAGGTCATCAAGGCGAAGATTAGTAGTTTCTTCATGATTTATCTTACATTTGGGTTTAAGTTTCGTTGCAGGAAGAAACGGCGGGTGGCCGTAAAGAATGTCAGCACACCAGCGGCATTAACGGCGGCAACAGTCCAAAATGCAGCGGCATAGCCAAAGTGCTCTGCGACGACACCACCGACGAGAATGCCAAGACCCATACCGGCATCCCACGACACAAGAATGGTTGAGTTGGCCGTACCGCGTTGACGATTTGTCCCCACGCTGACAGTCATATTCTGGAATGCAGGCCACATGTGTCCATTGCCCAGGCCGATGAGCAGGGCTGAAGCGTAGTAAGTGAAGAGTGAAAAGTGAAGAGTGAAGAATTTCTTGAGACCTTCGGAACAAGCGACCAAGGTCGAGCGGCTGCCGACATCCCCATCGCAAAAGAGCGGAATGAGCGTTGGACCTAATATAAATAAGGTGTAACCGACGAGCGAGATGACCATTCCCTCTGCAGCATTATGGGTGACGCGCCCCTGTCGGAGTGCCTTTGCTCCTTGAAGACGGCTGAAGATGAGACCCACAGAACAGAGCATGAAGTAAGTGCCCGTACCGCCCGTGATGCCCATCACCTCCTTACCGTATATGGCTAAGTAGTTGCTCAGCACACCGAAGCAGAAGCCGAACGCCACCATGTTGATACCCAACAGCCAGCCACGGACAAGGAAGAAGCGGTCGAGGCTCATTTTTCGAGGTTCGAGGTTCGAGGTACGAGATACGAGATTACCTTGCCGATCTATTTTCTCAGCATCACTATTCTCGTATCTCGTACCTCGAACCTCGTACCTCGATTTAACGTCTACTGTCGCATCCACCGTCAGTCCTGCCATCGCTACCAAGAGGGCGATCCAGAATAGCAGTTCAAAGCTGTGGGTATAGCGATAGATAAAGATACCGACGGTCGGCGCTATGGCCATCGCCAAGTTGTTCGACAACCCATAATAGCCGATACCCTCCGTGCGTCGCGAGGACGGCAGCACGTCGATAGCTACCGTCGAGTTGGCCACCGTCAGCGCCCCGAAGGGACCGCCATGCAGCGTTCGAACAATGGTGAACAACAGTAGCGTTGAAGCTGCCAAATAGCCTGCAAAGAAGATGGCAAAGGCCGTGAAGCATACCATCAGCACCGTCTTGCGGGGAAAGGTATCGACGACATAGCCCGAGAATGGCCGACATAGCAGCGCCGTGATAGTATAGCCCGAGAGCACCAGGCCAATAACATCCTTCGTCGCCCCAAAGTGCTCACTCAGATAGAGCGGCAGCAACGGCGTCAGCACATAGAAGGCAAAGAACAGCGAGAAGTTCGCTGCCATCACCTTGCAGTAGTTTCCGTTCCAGAGCCGTTCCATCACTTTTCTATGCTTATTTCGGTGCAAAGTTACTAAAAAAGCGACTATTAAACAATAGCCGTGTTCTGAAAGTTTGTTAATCAGCAAAACAGACCATTGCTACGGCTCTTAGTTTTTCCAAAGAAAAAGACGTGGATAGGTTTGGCTTTTTCGAAAGAAATGTTTACCTTTGCATCATGATTGCAATTTCCCATTGCTACAATCAATCAGGGACAGAATTATGAAATACAAGGAGATCATAGCGGCGATAGCAGTCGCAACGATATGGACAGCCTGCGGGGGCGACAGCACCGGCGGCGGGCTGGACTTTGAGACGGTGAAGGTGGAGAAGACGGTGGGCATTACCGGCGAGGCGGGCGCTCCGCAATGCAGCGTCAGTCTGCAATTGGCGGCCGCCAAGGGTAAGCCTGCCGAGCGGACGAAAACCATCAACGAGACAGTAGCGCAACAGCTGCTGAACATCGAGGGCGTCGGCCTGAAGCAAGCGGCCGACTCGTTTGCCAACCAATACACCAGCGACTACCGGCAGAACTTCGCCCCACTCTACCGCGAGGATCGTGGCGACGCCGCCAAACGGGCGTGGTATGAGTATCACTACAACATCAAGAGCGAAGCGCGGCAGGGGCGCGACGGCGTAACGGTCTACACGGCCGACGTCGACTACTACGAGGGTGGTGCCCACGGCATGAACCAGCGGATAGTAATGAACTTCGACAACGCCACGGGACGGCTGCTGACGCTCGACGACGTCTTCGTACCCGGCTACCAGCAACAGCTCAGCGAGCGGCTGTTGCAGGCGCTGATAGAGAAGACAGAGTCTGAAGACCTGGCCGACCTGAAGGACAAGGGCTACCTGTATGCAACAGATATGTTCGCATCAGAGAACTTCGCCTTGGGCGACGATGCCATCACCTTCGTCTACAACCCCTACGAGATAGCGCCCTACGCCTTTGGACTGATAGAGTTAGAGATTGACAACGACGACCTGAAGGAGCTATGGAAATAATCAAGAAATATTTTAAGGAACTGACCGAGCGGCAGATACAGCAATTCGAAATGCTCGACGAGCTGTATCGCGACTGGAACGCGAAAATCAACGTCATCTCGCGCAAAGATATTGACAACCTCTACGAACACCACGTGCTGCACTCGTTGGCCATCGCCAAGACCATCACGTTCCGTTCAGGCACGGAGATACTCGACTTCGGCACGGGCGGCGGTTTCCCTGGCATACCCCTCGCCATTCTGTTTCCCGAGTGCCACTTCAAGCTGATTGACGGCACGGGCAAGAAGATACGCGTGGCGCAGGAGGTGGCAACGGCCATTGGACTGACGAACTGCCAGTCGGAACACCTGCGCGGCGAGGACGAGAAGGGGAAGTTCGACTTTGTAGTGAGTCGTGCCGTGATGCCCCTACCCGATCTGGTGAAGATTGTGCGCAAGAACATCTCGAAGACCAACAGAAACGTGCTGCCCAACGGTGTCATCTGTCTGAAGGGCGGCGAGCTGCAGGCCGAGACGCAGCCGTTCAGAAAGGTCATCGAGATCGACCCCATCAGCAACTGGTTCGGCGAAGAATGGTTCAAGGAGAAAAACGTGATATACCTGCCACTATGATAGAAGTACGGAGAATGGTCTGCAACATGTTGCAGGAGAATACTTACATCGTCAGCGACGAGACCCGCGAGGCGGTAATTATCGACTGCGGCGCCCTCTACGACGAGGAGCGACAAGCCATTGTGAAATACATCGACGAGCACCAGCTGAAGCCCGTCAGGCTGCTCTGCACCCACGGTCATTTCGACCATAACTTCGGCATCGATACCATCTTCCAGACTTACGGTCTGAAGCCCGAGGTGGCCGCAGAAGACGAAGCTCTGATGGACCTGAAGACGCAGGTGGCAGAGTTTCTCGGCACAGGCTACGAGCACGACGTGCCGCCGATAGGACGGCTGCTGACAAAGGACGACATCGTCAGCTTCGGCAGTCACCAGCTGACCGTTCTGCCGACACCCGGCCACACGCGCGGCTCAGTCACCTTCTACTGCGAAGCAGAAGAGACGGCCTTCACGGGCGACACGCTGTTCCACATGAGTATCGGACGGACGGACTTCCCCGGAGGCAGCTGGATGCAGATGGGCAACAGCCTGAAAAACGTCTTAGGCCGTCTGCCCGCCACGACAAAGGTCTACCCCGGTCATGGTGAGCCGACGACCATCGGCACGGAAAAGCAGTTCAATCCTTATATGCGATAGGTGGTTTAGTCGAAGAGGTTATCGATTTCGCTAATCTCGTCTTCGTCGAACCACTTCGACAGCTTTTCCTTAGCGCGATCCTTGATAGAGGGGTCGACGTCTGTCCACACCGTCTTCAGCACATAGAGCAGCACGGCCAAGTCGTCGCTCAGACCGACGATGGGAATAGCGTCTGGCACCACGTCGAGCGGACTGATCATATAGCCTAAGGCACCGATAATGAGTGCCTTGTTCTTCACGCTGATGCGGTCGCTCTGCAAGGTATAGAACAGAATGAGTGCGGCGTATACCAGCTTGGCACCTGCACGCTTGGCGATGCGCGAAATCTTCTCAACAAACTCGCTCTGCGAAAATTTGTTGGCATAACTCATAAAATCAGGTAATTCCATATCTCTTGTTTTTTATAATTTTCAATTCTCATTTTTTAATCTTCACCACCCTGATGCCCGTATGCGACGGATGCTTCTTGAGATACTGTCGCAACGTCATGGGCTCCTCCACAACCTTCTTGTGCAGCTGTGAGGCGTTGAGCAGATGGAGACCGTCCTGTCGCCACACGGCAAAGCCCAAATGGGCAATGTCGAGGCCCGGCTTCGAGCAGGTGATGGCGATGATGTCGCCATCGTGGACGGCAGCACGCATGGCCTTGTTGTCGGCAACGTCGTTCTTGGGGATATAGCGATAGGTGCGCCCCGTGAGGGCTGCTTCCTGGGCAGCAATGACGCTAACCATCTCGGGGTGAGCCTTCAGCGCCTTGTACGATTGCGGATGCTGACTCATGTAGTTGACCTTGACGGTCTGAACGGCATTGAAGGGCGCCGTCGTCTGACTGACCTCGCTGACGATGCCCCGGCGGGAGTTGTCGTCAATCCAGTCGGTAAAGTAATGCAGGCGGCTGGTGTAGCCGTTCAGCTTGCCGCCGCGATAGCGTATCTCACGCAGATGCTTCTTGAAGTCGCTGTATGTAAACCGCTTGCGATAGACGCAGAGCGTCAGAGCCGTCACGTTCTCGACAAGCGTCGTGCAGTCAAGCTGGCGCGTGTTGACCACTAAGCGTTCAGGGTCGGCCACCTCTAACGTATGGGCCACATAGGGGCGTCCGATGAAAAGGCGTGCGAAGTGTAGCGGGAAGTTAGTGGCCGACGGCAAGCTCCGTGCCTCCTTCAGCGCCTTCATCACGAAAGTGCTGTCCGTGTCGGCGGCCATCACGCAGCAGGCCGTCACTATACCTATAATAAATACGATCAGTCGTTTCATTTCTTTCTGTAACGTTTTCGGGGTAAGAAGTTATAGCCTATGAAGGCGTTGATGGAACCATAGATGTTGTTCGACGTGAAGCGCGACGTATGGTAGTTGTTGGAGCGCACGATGGCGTTCAGTCCCGCATACCACTTCGTGTCGTTATAGACCAGCGCAAATCGTCCGATACCGTCGACATTCACCTTGCCGAAGCTGAAGCCCTCCTGTTCGTCGGCCATCTCGCCCAGACTAGTCTTGTATGCCAGCGCGGCCTGTCCTGAGGCGCAGAAGATGAGGTTCTTGAGCACGACCCACGTATAGGCATAGCCTGCCGAAAGGCTGAAGTCGTTGTATTCGATACGGTCGAACAGCATACCGCTGTCAAGCTTCACATCCGTGCTGCCCGCCAGGCGGTTCTCTACCAGATCCTTCAGCTGGTCGAAGTCCAGGTCGAGCGTGTTCTTGGTATAGCCAGCCCCCGCCAGCCACGAGCCGCAGCTGATTTTCTGAACCGTTCCTGGACTGAAGGCAGCGGGATAGGAGAAATACCGGTGGTTGAAGATATAGTAGGCGTTGATGCCCGTAATGCCCACGCTGATGCCGTCGAAGGGAACGGCCTCGAACTCATTGCCGTCGATACCGTAGCCCAGTCTGACGTCGCGCAGTTTATAGTCGCTGCCCGTACGGCGGTAAAAGAGGTCGACACCCACCTGCGACGAGTAGATGGAGAAGTCCAGTTCGCGCTTTGCGCTATTGCCGAAGAGCTGTATGTTTTTCAAATTGAACGTCGTGCCGAGGAAAATCCAGCGCCAGCCGAAGTATGGGCCGAACTTGATGCGCTGGTCTGGCGAGAACATGATGCTCTGACCATTGCTGCTAAGCACGAAGTCCTCGAAGTTACGGGTAGCGCGAAGCTCAACGCAGAACTCGTAGTGCGGCGGCTCAATGTAGTCGTCCTCCGTGCGGTCGAACTCGCGCACCACCTCCTTGACGGCATGCATCACCTTGCGGTTACGCAGCGAGTCGGCCACGTCGGCCAACGCTCCCTGAACCATTGTCAGAGCAAACGTCAAGACAAGAACAACTCTCTTCATCATCATCCGTCACACACAATCATATTTTACCTAATATACGGTCGAGCGCCCAGTTGACAGGGGTAGCCGACACACTGGTACACCCACACACGCCAAGTCCCTGAAGATGTTCGATGACCGCCTTGATGAGCGGAAACTGCACGTAGGGAGGGTTAGGCACCTCTATCTGCTGCACGCCCTCGCTGGTATGCAGCACGATGGGTGCATAGTCGAATACAGAGAAGATGACTTTCCCCTGGTCGCCGATAATCTCTATGCAATCCTCACGGGCTGACTCGTGGGCCACGAAGCACCACATGCCGCTACCCGAAAGGCCGTTCTCAAAGCGGAAGCAGGCCGACACCGTATCTTCGGCATGATAGAGCCTTGCCCTGTTCGTACTGAAGCCGTCGGCATCGAGAATGACGCCAAACATCATCTGCAGCAGGTCGAGCTGGTGGGGAGCCAAGTCGTAGAAGTAGCCGCCGCCCGCAATATCGGGCTGCAGGCGCCAGGGCAGGTTTTCCGGGTGGTTGTAGTCGAGCTCTCGCGGCGGTACGGCAAAGCGCACCTGCACGTTCATGACGCGACCGATCAGTCCGTCGTCGACAATCTGCTTGACGCGAAGGAAGTAAGGCAGGTAGCGGCGGTAGTAAGCCACAAAGCAGGGCACACCCGTCCGCTCCGATATGCTGTTGATGCGTGCACAGTCTTCGTAGGATGCCGCCAGAGGCTTTTCTACGTAAACGGGCTTTCCCGCCTTCATGGCCATGATGGCGAAGGTGGCGTGGCTCGATGGCGGCGTTGCCACATAGACGGCATTCACGTCAGGGTCGTCAATGAGTTGCTGCGCATCGGTATACCATCTCGCCACTCCATGAGTGACGGCGTATGTGCGCGCCCGCTGCTCGCTACGGCTCATGACCGCCACGACACTGGAGCCTTCAACCTCGCTGAAAGCCGGGCCGCTCTTTTTCTCGGCGACCTCACCACAACCTATGAACCCCCACTTGAGAATCTTCATAAAATGTTTTAATTTTCTGCTAAAACGGTGCAAAGTTACGAAAAAAGTCAGTACCTTTGCAATAAATAACCAAATTATAACAGATTTTATGGAAAAAGAGAACGAAGAGTCACTCATCAAGATACGCTCAGCACGGGCAGCCGTAGCGGCTGGTTTCCGTTTGTACACGGGCAATTTCCGTCGCATCTTCCGCTCAACATGGATGTTTCAGCTGCCTTTTGCCGTCGTTAGCGGCGTGGTCGAGGCGCTGTTGGTAGTCTACTACCCCATACTGGTCTTGGCGTTCATGCTGTTGTGGTATGTCGTCTACCGTTTCCTCATGCGTCGCCGTCTGACGATGCTCCCCGCCGTGGGCGCTCCGCTGTCAGTCTATCTGCACCACCCGGGACAGATCATCGTCGTGGCCTTGGTGACGTTCTTGGCTTGTGCCGGACTATGGCTGCTGACGTCGATACCTGCCGTCATCTTAGGTATTGCCAACATCCAGGCAGCTACGGGCGTACTCTACGGCGACCCCTTGGGCATGCCCGACTATATGCTGTGGCTCACGATGGGCGTCTTCACCCTGTCGAGCCTCATGCAGGCTTACATCTACCTGGTATACTTCTTCCCCGTGCGCTACGCCCAAGGTTCGACGGTAGCCACGGAGGCTGAGCGCCAGTCACAACTCAAACAAAACAAGTAAATCCACATGAAAAAGAGAATCCTCTTCATCGACCGCGACGGCACACTCATCCGCGAGCCTGAGGACGAGCAGATCGACTCGTTCGAGAAGCTGCGCTTTACCGAAGGTATGTTCCAGCACTTAGGCTTCATCCGCCGCAACCTCGACTTCCACTTCGTGATGGTCAGCAATCAGGACGGCTTAGGCACGGACTCGTTCCCCGAAGACACTTTCTGGCCCGTCCACAATTTCATACTTCAGGCTCTTGAGGACGAAGGCATCACGTTCGACGACCAGCTCATAGACCGCCACTTCCCCGAGGACAACGCCCCCACGCGTAAGCCCGGTACGGCAATGGTTGAGAAATACATGAACGACCCGCAATACGACATCGCCAACTCCTACGTCATCGGCGACCGCGAGACCGACGCCCAGTTTGCCCGTAACATCGGCTGCAAGAGTCTGATATTAGGGCACGACGGCATGACGTGGGCAAAGATTGCCGAACTGCTGTTTGCCGGTGAGCGTACAGCCGAGGTGCGACGCACGACGAAAGAGACTGATATATATATTAAGGTGAACCTCGACGGTACGGGACGCTGCGACATCTCGACGGGACTGGGATTCTTCGATCACATGCTCGAGCAGATAGGCAAGCACGGCATGATGGACCTGACCATCAAGACCCAAGGCGACCTTCACGTCGACGAGCACCACACCATCGAAGACACGGCGCTGGCTTTAGGCGAGTGTCTATTGAAAGGGTTGGGCGACAAGCGCGGCATCGAGCGCTACGGCTATGCGCTGCCGATGGACGACTGTCTCTGTCAGGTTTGTCTCGACTTCGGCGGTCGCCCGTGGCTTGTCTGGGATGCCGAGTTCCACCGCGAGAAGATTGGCGAAATGCCGACGGAGATGTTCCTGCACTTCTTCAAGAGCTTGAGCGACGCCGCCCTGATGAACCTCAACATCCGGGCTGAGGGGCAGAACGAACACCACAAGATTGAGGGTATCTTCAAAGCGCTGGCACGTGCCCTGAAGATGGCCGTCCGTCGCGACGTCTACCATTACGAACTGCCCTCAACGAAGGGCGTGCTGTAACGGCGTTCTACAGCTTGTACTTATTATGCTCCCGTCGGGCTTTGCGCGGTTCCTGCGTAAAACCTTGTCGGGGGCTTTTCACACCACGATAGGAGAGCCTGCGTTCCTGAATCTTGCGGACGTAGTCGGCAGTCTCCGAACCTCGCATATAGCCGTATTTCACAATCGGGTCGTTATAGTATTGAGCCTGTGACAGCTTCAGCACATACGGCTCAACGTGGCTCCATTGGTGGGCATTGCCGCCGTCGCGCCGGCAGAGGGCCATCGCGTCGCGAATGTGATGGGCACCACCGTTGTAGGCCGCCAAGATGAAGTTGGTACGCTCGCGACGGTCAGGAATATCGCTGAACGTGCGATCGAGCTCGCCCAGGTACTTGGCGGCAGCGGCAATATTCTTCTCCGGGTCGCACATCTGGTTGCGCGGCAGTCCCAAGTGGTCGGCTGTGGTCGGCATAATCTGCATCAGTCCCTTAGCACCTGCCCACGACGTCGCATTCGGGTCGAAGGTCGACTCCTGGTAACATTGGGCAGCCATCAGCCGCCAGTCCCAACGGATAGCCTGACAATACTGCATGAAAAAACCGTCGTAATGAGAGATAATGCCACCCTTGCGGTCGAGCATCGGCGAGAAGATGCGACGGCGCACACTACGGCTGCTGAAGAGATAGGCCTCCTGTTGACGCACCTCCTTCAAGACCTCGGGCGAATACCAGGCTTTCAGTTCGCGGGCCAAGTCCTCCTTTGCTGGCGAGGCTACCAGTCGCCCCACCTCCGTCGTAGCCATGATGTCGCCCTCGTCGGCCTGCAGCCGGTCTGCCATTTCTGCAGAGTCGCGGCAGACCTCTACGCGCAGCCGCACGCCCAACTTGGCAGCAAACTTCTCGGCCAGCAGATATTGGGTGCCCATGTGGCGGCCCCGGTAGTCGTAGTAGTACTCCGGACCCGTCATCGTGAGCAGTATCATCTCGCCACTCCCCTGAATCTCTGCCAGGTCGAAATCGGCATCAACAGCCATCGTGTCGTCGGCCAGTTCACCCCACGGCGCAACGACAGGCTCCGCAGGCTTCTTGTCGGCGCAAGCCACGAGCAAAGCGGCTGAAAACAGAATATATATACCCTTAATTCTCAAATTTCTGACATTTTGGCCGCAAAATTACACAATAAATTGCATAATCAAAATATTTTCCGTAATTTTGCACCACTTTTTTAGGTATTATTATGTTAAGAATAGCAGTCCAGTCAAAAGGCCGTCTCTTTGAAGACACCATGAATCTGCTCAACGAGGCAGACATTAAGGTGAGCGCATCGAAGCGCACACTACTTGTACAATCCAGCAACTTCCCCCTCGAAGTGCTATACCTGCGCGACGACGACATTCCGCAGAGCGTAGCCTCGGGCGTTGCCGATATAGGCGTGGTGGGCGAGAACGAGTTCGTAGAGCGTGGCGAGGATGCCGACATCATCTCACGCTTAGGTTTTTCGCGTTGCCGCCTGTCGCTGGCCATTCCCAAGGAAATCAACTATACGGGCGTAGAATGGTTCAACGGCAAGAAGATTGCCACCAGCTACCCCGGCATTCTGAACAGCTTCATGCAGCAGCATGGTATTACGGCCGAGATTCATGTCATTACTGGTTCTGTCGAGATCAGCCCGGGCATCGGCCTGGCCGACGGTATCTTCGACATCGTCAGCTCTGGCTCGACCTTGGTGTCGAACAATCTGCGCGAGGTGGAGGTGGTGATGCAGAGCGAGGCCCTGCTCATCGGTCACAAGGGCTTGAGCGCCGAGAAGCGCGCCACGCTCGACGAGATGCTCTTCCGCTTCAAGGCCGTGAAAGACGCCGAGGACAAGAAATACGTGCGCATGAATGCGCCGAAAGCCCGTCTCGACGAGATTATCAGCGTACTGCCTGGCTTGAAGAGCCCCACCATCATCCCGCTGGCCGACGACGACTGGTGCTCCGTCCATACTGTGCTCGACCAGAAGCGTTTCTGGGAGATTATTGGCAAACTGAAGGAGATGGGCGCTCAGGGTATTCTGGTCACGCCTATTGAGAAAATGATACTGTAAACCCATGAACATCATCAAATATCCCGCCCGCGAGGAGTGGGCACAGATTGTGGGACGTCCTCACCTCGACGTGACGCAGCTCAACCAGACAGTAGCTGCCGTCCTGGCCGACGTCAAGGCTCGTGGCGACGAGGCCGTCAAGGGCTACGAACTGAAGTTCGACCACGTAGACTTGGAGACATTAGCCGTCAGCGAGGCTGAGATGGCTGCTGCCGAGAAGCTTGTGTCGGCAGAGCTGCGCCAGGCTATCGAACTGGCTCACGACAACATCCACAAGTTCCATGAGTCGCAGCGGTTCCGCTCGAAAAAGGTGGAGACGCAGCCCGGCGTCGTCTGCTGGCAGAAGAGCGTGGCCATCGAGCGCGTCGGTCTCTACATCCCCGGCGGCACGGCTCCCCTCTTCTCGACGGTACTCATGCTGGCCACGCCGGCGAAGATTGCCGGATGCAGCGAGATTGTGCTCTGCACCCCACCCGACCGTCAGGGTCACGTCAACCCCGCTATCTTGGTGGCAGCCCGCGTGGCTGGCGTCAGCAAGATTTTCAAGGCTGGCGGCGTTCAGGCCATCGGCGCGATGGCTTTCGGCACAGAGACGGTTCCCAAGGTCTACAAGATATTCGGTCCTGGCAACCAGTATGTGATGGCTGCCAAGCAGCAGGTGAGCCTCCACGACGTGGCTATCGACATGCCGGCAGGCCCCTCTGAGGTCTGTGTTATTGCCGACGAGACGGCCAACCCGGAGTTTGTGGCAGCCGACCTGCTGTCGCAGGCTGAGCATGGTGCCGACTCGCAGGTGGTGCTCATCACAACGTCGAACAAACTGATTGACGACGTGCAGCAGGAGGTAAGCCGACAGCTCGACCGCCTGCCCCGCAAGGAGATAGCACAACGGGCTTTGGAGAACAGCCGCATCATCTTAGTGAACGACGTCAAAGAGGCGATGGACCTGTCGAACACCTACGCCCCGGAGCACCTGATTATACAGACGGAAGACTACGAGACGTTGGCCGAGCGCGTCGTCAACGCCGGCAGCGTCTTCTTAGGACGCTACGCCTGCGAGAGTGCCGGCGACTACGCCAGCGGCACCAATCACACGCTACCCACCCACGGCTGGGCAACGACCTACAGCGGTGTCAACCTCGACAGCTACTGCCGCAAAGTGACTTTCCAGCACTTGACGGACGAAGGTGTGCGCAACATCGGGCACGCCGTTGAGCTGATGGCCGAGGCTGAGCAATTGGATGCCCACAAAAACGCCATGACCGTTCGTTTGAACTCCATTAATAATTAGGAATTAGACATTAGAAATTATGATTAGTTTAGAGCAGTTGGTACGTCCGAACATCTGGTCGCTGGCACCCTACAGTTCGGCGCGTAATGAGTATGCCGGACGCGAGGCACGCGTGTTCCTCGATGCCAACGAGAACCCCTATAACAACCCCTACAACCGCTACCCCGACCCGCTACAGTTGGAGGTGAAGGCGGCCATCTCAAAGGTGAAGGGCGTGCCCGCCGAGAACATCTTCTTGGGCAACGGCAGCGACGAGGCCATCGATCTGCCCTACCGCTGCTTCTGCCGCCCGGGCGTCGACAACGTCGTGGCCATTGAGCCTACCTACGGTATGTACAAGGTGTGCGCCGACATCAACGATGTGGAATATCGCCCCGTGCTGCTCGACGACCATTTCCAGATAACGGCCGACCGGCTGTTGGCAGCCTGCGACGAACGGACGAAGCTTATCTGGATTTGTTCGCCCAACAATCCTACTGGCAATAATATCGTGCGCGAAGAGATTGTGCGCACCATCAAGGGTTTCGAGGGCATCGTCATCGTCGACGAGGCCTACAGCGACTTCTCGTCGCAGCCCTCGCTGCGCAGCGAGCTGGCTAAATATCCCAACCTCATCGTCCTCAACACTATGTCGAAGGCGTGGGGCTGCGCGGCCATCCGTTTAGGTATGGCCTTTGCTTCGAAAGAGATTATCGAGTTGTTCAACAAGGTGAAATACCCCTATAACGTCAACCTGCTGACGCAACGGCAGGCTCTTGAGGCCTTGAACGATCCCTTCCAGGTCGACAAGTGGGTGCGTATGCTGCTCGTCGAGCGTAGCCGGATGATTGAGGCATTCAAGCTGCTGCCCAACTGTCAGATGGTGTACCCGACGGACGCCAACTTCTTCTTGGCTAAGATGGATGATGCACAAAAGACGTACGACTATCTCGTCGACCGGGGCGTCATCGTCCGCAACCGCACGCGCGTCCAGCTCTGCCACAACTGTCTGCGCATCACCATCGGCACAAAAAATGAGAACAACGAACTGATCGCTGCTCTCCGCCAGATGTAGTCTTGAGGCAGGGGCACGCTTATTGCCCCTGCCCCTTTATATAGTCGTTGTACTCCTTACGGACGCTGTTCTCCACATTTGTGAAGTCGCTCTCCTTTGGCGCTTCAGGAATGTCCACCAGAGGCTCGTCGAACACGTCCTCTTCAGCTACTTTCTTCACATCGTCGTGCGCAATGGTATCTTCAACCGGCCGTGCATGAACGACCTTATAGTTGCGACGGCAACCTGCCAGCAACACGGCTGCGGCAATCATGCCGCAAACAAACAAGCTCTTCGTACCTTTCATTGTCGTTTAGTTTTGGTTTTATCTATTTTCCATTAAGGTTTGCGTACGCACGCGCGAGAGCGTCTCGGGTGTCATCTGCAGATACGACGCGATATACACCAACGGGGCGCGCAGGACTAACTGCGGCGAACGCTTCACCAGCTTCTGGTAGCGGTCGATGGCCGACTCAAACCGCAGCATGTCGGCATGAATCTGGCTCAGGATAAGACTCTCCTCGAGAATCTTACGATACAGAATCTGGATGTTCACACTCTTCATGGCTACCGCTTCCAACTTGGCTTTCGGCAGACAATAGAGGATGGTGGGCTCGATGGCCATGATCTGCAGGCGTGTGGGCTGTTCGTTGAACAGGCTCTCGATACACATACAGATATTGTTCTCGGTGGCCATGTATTCCGTCAGCTCCTTACCGTTCTTATAGTAGAACTGGCGCACAAGACCCCTGACAATCCAGTATATATTCTCACAGATCTCGCCTTCTGACAAGATCTTCTCGTTCTTGGCATATCTCTTGGCTACAAGGATGCTCTCCAACAAGTCCAGCTCGTCGTGAGTCATCGTACTGTAGCGACGGGCCAGCTCGCGCGCCACGTCTCTTGGGGCAATACTAATGGTAGGCATAGGCTATATTTCAATTATCAATTTTCAATCTTCAATTTTCAATTATTCATTAGTCCAGTTTTAGCACGGCAAGGAAGGCCTTCTGCGGCACCTCCACGTTGCCTATCTGCTTCATACGCTTCTTGCCGCGCTTCTGTTTCTCTAAGAGTTTGCGCTTACGGCTGACGTCGCCGCCGTAGCACTTCGCCGTCACGTCCTTACGCACCTGCTTCACCGTCTCACGGGCAATGATCTTCGCGCCGATGGCGGCCTGGATGGCGATATCGAACTGCTGACGCGGTATCAGCTCCTTCAGCTTCTCGCACATACGGCGACCGAAGTTGACGGCATTGTCCTGATGGGTCAGCGTCGACAGGGCGTCGACGGGTTCGCCGTTCAGCAGGATGTCGAGCTTCACGAGCTTCGACGGGCGGAACGAGTCGACGTGATAGTCGAACGAGGCATAACCCTTCGAAATACTCTTCAGCTTGTCGTAGAAGTCAATCACAATCTCGCCGAGCGGCAGCATGAAGTGCAGCTCCACACGGTTGCCCGAGACGTACTGCTGGTCGATCAGCTCGCCGCGCTTGTCGAGACAGAGCGTCATGATCGGTCCGATATAGTCGGCAGCGGTAATGATGCTGGCACGTATGTAAGGCTCCTCAATATGGTCTATCAGCGTCTGGTCGGGCAGTCCCGAGGGGTTGTGTACTTCCTTCTCCTCGCCCTGCTTCGTGTAGCATATATAGCTGACGTTGGGCACCGTTGTAATGACGTCCATATCGAACTCGCGGTCGAGGCGTTCCTGGATAATCTCCATGTGGAGCAGTCCGAGGAAACCGCAGCGGAAGCCGAAGCCCAGGGCTACCGACGACTCGGGGGTAAAGGTCAGCGAGGCGTCGTTCAGCTGCAGCTTCTCCAACGAGGCACGCAGGTTCTCGTATTCCGTCGGGTCGATGGGATAGACGCCGGCAAACACCATCGGCTTCACCTCCTGGAAACCCTCGATGGCAGCATCGCACGAACGGTCGACGTGGGTGATGGTGTCGCCCACCTTCACCTCCTTCGAGTTCTTGATGCCGCTGATGATATAGCCCACGTCGCCCGTCTTCAGCTCGTTGCGTGGAATCATGTCCATCTTCAGCACGCCAATCTCGTCGGCATCGTACTCCATTCCCGTATTGAAGAACTTCACCAGGTCGCCCTTGCGGATGGAGCCGTTCACAATCTTGAAATAGGCAATAATGCCTCGGAAAGAGTTGAACACCGAGTCGAAGATGAGCGCCTGTAGCGGAGCGTCGGGATTGCCTTCGGGATGAGGCACGCGGTCGACGATGGCATCCAGAATCTGGTCGACACCCTCGCCCGTCTTGCCCGAAGCGCGGATGATGTCCTCAGGGTCGCAGCCAATGAGGTCGACAATCTCGTCCTCCACCTCGTCGGGCATAGCCGACGGCATGTCAATCTTGTTGATGACGGGGATGATCTCCAGGTTATGGTCGATGGCCATATAGAGGTTCGAGATGGTCTGCGCTTGTACGCCCTGCGTGGCGTCCACCACTAACAGCGCACCCTCGCAGGCGGCAATACTTCGCGAAACTTCATACGAAAAGTCCACATGTCCCGGCGTATCGATAAGGTTCAGGATATACTTCCCGTCCCCGCGTTCATATTCCATCTGTATGGCGTGACTCTTGATAGTAATACCGCGTTCACGCTCCAGATCCATATCATCAAGCATCTGGCCTTCAGTCACTTGGATGGTCTTTGTCGCCTCCAGTAACCTGTCCGCCAGCGTCGACTTGCCGTGGTCAATGTGCGCTATTATACAAAAGTTTCTTATGTTGTTCATTTTCTGTCGTGCCAAATAATATGCAAAATTACAAAAAAAATCCCATGTACCCAAAATTTTAGAGTTTTTTTATATTTTTAGCGACAACATTATCAACAACTTCAACATCATTCATCATTCACGATCCATAAAAAAGCGGAGCAACCGCTCCGCTTTTCGCTTAATCATCGTCGTCGCCGGGATCAGGCTCCGGGTCCGGGTCAGCCTCTGCCTGGACGATGCCGTAGGTCTTCAGCGGCGTGCGCTCCTGGTAAGTGTACTTCTTGCCGTCCACCGTCTTGTGCTTCGTCACAATCAGGTCGTGCATCTCGAAGA
>ONYA01000069.1 GCA_900321965.1 uncultured Prevotellaceae bacterium
CAACCTCTACAAGAAGATCTATCAGGACTTGACGGCCAAGCAGATCAAGAAGTACAAGATAGCCGGTCGCACCATCCGCATGGACTCCAAGCTTATCGGCAGCAACATCGCCTGGTTCTCGCGCTATGAGATTATCCATGAGACCTTCCGCAAGCAGGTTCCCGAGCAGGAGGCGATGCGCATCTCCGACCAGCTTTACCGCCAGAAGGCACTCGATTTCCTTGCCGAGGATGCCTCGAAGACGGTGTACCGCTCGGACGACGAGACGCTGGGCCAGCGCCTGCTCGACCTTGGCATCGTCATCAGCCACATCCTTGCCATGCGTGGCGAGGGTGAGGTTTCACTGCTTCACCGCGTGTTCCACGAGCAGTATGACGTGGACAAGGACGGCAACATCACCGTGCGTGACAAGAAACTCGTCAGCGCTACCAGCGTGCAGAACCCGAACGACCCCGACGCCGCCTACCGCAGCAAGGGCGGCAAGAAGGTCAAGGGCTACTCCACGAACATCACCGAGACCTGCGATGAGGAGGACAAGCCGAGCCTTATCACCGACGTACAGGTAAAGCCCGCCAATGCAGCCGACAACGGTTTCCTGAAAGATGCCGTAGAGGATACCAGGAAGGTCACTGACAACAGCATTGACAAGGTCATCGTGGACGGAGCCTACCAAAGCAAGGAAAACAGAAATCTCGCCTCTGATGAGGAGAACGGGTTCGAACTCGTAGCCAACGGTCTGCAGGGCAAGCCCTCGCGCTTCGACCTTGAGCTGCAGGATGACGGCAGTCTTGAAGTGACGGACAAGCAGACGGCAGAGGTCATCACAGCCACGAAGGTGAAGGACGGCCAATGGAAGATTGCCGTAGAAAGCCCCAAGGGAAAGAAGTCATACCGATACTTTGACAATGAGGCCATCGAACGCTCACAGAACCGACGACGGATGGAAACCATCCCGTGGGAGGAGCGCAAGAAACGCAACAACGTCGAAGCGACCATCTTCCAGTACTGCTTCCTGACAAGGAACAACAAGACACGCTACAGAGGACTCTTCAAGCAGACACTACAGGCACTGGCCCGTTGTGCATGGATCAACATGCGCCGTCTGTTCTGAAAGCAGCCAATCTGGCACTCCAGAAAGCATAAAATGTTTCAAAGAACGCATTCAGTCCTCATCTGAGGGCTATATATGAGCCCGTGAGCGTCCTGTTGGTCATCTGAGACCGATTTCCAACTCACGCCAGCTCCGAGAGTAAACGACCAACGCTGGGATACAAAGCCAGCCTGAGGTCAATGCCTAATCAAATTAATGCCACATTTTCAAGTGGACTCAGTGATATTTTAGGAAATAAAAGTAACATTAGAAAGAAAAATGCTAAAAAAGTTGCAGAATTAACAAAAAAAATAATCTCTGTAGTCGAAAACAAAATGATTAACGGATAAGAAAGTTTGAATCAAGCGATAAAAGAACCGGTCGGCATTCCGTAAATCTGCGTTGACGGGACACCATAGCAGTATAAACAATGATTATAAAGAATCGCTTTTCCACAAAGATACCTCATAACCTCATGTAATCGCTCGAAACGCCTTTGTGCAAAGGCGTTTCGGAACATGAGGTATGTTTTGGAAACCTCATGGAAACCTCATGTGAACCTCATCAGTCAACATGTATATGAGGTGTTTATGAGGTGTCTCGGAGAAACCTCATGGGCTGAAACCATGATAAACACAGGGGTTTCAGAAGATTATATGAGGTTATGAGGTTTTTTCGCACATAACCTCTTTGTGTGGATTGGCTGGGAGTTTGGGTAGGGTAAACCCAGGGTTTACCGTAAGTAAACTCCGGGTTTAGGTAGGGTAAACTATCGGCTACTTCTTTCTGGGTTTCCTACGTGCCCAGCCCTCATCCTTGGCTGGCCGTTCGTTCCTGACGGGTTTCTTCATGCCCTCATCGGCATCGTTACAGCGGACGGTGCGTCCCTTGAAACGGATGCCCGTCAGCTGGAGCATCACCTTGCGGGCGTCCTTCTCGGGCACTTCAAAATACGAGATGGTGTCGAGCAGGTCGATATGTCCCACCGCCTGACGGCCGCCGACGTAGCGGTTCAACGTCTGCATCAGCACCCCAGGAAAGAAACCGTCGCGCTTGCCCAGATTGATGAACAGCCGCTTGTAGCCCTTCTCGGCCTTGTTTTGTAGCTTCTGCCGGTCGGTCTGCCACTTCTCGCCTCCATCGGTCTTCCAGGCATTGCCGCCCTTCCCCTTCTTGGTGCCTACCTCCACCTTCTCTATTTCAGGAGCGTCGGCGTAGTAGGCCAGGAACTTGCCGAACTCCATCGACACGATTTTCTTGATGATTTCCTCCTTGTCGATATACTCGAAGTAGCGGTTAATGTCCTGCATGAACGGGGCTATCTCCTCGTCGTCGATGTCGGTCTTCACTATCTGGTCCATCACCTTGTAGAGCTGCTTCTTGCAGATTTCCTCGCTGCTGGGGATGTCCTGCTCCACAAACTTCTTGCCTATCTCCTTCTCGATGTTACGAATCTTGTGCTTCTCCTTCAGGTGGACTATCGAGATGCTGGTGCCCTTCTTGCCGGCACGGCCCGTTCGTCCGCTGCGGTGGGTGTAGTTCTCAATGTCGTCGGGCAGTCCGAAGTTGATAACATGCGTCAGGTCGTCCACGTCGAGTCCACGGGCTGCCACATCGGTAGCCACAAGCAGTTGCACGGTGTGCTGACGGAACTTCTGCATGGTCAAGTCGCGCTGCTGCTGGCTCAGGTCGCCGTGCAGGGCCTCGGCATTGTAGCCGTCGCGTATCAGCTTGTCGGCTATCTCCTGGGTTTCCAGCTTGGTGCGGCAGAAGATGATGGCAAAAATCTTCGGATTGTAGTCTACAATGCGCTTCAAGGCCAGGTACTTGTCCTTCGCCTGCACCATATAATAAAGGTGGTTGACGTTCTCGGCGCCCTCGTTACGGCTGCCGACAACAATAGTCTCGTAATCCTGAAGGTACTTCTTGGCCACTCGCTCCACCTCGCGGCTCATGGTGGCCGAGAACATCAGCGTGGAGTGATAGTCGGGCAATGCCTCGAAGATTTCATTGATGCTGTCGGAGAAACCCATGTTCAGCATCTCGTCGGCCTCGTCGAGCACAATGTTGGTCACCTCCTCCAAATGGGCAAAGCCACGGTTCTTGAGGTCAATGAGTCGGCCCGGCGTAGCCACGATAATCTGGACGCCCTTCTTCAGCGAACGCATCTGCGGCTCGATGGCAGCACCGCCATAGACCGCCTCCACGTGGACGCCGTCCATGTACTTCGCAAAGTCGCGCAGGTCGTCGGCTATCTGCAGGCACAACTCTCGGGTAGGACTGAGCACCAGCGCCTGAGTGGTGCGGCTCGACAAGTCGATGCGCTGCAATAACGGGATGCCGAATGCCGCCGTCTTGCCCGTACCCGTCTGGGCAAGGGCTATCACGTCGCGTCGCATTCCCAACAAATAAGGAATTACCGCCTCCTGTACAGGCATGGGCTGTACAAATCCCATCTCTTCAATGGCGCGGCGAATCTGTTCGCTGACGCCCAATTCATCAAATGTCTTCATCTTGGTTGCAAAGATACGAAAAAAAGGGGAAACTATTTCCTCTTTTCACTTATTTTTCGTAACTTTGGTTACATTTCTTCTATGGAAGTCATCTTATTGACAAAATTATTTAAAGGTGGGGGCGGAAATGCCAATTATTCTCATAATTTTAGTACTTTTGCAGCGAAATCGTCTATCAATCATGTACGACCAAGAATTTCAGGGAGATGTATTCTATATGATGCTTTATGCAGTAGTGGCGGTCTTGAATTTGGTTGCCAGCTGCTATCTGTTATTTCGCCGAGGCAATGCCTTTGCCGCCGACATTAAATCGCCAATACGTTTGCGCCGATGGACTGGCGTTTTCTTTGCTGCAATGTTTCTGAGCCACTTGTGGTATATGCCTGGCATTTATCTTACCTCAAGCAATGATAAGATGCTATGCTACGATATTGGCGGAATTCTCGATTGCATGACGACTTTTCCTCTGGCGATTGTCATTTTGTTCACTATGCTGCAAGACCGCAGGCGACCGCTGTGGCTTGCTTTCGCGGTGGTTGTACCTTTAGTTGTATTATTAACCTTGAACCTTGCCACCCATAGTGAAGTCCTTTTGCCGATGTTTAATGCCTATTTGCTTTTGTTGGGCATTGGCTTAACAATCTATATGATAC
>ONYA01000017.1 GCA_900321965.1 uncultured Prevotellaceae bacterium
TCAAGTGCAGAGGAATCTATCAGCAATGTTGGGAACTTCTCTTTGGGCAAGCCCATACCATCGTAGTTCGAGAACACATCGAAACGACCTTTACGATAGCGAGGCTCACCATCTTCGTTGACACCATCCTGATATCCGGCAATGTCGCGATAGACCTCATGCGAAACTGTTGTGTTATTGCAGACTACTATCAGCACTGGCGGAGCCGTATAGAGTGTACCCATTGCCTCGTATGCCTGGCGCAGACCTCTGTCGTAATCTTCGTAGTCTTTCACGAATTGCTCTAAGGCTGTATTCAGAAGCGTTGGCAGATTCGGTGCCTGAACAGACAAGATGGATGTATCTACATTCTTGCCTTGCAAGCGTCCTTCGGCCGAGCGATCTTCCTTATCTTTTTTCTTCTGAGCACGAATGCCACGCTTGGGCAGTTTGTCTTTGATACTTTCGTAGATATTACGCAGTTTGGGTTCATCCAAGTCAGTCGTATTGTCATACGCTGGCAAGAATGGAATCTTAACCAAGCCACTCTCAATGGCATCCACTAATCCGAAATCGCTCACCACCCAGGGGAATAGGGAGTATTCCGGATAGCCTGAGCCTTTCAGATAATAAGGTGTAGCAGAGAGGTCATAGACCTGCTGTAGTTTATAACCCAAAAGCTTCATCTGTCGCAGACCTTCATACCACACCATAGCGGCCTCGTTCTCTTGTTTCAGATCGCTCTTCTCGTCGTCTGTCAGACTCTTGTCTTTGTTTTGCTTAGGCAGGTAGCAATGATGGGCCTCGTCGTTAATCACCACGATACGTTTGCCTTTCACGCCTTTCTCCAAGATACGACTCAGCATGACACTATAGTCCTCCTTATCCTTTTGTGTCACCAATTCACCATTCACCCATTTCTGTTTTCCATCCAATGGTGAGGCGTGTTTACCTGAGAAAACGCGAGGTAAGAATTGTTGATAGTTGACAATGGTGATGCTGGAGTTTAATCCACCTAACTCTTTTTCGAATTGTGGAGGTATCAATCCACGCTGATGGTAGTAGTCTGTACGTTCGAAGTTGTTGCTGCGCTGACTATAATCTAATTGGAGCACACCTAAACGATCACGAATGGTAATGCCTGGTGCACAGAGTAGGAAGTGGTCGGCATAGTGGGTATCCATTGGATTAGCCCGTTTGTTCAGGTAATTGTAGAGAATCAGCATCGCCATCACCACTGTCTTACCTGTACCCGTTGCCATCTTAAACGCTGTGCGAGGCAATACATAGGCATCATCCTGAGAAACAGTATGACGACGTTCGCCCAACAGATTCAGGATATAGTTGCCTGTATTAGGGTCACGCTCTGCTATCTCATTCAGCCAAACAGCAGTTTCCACAGCCTCTCTTTGGCAGAAGAACAACTTCAGGTTGGCTCTACGCTCCTTGTTGTTAAACCAGAAATCGAGCAATTCCTTGGTAATACGTGATGCTTTAGGATAGCCTGCCTCTCGCCAAGTCTTTACCTCTTTGCGGATGGTGTTGATAAACTCTGCATTGGGATCTACCGATATAAAGTCTTCCTGAGAGAATATCGCCTGACTGCCTCGCTTGTTAGGCACAATATTCACATCATAGCCAAAAGGTCGTCGTCCGTTGATGACGGTCTCGTAGTCTATGTTACCGTTCATATCGGTATCGTAATAATACTTCGGTTCCTCGTACGGATTATTCAGTACGGGATTCTCGACGGGGTCGAGCGACTTCGTCGAGCGGTCGTTATTGGCTTGCATAAGCGTATTATCGTTTATGCGCTGCTCTCTAAAAAACAAAAGCAAGACCAAGCACAAAAGAAACGTGGACGATTACTCATCCACATTCCAGGTGCTTGGTCATACCCTTCAAAGAAACAAGTAACGTCCACGCATAGCGTGAACGTCTGCATGTTTTACTTTGAAATCCTTCTGCGACCAAGCTTTGGAATGTTCTGTAAACAGCAAACGCTATATTTTACCCTCAATGTCGTACCGGCACCCTGCACTCAGGGAATCTTGCCTTGTAGCAAGCGTCGTTTCTTGAAACCCTTACGGAAACAAGCGACCATAGGTCGAGCGACGACGATTAGCCGATACTTGAGGGCAAAAATACAAAATAATTCCTTTAATTCAATAAAATAAGGTGTAATTTAAGAAAAATTTAACCGTTCGAGTCAGAGCTTGATTCTGCTGACGGGTTTACGTTATTGGGGGTAACTTTGTTGAACTCCTTCGCATCTCAGCTTTCGAGCGAGCTCGAAGTCTCTCGATTTGTCGTCGTTTGCCTCTTTTTATCTCCTTTTATTTGTTGATTCAAAAAATATACTTAACTTTGCAGGCATGATTAGAGTAATTGCCATTGACGACGAACCGCTGGCACTGCAACAGTTAGCCACATATATCGGGAAAGTGCCATTCCTACAGTTAGTAGCACAGTGTGAGAGTGCCATCGAAGCCATCAACGTGCTGAACAGTGAGACGGTTGATGCCATCTTCTGCGACATCAACATGCCCGACCTCAACGGTATGGACTTCGTCAAGTCGCTGGCCGTACCGCCGCTCATCGTCTTCACCACCGCCTACTCGGAATACGCCGTCGAAGGCTTCCGCGTCAATGCCGTCGACTACCTGCTCAAACCTTTCGGCCTGCAGGACTTCATGCGGGCGGCAAACCGTCTGAAAGAAAGGCTGGCCCCCCTTTCTCCCCCCAAGGGGGGCACTATAGACCCTTCTGCCAGCAAAACCATAGAAGCACCCTCAGGGGCCGTAGGGGAGGCTTGGTGTTCTGACACCCTTTTCGTCAAGACCGACTACCGTATTGTCAAAGTGGCTATCAGTGACATCCGCTACATTGAGGGGATGTCGGAGTACCTCAGACTACACCTCGACAGCCAGCCCAAGCCCATCATCACCCTCCTGGCCATGAAGAACCTTGAGGAAAAACTGCCAAAGAACTTCATGCGCATCCACCGCTCCTACATCGTCAACCTCGACAAGATTGTAGAAGTCAACAAAAATCGCGTCATCATCGACAACGATACAAACCTGCCTATCGGCGACAGTTACAAGGAACAGTTCAACCGCTATATTGAAACAAAGTTCTTAGGGAAATGAGCAATTGGTCAGCACAAATAGAGTGAGAATGGTTAAAAAATACTAATTCACTCCTAAATCTCGGGACTCCATTTTCTTATATCAATTAAAATTAGTACCTTTGCACCCTGTTTGGAATAAGTTACAAAAAGGAACATTATTAAAGTAGATAGAAATGTCTAAGATTTGTCAAATTACAGGAAAGAAGGCACAGATAGGTTGCAATGTGTCTCACTCAAAGCACCACACCAAGAGGAGCTTTGACGTCAACCTCTTCAGCAAGAAGTTCTACTACGTAGAGGAGGCTTGCTGGATTCAGTTGAAGATTAGCGCCGCCGGTCTTCGTATGATCAACAAGGTGGGTCTTGACGCTGCATTGAAGCAGGCTGTTGCCAAAGGATATGTAGATTGGAAGGACATTAAAGTGATAGGAGATTAATAATCATGGCAAGCAAGAAAGCAAAAGGCAATCGCGTCCAAGTCATCTTGGAGTGCACCGAGCACAAGGCCAGTGGTATGCCCGGCACAAGCCGTTATATCACCACAAAGAATCGTAAGAACACATCTGAGCGTCTGGAGTTGATGAAGTACAACCCCATTCTCAAGAAGATGACTCTTCATAAGGAAATCAAATAATAATATTACAGAAGTATGGCAAAGAAAACCGTTGCTACCCTCCATGAAGGTTCAAAGGATGGTCGCGCTTATACAAAGGTTATCAAGATGGTGAAGAGTCCCAAGACTGGTGCTTACATCTTCGATGAGCAGATGGTTCCCAACGAAGCCGTTAAGGACTTCTTCAAGAATTAAGCATTTACATTTTTACTCAGATAAAAAGAGCCGCATCTCTTCAGAAGATGCGGCTCATTTTATTTATTCAGTCTCAGCCTTCAGATAGTCCAGGAATAGCTGCATAGCCTTGTTCGTAGCTATAGCCAAATTGATATCACGACCGTGATCCTCCTCCACTTTTAACGTCACCACCTTGTCGGCATTGCCACAGGCCAGCCAGATGGTACCTACGGGAATGTCTTTCGTGCCGCCTGACGGGCCGGCAATGCCCGTTGCCGAGATGGCGAAGTCAGTATTAAGTGTCTGACAGGCACCTTTCACCATCGCTATGGCAACCTCTTCGCAGACAGCCGTTTTCTCTTCGAGCAGTTCGTGGCTGACGCCCAACAGCGACTCTTTTATCTCATTGGTATACGAGATGATGCCTCCCTTGAAATATTTCGAGGCACCAGGTACGGCAATAATGGCTTCGGCTATGCGGCCACCCGTGCAACTCTCTGCCGTACCAACGGTCTTTTCCATATCCCACAGCAGTTCACTAATCTCCCTGCTGGTAATCTTTGCTTCAAAATCCATAATCGATATTTACAATTTGACGATTTACAATTTACAATTTACGATTCATTCCTATGGGCTACTTAAAGGTGACCTTCGAGAAGGCAGGCGCGTCAATCGAGCAGAACTCCTTGTCCAAATATTTGTAGTAGCCCACGATGCCGATCATGGCGGCATTATCGGTAGTATAGCTGAACTTCGGAATATAGATAGTCCAGCCGTAGCGCTTCTGTGCATCGTAGAAGGCATTACGCAGGCCGTTGTTGGCACTGACGCCGCCAGCCACAGCTACGTGCTTGATGCCCGTCTGCTTGACAGCCTTCTTCAACTTTTTCATCAGGATGTCAACAATCGTCCACTCCAACGACGCCGCAATGTCTTCCTTATGGTTCTCCACGAAGTCAGGTTCCTCCTGCACCCACTTCTGCAGCGAGTAAAGGAACGACGTCTTCAGCCCTGAGAAGCTGTAGTCCAGTCCTGGGATGTTCGGCTCGGCAAACTGGTAAGCCTTCGGATTACCCTGACGCGCCAGACGGTCGATAATAGGACCGCCTGGATAGCCCAGTCCCATCACCTTCGAGCACTTGTCGATAGCCTCGCCGGCTGCGTCGTCGATGGTCTGTCCTAACACCTCCATATCGTTGTAGGCGTTTACCTTGACAATCTGTGAGTTGCCGCCCGACACCAGCAGACAGAGGAACGGCAGCGGCGGCTGGCCGTGGTCGTCGTCCGACTCCTTGATGAAATGCGCCATCACGTGGCCCTGCAGGTGGTTCACGTCAATCATAGGAATGCCTAACGAGCGGGCAAAGCCCTTGGCAAAACTGACGCCTACCAACAGCGACCCCATCAAGCCCGGCCCGCGCGTGAAGGCCACAGCCGTCAGCTGCTCCTTCCCTACCCCAGCCCGCTTCAGGGCCTGGTCAACTACGGGCACCACATTCTGCTGATGGGCGCGACTGGCCAGTTCGGGCACGACGCCTCCGTAGGCCTCGTGTACGGCCTGCGACGCTGTGACATTCGACAGCAGCACACCATTCTTCAACACGGCTGCCGACGTATCGTCACAACTCGACTCTATACCTAATATATAAATATCCTCATTCATATTGTCGGCAAAGGTACAACAAAATCGCCAAACAGCCAAACATTACGCTACTTTATTTACCGATGAAGCCGCTATGAACTCATCTGGGGATGACACACACACGAAGAGGAACATCACGACGAACTACTGTCCTGTTACCTGGCGGTATTCCAGTAACTTATTCTGGTAGTCGGCAAAGGCATCGGTATGCTTGTCAACAGACTGCTGATAGAGCAGTTGGGCTTCGAGGAGATCGGACATGCGAGAGGTGCCAGCGCGATAGTAGTCGCGATTCAGGCGGAGGTTCTCCTCAGCCTGTTCGATGCTGCGTCGGGCGAGCAGGAGCTGCTGGTAAGATTCCTCTACCCCGTTCCTGGCGTTCTGCATACGGATTTGCAGGAGTTGGGCATTGTCCTCTAATTGTTCGACAGCCTGCTGATGCTCAATCTTCTTGCGTTTGATGGCGTGAGAGCCACCCCACCAGTCGGAGATGGGAACGCTGACGGTGGCGAAGATCATGCCGAACGTGTGATCGTTGTCCATCAGGTTATGGTAGTTGTAGCCAGCGCCCACGGCAACGGAGGGAAGGTTCTGTCCAACAGCCAGTTTCTTCTGAAGATTGGTGGCCTCGACCTGCTTTTGCAGAAGTTGGTATTCGGGGAGGTTTTGCAATTGACCATTGACCATTGAACATTGACCATTGACCATTGAACATTGAACATTATTGGCATCCGCCTCCTTTTGCGCAGCAAAATGGTCAATGGTCAATGGTCCATGGTCAATGGTAAACGATGTGTCGCGCAGACCGCAGTATTGCGACAGCAAGAGGCGGACGATGGAGATGCCGTTTTGCAGTTTCAGTCGCTGGCTTTTGATTTCGTTCTGGCGCAGCTGCACCTGAAGGAGGTCATTGCGCATAGCCACACCAGCGCGCACGGCTACGTCCACATCTTTATAGATATCGCGGAGCAGCGTATCGACAGCCTCAACAGTCTTCATCTTCTCTTGCAGCGAGACCAACTGCCAGAAGTATTGTTCGGCAGTTTTTTCCACCTCGTTTTCAGACAGTTGCAACTGCAGACGACTCACGTCCTCGCCAACTTTGGCCAATTTGTTGCCGTTAATAATCTGACCACCAGCGAATACTGGCTGCACAGCCATGAGCGAGCCGATGGTGCCGTTTTTCATCATCGAGATGCTGACGGGATTTCCCAAAGCAGCGAGAGCTTCGGCAGGCAGCATCTGTGCCAGAGTGGCTCCCAACTCAGGGGAAATCATTCCCGACGCATCGATGTCCATCTTCGCCATACCCTTGTTGGCATTGAACCAGAGTCCCGTACCGCTGACGTTAGGGAAATACTTGGTGAAAGCCTCCTTGCGCTGCTCTCGGGCAGCATTGATGTTGCGGCGGGCGTTGCGTAGGGCGATGTTGTTGCGGAGGGCAGAGTCCTTGAGCTGCTGAAGGGTGAGGCCCACCCCCTTCCCCTCCCCAAGGGAGGGAGGATTGGTTACCTGGGCTTGCACTGACAATGTTGGCAGAAGAGCGAAAAAAATCAATAGTATCTTCATTGTTTGTTTAAGGTTTGGACTATCTTTGGCCCCTCCCTTGGGGAGGGGTTTGGGGTGGGCTGTTACTTTCCAATAAATAACGGGTAGCATAGTCACTACCATGATGAGCGAGCCAATACCACCGGCGAAGATGGTGACGCCGACAGGCATCCAGAATGAACTCTGGGCGATAATCATCGGCACCACACCAACGGCAGTAGTGGCCGTCGTGAGGAAGATGGGCACCATACGGCGCTTGCCGGCATCGTAGGCAGCCTGCTTCACAGACACACCTTTCTTAATCAGGTCGTTGGCGTGCTCGAAGATGAGAATCTCGTTACGCATGATCATTCCCATCAGCGTGATGAGGCCGAAGATGGAGGTGAGCCCTAAGGCGCGGTTCATCAGTCCGAGACCAATCAGCGCGCCAGGAATCATCAGCGCCAACGCAACCATGCAAACGGTGGTGATGCCGTACCTCTTGAAGTTGAACAGCAGGAAGAAGAACACGATGATCTCAGCAATAGCAATGCCACCGAATATCTGCGGCAGAGCCTCGTCGCCATATTCTATCTCGCCGCCTACTTCACTACGAACGCCCTGCGGCAGTTGGATGTCCTCTTGCATCACACGGGCAATCTCTTTTTCGACAGGAGCCGTATACACGCCTTGTGCAAACTGAGCAGTCACCGTAATGCAGCGCTCGCCACCACGATGCATGATGCGACTCTCGCTCCACTTGGGCTGCACCTTGGCAATCTGTCGTAAAGGCACGGTTGAATTAGTACTCTTCAACCCTCCCGAGACCATCGATGCTGGCGATGCGATGCCTAAGTTCTCAATTTCTGAGAACGTCATGTCAGTATCGTCCTTTACCACGATGGGCAGTTCATAATTATCCTCCCAAATCTGTCCGACACGCAGGTCGCTCGATGTGGCACTCAGGGCCAGCTGGGCCGTCGAGCGCGTAATACCCAACTGTGCCGATGTCACAGGATCGAGTTCGACGTTGATGATGGGGTAAGGCTGGAAGTAGTCGGTATGCACCCACTCCAGCTCGGGCATCTGGCGCATGCGTTCCATCAGCCGCTCGGCCGCCACATGCAGCGAGTCGAGATTGTCGCCAAAGAAGCGATATTCCAGTTCGTTGACCTCCAAATAGTCCAGTCGTTTGAACTTCACATAAGCATTGGGGAACGCCTCGCTCAGCTGGGGCTGGTACTTTGCCAACAGGTCGATGGTCGCCTTATCGCTCTTGGTGTTCACGATAAACTGCGCATAATTGTTACCTGCCATCTGCGGTGCGTAGGCGTCCATAAATCGGGGCGACGAGCAGCCAATAAACCCCGTTATGCCCACGATACGCTCATCCTTCGCGAGGGCGTGGCTGACGGAATCAGCCACCACACGTGTCTCGGCCAGTCCCTTGCCGTCGGGCAGGAATATCTCTACTGCAAACTGGTCGCGGTCAGCGTATGGGAAGAGGCGAATTTTCAGCGTGGGAGCAATGAGACACGACAGCAGAATGACGCCAATGCCGCCACAGATGGTCATCCAAGGATGGGCAAAGGTACAATCGAGAACCTTATCATAAGTACGCTGTACCCATTGGGTAATAACAGACCCACCCCCGGCCCCTCCCTGTGAGGGAGGGGAGTAGATAGTTTTGTCATCAGTATTATCATCAGAAGAGGTAACCACTCCCCTCCCTTCAGGGAGGGGCTGGGGGGTGGGTCTTTTAATGAGTTTTGTTTCCAAGAACGGTATGACCGTCACCGCCAGCACTAACGACACCATCAGGTTGATGGTAATAGTAATTGGGAAGTCTTCCAGACAGTCGTGGAAAACACCCTTCATCGTTATCAGGAACGGATAGAAGATGGTGCAGATGCAGATGGTGGCCAGCAGCATCGGCATGAAGTACTGGCGTGCCGATTCTATGGCAGCATCAAAAGGCTTGAAACCTTTACCTAAGTATTCCAGATAGCCGTCGATGACCACAATCGAGTTATCGACAATCATTCCCAACACCACAATCAGAGCCGCCAACGTCACGATGTTCAGTTCAATGCCCATCATATACATGAAGGCAACACTCACAAACGTACTCAGAGGAATGGTGATAGCCGCCACGATGGCCGAACGGATGGGGAACAGCACCATCATCACCAGGATAATAATCAGCATCGATATCAGCAGGTCGCGCAGGAAGTCGCTGACGCTCATTGCCACCACTTTGGGCTTGTCGGCAATGCGGGTAACGTTCACATCCTCAGGCAGTTCGTTCTGACGGAAGTCGTCGAGCATCTGATCCACTTCCTTGCCATACTCTACCACATTGTTGCCGGGTGTCATCTCCATCGACAGCAGCACACACGGGTGACCATCCTGTTCGATACGGCTCGACATCGGCTCATACTCACGTACCACGCGTGCCACATCACGGACACGCGCCACCTTACCCGTCGCAGGATCTGAGAAGATGATCTGGTTGGCAATCTCCTCTTCCGAGTTCTCCATCGCCTCTACGTGGATGGGCACCTGCTGGTCGTCGTCGCTAATCGAGCCACTCATGGTCGTAATGCCCTGCGCCTGCAGACGCGAGAAGAGCATCTGCTGACCAATGCCGTAGGCCTGTAGACGCTGACGGTCGATATAGAGCGATATCTGCTCTTTCTGTTCGCCAAACAGCTTGACGTTAGCTACCGAGGGAATGCGGCGCAGACGGTCTGAGAGGTCGTCGCTATATTGCTTCAGTTCGCGATAGCTGCGCTGACTGCTCTCGATGGCTATCAACAGTGCCGAGGTGTTGCCGAAGTCGTCGTTCACCACGATAGCCAGCACGCCACCGGGCAGCTGTGCCTTAAAGCCGTTCAGACCGTGCTTGATTTTCGACCACACCTCGTCCTTGTTGTTCACGTCGTCGTTCAGTTTCACCATCACGATACACATGCCGTTCTGCGACTGCGTGGTCGTCTTCTTGCGGTTCACCTCGCCGTAGGTAAAAAGGTAGCGTTCTAAGGGGCGAGCCACCTGCTGCTCCACTTCCTCTGAGGTGGCACCAGGATAGACTGCCACCACTACCCCTTGTCGGATGGTAGCATGCGGAAACTCGTCCTTCGGCATGACGTACATTCCGTAGATGCCCATCACAAACAGGATGCCTACGATGAGCAGCGATATCGAGTAATGCTCTAATGGCCATCGAAGCCAGTTCATCTGTTTCATTTACGATTTACTAATTTACGATTTACAATTTATTTTCAATTTTACAATTTGGAGATTTACGGCTTGCGAAATATTACAATCATCAAATAGTTAAATAAATCGTAAATCGTAAATCGTTAAATTGTAAATTAGAAAACTACCTTGGAGTTTTCACTCAATTTCTGGTATCCTTCTGCGACGATACGGTCGCCAATGTTCAGACCGTCTTTGACACTCACATAGTTGCCTTGCGTCTGACCTATCGTCACGACGGCTCGATGCGCCGTGCTATCCTTGCCCACCGTCCACACAAACAGCGTACCGTCGGAATTCTTCTGCACCGCGGTCACAGGAATCATCTTGCTGCCGATAGCCTGAGAACCTTCCGACACGAAGCGCACGCTGGCCACCATTCCTGGCAGCAGTTTCCGACCGTCGTTGGCCACATTGATTCTTATATCGTACGTGTGCGTGAGCGCATCGGCCTGCACACCTTTCTCAATCTTGCCGCCCTGATAACTGCCGTCGATGGCCTCCACCTTGATGCTCGACGGAGTGTTAGAATTAATGGCTGCTATCTCCGCCTCGGGCACAGAAACCTTCACTTTGACAGTCGTGATGTCAAGAATGCTGACCACCGCCTGTGAGGGTAGTGCCGTCTCGCCAGCACCAACCAGTTTCTTGCCGACGATACCACTCACGGGCGCCGTCAGCCGACAGTCGGCCAGGTTCTTCTTTGCCACTTCGAGTTGCGATTTGGCCTGTGCCACCTTGCTCTGTATCTCCACCCACTGCACTTCAGGCAGCGACCCTGCATCGTGCAGCATCTTGTAGCGCTCCAAAGCGTCGCTGGCCTGCGCCATCTGCGCCTCGGCACCACTCAGCAGGTTGCGCGCCTGCGTGTCGTCCATCTCGGCTATCAGCTGTCCTTTTGCCACAGTCTGCCCTTCGTTCACCAGCATGCGCTTCACCACACCCATACCCGTAAAACTCACGGCCGTCGCCTCGCGTTCCTCAACGATGCCCACATACGTCTGACGATTATCCACCATACCTGGCGACACCACCAGCGTCTTCACTCTCACGGGAGCCTTCACGTTGTGCTCCTGTTTTTGTCCGCAACTGCTGACCAAACAGACTGCCAACAGCATCACAATTACGTTTTTCATCTTTTCGTTGTTTGATTTTGTCTGCAAAGATAAGGCAAAATCTGCTATTATCTATGTTCAATTTCACTTCATTCTTTATCATTTTGGCTTTATAAATCCAAAATAAACAAAAAATAGCGCCAAATAAAACATAGAATAAGGAGAATAATGATTAATTTTGCAGCATGAAACAACAGGAAGAGATTACATTACAGACATTGGCCGACAATGAGGATCTCCAGATTGGCTATTCAGACAACGACATTGTGGTGGTCGACAGCATCCAGCAGTTCACAGAGGTCAATACCGCCCATGTGTCGATGAACGCCATCGTCATCTGTACCGACGGAAAAGTGCAGGCCCAGATGAATGGCATACAGATGGAACTGCACAAGAATCAGGTGGCCATTGTGCCACAGAATATCATTGTGACCGACGTGATGGTCAGTCCCGATTTCAACCTGAAGGCCATGTTCCTCACCAACCGCATTCTGCAGAGTTTCTTGCGCGAGAAGATGACCATCTGGAACGACATGATGTACATCCGTCGCCATCATGTTGTGACGATGGACGAAGACGAGATACTCTTCTACACCCATTTCTACGACATGCTGACGCTGGCCATTGCCAAAGGCGAGGACAATCCCTTCCGGACCGATGTCATCCAGTCCTTGCTCCGTTCGGCCATCCTTGCTCTCTGTGGTGCCATGAAACAGAAGCTGTCATTTGCTGACAGTCACCCCTCAACTCTCCGCTCTCAACTCCCAACAAGTTACAACCACTTCCAGCGGTTCCTCGACCTACTACACTCCAATGAAGTGAAGCGTCATACGGTAGAAGCCTATGCCGGCGAATTGTGTATCTCGCCAAAATATCTCTCGGCTATCTGCAAGAGGAATTCTGGCAAGAGCGCCAACAAATGGATAACAGAAAAGTTGACGGGAGACGTCCGTTACTACCTGCATCAGACCGACCTCAGCATCAAGCAGATATGCGACCTGTTAGGTTTCTCCAGCCAGTCCCTTTTCTGCAAATACGTCAAAGAACATATCGGTATGACGCCAATGGAATTCAGAGGTCAGTAAACTGATCGCTCTCACTTTTTGTAATCAGACACAAAAAAGGGAACCCGAGAGTTCCCATTGCTTTGGCGGAAGGTGAGGGATTCAAACCCCCGATACCCGAAAGGGGTATACCGGATTTCGAGTCCAGCGCGATCGATCACTCTGCCAACCTTCCGAAAATGTTTCAGCCTTCGTTGAAATCGGATGCAAAGGTAATGCTTTTTTGCGAAACGACCAAAATAATTGGCAGAAAAAGTTGATGTTTCAACAATTTTGATTATCTTTGCGGCAGAAAACCATCTGCTATGAAGGATATTGAACTAAAAACCACCATCAAGGAGTGTCAACTTGAGGAACTGTCAGCTGAAGAGAGACACTTAGTAGAAATGGCAATCGAAGCCACCAACCGCTCGTATGCGCCCTACTCCAACTTCCACGTGGGAGCAGCCCTGCTATTAGAGAACGGCGAAGCATTCATGGGATGTAACCAGGAGAATGCGGCATTCCCCGCAGGTCTGTGCGCTGAACGGACGGCCATCTTTGCCGCTGGTGCAAAGTACCCTGATGTGCCTGTCAAGGTGCTGGCCATTGCTGCGCGCACGCCCAACGGAGCGTTGCAGGCAGAACCTGTCAGTCCGTGCGGCACGTGTCGTCAGGTCATCATCGAGACGGAGACGCGCTTCAAACAGGCGGTACGCATCATTCTATACGGCACGAAGCGTATCTACGTGATGGACGGCATCAAGCAGCTGATGCCACTCTCGTTCACCGAGTTTCAATAACAGCCCTTCCCCTTGGCTGTCGACAGCGAGTCAAGGTGGAAATCGTAGATGTAGTTGCGCTCGTCGATGGTGACGAAGTGCTGTTTGCCCTGTATGCTGTCGCGGGGCGTCTCCCATTGTATGCGTTTGAAGTTGACGGTGTCGTTGTCGACGGCCGGTGTACGCAGCAGGCAGTCCGCAAAGGCGTAGTTGATTGTCGTCGAGTCCGCCTGGTAGACCATCACCTGATCGTCAGCATAGCCCGTCACAATGGTGTTGGTACAGTCTATCCGCAAAGTGGGATAGACATCATAGCCGTTTGAACTGGCCAGCACGAGGGCAACGCCCCGTGCCGCGGTATTAAACGGATAAAACTGGGCCAGCGTGCAATGGTCTACCTCTGCCTTACCGCCCAAGAGTGTCAGACAGTTACCCAAGGTATTCGTCAGCTGGCAGTAGTTTAGGCCAATGTAACTGTTACTGGCAATGATGCCGTCGCCCTTGGCATTATGCACAACACAACGGTTCATCGTCAGCCGCTGCTGCAACGTGTCGAGTACTGCCGGTGCCTCTAAGCTGACAGCCGTCATAGCATTGCGTATCTGTGTGTTTTCCAGTCTGTTACCGTGCGATGATGAGGCAAATCTAACGCCCGCCCACTGACCGCTGACGCGGTCGTAGGGAAGGTAGTCGAACATGTGGTCGAGCCGGTCGCCACGCAGCACGACATTCTCGGCCATAAGCGTTCCGCGCACGGCGATGCCTGCCTTGTCGTGGAAGTAGAGCGTCGTGTTGCGCAGCGTCAGCACAGCACTGCTGTCTACCGTAATGCCGCTACCGTAGACCACCAGCGGCTTGTCGGACGCCACCAGCGTGTCGTGTGAGACAACTAAATCCTTCACTTTGATGGCGTCCCAGGCGTAGGATCGCAGACTGACGCGCTGCTCTACCCCACTCTCCAAACCGAACACGAGGTCGTCTTCAACCAACTGAGCCTCATTCTGGCCGTTCTCCATAGCTGTCAGCTCTACAAAGACGCAGATACTGTCACCCTTACGCACTTCAAGGTCGGTGGCAACAGACCCTAATGTATTGTCAAGATACGTACCATCGACATTCACGCGAAACCCCGTCTGGTTGCCATTACGCAGGCGTACGGTGCTGATTCTGATACCATCGCCAGAGTGGTTATAGACCCATAAAGAATAGGTACGCGAGCCTACGTTCGTAAAGACGGTGTCCATCTTCACCGTGTCTAAAGAGAATGTCAGCAGGTCATACCGACTCGTCGTAAACGAATCGTCATCGGAGCAAGCCGTCAGCAGACCAACACACCATATAAGGAATAATAATATGCGCTTCATTACCATATAAACGCAGATTCTTTCTATTTATTGTCTGCCAACGCGTTCTACTCAATGCCAGAAGCCGGGACCGCCACCTGGATTGCCACCCATGCCGTTGCCACCCGTATAGGATGAGAGGGTGACGGAGGTGCCACCACTGACGGTGCCGTCAACGACGGCGAGACCGCCGAAGTAAGAGGTGCCGCCACTGACGCTGACACCTGACAGCAACGTAGGCTGCGAGGCAGCGGAGACGACGAGACCTGAGCCACCGCTCGACGGAGTCTTGAAGGCAAAGGTAGAGTTGCCGACGGACATTGCATACCAGGTATTGGCACTCCACGACGAGGCTTGATAACACGACTGCGTGAGACTGCTGCCATTCTCTAATCCGCCTACGGCAACAATGGTGCCGCCCGTGACGTAGAGTTTAAAGCCACCCTCGGTATTGGCATCGATGGCCACCTCGGGCGAGCCGGAGCAGATGGCATAGACGGTGCCGCCCTTGATGTAGCAGTTGCCGTTGGCGTCGAGACCGTCGTTGTGCTGTCCGTGGGCATATACGGTGCCGCCGCTGATGGTCATCGTACTCTTCGAGTTGACGGCGTCGTCGTAAGCATAGGAGGCCACCTCGCCGCCTGTGATGCTGAGTTCCTGCTTCGTCTCGATACCCTCACCGTTGTTTCCGTTAGTGCGCACCCATATACGGCCGCCGCTGATGGTGATGTTGCCGTCGGCCTTGATGCCCTTGGGCGACGAGGTGTCGTTCCCACTCCTAAATTGTCCACCCGTGGTGACCACATAGACGCTGCCACCGTTGAAACAGGCCTCACCGTCGACATTGATACCCTTGCCGCCTGAGCCAGTGCTCTTCAGCCAGAGTTCGCCACCGTTCACGGTCAGCGTCGAGTCGGCCTTGATGCCAGCGGCGCCTTTGGCCTCGTTGTCGTCTGTGTCGTAAACGCCGTCACCCGTGGTCAGAACGGTGGTACGTCCGCCGTTGACAATGATGTTGCTCTCGCTGTTGATGCCCTTGGCGGCTGCTGCCGACACCTCAACGTTCAGGATGCCGCCATTGATGAAGATGCCGTCGTTGGCCTTGATACCGTGATTAGCTGTCGACTTCACGTAGATGTTGTTACCCTTGCTGAAGGCGATGTAGTCAGCCGAGTGGATACCGTTGTTTGTGTTGCCCGTCACGCTCAGAGATCCGCTACCGTTGAAGAGCAGCTTGCCCTTGCAGTAGAGTGCGCCTTTCTGAGAGCCGCCCGTGCCGTCGGTCAGCGTGTTAGTGGTGCCGTCAGCCAAGATGACGAAGGCACGCTTGCCACTCAGCAGGCTCAGCGCTGCCGAGTCGGGGTTGGTGATGTTCGCACCGTTGAGCTTCACGGCATATTTCTTGTCGCCCAAGATGGTCAGTGAACCGTTCGTCGTCGTTCCGCTTACCACATAGCACACTTTCTTTGTCTCCCCGTGGTTGGCCGTCACATGACCGCCGTTAACCGTCACCTCGACGCCGTTCTCCGTCTTCGACACGGGGGCTGACAGGTCGATACTGACCACGGTCGTAAACTCGTTGTTCTCTAACGCGTCTTCCTCATCGGGGAAATAGGCGTCAGCACACTCCGCCGGTTCATCACCCTCTGCGTTCAAGACAACGTTAAACGAAGCAAGCTCACCCGTCGTCGACGAATTGCCGCCACTGGTCTGTATGCCGCTGTTCCAACTGTTGTTGCTACTATATTCCTCGAACGGGTCTTCTGCCGAGCAGCAGGTCATCACTGCTATGGATGCTGTGAGCACTGATAAAATAAAAAGTTTCTTCATCATTTTGAGTTGTAGTTTGAATTTGACGGCACAAAGATATAAAAAAGAAAGGGTGCCCGCAATTTATTTCAGCGAACCACCCTTTTAAATCAACGAATCACAAGGAAAAGGCCGGAAGCGTTGCGCTTCCAGCCTTTTCTACTTGATTGTCTCTGTTGACTTATTTGAAGTTGTTGTATCTGGGACCGCATGTCCTCTGGAAGTAGATGACGATGTAGCGGCGGACGAGCTCTACGTAGTTGGCGTCGGCGGCCTTCTTTTCTCCGTATTTCTTGATGGCTACCTCATGGATGTTGTCAACGGCACGCTGGAACTTTTTGGCGTCTAAGCGCTTGGCCTTCTCCACCTCGGGGTATTTCTGGATGGCCTGATCGAGTGCCTGATAGAAGGCGACGTCGCGATATTCAACGACCTGCCGTCTGGGCGCCCAGACAACAAGGACAACTTTTTTTATCGCTACCAGCAGCGACTGTTGTCTAAGTTGTCCTTGTTGTCGTTATAAAAAAGAAAAAATTACTTGCCGAAATAGCGCTTCAGCAGTCCGGCGAAGCCAGCACCGTGACGAGCCTCATCCTTAGCCATCTCGTGAACGGTGTCGTGGATGGCATCGAAGCCAGCAGCCTTAGCGTTCTTGGCGATGCGGAACTTATCCTCGCAAGCACCAGCCTCAGCAGCAGCACGCTTCTCCAAATTGGTCTTCGTATCCCATACGACCTCGCCCAACAGTTCAGCAAAGCGTGAAGCGTGGTCGGCCTCCTCGAAAGCATAGCGCTTGAAGGCCTCGGCAATTTCGGGATAGCCCTCGCGATCGGCCTGACGCGCCATAGCCAGATACATACCTACCTCGCCGCACTCGCCGTTGAAGTGGTTGCGCAGGTCGTTAATCATCTCCTCGCTGACGCCCTCGGGCTTGCCGTCACCAATACGGTGAACAGTAGCATAGGTGGTCTCACCCTCGTCCTTCAGTTCAGAGAACTTTGAGGCAGGAGCCTTACAGATGGGGCACTTCTCGGGAGCAGCATCGCCTTCGTAGATATATCCACAAACGGCGCAGATAAACTTTTTCTTCATAAATGTGATTGTATTTGGTTAGTTTGAAAAATTGTTTTCGCAAAGATACGGAGAAAAAACCAAACGTGCAAATTTTGACGGACAAAGTTTTCAAATTTATACGCCGTCTAAACCAATCACGGGCTCCCGATTCACATCGGAAGCCCGTCACAACACAAACACAAAAAACAGTCAGGTTTCTTCCCGACCGTATGGGGATTACGACTGGACTACTGGATGCCGTCCTCGCGCAGTTTCTGCTGCCACTTCCAAGCCGACTTCAGCACCTCGTCGGTAGGCGTCTCTGCCTTCCAACCCAGCACCTCGTTAGCCTTGGTGACGTCGCCCCAGACCTGCTCGATATCGCCTTCGCGACGAGGAGCGTACGTCCAGTTCAGCTTGACGCCAGTAGCCTTCTCGAAACCTTCGACAACCTCTAAGGTCGACAGACCGCGTCCTGTACCGATGTTGAATACCTCAACGGCATCGGTATCAGGATTGTCGAGCACGCGCTCCATAGCCTTCACGTGAGCCTTTGCCAGGTCAACGACATAGATGTAGTCGCGGATGCAGGTGTGGTCGGGCGTACTGTAGTCATTGCCGAAGATCTTCAGCTGGCCACGAATGCCAATAGCCGTCTGAGTGACAAAGGGGATGAGGTTCATGGGCACACCGTTGGGCAGTTCGCCGATGAGAGCCGTAGGATGGGCGCCAATAGGATTGAAATAGCGCAGGATTACCGACTTGATGGGGGCACCAGAGTGGATATAGTCCTGAATGATCTCCTCGTTAATCTGTTTCGTATTGCCGTAGGGCGACATAGCCTTCTGGATAGGAGCATTCTCCGTGACAGGCAGGTTCTCCTGTGAAGGCTGACCATAGACGGTACATGACGACGAGAAGATGATGCCCTTGACATCGTACTTCGGCATCAGCTCCAGCAGATTGATGAGCGACGTCAGATTGTTACGATAGTAGAGCAGCGGTTTCTCCACCGACTCACCCACCGCTTTCGAAGCAGCAAAGTGGATGATGCCCTCAATCTTCGGATATTTTTTGAACACAGCCTCCAAGGCTTCCATATCGCAGCAATCGACCTTCTCGAAAGCAGGACGTACGCCTGTTATCTTCTCGATGCCGTCAACGACATTGGCGTTCGAGTTTGAGAGATTGTCAATAATGACCACTTCGTAGCCTGCCTGCTGCAGTTCTACCGTTGTGTGGCTGCCGATAAAGCCCGTGCCACCAGTAACAAGGATTGTCTGTTTCATTATAGCTATAATTAGATTATGTCTTTCGATGTTGCAAAAGTACACAAAAAAGCCGAAAGTGCAAAACTTTCGGCTAATTTATTTAGGAAATCTAGAAAAAGATTATGCGAAGGGCAGTGCGAGCCACTTGACGTAGCAGAAGTCCTGGCGGTGAGGCAGCAGGGCGTTCTTCGGATACATACGGATGGCACTCTTGTACTGTCCGGCCTGCTTGGGCGAGTGTACAGCCTCGAAGGTGTAGTTATTACCCTCTTTCTTCACCATCTTCAGCGGCTCGATAGAGAAGACATGCTCCTCGCCGTTCGAGTCGGTATAGACGTTGACCTTCTCAAGGGCAACAGCATCTTCAAGACCCTGCTCGTTGATGACGTAGCGCAAAGTGTACTCCTCACCCGTGAGGTGCTGGCCATTGGAAGGTGCTGTAGACTCAGCAGAGACGACGCTGATGGCATCCCAGCGCTCAGCGACGGTTTCCTTCCACAGGGCGATGTCCTTTGCCAGCTTGTAGTTGTTGGCTGCAATCTCCTTGAAACGCTTAGCCTGCTTCTCATAGAACTTGCTATAGTAGTCGTCCAGCTGACGCTTCATCGTGTAGTGGGGAGCAATCTGGGCGATAGAGTTCTTGACGACCTTAATCCAACCCTCGGAGAGACCCTTCTCGTTCTTGTCATAGTAGAGAGGTACAATCTCCTGTTCGAGCAGTCCGTAGATGGTGGCTGCGTCGAGCTGGTCCTGATAGCCCTGATTCTGGTAGGTGCGCTTCTCGGTGAGTGCCCATCCGGCACCCTCGCGATAGCCTTCCAGCCACCAACCGTCCTTGACGGAGAGGTTGACGACACCGTTCATCTCGGCCTTCTCGCCTGATGTACCAGAAGCCTCGAGAGGACGCGTCGGGGTGTTCATCCAGATGTCGACACCCGAGACGAGACGACGAGCCAGCAGGAAATCGTAGTCTTCGAGGAAGATGATCTTACCCTGGAACTCCTCCATCTGCGAAATCTCGAAGATGCGCTTGATGAGTCCCTGTCCGGCACCGTCGGCGGGGTGAGCCTTACCGGCAAAGAGGAAGATGACGGGACGCTCGGGATTGTTGACGATCTTGCTGAGACGGTTGAGGTCGGTGAACAGCAGATGAGCGCGCTTATAGGTTGCGAAACGGCGGCAGAAGCCGATGACCAGAGCGTTGGGATTGAAGCGCTCGAGGAGCTTCACCACACGTGAGGGATCGTTCTGGTTCTTCAGCCAAGTCTCACGGAACTGCACCTTGATATAGTCGAAGAGCTTCTTCTTCAATGCCATACGAGTAGCCCAGATTTCCTCGTCGGGACAGTTATAGATGCCGTGCCAGATTTCTTCGTTCGACTGGTCGCTCATGAACTTCTTGTCAAAGTACTTACCGTAGAGCTGACGCCACTCGGCAGCTGCCCATGTGGGGAAGTGAACGCCGTTGGTGACATAGCCGACGTGGTTCTCTTCGGGATAATAGCCGTTCCAGATGCCAGCGAACATCTTCTGGCTGACCCAGCCGTGGAGCTTCGACACGCCATTCACCTCCTGACAGGTGTTGCAGGCGAAGGTTGACATACAGAACTTCTCGCCCTTGTCGTCGGGATTGGTGCGGCCCATACCAATGAACTCGTCCCAAGTGATGCCGAGCTTCTGGGGATAGCTGCCCATATACTTGCCAAAGAGACCCTCGTCGAAGTAGTCGTGACCAGCGGGAACAGGGGTGTGGACAGTATAGAGGCCGCTGGCACGCACCAGCTCAAGAGCCTGGTTGAACGTCAGGCCTTCTTCAATATAGTCGCACAGACGCTGCAGGTTACAGAGAGCAGCGTGACCCTCGTTGCAATGATAGATATCTTTCTTGATGCCGAGTTTCTTCAGCAGCAGCATACCACCGATACCAAGCAGGATTTCCTGCTTCAGACGGTTCTCCCAGTCGCCGCCATAAAGGCTGTGGGTGATGGGCCTGTCGAAATCGGAGTTCATCTCGTTATCGGTGTCGAGCAGATAGAGCTTCACACGACCGACATTCACACGCCATACGTAAGCGTGAACCATATAGTTGGTGTAAGGAACGTCGAT
Source organism: uncultured Prevotellaceae bacterium (assembly GCA_900321965.1). GTDB lineage: Bacteria > Bacteroidota > Bacteroidia > Bacteroidales > Bacteroidaceae > Prevotella. The sequence continues at coordinate 20,852 of ONYA01000017.1, forward strand.
CACTAAAGGATTACCGTCCAGGTCGAGCTGACGCTCGATAGGCAGCGAACCGAAGTTCTGAGTCTCGTAGTTGGCAATCTGCTGGCCATCCATCGACAGGCTCTGAGTGAAGTAGCCGAAACGATAGAGGAAACCAACGGCACACATGTCGACGTTAGAGTCGCTGGCCTCCTTCACGTAGTCGCCAGCCAGCATGCCCAGACCGCCAGAATAAATCTTCAAGGCCGAGTGTATACCATACTCCATACAGAAGTAGGCAACAGACGGGCGCTTGGCATCGGGCTTCACGCTCATGTACTTCTGGAACGAAGCATAGACGTCCTTGATGCGCTTCATCAAGTCCTTGTCCTTCAAGATTTCTTCCTTACGGGCAAAAGTCAGACGTTCCAACAGCATAACAGGGTTATGCTTTACGTCATGATAAATCTCAGGATCCAGGTCGCGGAACAAGTCGCGAGCCTCAAAATTCCACACCCACCAGAGGTTGTGTGCAATCTCGTCCAAACACTTCAACTGCTCAGGAAGGCTCGACTTCACGGTCAGCACTTTCCACTGAGGAGCATTTGCATAATCTGCTTTAATCTTCATACCTTAAAAATTATTATGATTTTACTTGTTTTCGTTCTTCTGCCTTACGAAGCGCAATATCGTAAGCCTCATCATAGTACTTGATGAACTCACTCCATAAGGCTTTCTTTGACAAGGCATCAGCCTTCTTACGGCAGGCCTCCACCTCCTTTGCTGTCATAGCCGAGAAGCTGGCGACAGCATCCTTGATGGCATCAGCCACCTCAGAATAGTTATAATCGGTGCGGTGTATCACCTTGACACCGTCCTCCAACTCACCGTAATGACCGAACACGCCATTAGCCCACAGGCCGAAACCTGCCAGGTCGGTGGTGATACAGGGCACTTTGAAGGCAACAGCCTCTAACGGCGTATAGCCCCACGGTTCGTAGTAGGAAGGATAGACGCAGAGATCATTGCCAAGCACCACGTCGTAATAGGTCATATTGACAATGCCATCAGTGCCATCCAAATAACACGGCAGGAAGATGACTTTCACCTGCTCGTCCTTACGGTTGTGCATGTCATAATACTTCATCATGCTCAACACGTTGTCGTGGCTCATATTGTGGAGCCAGTGGGTCACCTGCGGCACTTCCAATGGTTCAGTGAACGTTTTGGGTCCCGCAAGTCGTTCCTGCAAGTCTTTACGCGGCTCGCCGACCCAACCAGGCACTTCGATGAAAGCCAGAACCTTCTTCTTCAAATCCTTGTCGCGGAGCAGACGGTTCATTGCCTCCACAAACACATCAATACCTTTATTCCTAAACTCATAACGTCCTGAAGTCGAGACTATTAATGTATCATCATCAAGTTTTTCTCCAAGCAATGCGTTAGCCACATCCAACAGACGACGGCGGGCAGCCTTGCGCTTCTTAGTAAACGTTGCTCCCTTCGGCACAAAACTATTATCGAAACCGTTAGGCAACACCACATCGACAGGCTTGTCGAGCAACTCGACACACTCACGGGCCGTTATATCACTGACTGTCGTAAAGCAGTCTACATAGAAAGCTGTCTGTTTCTCAATAGAGTGCTTCGACTCCATATTCAGCTCGCCAGCCATCTGGTCACCATTATAAGCAAACAGATAGTCGTAGAGGGGTTTCTGGTTACCAGCAATGGAGCGACCGATACTCGTAGCATGAGTCGTAAAGACTGTACCTATCTGCGGCAGCTTGTTGTTGATGTAAAGAGCGCCAAGACCACACATCCATTCATTGGCATGATAGACGACCTTTTTCTGCTCATCTAAATAATGCTTGTAGAAACTCTCAACAACCAAGGCTGCGGCATACGAGAACATCGATGCCTCATCATAGTCGCCATATGCGTGGAGGGAGTCTACCTGATAGTGCTCCCACAGCCAAGCGTAGATATCATTCTTCTGCTTGAAGTACGGCTGGAAGTCAACAAGAATCGCGATAGGTTCGCCGGGAACCGTCCAGCGCCCAACCCTAACAAGAAGCCCCATCTCCTTAGCCCCCCACTGCCAATCAGCAAACAGAGACTTGTCCTCTTTGAAATAGGGACTTTCCTTTTCCTTCCAAAAATCAGGACCGATGAAAATGATACGATCCTGCATCCTGTCTTGCAATGTCTTTGCTCGAGACGAAAGAACGGTATAGATACCGCCGACTTTATTACACACCTCCCAACTCGACTCAAAGATATAGTCAGGCGTTAAATGCTTATTTCCCATTCGTTATAATTATAAACGGCTGCAAAGATACTTAAAAATTTCAAAAACACAGAATGTTTTTTCATATATTTTTGCCACTTTATCATATTTATTGATTTATATTTATTACCTTTGCCACAAAAAATAAAGCAAATGACGATGAAAAAACTGATACTTTCATTAACATCATGCCTAATTTGCACACTTTGCCAGGCACAGAGTGACAAGCAGGTTTTCCGCGCTTACCTTTATAATGCAGAATACGAGGTCTTCATGCGTATAGACTTCTACGACGAGTCCGTCATAGTGCCAGGCAACGAGCTATACGGCCAACTACCAGGATTTCTCGGCAAGAAGAACAACAGCTTCTACTGGCCTATCACCGCAGCAAAGTTGAAAGACGAAAGGACGGCAGAACTGAGCCTCATCAACGACTACGGCAGCGAGGATCTGACGGCCACCCTCAAGCAAGAAAACGACTCCGTCTACGTGCTACAGCAGCTGAAAGGCAGCACACTGAAGGTGCCTAAAAACGGAAAATGGCAGAAGCTACCTAAAACTCTGCCATTCATCCGTAAATAAATCTTTTACCGCTAATTCCTTACCTCTTCGGTTGAGGTCCATGACCCCATCCGCGCAGCATCTGCCGGTGGAACCGGTCTTCAGCCTTCAGTACATCGTAAAGCTTTGATGCCGAGATGACGCTAAGGAACTTGTTGTGATACGTCTGCTGAATACGTTTTAGTTCCAAATCGTATTCATCGCGCTGGCGAATAGCTTTCTCGCACCCCTTTTCATCAGTAGGTTTCACCTTTGCCAACTGGCGCTGACGCTCAAAGACAGCACGCTGCTTGGCCTGCATCTCCTTGTAGATAGGAAAGAACTTGGCAGCCTCCTGCGGTGTAAGACAAGCTTCCTTAGTGATAAACTGCTCCAATGCGGCCTGAAACCGCTCAGGCGAGAAGCGTCCTGGCTTCTGCTGACCGTCCTGAGCCGTAACAACAATGGCCAAGAGCAGCGAGATGAATATGAATGAGATTTTCTTCATAGGCTCTTCTTAATATTCGGTAGTTAGACAAGCATAAATGTCGTTGTTGTCGGCCATTACAAAGTCGGCAGCCTCGTCAATGTAGGAATCCGACATAGTCACGTTGTTGGTAGCAACCGGACGATTGGCTGCGTCATCGGGAGAATAAAGGTATACGGCGGCGGTAAACAACACTGCCACGAAGCAGGCAGCAGCATAGAGCCACGGTCGCATCCGTACAACTAAGCTCTGGCGAGGGCTCTCCGGCAACTGCTGCATCACGTTAGCTGTCAGGTTGTCGAAATAACCATCAGGCACACGGAAAGGATTTTTCCCGCTGAGCTTGCTTTTGATATACTGTTCTTCGTTCATCATACTCTATTGACGTTATTAAGTAAGAAAGGTTTAATCGCGTAGCTTAAAAAAATCAGATATTTTCTTGACGGCAATGTGATAGGACGCTTTCAGGGCTCCTTCGCTGGTTCCCAGCATCTTACTGATGTCGCTGTATTTCATGTCGTCATAATAGCGTAACAGGAAAACCGTACGCTGCACTTCCGGCAGCATAGCGATAGCCTCCTGCAATTGGGCCTCTGTCTCGTCACCATCGAAATAGTCGTCAGCCATCAGCATATTGGCCACCCCCAACTCTTCGTCGTCGGTACTCATAGTCACAATATTCTTCTGACGGCGCAGGAAGTCAAGACTTTCGTTGATGGCGATGCGCGAAAGCCACGTCAGCAGTTTCGAATCGCCATGAAACGAACCAATGCCCTGCCAAGCCTTGATAAAGGTATTCTGGAGCACATCGTTAGCATCGTCGTGCGACAGAATGAAGCGGCGAATCTGCCAATACAGCTGTTCACCATACTGTTTCACCACCAACTCAAAAGCACGGCGCTGCGTCTTGGGGTTGGCCAGTTGCTCTATGAGCAGTTTATCGTCGGTCATTCGGTATAAGGTTTTAGGGTCTCGCTGATCGCATTGTCATAACCATACACATCAGGATAGTGGTGCAACGAACCATCGGGCGCTAGGAATATGGTATAATAAGTAATAATAATAGGTACGCGAGGCGATACGTTGATAGACCTAACCAGCTGTGGCACCTTCACCGACGGATCAAGCTGATCCATATATTTACGTCCCTGCTCCGTTTCAGGCTTCATGCCCATAGAGATGCGCAACTTATCGAGCAGCCACTCATCTGGGTCTTTCTCCATCATAAAGACAGCCAGGTCAAAAGGACGTTGCACACGCACACAGCCGTGAGAGACACCACGGTTGTCGCGCTGGAAGACGCCAGGACTGGAGGTATCGTGTAAGAATACAGAGAAATTATTCGGAAAACGGAAGATAATGCGCCCCAGCGAGTTACCAGCGCCCCCCTCCTGGGCGACGCGATAGTTGCCGCTGCGAAGCATCGCCGCACTGACCGCCGTCGGCGAAAGACGCTTTCCCGTCTTTCTGTCGGCAATGTAGTAACGATGGCGGGCAAAATAATTGGAATCACCACCGTGACGGGCCACATCGTCGCGAATAATACTCATTGGAATCACCCATTCAGGATTTACCTGCATATAGGTAATCTGGCTCGACAGCAGCGGTGTCTTTGTCTTGAGGGCTCCACAAGCTGCCCGCATATCAATCACAGAGTCAGGACCTACTGCCCACAGATGGAAAGCCGGTACATTGACGACAACATATTTCCGTTGTTCCTGGACGTGCAGTTTATCACGCCAACGACAACGCTCCATATTCACCAGGATTTTTTGACGCTCAACACTATTGGCATTGCGGAGCATCTGGCGCAGACGACCGTATAATTCCGTCTTAGGCTCCGTCTGTCTGAGGAACGCACCTATGCCGTCAATAGTGGCGCAAGCCATAGCTGCATTGAAAAAGGAGTCCGTCGGGCTCTCTATGTCTACATCATAGAGATGACGATAAGTAATGGCCCGACCCGTAGAATCCTTATCACGGGCATCATAGCGGTTAAGGACGTTGTTGGGATTCACGAAACCATATCGCTGTCCCGTAGCATAAGTCAAATAGGCGTTATTGAGATTGTACTCCAGACGGGCCATTACCTGAGACACATTGTCATGCTGGTCAAACGTCAGCGTACGGACTTTCTCCATATCGGCCTTTATCTCTGCTATGTAAAACACGCTTGCACGGAATCCCATCTCAGCCGATTCGCTTTCAAGGAAAGCCAATAACGAGTCAGCGCGATCATCGACTCCCCACTTATCGACCCACACAGTAGTCCCGCCATTTTCATAATGACGGCTCAAAAAGTTGTTGACAGACTTGTTCCCTTTGCCGTTTTTACAATATATTGCCAATTTCTCCTGAAACGACTGAGGATTCAGAGAATAATCATCGGCCTTCATATCACTGAAGGCATCTAAAGAAAGATTCTGTTGATTAAGGGACGGCGAATCAGTACAGCCCAGAATCAGCGAGGAGAAAAACACGAGTAGCGCAACACTCAGCGCACCTGAATTTTCCTGACGACCTTGCCTACCTTCAGAATATAACACCCTCTTGGAACACTTAATTCCACACGTTGCGCAGGACTATCAATCTTGACAGTCATCAGCTGCCGTCCTGTAAGCGAAACAACCTCAAGCGTTTCGCCCTGTGCACCGGCAACAAGAACCGTCTGGCCGCTAACACTGATGGTAACAGGGGTATCGACCTGTTCCACAGCAGCAAATTCCATCTCTGAAGCAGATGTTATTGTAGGGATTGCCGCCGTCAAAAGTCCGGCGAGAGATAATATGATTAGCCTTCTTGTCATATACGTACACAATATTTTGTGCAAATATACAGCTTTTACTTGAAAGTTCCAAATTTTTTTGTAGAAAAATGCAATATTAAGCTAAATTACACGTTGATAACGTCCAATTCGTTGGCTAATCTGACATTTTCAAACACTTCTCGTGCCTGACGGAGCAGCACTTGTTCGTCATCGTAACGCGAACTGTAATGCCCCAAAACAAGTTGTCCGGCTCCTGCGTCACGCGCCACCATCGCTGCCTGACGGGCAGTAGAATGGAAGTACTTTTCAGCCATTGGCAGATTGTCGTCACCATAGGTGCTTTCATGATAAAGGGTGCTGACGCCCTTGATCATCTCGTGAAGCTCCGGCATATAACGCGTATCGCTGCAATAGGCATAGCTGCGAGGCGGAGCTGCCGGCACGACTAATCGCGAGTTAGGTACCACCTCACCCTCCTCCGTCGTCCAGTCGGCACCGTTCTTGACATTCTGAATCTGCGATGTCGGAATCTGGTAGAAGTCAATCATCTCACGACGGATATGCGGCAGAGAGGGTTTTTCGCGGAACAGGAACCCACAGGTAGGCATCCGGTGGCACAAGGGAATCGTCTCGACCGTCAGCGAACGATCTTCGTAGATGACCTCATGGCGTGAAGCATCAATGGGATGGAACACCACCTCGTACCCCAAGTCTCGGCAGAACAGGGCCATCTGGCTGTTCAGCATCTCTTCCAGTTGTTCATTAGCATGAATATGCAGCTTAGCCGTACGCCCCAACAGCCCGAAGGTAGAAATCATACCAATCAGACCGAAGCAATGATCGCCGTGCAGATGCGAGACAAACACATGGCTCACCTTCGAGAAGTGCACCCGCAGACGGCGCAACTGCAATTGTGCGCCCTCGCCACAATCCACCATGAAAAGTTTCTCACGTAGTTCAACAACCTGAGCCGACGGAAAGTGGCGAAGCGTGGGCAGCGCACTGCCGCACCCTAAAATATGTACTCTGAACGGTTCCACACGAATATCAAATCAACATATCATCTTCGGAGGCACTTTCCAACTTTATGGCATCCTTATGCTCCTTATGCTTATAGCGGGTGTATTCAAACGTGTCGTCTGCATCCTTATACACAAGCGAGTCGGACCCCAGGGAAATAATGTCATAAAGGTTGACTTCTTCCTCCTCGTTGCCGCCCTCACGTACGGAAACGATTTCCAGTTTCCCATTAATAAGCTTCCACGAGCGATAAATCACTGCTGGCTGATCAATACTCTCTGCAATACCGCCCTCCTTGATGCGAATACCCATTTCCGAACTGCCATCAAGGGGATTGGGCATCACCCAGTCACCCAACAGTGCCGACTGATTGATGACCATCCTGGCTGTCTCCTGATCCTGAAGCATGACTGCCATACGGTCACCACTTTGGAAACCGCCAAAGCACCGACCGTTATCATTAGCCTCAGCTATACTCAATGTCAGCGTATCACCAGAGTCGGTTATTAACTGTAACGTGTTCATAGCCGTTCCATCGCCACAGATTCCATATACAAGAGAGTCATCATCAAGTATCACGACAGCTGTTGTATCTATTTCTTCATTTTCCGTCGGCTGCGAACTTTTACTACCACAACTACCCAATGCCACGAGGGTACAGACAAAAACAAAGGGAATAATTTTCTTCATCATATTTTCAGGTTTTTTGTTAGCTTTCAAGTTTCTTCGCCTCGTCCCACAAGGCATCCATTTCCTCAAGGGTCATCTCCGTCAAGGGGCGACCGGAACGGATACTGTGTTCCTCAATATAGTTGAAGCGTCTAATAAACTTCTGATTCGTACGTTCTAAAGCATTCTCGGGGTTCAACTTGTATAGCCGGGCGGCATTAATAATTGCAAAAAGGAAATCGCCCAACTCACTGGTAGACTTATCTTTATCATTCTTACTAAACTCCGCTTCCAACTCCGAAAGTTCCTCACGCACCTTGTCCCAGACATCCTCCTTTTTCTCCCAATCAAACCCCACATTGCGGGCCTTGTCCTGGATACGGTAAGCCTTAATCAGCGAAGGCAGAGATGTAGGAACACCCGACAACACCGTCTTGTTGCCATCTTTCTCCTTGAGTTTAATCTGCTCCCAGTTCTGCAATACTTGTTCAGAGGTCTTGGCATCAGCAAACTCACGTTCCTCGGATTCCTCGCCGAAAGGCAGAGGTTTCGGTTTTTCAGCTCCGACCTGCGATGGATGATAGATATGCGGATGACGGAAGATAAGCTTGTCAGCCTGCTGATTGCAGACGTCGGCCATATCAAAGTCACCTGTCTCAGAACCAATCTTGGCGTAGAACATCACGTGCATCAGCACGTCGCCCAACTCCTTACAGATATTCTTACGGTCGTTGCGCATCAAAGCATCACACAACTCATAGGTTTCCTCTATGGTGTTAGGACGCAACGACTCATTGGTTTGTTTTCTGTCCCACGGACACTTCTCACGTAGCTGGTCGAGCACGTCAAGTAATCGCCCGAAAGCCTCCATCTGTTCTTCTCTTGTATGCATTTCCCAAGATTCAGTATGATATTTTTCCACCGCAAAGGTAAGCATTATTTTCCATTCCACCAACTTTTTGGCAAAATCTTGTCGCAATTTAAAGGAAAATGTGTAACTTTGCAGCCGTTTTTAAAATAGGTATATGGAAATAGCAAGCAAATATGACCCGAAAGAGGTCGAATCTAAATGGTACCAGTACTGGCTGGACAACAAACTTTTCAGTAGCAAACCCGATGGACGCGAACCTTACACCATCGTCATCCCGCCACCCAATGTAACGGGAGTTCTCCATATGGGACATATGCTGAACAATACCATTCAGGATATTCTCGTACGCCGAGCTCGTATGGAGGGCAAGAATGCCCTTTGGGTACCTGGTACTGACCATGCTTCAATTGCTACCGAGGCAAAGGTGGTGAAGAAACTCGCTGAGCAGGGTATCAAGAAGCACGACCTGACCCGTGAGCAGTTCCTGAAGCATGCTTGGGACTGGACGCATGAGCACGGTGGTATTATCCTCAAGCAACTTCGTCGCCTGGGTGCCTCCTGCGACTGGGATCGCACAGCCTTTACGATGGACGAGAAGCGTTCCGAGAGTGTCATCAAGGTCTTCGTCGACCTTTACAACAAGGGACTTATCTATCGTGGCCTGCGTATGGTGAACTGGGATCCCAAAGCCCTCACCGCCCTCTCTACCGAGGAGGTCATCTACAAGGAGGAGCAGTCCCACCTTTATCACCTCAAGTACTACGTGGCTAACGAAGACGGTTCAGTCTGTTGCGACGGCATTGCAACAAACGAGACGGAAGGCAACGTCATCCATAAGGATGAAAAAGGCTACTATGCCGTCGTCGCCACTACCCGTCCTGAGACCATTATGGGCGATACAGCTATGTGTATCAACCCCAAGGACCCGAAGAACCAGTGGCTGAAGGGCCGCAAGGTCATCGTGCCTTTGGTGAACCGCGTTATCCCCGTCATCGAGGACCGCTACGTCGACATTGAGTTCGGTACGGGTTGTCTGAAGGTGACACCAGCCCACGACACCAACGACTACATGCTGGGCAAGACGCATAACCTCGAGACCATCGACATCTTCAACCCCGACGGTACCATCAGCGACCAGTCACCCATCTACGTTGGCATGGACCGTATGGACTGCCGCAAACAGATTGCAAAAGACCTGCAGGAAGCAGGCCTGATGGAGAAGATTGAGGACTATACAAACAAGGTGGGCTACTCCGAGCGCAATCCCGACACAGCCATCGAGCCACGTCTTTCTATGCAGTGGTTCCTCTCGATGAAACACTTTGCCGACATCGCCCTGCCCCCCGTCATGAACGACGAACTGAAGTTCTATCCTGCCAAGTATAAGAATACCTATAAGAATTGGCTGGAGAACATTCAGGACTGGTGCATCAGCCGCCAGCTCTGGTGGGGACATCGCATTCCTGCATATTATATAGTCCCCTCCAACGCCTCCGAAGGAGGGGAGACAATTCCCGAGGATGCATTTGTCGTAGCAGAGAACGAAGAGGAAGCTTACAAGCTGGCTCTTGAGAAGTTCCCCGCCCTCGGAGAGGTTAAGGGAGGCTTTACCTTGCGTCAGGACGAAGACGCCCTCGACACCTGGTTCAGTTCATGGCTCTGGCCCATCAGCCTCTTCGACGGCATCAACAACCCTGGCAACGAGGAGATTAAGTATTACTACCCCACCGCCGACTTGGTGACCGGCCCGGATATTATCTTCTTCTGGGTGGCTCGTATGATTATGGCAGGCTACGAGTATATCGGCGACATGCCCTTCCGCAATGTCTATTTCACCGGTATCGTCCGCGACAAGCTGGGCCGCAAGATGTCAAAGTCACTCGGCAACAGCCCCGACCCCATTGAGCTTATTGAGAAATTCGGCGCCGACGGCGTTCGCATGGGCATGATGCTTTCTGCTCCTGCCGGCAATGACATTCTCTTCGACGAGGCACTCTGCGAACAGGGTCGAAACTTCAACAACAAGATATGGAACGCCTTCCGTCTCGTCAAGGGTTGGAAGGTTGCCGATTCCGAACAGTCGGAAACAGGCAAGATAGCAACTGCTTGGTTTGAGGCCAAGCTTCGCCAAACCAACGCCGAAGTGAACGACCTCTTCAAGAAGTACCGCATCTCTGAGGCCCTGATGGCTGTCTACAAACTGTTCTGGGATGAGTTCTCAAGCTGGTATTTGGAGATGGTGAAGCCTGCCTATGTCAACGGTGAGGCTCAGCCTATCGACCGCAAGACCTATGATAAGACGCTGGAGTTCTTCGAGATTCTGCTGAAGATGCTGCACCCCTTCATGCCCTTCATTACCGAAGAGCTGTGGCAACATATTTATGACCGCCAGGAAGGTGAGTCTATCATGCGCGACAAGCTGGAACTTCAGGCACCCACTGCCGATGACGACAAGCTGAGCGCTGCTTTTGAGCAGGTGAAGCAGATTGTCAGCGGTGTCCGCATGGTTCGTTCTTCCAAGAATATCGCGCCCAAGGAGCAGCTTGAACTGCAGGTCATCGGTAAGAATGCCTACGCTCAGTTCGATGCTGCCATCATGAAGATGGCCAACCTTAATGCCATCAATATCGTCAATGAGAAAGACGCCACAGCAAGCTCGTTTATGGTTGGTACCGACGAGTTTGCCATTCCTCTTGGCAACCTCATCGATGTCGATGCCGAGATTGAGAAGATGGAGGCTCAGCTAAAACACCTCGAAGGTTTCCTCGCCGGTGTCCTGAAGAAGCTCTCCAACGAGCGTTTTGTGGCTAATGCCCCTGAAGCCGTTGTTGCTATGGAGCGCAAGAAGCAGAGCGATGCTGAGGAGAAGATTGCCTCCCTCAAGGAGAGCATCGCTGCCCTGCGTAAATAAAAACCTTTCCACCTATGGATGGATAGAGCGCCATTAGGCGTTACTATCCATCGGGAACAGTCCGAAGAGTTTGGCGTCAATCATATCGGTCACCTGCTTCAGGTGCTCGGGATTGTCGCCAAACTTACATTCGTCACCATTGATGATGATGAGCTGACCCTTATAGCCGCTAATCCACTCTTCGTAACGCTTCTCCAGACCCTGCAGATAGTCTAAGCGCATGGTCTGCTCGTACTCGCGGCCACGCTTCTGAATCTGCGCAACGAGTGTCGGAATGCTCGAACGGATATAAATCATGAGGTCGGGCAATTTGACGAGCGACATCATCAGGTTGAACAGGTCGGTGTAATTCTCGAAGTCGCGGTCGCTCATCATCCCCTGTCCGTGCAGGTTCGGTGCGAAGATGCAGGCATCCTCAAAGATGGTGCGATCCTGAATGATGGTGTCCTTCGACTTCGATATCTCCACTACCTCCTTGAAGCGTTTGTTCAAGAAATACACCTGAAGGTTGAACGACCAGCGCTTCATATCAGCGTAGAAATCAGCCAGATAGGGATTATTGTCGACGGGTTCGAAACGGGGCGTCCACCCGTAACGGTGGGCGAGCAACTTGGTGAGTGTGGTCTTGCCACTACCTATGTTTCCTGCTACTGCGATATGCATAGTATGATAAGGTTTGTTTAGTGAGACTTAGGGGGATTGAGGGGCCAGTTGTCTGACGGCGGGAAGAGTCCGAAGAGGGTGCTGTCGATGCGGTCGACAATCTTGGCGAAGTCCTTCGGCTGATGTTCAAAGTCCAGCGGGTCTTTCTCGACAACGAGCATCCGGCCGCGATAGTGCTTGAGCAGGAACTCGTCGTAGCGGCGGTTGAGGTTCTCGAGATACTCCAACTGGATGGTCTGCTCGTAGTCGCGCCCCCGCTGCTGGATATTACCGACAAGATGGGGCACTGAGGCGCGCAGGTAGATCATCAGGTCAGGCAGGCGCACCATCTGCAGCATCTGCTCAAAGAGCTCCATACAGGTGTCATAATCGCGGTCTGACAGCTGACCCATATCGTGGTTGTTCTTCATAAAGACGTTGACACCCTCGTAGATGGTGCGGTCTTGAATGATGGTGTGGTCAGCCTGCTGAATGGCCAGCAGGTCGCGAAAACGCTCTTTGAGGAAGTAGACCTCGAGGTTGAACGACCACCGATTGATGTTCTGGTAGTAGTCCTCCAGGTACGGGTTCTCCTCAACAGCCTCGAAGCGTGGCTCCCAGCGATAGTGACGGGCCAGCATCTTCGTCAGCGTGGTCTTTCCGCTACCAATGTTTCCTGCTACTGCGATGTACATTTTTGGTGAAGGGTGAAGGGTGAGGGGTGAAGGGTGAGGGGTGAGGGGTGAAGGGTTAGAGATGCGAGAACTTTGCCACCGTATCGACCAAAGCGGCGGGATTGCCCATATCGAAGCGCTGACTGTAGAGCCTGACGCCCATCATGCCGACACGGCTGCGGACGGCTTCGAGGGCCGAAGTCAGTTCTATCTCGCGGCTCGTGCCTTCCTCGTCAGCCTTCTTGATGTCGGCAGCCAACTGTTCGAAGACCTCGGGCGTCAGGATATACTGTCCGAAGACGGAGCAATACTCACGGGAACCCATGCTGTTGCGTACCGACAGGAACTCTTCGGCGTATGTCGGCGTCGGTTTCTCGTTGATGGTGGTCACGTTCAGGATGCGCTCGTCCTTATCTTCCCATACGCCCGACATGATGCCGAAGTGGCTGACGTCGTTGAGAGCGACAGGATAAAGGCCGACAATGAGGCAGTTATAGCGCTCGTATTCCTCAATCAGCTGCAAGGCACAAGGCTTGTTGGTCAGCGAGCGGTAGAGGGTGTCGCCTAACATCAGCAGTACAGGCTCGTTGCGGGCAAAAGCGGCAGCCTGATAGACAGCGTGGCCGAAGCCGCGCTTATCGCGCTGATAGACATAACGCAGACGCTTGCCGATGTCGAGAATATGGTTCTCGTACTCCTGGGCTTCCTTCGACAGCTTGTTCAGATGGTCGTCGGAAATCGGGCGCTCGAAGAAGTCGGCATAGAGGCGACGTTCCTCCTCGCTGCCTAATACTAAGCAAATCTCCTCAATACCGCTCTGCACCAACTCTTCGAGCAGGATGAGGATGACGGGGCGCACCATACCGTCGGGACAAGGTATGGGGAAGAAGTCTTTCTTCATAGCACGCGTAGCCGGATAGAGACGTGTGCCGAAGCCTGCTACGGGGATGATGGCGCGACGCACCGTATGGACGGGCTTGATGGTCAGCGGATAGGCTTTCATGCCCTGAGCGTTCAGGTAGTCGACAAGCTGCTGCTGACAGTCAATGGAACGGGCCAGGAACTGTACGGAGCCGTCACCGTGAGAGCCGACGCCCTTGCCACCATAGACAAGCGGCAGGACTTTCGGGTCGGCTAAGGCGGCACGCAGCTTGGGGGCTTCTAACTCTGACGGACACATCGGGGTAACATGACTGTTGAACAGCTCTTCGGCCTCAGTCATCAGCCGCCCCAACTGCTCGACATCGCCTTCGGCCATACACTTGATGGCGCGGTTGACAACATCCTGATTCAGAACGCCTAACGCATCGTGCTCACGCTGTTCCTCCTCGGTAGAGGCAAAGGGATAGGCTTTGTTCAGGTCGCGCAGAATCTTCACCGTATCCTTCTCGCCGCAGAGGTCGGCAAACACCCAGTAGAGGGGCTTTTTCACGTTGAGCGTCTGCACCTCAATCTCGTCGCCGTCGAAGGTCATCAGACTGGGTTTCACACCGAAGGCACAAGCCTGGTCAAGACGGCCGCAGCGCGACGAGGTACGCAACTCGCCGACATAGGCGATATTCATCTCGCCCAGCGTATTCAGATTCAGATTATATAATAAGTTGAACGCGCGCGCGACGAGCACACAGATAGCTGCACTCGACGACAGACCCGACTTCATCGGCAGCGTCATGGAGGTGATCTTGATGCGCACGCCACCCACCTTGTACCACTCCAGCATATAAGATGCCACTCCGGCACAGTAGCAGAAGAACGAGCCCGACTTGGCGATGCGCTTCAGTTCCTGCTCGTCCATACGGCAGGCAAAGTCCTGCCACTGCCCCTCAATCTCGGTAGCAACGCTCTGTACTTCGAAGAGCGATGACTTCTCAACTTCGGCATAGATGCCCTGTTCAATACCCGTGACAATAGCCGCACCAGGGGCGACGTCGGCATTCATCGTACGATAGTGACCAGCCCAGTCTGTATGCTCGCCAAACAGGCAAAGACGCCCTGGGACAAAGAGTTTTATCATAATTTTATAATCGTTTTTAGGTTTTATTGATGGCAAAGTTACGAAAAATAATTATATTTTTGGCAATTTATTTGGTAATTTTAATTATTTTGCCTACTTTTGCACCGTCAACAATATTTAATAACTCAAAAATTTAAAACTTTATTGCCTATCGAAACATAAATACTTCATAACAAAACCAAAGAAAATATGAAGGAATTTGAAGGAATGACCAACGAAGCGTTGGCATTACTTTACGTAGGAGGAAACAATAAGGCGTTCGACGAGTTATTAAACAGAACTCAGTCAAACTTGTTTGCATACATCATGTTTGTGGTGCGCAATGAGGACGTGGCCAACGACATCTTTCAGGAGACGTTCGTCAAAGTCATCACGCGCCTGCAGGAAGGCCGCTACACCGACTCCGGCAAGTTCTCCTTCTGGCTTACACGCATAGCCCATAATGCCATTATGGACTGGTACCGAGCACAGCGGAGCGAGCATATCGTAGACCTGGCCGACGACAACGACCTGAGCAAACTCAAGGGTGAGCAGGTGATGGACAACTTCCGCGAGAGCGAGCTTGTCAACGAGCAGGTGATGGACGACGTCCGCCGCATGATGGAGGCACTGCCCGCCGCCCAGCGCGAGGTGGTCTATATGCGCTTCTATCAGCAACTGTCGTTCAAGGAGATTGCCGAACTGACGGGCGTCAGCATCAACACCTCGTTAGGACGTATGCGCTACGCCCTGATGAACCTTCGCAAGATGGCGAAGGAACATCGCATAGAGCTGGCACTGCAATACTAAAAGAGACTAAAGATTGCGGAGCTGACGGATCGTCTCTTCGGGCGTGGGACTCTTGAAGACGTAGCTGCCAGAGACGAGTACGTCGACACCCGCCTCTACTAATCGCGGAGCCGTCTCACCCTGTACGCCGCCATCGACCTCTATCAGGGCCTTGCTGCCGCTTTCGGCAATGAGCTGACGCAGCTGGCGCGCCTTTTTCAGCGTGTTCTCGATAAACGTCTGACCGCCGAAGCCGGGATTCACACTCATCAGCAGCACCATATCGACATCCTGAATAATGTCCTCAAGCAACGAAACGGGTGTCGCGGGGTTCAGCGTCACACCGGCCTTCATGCCGGCATCGTGAATCTCCTGTACGGTACGGTGCAGATGGTCGCACGTTTCAAGATGAACGTTCATCATCATAGCCCCTAACTTCGCCGTCTGCTTGATGTAACGCTCGGGCTTCACTATCATATAGTGGACGTCGAGCGGTTTCTTACACAGAGAGGCAACGGCTTCCAACACGGGAAATCCAAACGAGATGTTCGGGACAAACACGCCGTCCATCACATCCAAATGAAGCCAGTCGGCCTCACTACGGTTAATCATTTCAATGTCGCGGTCGAGATGCAGGAAGTCGGCTGCAAGCAACGAAGGTGAAACTAATGCCATTTTCTTTACTCCTTACTACTTACTCCTTACTACTTACTCCTTTACTACTTACTCCTAATTCAAACAAAACGCCTGTCCGTTCTTCACACGATACGTATAGGCAAAATCTCTGATAAACTGGAGCGTTCGCTCTCTCGGTTTCAGATTCTCGCTCATCGAGGCTACTGTGTCTACAATCTGTTGGGTAGAAATTTGCATAGGCTGCTGGTTTTAATGATGCTTATATCAATGAAACGCAACAGCCTACACATTTATTATATCATCTGACAAAATAATTTTCAATATCTTTCATGCCGTTCAGGAACGCGACAGCATCCATGCGTTTCTTGCCTGCCAACTGCAGTTCGTCAATCTGCAGCAGACAGTCGGCGGTCGAGACATACAGGTGTTTGCGGTCGGCACTGATCGCCCCTACCCCATCAGCCTTGCAGTCAGTCTTCGTCGTGCGGAAAATCTTCAGCACCGTCTCACGGCCGTCGGGAGCCACAAGTGTCGTCCACGCTCCAGGATACGGACTCAAGCCGCGCACGAAGTCGTAGACGCGCTTTGCAGGCTGCTGCCAGTTTATCTCGCACGTCTCTTTGAAAATCTTCGGAGCCGTTTTACATTGACCATTGACCATTCTTGCCTTGCAAGCGTCCTCCGGCCGAGCGGAACATTTAACATTGTCTTGCGGCGTGCTTTCCGGATGGCCGTCGGCAGCAACAATGCGCTCCAACGTCTGCAGACAGATGTCGGCTCCTAAGTGCATCAGGCCGTCGTAGACGTACTCCACGTCAGCATCGTCGGGTATGTCAAAAGGCAGCTGCATGATGATGCGCCCCGTGTCGATGTCGTGATCCAGGAAGAACGTCGTCACGCCCGTCTGCGTCTCACCGTTGATGACCGCCCAGTTGATGGGAGCCGCACCACGATACTGCGGCAGCAGGGCAGCGTGTACGTTGAACGTGCCGTACTCAGGCATCGCCCACACCACCTCAGGCAGCATGCGGAAGGCGACGACCACCTGCAGGTTAGCGTTGTACGACCGCAGCTCGTCCACAAACGCCGGGTCTTTCATCTTCTCCGGCTGCAACACGGGCAGTCCGTGTTCTAATGCATACTGCTTCACTGCCGACGGCTGCATCTCCGTCTGATGTCTTCCCACCGGCTTGTCGGGCTGCGTCACCACCGCCACCACGTTATACGCGTTCTCCACCAGCGCCTTCAAGGTCTCCACCGCAAACTCCGGCGTACCCATAAACACTATTCTCAAATCTTCTTTCGTCATACGTTCATTGTTATTTGTCTGCAAAGGTACGAATATTTTCTCAAACAAACAAAAAGCAGCAACAGTTTCCCGTCGTCTTGTAACGTAAAGAACGCCCCCGCCCATCACCGGATGAGCGGGGGCGCTAAAAGCATGAGCAAGCTCAGGTCTTCCCTTACTTAATCACGACCTTTTTGCCGTCAACGATGACGACACCCTTCGACGTGGCTTTAGCCTTGCGGCCGCTGAGGTCGTAGCGGACGGTGGTGTCGGCGGGTGAACTGCCGACAGCGAGGATGCCCGTCGTGCCGACGATGTTGAACGTGGCCTTCACCTCGCCGCGGTAGTTGCCTGAGGTCCATGCCGTCACAGTGACGGTGGCCGTGCCCACCTCGACGTTGTTCTCGTAGGTTACGGAGTAGTCGCGGCCTTCCTCCAGCACGGTCTCGCCGTCCTTCACCACCACGGCAGGCTCGATGGCCTGACCGGTGTACGACTGGTCGGCGATGGCCTCGATCATATCAGCAGTCAGCTCCTTGTCAAGGAGGTTGAACGTGGCATAGGCCGTTCCCTTGTAGTTGCCGATGCCGTGAACCATGACGATGCCCAGACCGGCGTTCACGTTGTCGTCGAAGCCCAGCAGATAGTCGGTACCAATGGTGAGCACCTTGTCGCCGTCCTTCACGACGACGGTCGGCTCCTGGAACTGTCCGTTGTAGATACAGTTGTCAATGGGTACGATCATCTCACCCACCATCGTCTTCTGCTCCAGCTTGAAGTCAGTTTCGACCTCATAGTCGTTGCCGCCGGCCTTGACTTTGATGGTCACGGTATAGTCGCCGGGCAGCGTCGGCACTGTGGCCGTCGGTCCGTAGGTGGCTCCGCCGTTGAGCAGCGTGCCCTCGTAGCTGATGCTCACCAGCTCGGCCTCGCCCTCTCCGCCGAGCGCCTCGTTGAACGTCGTCAGATCGATGGCTGCCTCGTTGTTGTTGCCGTAGATGACCTCTTCAAGCAGTGCGATGCCGGTCTTCGTGATCACGACGTCGCAGTCGCCGCTCTGGTTCTGGCAGACAGCCTTCAGGATGTTCCCGTCAACGACGCTGAAGTCCCAGATGTGGCGGTGCTTGTAGCTGACGCTGATCTGGACGTCGGCGCGCTCCATCGTGAACGACCACGTGTTCTCTAAGCTGTTGTCGGGCGTCAGCGTGATGTCGCTGAGGAGGTCTATCTCAGGGCTCTCGGCCTGTATGCGCCGGCTGTTAGCCTCGGCAGCGTACCACTTGCCGGAAACCTCTTTCACGGCGTAGCCCGTAGCGGGCTCGACGCTGACGGTCACCACGTCGCCTTCCTTGGCCGTGGTCACGGTGTTCTCACCGACCTTGAACGTCACGGTGCCGTGCTCGGTGACAGCGGTCAGGGCGTAGGTCGGAGCCTCTATGGCGCTCGCGGTCATGGCTGTCATGACCAGCACGAGCAAACTAAATATCTTCTTTTTCATATATCTTGTACTTTAATTGTTTGTTCTTTGGTCGCCTGCGGCTCAAAATTATAAGAAAATTTATTTCGAAAATTATATAAAAATTTCTGCGGCTGCATAGTTCTTATAATTTTTTGATTCAATTTTTTTATAATTTTGAGCGTAGCGACCCATTACTCTCTCACTTAATCACCACTTTACGTCCATTTAGGATATAGATGCCCTTCTTGCTAGGAGCATTGACCTTACGGCCGCTGAGGTCGTAGATGGCGCCAGCCTCATTATCCATTGTCAATTTTCCATTTTCAATTGACGTAGCATCGCCGAATACGAGCTTGATGTTGCGTGCCGTTACCTCTCCGCTCGGAATCTGCAGCCAGCACTTGTTGGCGGCTACCTCGATGGCGTTCATCACCCAGGCGAACTGCTTGCCGTTGAGGGCGTAGTTGTTCAGGGCCTCGGTAGAGGCGGCGATGGTCGTGGCCTCTAAGGTACCTACGAATTCATGCGCAACAGTGATGGCCTCGTCAGGCTCGGCATTGGCGGGGATCAGCAGGAAGGTGTTGTCCAGTTCGCCAGCGTTGTAGACCAGCAGCGGGGTGTTCTTCGGTGCCGTCTCGATGGCGTCGCTCAGCACAGCCTTGTCGTCGGTGACGCTGGCGATGGTGTAGAGCTTGGCGTCGGTCGACGTCACGGGATCGGCGTAAAGCGGCTCGTCCTTATAGAAGGTAGCGAATTCGCCGGCGGGAACGGTGATTTCATAACCCATGAAGAGGGTGAACTCGTTGGAACTTGCGATCTGGCCGTCATAGTCGCCGATGCCGGTGACGTTCACGGTGTAGGTGCCGGGGGCGAAGTTGAACTCGCTGATGGCAATCTCGTTCTTTTCAGCGTCAACGACGGTCACGGTGTAGTCCGTGCCATAGACGAGCGTCTTGGGGTTCTGCGCGTCGATGACGTCGATCACGGGGAAGAGGGCGATGAGCTGCGCATCGGTGGTGATGTCCACGGGCATGTACAGATTCTCGTCCACCTTCACCACGCGGTGGCGGTAGTCGGCGTCGGGCGTGGTGCCTACGTAGGCGTTTACCTCATATGTCATGTCGCGCACGAGTTCGTAGTCGGCGGTGGCGTCGAAGGCGGGCATGGCGAAGGTGGCCTCGTCCTTAGCGTCGTTGATGGTTACTTCGACGTCTGGTTTTTCAACAAGTTGGAGGGTCGCCTCCTTCTGAATGTTGTAATCACCCAGTGTCTTCGCATCTTCGAGCAATTTGCCTGCGAAGATGAGTTTCTGCTTCAGAACGGGTATCGACTCTTTGTTCTCAATCATCGTTTTTACTTCCGCTACCGTGTTGGTAGTTTCTACGTCAAGCGTGATAGTCTTGCCCGTCAGCGTCTTGACGAATATCTGCATGGCACTCGCGGTGACGGTCACCATGAGCAGCACGAGCAGTGATAATATCTTGTTTCGCATATTGTTCATTGATTTAATTCTGATATCTTGTTTCTTTTACCATAAGCCAGGGGCATTAGAACGCGATGGCTGAACGAACACGTACGTCGACCTTACCGTCGTAGTACCATTCGCCATCGAAGAAGCTGTAGTACCACGCTGAGGACATATTTCGCTCCGTAGACGAATAGTAGATGGTCGACAGCAAATTCGTGCCGCCAACGCCGCTGAAGCCGTCGCGTAGGCTTGCGAAACCGCCTGCTGCGTTAATCATCAGTTCCCACTGATAGCCCGAGGGCAGGAACCAGGCAGAGCAATATTCGGGAACAGCTGTGCCGTTATTGGATATAGCAGCCTGGAATGCGGGATAGGTGGCATTGTTCTGTATCGCGTTGTACTGCAGGCCGTCCTCGACGGTGGAAGAGAAATCACTGCTGTTTTCGGTCTGATAAGTGTGTGCATTGTTATACGTAGTACTCCATGTATAAGTTCCTCCACTGACATCACTCATAGCGAGGGCCAGACCGTGGTTGTAAGTGGCATTGCCCGTCGCGCCCACGTAGACAATTATGGCCACGCGGTCTGCCGTGCATTCAGCATCCTCACCGTAGGCATGGATGTGTCCGTCGGTGCAAATCAGCTTGCCCTTGTCGGCGTCGGTGACTTTAGTGAAAGGACTTGGCTCTTTCTCCTTCACCACGACCTTGCGGAACTTGTAGCCAGGCTTGGCATTGAGCTTCACCTCGCTGCCCATCTTCACAGCCTCAATCTTGCCTTGCTGGCTGGGAGTAGTAGCGGTGCCGTCTATGGTGACGGTGGCCTTGTCAACCGGTGCGGGCTTCAGGGCGAGGCTGTAGTGGTTCTTCTTCAGGGTGACGACGAGGGGTGCGAAGATCTCGGAATCGATGTAGCCGTCGGCGGCCTTAATGTAGTAATAGACGTAAACGGTGAAATCCTCGTCGTAGCCACCAGTGTAGGCGGCTGCATTGGGCACTTCAGTGCTGAAGTCCGTCAGTGCGGGCGTCTCCGTGGCGCTCTGCCCGATGGCGTACATCACAGTGCCGGTCGAGGTCTGTCCGGCGGTGACGATGGGTTCCTGCTGTCCGGCCATGACGCCTTCCACGGCGGTGGGCTCCACCTCGTCGATCAGGAAGCAGGCCTTGGGCTTGGCTTCGCCACTCTGCTGGACGGCCTTCAGCACGCTGTTGAGGTCAGGTTCGAAGGCGTCGAGATTAGCGCGGTACGAGATGCCGCTCTTGAGGGTGACCAGCGCGACGTCCTTCACGTCGCTATAGACCGTGTTGCCGCCAATGTTAGCGTAGACGCGTGCGTGATAGACCGTGTTAGCGCTCTCCGGTGTGATCTGCAGCATCCAGTTATTGTTACGGTCGAGTATGCTCTCGGGCATGTCTGTGTTTTCGTTGCTACTCTCAGTCAACCTCTCGGCTGCAACCTTCGTCACGCCTGCGCCATCGATGGTCAGGGCGTCGCCAGTGGCGGTAGTGCTGTAGATGATGCCCGCCTCGGTAGCCTCAGCATCGGCGATGGCTTGGAACGAGATCTGGCTGCCGTCGATGGTACGGTTGACTGACGTAAAGCCGGCAGTAGGCACGTTAGCAGACTGACTGCCGTAGACGGCGCACAGCTTGGTGTGGGCATTCATGGTCAGCTTCAGCTCGCTGTTGCTGCTCACAGGGTTGCCGTCGGCCTCCCAGTGCGAGAAGGTCTTGCCGCTGACTGCGGGTGCAACCAGGGTAGCATCGTCGCCAAATCCGTAGCGGTCGGAGAGTTCGGCCGAGAATTTGCCGTCGACATAGACGTCGAGTTCCGTTTCGGGTGCTGAGACGAGACGCAAGTCGACGTCATTATTCGTCGCGTTCTCCTCCGGCGCTCTCAAGGCGTCGCTTGTCAAGGAGCGTGCGGGTGCCATCAGGCGTGCGCCTGCCACTTTTTCGGTCTTCGTGACGGTGTAGTTGGGGATGTTGTCGCGCGTGGCGGGCAGCGCGTCGGTGTAGATGACCTCGGTCTTTCCGCCGGGCTTCTTGTACTTCAGGTAGCCGACACCGTAGATATAGTGGTTGCCGTTGTTTCTCTGGATAAAGCGCAACGGGGGCGTCGTGGCCACCGAGCCGCTCATGCCCTTTGTCGGGGCCTTGGCCTCCCAGTAGAAGGTCTCGACAGGCCAGCTCACCGGCTTACCCTCATATATAAACTTGGCTAGGGTGGCAGCACTCATCTCGTCGAGCGCACTGTTCTCGCGCTTAACCCAGTATTTGTCTTTGCCAGAGAGGGCGGCGGTCGTGACATCACCGCTAAATACGCTCACAGCTGCCAAAAGTCCAACGGCTACTGCTGTCTCACTGTTACTATACTTATACAGGCGCGATTTCAGTTCATAGTAGGAAATACCCTCGTTGTCGCCCATGATGACGCCGGCATCTACGAAGGTGTAACCATCGGGCAGTTTGTAGTTCATTTGGAAGAGCACATTGTCCATGATGTAGGTCTGTCCGTTCACTTGGGCCTGGTCGTCATAGTGATAGGCTCTCAGGTTCACCTGCGCCGCAAGAGCGGTGACATAGAGTGCGCGCACCTTCATGTTGGCCGTAACGGGGAGCGATACATTCTCATGAGCCGACAGGTCTTTCCACGTGGTGCCGCCATCGGTGCTCGATTGCCATTTCAGGAATTCCAGGTTGCCCCAGGTATGGGGAGCACTGGCCGACATGACGTTGTTCTTCTTCGTGGCCATCGGATAGACATGCATCAATGCCGAGAAATTGCCGTTGCTCCACCGGCCGTAGGACTTTTCAAACGTCACCGCCGTCGACTCTGCCGGATTAGGGGTCTGGCAGGCACACTTGCCATTGGCGTCGTAGTGGTGTGCTTGTGTCCCAATACTGCCGCAGGCACAGACGGCGACGTGATAGTTGTCACTGTATCTGAGATAGTCGCCCATCGACTCGGGGAACTTGCTGATGGGGTAGCAGGCGTAGTCGTGAGCATGCTTCCACTGCGCCGTCAGGCTCATGTTGGCCGTTATCCGCTCGCTCGTGTCGAACGTTGAGCCCTTGCCGAAGAGGGCGCTGCCCTGCAGCACGGCCTCGTTGACTCGCCAGCCCTCGAAAGAGAAGCCTTTCCGGGTGGGGTTAGCGACGTTCAGCGTGGTGTTATATTCCACTGACACGTCGGTGTTCTCGATGCCCGTACCGCCGTTGAGGTCCAGCTTGACGTTCACCATCGTCGGTTTCCAAATGGCTGAGATGGTGGTGTTCTCGCGAATGTTCACCGTCTGGCCTGCAGTGTATGTCTGTTCCGTCTTATCTTGACCCTCGCCTATAAGGGCACTCCACGTCACAAACTCCTTGCCGACGGGCGCAGCGGGCGCGGCCGGGACGGTGACGCTGCCCGGCGAGGTCACGTTGCCGGCATCGTCGGTGCCGCACACGGTGAACTGATAGGTCACGCCCTTCCGGTCGGTCACGTAGTCATACGTAGCCGTCTCGCTGTTGTAGACCGGCGCCGCGCTGGCATCGGTGACGAACGCTGCAACCACCGCTTTGGCATTGCCGCCGATGATGACATACTTACCGCCATCAACGGTGGTCCAGGTGTTGGTCGACTGACTGATCACGGCGGCACTCATCACAGCATCGTCAGCCTTCGCTGCTTCCTCGCTGGTGAAGAAAGCCACCTTCGTCGGGTCGAACGCCGACGACACGCTTAGCGACCACACCGTAGCGTCGCCCACCTGCGAGTTGCACACCATCCGCCCATAGTTGAAACGTTCCTCGTTATTTACCTTCATGCCGATGCGGCACCACACGTCGGTGGGGTTGCCCGTGGGCTGATACATCACGGTGTAGGGTTTTTCCTCTTGGAAACTGACCGGCACCGTCAGGTCCTTGTCGTTAGTGTCGGGCATCGTCACCCACATCAGAAAGGTATTAGCCGGCACCTCGATATTGTTCTCACGGGCATAAGCCAGATAGCGCTGATTGTCTTCCACGCTGAATTGCTCTAACAGCAGGTCTTTGAGCCGCACGTTGAAACCGTGATTCTCGTCCAGTACCAACTTTAGGACGAACCGCTCGCCCTCGGTGATCTTATCGTCGGCCGTCAGCGGTTTGAACGTTTCGTCCAGCAGCGTAGCTGTGCCGCCTTCGCCGCTTTCAGCAAGCGTCACGCTGGCCAGCGAGTAGTATTTCAAGTGTACCGTCACGTTGCCCGCTGGCATCGCGTCGATGGTTGCAATATTCGTCCCAGCATTCCAGTCGATGGCGACGGGTGTACCGAGGTTTTTGGGGGAGCCTGTGTAGTAGTAGGTGTAGCCCCAGGTTTGAATATTATCGTAAATATTTTTGTGTTTTACTGTAATCCCCCCATTCATATAAAATGCGCCATCTTTAAAATAGACACTTTCACAGTTACCACCCGCTCTTATTTCACGAATAACTACATGGATGCCTGTTGGCGGTATGTTGTCCCATGTTCTGACCTCCTCTTTATACATGGGTATAAAGCCAGGCATGTCGTCAGTGGTCAGAGGAGTATCGTCGTCTTTCCACGATTCGGGCACCGTAATTTCTGTCACTTCGAGCTGCACTTGCTGTGCCCAGGTGCCCGTGGCTGTCGTCAGTAGCAGCACGAGCAGTGATAATATCTGGTTTCTCATATTGTTCATTTCTTTAGGCTGTTTATACATTATTATATATATGTACGCATCAGATAGGAGTCCGTCATTCCCTGAGTTAATATGATTTGAATTCAACTTCGAGGGTGACAGACACACCGCTGCCGTCATTGGCCGTAGCTTTGACCCAACCCGTTCCATAAGATTTTCCGCGTACACTAATAGAACCCTCACCGTAAGAGCTCATCTGAACATGTGTACCGTCGACACTCCATGTCACGCTCTTGTCGGTAGCGGTTATGGGTAACACTCTGAACACTTTCAATTCCCTATAATTTGACCCGTAAATAGTTATCTTATTTCTCTCATTCAGTTCAATGCTCTCAACGAGGACAGGGCCTGATGCTCCGTCGGACGTCGCCGTCACCTCCTTCACCCTGCGGTCGCCCGTGTACTTCAGTTCCACCTTCGTGTCCTTTCTCACGCCCTTGGTCGTAGCGTCGGCGGGAGTGATGATCTCCCACAGCGGCGTATCCGTACCATCGACCACTGTCACGGCATATCCAAGTGCCATCTCGGCTGCCGTCAGTTTTGCGTGGACAGTGGGTCCGACTTCTGCCTTCTGTTCATCGCTCATGGCCTCGTATGCTGCGCGGGCAGCTTCGAGGGCTTCCCTGTCTGCCATGGTTACATCCTCAGGCGCAGGAAGTGCGTTAATCAGCGCAACAACATCAACAGCATCGGGAAGCGTCATGGTTACATTTGCGGTCGGCTTACCGGAAACAGTAATCTGATCACTGTTGTTACGGGTTACTGATATACCGTTGACAGCATTGACGCTGTAATCTTCCGGGAAATAACAGCCGGCGTTCGCCGTATAGACCACATCTGTCATAGCACTGAACAGATTCATCTGCGATGCAGCACCAGACGCCGTGGTTTTTGTCATATTGTTGCCTGCCGTGATGGTCACATCATATTTCGGTAACTCAGCGAATTCCGCTGTAATCGAGACATTGCCTGTAGCGACCTCAGGCATCACGAAAGTCTTGACATTCGCGTCATTTGTTCCTGAAATCGAGAGTGTCTCGTCAACGGGCGTACCGTCATAATAGACTTTGACCCAGTCTATTCGGCATCCATCTCCAAAACCACCACTTGGTCCCGTTATCGTTACACTTTTACCGTTTACGCCTTTAACAATAACCCCGGTCCCACTCAATGACAATTCTCCATGGTCAGTGCTGAGCTTACTTATATTGAACCAGGTACCTGTCTCTTTTCTGTTTAATTCTACTTTTAAAATATTCACACTACTGGAAGTGATGGTTATTACACCGGAACCATGTAGCCACCATGTACCACTCCCATGCTGGGTCCCATTTATTGTGAACAGGGTTCCACTTACTTCTTGTGCTGTATAGGTAAGAGTTTCGGATGGATAAGCCTTGTAGGTTCCACTGATACTATTCATCGCATATCCATTGTCAGGAACACCTGTCAATGTAACGGTAGTCCCTTCTTCAGCCGACGTTACGGTTGAGCCATTCACACTTGCAGTCACCGTGCCATGTTGCGAACTGTTTACTGTTATATTATGCGCAGTAGCAGCATGCGCTGTCAAGCTCATGCCTGGCAGCTGCCCCAATAGCATCAGGGCCAGCAGAGTGAGCACTCCGGCAAAGCCCAAGTCTCCTCGGCCTTGCCTCGTCTTCAAATTGTTTTTAATCATAACACAATAGTTTTAAAATTTTAGTTAGTTAAATGATTGCTATAGTATATATACGTAGCGGAGCGGCGCTCCCCATAACCTATTCGGTCCGGGAAGAGCCGCTCCGCGCTCTATCCTTGATGTCTAAGACTAATGTCTGTCTGTCTGTCTGTCTGTCTGTCTGTCTGTCTGTCTGTATAAATAAAATCGAAACAGCCAAATATCAGGCCAACTATTTTGTTGGTCTTAACATACTTTATATATCCGTTTCGCCAATCCATCTTTTATCGTTTTGTGTATCAGTTTCACGTCAATTGCAGATTACCACCGCAAAGATACAACAATTTTTTGTAATTACCGCACAAATTTCAGTTTTTTTATAATAATCCCTTAACGCAAAGCCGCCGAGCCCATCCTTTCGGATGTCTCGGCGGATAATTTTCTGTCGGGGGGAATGTCGGGGGAAGCGCTATAGACAAAATATCTCTCCCCAGAAATTATCCATTATCCATTCCCGTATTACTTCAAAAAAAACATACCCACACCTCTTACACCCAGCACTTAACTAATTGAAAATCAGAGGCTATTTTTCTGAGTTTGGTGACACCTATAGTCGCACCAGAGGTGACACCTGGGCATATTGTCAGGCCGTGAAACATTTACGAGAGGCTTATATTTTTAGGCTTATATTTTTTTACGAGCGGCCGTGAAATTTTTGCGAGAGGCTTGTACGTTTCCGGCCTTTGCCGTGAAACATTTTCGGAAACACCACATACAATAATTAGCAGTAATAATTTTTTTTTTTGAAAGAAATCAGCAAAATTCTTGGCAAGCCAAGCGAGCAAGCTCGAGCGAGCAAAAATTCATCTCAACAATGCGAAATAATATTTTTTGAAATTGTAAGAAATAATATTTTTTGAAATTGTTGAAAATAATTCTTTCTCATTGTTTCTAATTGTTTTCCCAACAAAAAAAGTTATTTCTTTTTAAGAAACGAATAACCATAATATATCGTAATTTATCCGTAATTATTCGTTATTTATTATGGAAATTACGGTTTATTATTCAAATTCGTTTCAAAAAAAAATATTCGCTTGATGTACATTGGTGCGACACTTGGTGCGACCACTGGTGTGGGCACTGGTGTGGGTAAACATCTCTGTAACCTGCTGATAATCAAGCTTGGTGTAAGAGGTGTCACCAAACAACAGTCCTGCGTGTATACGCGCACGTGCGTACGCGAGAGATGCAAAGGGGTCTGGGGATGGGCGGGGGCATTTTTTATGAATGTGTCGGTGTGCGCCTCAGGTGGTCACGTCGGCCAGAAGGTCACTACGGCCAATGAGGCTGAAGATGGTGATACGGTTGTCCTCGTTCAGGATGCGTAGCGCGCGCAACACCGCGATCTGGGAGGGGCGTCCGTGAGCACGGGCGACCCCTTCAGGGTCGATGTTCCAACTAACCTCCATCCGAGGGTGCTTCGCACCACACGGCTATTGAGCGGCGACCGCGTTGCGGTCAGAGGCGGTTCAACAGCTCGAAAAGATGGAACCTTGACTTAGTCCATACGGCTGCGATAGTCGTCGTAGGAGAACTGGCGAAGGATCTCGAGCGAGCCGTCAAGATGGAGCATGCCGATGGCGGGGTGAGAGATGCCGTTGAACATGTTGGTGGTCGAACTGCCAATAGCCCATGAAGTCGCCAGACAGGCAGCTGTTGCCGCCGAGGCGGTAAGCCTCCCCCGCCCCCTCCTAAGGAGGGGAGAAAGGGGGCTCCCCTCCTTCGGAGGGGTTGGGGGAGGCCATTGCTCCACGAACCTCGGGAGTGTATGGCATTTCCAGACAGTCGGGCATGTGACAGGTGAAGCTGACGTCGAGGATGGCGGTGCGGATGCCCTTGTCCTCGACGATGTCGACGACGTGGCTCACCAAGGGTCCCGTCTGCCAGGCAAAGGCGCTGCCGGGCTCGAGGATAATCTTCAGCCAGGGATAGCGGGTGTGGAGACCCCTTAATATATTAATAAGGTGGTCGACGTCGTAGTCCTTGCGCGTCATGAGGTGGCCGCCGCCGAGATTGAGCCACTTCAGCTGCGGGAACCAACGGGCAAACTTCTCCTCGATATGACCGAGGGTACGCTCGAGTACGTCGGCACCGCTCTCGCAATGGCAGTGGCAGTGGAAGCCCTCGATGTCGGCCGGCAACTGTTCGGGCAACTTGTCGGCCGTCACGCCGAAGCGCGTTCCGGGTGCACAGGGGTTGTAAAGGGCCGTGCCCACCTCGGAATATTCGGGATTGACGCGCAGGCCGATAGAAGCCTGTCCCCCTACCCTCGCGTGGAACCGCTCG
>ONYA01000058.1 GCA_900321965.1 uncultured Prevotellaceae bacterium
CCGGAGAATAGCCGTTCCTCTCGCATCATGGCGAGGGCCTGTCTGAAATATCTCATATCATTCATCTTTTAATGCTTCGGTAATTTCGCTCCTGCAGATGCGCCACGCGGGGATGGCGGTGGCGATGAGCACGGCGCACAATATGATAAGGTACACGATGATGGACACCACAAGGAAGTGGGTGCCGAAGTCGTCGAACCAGAGGCGTATGGCGGAGTCGGGGCTTGCGAAGTTATCGTAGATTCCTCGGCTAACGGCAAACTGGAAGTAGATGATGCAGCCAAGCAGGACGCTGACGGTTGTGAGTAGCCACGCCTCGCGGATGAAGCCCCAGAAGACACCCCAGCGCGTGGCACCGAAAGCACGGCGAACGCCGGCCTCCTCGCGCCGCTGGCGTGTGTACATGAGCAAAGTACCGAAGACACCGAAGGTTAGGTTGATGGCGAAAAAGGCTGCAACAAGCAGGTTGCGGC
The DNA here is from genome assembly GCA_900321965.1 of uncultured Prevotellaceae bacterium. Lineage (GTDB taxonomy): Bacteria > Bacteroidota > Bacteroidia > Bacteroidales > Bacteroidaceae > Prevotella. The sequence continues at coordinate 474 of ONYA01000058.1, forward strand.
GCGTTTGACGGCCTAAGTGACCATCCTTCACCAGTTTGTCCTGAACCTTGCTGAGTGCCTCCATCTGACGGACGTAACAATGCTCCGTCACCAAGTCGCGCTGCACCTCTTGTTCGTGGGCCTGCACGAACTGCGCCGCATTGACACCCTCACGGAGCCGCGCCATGATGGGCACGGCGACGGGAAGGCTGTTAGCACAGATAAAAGCATTAGTACATTCGCGGTCATACCCGAAAAAGCGCACATCCTCCACAACGGCGCGGATGGAGTAGTATTTGTCTTTTACCCATTCCGGCTCGTCGCCGTCAAAGTTCAGTTCACTTGCAAGCAACTTCCGTCCGGCCACGTCGATGGTGCCGAAGAGCTTCATCGCCACAGAGCGCGTCAGGATGATGGTATTGTCCTCTTCGCAGTCGTGTGACAGTTCACTCGTCGGAACGTCGGGTGTCAGCGACTGAATGCCATAGACCTCGAACATTCGCGAATCCTTGTTAAAGCCAAAACAAAAGCATTGAACGGAGTCGCCGTCATGGTAGAAGTATTTGGGCATCGACACAGTGCCGAATCCTATGGGCGTTGAACTCGCCGCGTAGGCCATCTCCACACCGTCTATCTGCTGCACTTTCTGCAGCAAGATATTCTCCTCGTCGACAATCTCTTCCCATTTCTGTTCTTTAAGATTACCGGAACTGACCACTTCGAACTTCACAATACGGTCGGCATCGTAGCCCATCGGCATCCTAACGACGTAGGACGCGACGATGACAGGGTCGAACGCCCACCAGCAGGCGAAGGTGACGAGCACGAGTTCGAGGGCGAGCCAGATGGACGTCTTGCGTCCGAATATTTCTTTGAACTGTTTCATTTCTTGATCATCATGGATTCTACAATTGGTCGTCTGAGGCTGAGCCATGCGGGGAGCGTCGCTGCCAAGACGTTGAGCACGCAGCAGACGAGCAGGGCAATGGCGAAGATGGCGGGGCCAAAGAACATTTCGCCTTTAAGGATAGGCACAGTGTTATAAGTCGTGGCTCCGTAGGCGAAGATGACGAACACCCAATCACGCCAGCCATAGAGGCACAGCCATGCAATGCACAGCCCCACGATTCCGCCGATGATGGTCAGCACAAGGTTCTCCACGACGACTTGCCACAGCAATGTGCGCCGCTTGGCACCAAACGCCTTGCGCACAGCCATTTCAGGCAGACGGCGCTCCATGCGGCTGGCAACCATGCCGCTCAGATTTACTGCAGGCACAAACAACAGAAACAGGACGGAGGGCACGATGTACCAAAGCACGTTGCTGTCCCAGCCATTGAACAGGTCGTTGAGTTCCCTGCCTATCCAGGCATAGTGCGTGTAGAGCCGTCCGAACATGTCAACAGGATTGTCTTTATGCAGGGAGTTATAGCGCGCCTCCACCTCCTTCAGCTCTTGCTTGAAGGCATCGCAGCGGTCGGCAGGCACGCTGAAATAGACCATTACTGGTACATCGTGGAGGTTTTCGGGCTGGGTGTCTAACCATCCCTTGGCGGTGTACGGCCACCACACGTCGGCCACGCAACGTTCCGTCAGCTCGCTTGGCGTCTCGACCACGCCGCAGATGCGGAAGTCGGAATTATTGATGCTGATGGTAGAGCCGACAGCATTGCCTTTGGCTACCATTTTCGCAATCTCCTCAGTCACGACCACCTGCTGCCGCCCATTGTCGAAGTCATCCTGCGTGAAAGGCGCTCCCTCGATGAAACGGTACTGATAGAAGTGGAAGAATCCCGGCTCGGTCATCTTCACCTTTACGTTACGGTCGTGCAGACCGTCGGCGAGTTTCATGGAGAACGACTCATAGTCCCAGAAATTTGTGACGGCTGTTACGCACTCTGGCGTCTGCATCTTCTGGAACAGGTCGCGGAAGTCATCGTGTACGACGCTCCCTAATTTGCCCGGGTCGTTCTTCATACCGTAGCCATACAGATAGTAGGTCGAGCTGCGGTGCACCTCGGGCGCGATGTCGGCCACCTTCACGTAATACACTTCGGCTATGAGCATCACGAAGGCCACGGCTAATGCCGTACCAGAGATATACATTGCTGAGTAGAGCTTCTCCTCGCGCATCATGGCGAGGGCTTGTCTGAAATATCTCATATCATTCATCTCTTAGTGCATTGGTAATCTTAGACCCGATAATCTTCATTGCGGGGATGGCGGTACCGATGAGGACAGTACATAATATAATAATGTACACGACGGAGGATACCACGAGGAAGTGGGGCCAGAAGTAATCGACCCATATCTTATCGGTAGATAACATAGCACCCTGTATCGTGTAGAGCGTTTCGTAATATTCTCCACCATCATATTCCTGGATTCCGCTGTGAGCATAGTTCAGGTAGATGATACAGCCGATGATGACGGCGGCAGTGGCCAACAGAGCGTTACGCCACAGGAAATCGAAGAATACGCGCCACCGGGTGGCTCCGAATGCACGGCGCACACCGCATTCCTCTGTGCGACGCTTGGCATGGAGCCATACGGTGCCAATGACGGCCAGCATCAGGTTGATGAGGAAGAACAGGGCCAGCGCGAGACTACGGTTCACCTCTTGCGTGCGTCCGTCGTCGAGTTCCAACTGTTGCAGGTACTCATCGAAGGTCATGAGGTTGCTGATGCGGTTGAAGTCCGTCCGCCCGCTGCGTATGAGGTCATTACCATGCTCCTCCACGAAACGACTTACATTCACACCCTTTTTCAGGCGGATAACGTATTGGCAACTGGTGGTCTGTAGCTCTTTGGTAGTGATAATCATGGAACGTATCGTCGTGGGTACCGACATGCGAAAGTCCTCTACCACGCCAACTACTGTCACCTCGTAAGCAGGTTCGTAGCAGATGGTGAAATGGCGGCCCACCACATCTTCCGTGCCGAAGAGGGCGATAGCTCCCGAGCGCGTTAGCACCACCTGCTTATCCACTGTTTTAATATGGGAAAGTTCTTCAGCCGACGGACTCCCCGGCAGCGGTTTTAGGCCGTAGGTCTCGAAGAAGTGGGAATCGGTGGTCAGGGTGACGTTGGCCAGAAAAAGGGTGTCACTACCAGCGCAACACTCATTGAAAGCCGCATGGCTGTAGCCCATGGAACCGTAAGGCTGGTCAAAGAGGTAAGCTGACTCCACACCCTCCACGGCCATCAGCTGGCGCAGTATCTGGTCGTGGCGCTCTTCGGTCATCTCGAAAGCATCATGCAGGATGCCGTCACTGATCACTGCCGTTTTGGCGTAGAGCAACCGGTCGTTGTCGTAGCCCAACGACAGACTTCGGTAGTAGAGGTTGACGATAGCGGGCTCGAACACCGCCCATGCCACAACGGTGATGATGATGAGTTCAAGGAACAGCCAAAGCGTGGCCTTGCTTGCAAATATGTCTTTCAGTTGTTTCATCTTTTCTCCATCATTGATTCTACAATCGGTTTTCTTAGGCTCCACCACGCGGGCATTACGGCGGCCAGCAGGTTGAGCACAACGATGGCGGCAAAGGCTCCTGCGAAGAGCGTTGGGGCGAAAAGCATCTCGCCCTCTACAATGGGAGCCGTGCTAAGCGTGCTGTTGTCGAAGAACATGCCGAGGATCTCCCTTCGCAAACCGTAGATGGCAAGCCACGAGAGCACGAGGCCGATAATGCCTCCGATGGCCGTCAGCACCAGATTCTCCATCACCACTTGGTTCAGGAGCGTGCTGCGTCGTGCGCCGAAGGTCTTGCGCACGGCAATCTCTGCGCTGCGCCGCTCCATGCGCCCGGCCACGATGCCGCAGAGGTTCAGCGCAGGTACGAAGAGCAGCACGAACAGGATTCCGGCATAGTGCTTGACGAGTTGCCAGTCCGTCACCGCACCGAACACGCCGTCGCGGTTATAGGTGCGCAGCACGTGCATCGGGTGTGTCTCCAAATCCTTGGTCAGCACCAGCTTCTTCTTCACGCCCTCGCCGAAGTTAAACTCGTCCAGCACTTCGGGGTGCGCCTGCTGTATGCGAGCGGCTACGTCGTCTAACTCCCTCTTCAGAGCCTGTAGATGGGCATCGTCCTTCACTGTACACACGACGGAGTGGAGTCCTCGGTAGGGTGTGCCATAGTGTATGCCAAACAGCGTGTAGGGTGCGATGATGTCGACATAGCTGTCGGGCGTCAATTGGCTACAGCCACGCAATACGCCCACAACGCGCAGATCGTAACTACCCTCTATCGCGACCGTCTTCCCCAATGCATCCACGCCCTTACCATAGAGCCGCTCGGCAAGTGCGTCGCTGATGACGCAGACTGTTTCTTTCTCCTCCACCTCTTTTGGGGTGAAAGGTCGACCTCTCACGAAGTCGTAGGCGTATATCTTGAAGAAGTCTGCACTGGCTTCATTCCGTATCACATCCACATAGTCGTCTTTACCGCGCACTACAAAAGTACGGCAACGCCCTTCTGCTTTTCCCGTTCCTGCCGCCAGCAGCGTAGGTGAACTATACTCGATGTTCGGGCTATTCAGAAACCATTCCTCAAAGGCTTTGGAACTGAATCCCGTCTGCCCCATGCCCCCGCTCTCGGCTTCGATGCGCAGTCCTTCGAAGTATACCGTCCGCGCCCTGTTAGCCTCGGGATAGATGGGGGCCAACTTGATGTAATACACTACGGCCATCACCATCGTAAAGGCAATGGCCAGTGCCGTACCCACGATGTAGATGCCGGAAAAAAGTCGTTCCTCGCGCATCATGGCGAGGGCCTGTCTGAAATATCTCATATCATTTACGATAATTATCTGTCAATATACAATACAATATCCGTGCCAAATCCGTAACTCATTGATAATCAGCAATGGCATAAAATAAAGTGTCCATTTCTGGACACTCATGGTGTCCGGAAATGGACAGTCTAATATGTATTTCTCGTAGTTGTTTCTTTCAGAATCCCGGTTCTGCCTCGCCACGCAGGAAGGTAATCCATCCATCCTTGTCTTTGAAGTAAAATCCTTCGAATCGAAACGTCGTTTCGTCGGCGTAGTCGAAGGTAGCGATATTGGAATAGGCCATGTGTCCACTATTAGCACCTTCATATTGAGCATTCAAAAACAGGCAGTTGCGCTTCTCGCCATTTTCCCCTTCCGGGCTGTAGTAACTCAGTTTCCATGTACCTGAGAAGGTTCCTTCCAAAGGCTCCACATTCTCCCAATCGGTGTAGCGTTGCTCGCCGTCGATAGTGACGAGCTTGCGGGTTTGCCATTTGCGCATACCCGTCAGCATATCTTGGTTCGTCGCTGCCGCAAGAGACGAGGGAGAAAGCAGCGAGCATCATGAATATGATTCTCCAAATCTTCATTGTTTTCATTTTCGTTTTCTATACTTTTTTATATAGCGTACAAGCGGGAGAAGTATAGCATAGGTGACAGAAAAGATGATAAGTTTCTTCCATCTCTCAATCTCACCACTCAAAATGGATACTGCCACATATATT
>ONYA01000031.1 GCA_900321965.1 uncultured Prevotellaceae bacterium
CTCCAATTGTCTGTCAATGGCTTGCAGGTCTGTCTCGTCTTCTATAGGCAGTAGGTTCTTCACCCGTTCGTGCAGTTGCATTTGCCGTATTCTGTTCAGGCAGGCATTGCGTACGGCAATAAGGAGATAGGAATCGTTCTTGGGCGGAATGCGTGCCACACTCAGACCTTCAGGTCGGAGAATGTCGCTGTCGGCAATCCGCAGGAAGATGTCCTGTACTACGTCCTCAGCCCCGCCGTCATCGCCCAACAAGACTCTGGCCAGATGAATCATCTCGCTGTAGTTCCGGCGGAAAAGCTGTTCGATAAATTGCTCACGCTCAGCCGACTTCAAGCGAGCTTGGTCGTCATTCGCTAAATCGCAATTTTCAAGTATTCTCTTATCAAGCATATCAGTCTTTCAAATCATTGCACCCCGTTTTAGGGCACTTCTATATATAAGACACTTCAGACCCCTCGTTTTTTTACGGAAACACCAACTTTTTTCATTTTTCTTTCAATTTTCTTTGTCTAAACACGATTTCACGCTGCAAAGATACTCATTTCTATCCTATTTATTATAGTAGGTAGAAAACGAAAATGTTACATGTTCTTGCGTCCTTTCAGTAACAAGCGATTTTCAATCGAGCGCATGTTTATCAGTTTTGTTTGGCAAAGGTACGGAAAACGGCACAAAAAGCCCTCAAGCAAAGCCCGAAAATAGGGTGCTGAGGGTGAAAGTCTTAAACTACTTAAAGAAAGTGGCGCTATTTTTCCGCTTCGGTCTCTTTGATCTTTGCTAACAGTTCCTCGCGCTTCGTCTCGTTGGTGCCGTGGACGGCATGGCGGACAATACCCTTCTTGTCGACGACGATTGTGAGGGGGAAGCCCTCATAGCCAATCCACGCCATCATGTCCTTGGCCTCGACGAGGTGCGTCCATGTGAAATGGTGCTTGTCGGTAATACGCTTGGCCGTCTCGACATCGTGGTAGGTGGCCGAGAAGAACATTACGCCAGCAATATCATCTTTTGGATACCGGTATGGCTAAAACTTGGATTATTTATACGCTTGAATAACTTTGCGAATCCGGCCTTCTTTTGTTTTTTTGATACGAAGCCCTTTCTTTAAAGAAGAGTGCTGACGCCCACTGACATCATAGATTATTTCCTCTTGTTCAGCCATCGGGTGAACGATAGAAGAAGGTGGCGTATCAACGAACTTAAACAATGCAGAGACAGGGAAATGGTCACCTAATGGTGTACCGTCATCACCGACATAGTCGCTATTCTCCAACTTATACGAGAGTTGCTCTAATCGCTGACCGGAAGTAGGAAGGATATAGAGAATCTTATCGAATGTCTCACCCATAGCAAAAGCAGCAAAACGATCCTGACCAGTATATGGAGGGAAAACGCCCTGACGGCTATCCTCGACCCAGGCATCATACACTCTATGATGGCCTGTCGCATTGACAGGGTCGATGAAGAGCATTTGGATTTCATCGCGCGAATAAAGACTATTCATATCCCCAATCAAAAGAATAGGACGCTCGTCGAGACGTTCCAACACATATGCACACAACTGACGCCACTGACTTCTGCGGGCATCACGGTCACCACCATCATCACCGTTGGCTTCATCATGAGATGTACTGGCATCCATATGCATATTGTAAACCACGATACGCTGCCCTCCAGCAAGTGTCATCTCACACCGTCGGAACCCCTTCGTCACCATATCATCCCAACAATTACTGGTACGCCCATAACTGTCATACCAAGCTACTGCTTCCTCATGTTCCAAAGTGTGCTCTTTCCGCCAAAAAACACGCAAGCCATCGGTCTCAAATTTAGTATTCCAAATCAACCAGCTAAGCCCGCTAAAACTGATGTCACCTTGCCACATTCCACAGTCATATTCCGCATCGAGGAAGGAATGTAACTCCCAATCATAATTGAAGTCTTCCTGTACACCTATGATGTCGTACCCCTTATCACAGAGATAGCGGCTAATGGCATTTGTTCCTGATGTTCCGGGACCATTTGGATTAGACTCTATAAAGAGGATTTTCGAAGGCAGACCGTCAACATTAAGTGTTGCTATGGAAAACACATCATTGCTCCCCCATACGTTGAATGAGCCACATAATATGATCGCAAACAGGAATAAATAAACTAAAAGTCTCTTTCTGCTCATGATGTATTTCTTTGATTATAGTCTGAAACGAGCCACTAATGGCAGGTGATCGCTGTAACCTGGTTGATAGCGCATACCGTTATAGGTACGACGAGGATGGTAGCCCCCATAGTTTTCCTCTGCTTCCAGCAAGAACTGAGGGGCATGGATATAGACACTGTCAACCGCAATATGCATAGAACGCGACCCAAGGATATGATCAATGCTTTCCCACTTGCCTTTATAGCGATATGTACCTTTGACACCATTCATGCCACAGGCATCTTTCGTAAGGTTCCTCAGTCGGTGCTGTTGACAGATGCTTTGCATGACTTTTCCATCAGCATCTTCGTTAAAATCACCAGCTACCAGTATGCGGGCATCGGAAGAAACAGCATAAACAGAATCTACGGCATCACACAATCGGCTGGCAACAGCCTCACGAAACGGACGGCTATATCGCTCACCACCATAGCGGCTTGGAGCGTGAACGACAAAGACGTGAAGTGTATCTCCACAAACCAATTGACCTGCTACATAAAGGATGTCTCGCGTAGGTCTCATTCCTTTGACAGGCTCTATAGTGATACTATGGTGGCGGATAGGCATAAAAGTGTAATGACTGTATAACAGGGCAACATCAACACCACGACGGTCGGGCGACGAAGTCATCATGTAGCCATAGTTGGCATTACGCAACAACGACCTCTCTGTCAGGTCATGCATAACGGTATCATTCTCCACCTCACACAATGCTATCAAATCAGGTATTCCGTCATCACGGGTAGACAACAACTCCTGAGCAATGTTATTCAGTTTGCGCCAATAGCGACGCTTCGTCCAACGGCGTGTGGCTTCGGGCAGATATTCCGTGTCATCCTTCCCATCATCGTGGCGGTAGTCGAAAAGGTTCTCGCAGTTCAATTCGACTAACGTCAACGTCTGCGCAGCAGACGAACGAGGAATGAGAAATGAGAAATGAGAAATGATGATTACCATGCAAGTCCTTCCAGCCGACCCTATCACCCGCCGCCACAAACCGCCTATAGAAGTAATCATAATTTCTAATTCCTAATTTCTAATTTCTTGATTTTCCAACCTGTAGCAGCTACAACGATACTGGTTACAGGCGACAACAGATTGAAGAAACAGTAGGGCAGATAGGTTAGCGTAGCCACGCCGAGGACGGTGCTCTGCGTCAGTCCACAGGTGTTCCACGGCACGAGCACGGACGTCACCGTGGCGCTATCCTCGCACGACCGGCTCAGCAGTCGCTGTTCATAGCCGCGCTCCTGGAACGTATCCTTGAACATAGAACTGGACAGCATGATTGACAGGTACTGGTCGGCCAGAACAATATTACACGTGACACCAAAGCCCACCGTCGAGGCAATAAGCGACGCCGTACCGCGAGCAAAGCGCAATACGAGGTGCATCAGGTCGCGCAGCTGTCCCGTTGCCGTCAGGGCGGCACCAAACGTCTGGGCACAGATGATGAGCCAGATGGTAGGCATCATTCCCGCCATACCGCTCGTATGAACCAGTTCGTCAAGCATCGGCACGCCTGTCGCTATGGCTGTAGCACCATAGCACACCTGCATCATACCCTTATACGAGGACAACAGGGCACCACCCGCATCACCGGCTATCTGATGGACAAGGTGCGACTGTACCGTCAAAGCCACGAAGACAGCCAGCAGAATAGAGAAGAAGAGCACCACCATCGACGGCCACCGGCGGGCAATCATGATACCTGTCAACACGGGCACCAACAGGAGCCACGGCGAAATGACGAAGGTGTGCTGCAGACCTTCCATAAACTCACCGACGGTACCCTGTCCCTCGACGGTCATCGTCAGACCGGCCACCAAGAAGATGGTCAGCGACAGGCAGAACGTAGGCACCGTGGTGTACATCATATAGCGGATATGGGTAAAAAGTGGTACGCCCGAGACGCTGGAGGCCAGCACTGTCGTATCGGAGAGCGGCGAGAGCTTGTCGCCGAAGTAAGCGCCGGTGATGATGGAGCCTGCTATCCAACCGTCGTCGAAGCCGTGAGCCTTGCCGATACCCATCAGCGCCACACCGATGGTGGCGACAGTCGTCCACGACGAGCCAATCATCAGACTGACCAGCGCGCAGAGCAGGCTGCTGCTGACGAGGAAAATTTCTGGCCGCAGGATCTGCATACCATAATAAATCATCGTCGGCACGATGCCCGACACCATCCACGTACCGCCAATGGCACCTATCAGCAACAGGATGATGACCGCAGGCGTACAGGTGGCTATCTTTGCCGTGATTTCCCGTTCCAACTCCTCCCACGTCACCCGCTTCGAGAAGTGGCCGATGAGCACGCTCACGGCAGAGGCCACTAACAGCGACACCTGAGAGGCACCGTCAAGCGTTGCGTTACCGAAGACGGCAACGCAACACGTGATAAGTGCAATGAGTACTATAAACGGGATAAAGCTTAGCATACTTTCTCCAGTCGCTTCATGATAGAGAACATGAAGATGGCCGAGACAAGACAGAGGGCGATGAAGACAGTCCAAACAGCCCAGAGGGGAATGTTACCCCACAGGTAGCCACCCACGCCGACCAGCTTATTGCCGATGGCGGTAGCCACAAACCAACCGCCCATCATCAGACCCTTATACTTCGGGGGAGCCACCTTCGAGACGAACGAAATGCCCATCGGCGAGAGCAGCAGCTCAGCAAAGGTCAGAATAAGATAGGTATAGATCAGCAACTGCGGCGTCACGTCGGCCATGTGGACAGCCACCTCCTCACCATCGGGACCGACAGTGGTCTGAGGCATCGGCAGACCGAACGAAGCAACAGCCATCAGGCAGTAAGCCAGACCGGCCACCACCATACCATAGGCAATCTTACGCGGTGCAGAGGGCTCCTTGCCCTTCTTGGCTAACGAGCCGAAGATGGCCAGGGATACTGGCGTCAGCGCCACCACATAGAAGGGGTTGAACTGCTGGAAGATAGGCGCCGAGACGGCCACTATCTCACCCTTTGTAGCGTCATACTGGAGGAACAAGAAAGCTAAGGATATCAGGATGAGCGTTGCCGAAGCAGCCTTACCCTTGCCCGTCTTCGACTGGAACAGCGAGAAGAGGGCATAGACAATAAAGATAATGCAGACAAGGTTCCACACGTTGAAGGCCATACCCTCAACACCTGTAGAGCTCTTAGCTGTAAACTCGTCGGCAAAATATGTCAGCGACAGACCATTCTGGTGGAAGGCCATCCAGAAGAAGATGACCACGGCAAAGACGAGACAGAGGGCCACGATACGAGCCTTCGTCTCTTCCTTCGACAGTTCCTCAACTTCAACCTGAGCGCCAGCCTTCTTCGTTCCGCCCTCCACATGGCGGAAGGTGCCGCGGAAGATGTAGTAGATGGCAATCGACAGAATGAGCGACGCGCAAGCCACAGCAAAGGCGAAATGGTAAGAGTCGTTCACCGACGAGCCGAGGTTCTGCTGTGCCCACTCCATAATCTTCACGGCAGCCGTCGGAGCAAACAGGGCACCGATGTTGATAGCCATGTAGAAGATAGAGAAGCCAGAGTCGCGCTGTCCGGCATACTTCGGGTCGTTGTAGAGGTCGCCCACCATCACCTGGAGGTTACCCTTGAACAAGCCCGTACCCAGTCCGATGAGCACCAGGGCAGCAAGCATGACGACCAGCGCCACCGTATCGCCTCCCAAGGGAACGGAGAGCAGCAGGTAGCCGGCAAACATAATCAGGATACCGATGGTCACCATGCGGCCAAAACCAAAGCGGTCGGCCAGCCAGCCGCCCACGATGGGCAGGAAGTAGACCAGCATCAAGAAGTCGCTGTAGATCTCGCCCGCCCAGCCGGCGTCGAGTCCGTAGTTAGCACGCAGGAAGAGTGCAAAGACGGCGAGCATCGTGTAGTAACCGAAGCGCTCACCTGTGTTGGCCAATGCCAACGCATAAAGTCCTTTAGGTTGGTTTTCAAACATAACTTATTTAATTTTAGGGTTTTTGCTTTGAATGACATCCAACAGATAGGCGGCCTTAATATAGATGCCCTGATAGTTGGACTTGGCGAAATAGTCGCGCTTGGTGTTGCCGTAGATATTCCCCAGACCGAAGTAATAACGCCCCTCTACCAAGAAATGTCCTACGTGGCGCAACGACAGTTCCACACCCAAACCGGCAGCGATACCATAGTCTAACTTGTTCTCGATAGGCATGTGGTACATATTCGAGAAGTGTACTGTTCCGATATCTGGTCCTGAGATGTGCGACACACGGTCAGTCGTGTTGGGATGATCCAAGTCGAAATTAGCCTCTGTCTTCTCATTGAGATAGTAGCCTAACTGCGGACCTATCTGGAAGTATGCCTGCAATCCCTGGCGCTCACGTCCCCATCCTAAACGTGCAAAAAAAGGAACCTGTATATAGTTGACAACACGCGAGTACTCCTCAGCCAAACCTGTCTGTGCGTTGATGACTGGCTGATCGTTAACATCCCAAATGCGCTCCTTCCAACCCATTTGCGTATAGTTGACCTCAGCCACGAGCGAGCAGATGCTCTTAAAATACTTCTCGCCATTATAGCGGAGAGTGATGCCGAATGTCTTGCCTAACAGCTGGTTCTGAGGAATCTCCGGCGTAAAGGCGACGGTACTCATCGATACGCCGCCATTGATGCCAACGGCAAACTCATTGCGATACTCACCTATCTGTGCTGTTATACTGAGTTCACAGAAAAGCCCCGCTAATAATAAGAGGAATCTATGTCTCATACTCAGAAATTAACAATTTCCATACGATGTTCCGGCATATAATGCACAAACACCATTGTCTTATTCTGCATTCCACCATTACCCACGCGCTCAAACCTCAGCGGTGTCTGAATGGGATCATACCCCAACAGACCCGGTGCTCCAGTGAAGTCATTACCAAAACGGTAGAAGCCCTGCAGGAAGAACATGGCGTGATCGAAGCCTGTAATGGCAAAACGGGGCAACGACTGCATCATGTCCTGATGGAAATTGGCACGATACTTCTGCTGGAAGCGGAGCGTATTCGACGTCAGCGGTGTATAGTGGAATGTGGATGGTATATAGGCATTGAACTTATAGAAATTATCCAACTGATACTTAGTGTACATTAACCACTCAGTATAGCCGAGCAGAGTAATCTTCAGGCCGGAGTATGTCGCCGTCATACCGTTCAGCTTAGCCATAGCCACGTTCAGTTCCGGCGAACGTCCCGTATTCAGGATCACGATGTTGGGCATAGTCTTGCTGAAAGCTCTGGCAAAATTAGCCTCTGACGATTTCAGGTTGGTCAGTCCGTATTCCATGCCTCTGGCATCGAGTTTCCGGCGCAGTCCGAAGGTAAAACTGCCCTTCGTACTTGTGGAGTCGTTGCAGTCGATAAAGACGGGATGGTAATTAGCAAACCGCTTCATGAACTGCTCTATCATCGCTTCATTAACGGCGCTAGGTGCCTGATAAACCTGGAAAATGTTACGATTCGTCTGCAACTGCGGCGCATTGATAGAGAAAGGTATGACGAGACGAATGTCATTCTCTGTGGCAAAGTCCGATAGTTGTGCCATCTGCTTCGAGTAAAGAGGCCCCACGATGAGGTCGCACTCACGGGCTGCCTTCTCACGCAATATCGGAGTAATGGGTTCGCTATCAGGTGTGTTCCAGGCATGTACGTCTACGGAGATGCCCATCTTCTTCAAACTATCGCAAGCCATTAATATGCCACGATAGTACTCTACCATACGCCGTCCGTCGCCATTAATGTCGTGCAAAGGCAGCATCACGCCCAGCCTGATAGGATCGCCCTTGCCACGCGACTTGGCAGCAACAGTCTTTGACTGAGCTGGCGTACTGACAGGTGCCGCAGCCGGCTCAGCTGAACTTGTCTGCGATTTAGGATAGGGAATGGCGATATAGCTGTCCTTCTTCAGTTCGTAGCCAGGCGTATTCATCTCCGGATTGGCATCGACCAGATCCTGAATCGTAATACCATATTGGCGGGCAATGCCGAAGATGGTTTCCTTCTTTTTCACCTTGTGAATCTCACGATACTTCTGCGTCTGACAGAAAGCCGTTTCTGTAGAGAAAGCCATCAAAAAGCCCAATAAAACACACTTAAATATACGTTTCATTTGTCAATTTTCTGTTTTAACGCTGCAAAATTACAAAAAAAGCGCGGCACTTTCAACCTTTTTCATTATTTTTTGTATCTTTGCCACCAAATTCAATGGCAACATGAGATTAAGAGACATTTTAATAGTCATAATTGGGTCGCTCTCGACAGCAGTTGCTGCCCAGAGTGTAGAACCTACGGCCTCCTATTTAACGGAACAGGGAACGGTAGATAAGTGGGAGAACATTTCCGGACAGGCACCACTCGAGGTGAGTTTCAGAGCCAATCCCACGGGAATGGGCGACCACACGCCTGCCTACGAGTGGCACTTCAGCAAGAAAGGAGCCACAGAGGAGCTATTGGTACGTTACGAAGAGGACACATCTTACAGGTTTATGGAGTCGGGGACTTTTGTCATAACTCTAAAGACAAAGTTGACGGACAGCGGCGCCGAGCTGGCAGACAAGAGCATTGAAGTGAACATCAGCGAAAGCAAACTGGAATTTCCAAATGCCTTCTCGCCCAACGGCGACGGCATCAACGACATCTATCGCGCCAAGCAGCCCGACGGCTATAAAAGCATTGTGGAGTTCCATGCCTATATCTTCAACCGCTGGGGACAGAAGTTGTATGAGTGGACGGACGTGTCGCAGGGATGGGACGGCAACTACAAAGGTTCTCCCGTCAAGGAGGGTGTCTACTTCGTGCTGGTAAAAGCTAAGGGTGCCGACGGTCGCGAATACAACATCAAGCGCGACATCAACCTGCTGAGGGGCTACGATCAAGACTCGACCACAAACAATTCATCTACAGGAAACTGACGATTCATGGAAGAGAAGATACAGGTTATCGGTGCCCGCGTCCACAACCTGAAAAACATCGACGTAGAGATTCCCCGCCACTCGCTGACGGTCATCACCGGACTCAGCGGCAGCGGTAAGTCGAGTCTGGCCTTCGACACCATCTATGCCGAAGGTCAGCGACGCTATATAGAGACATTCTCTGCCTATGCCCGCAACTTCCTTGGCGGTCTGGAGCGTCCTGACGTGGACAAGATAACAGGACTCTCGCCCGTCATCAGCATCGAGCAGAAGACCACCAACAAGAACCCTCGCTCTACCGTAGGCACCACCACAGAAATCTACGACTACCTGCGACTGCTCTATGCCCGTGCCGGTAAGGCTTTCAGTTACTTGACGGGCGAGCCGATGGTGAAGTACACCGAGGAGCGTATCATCGAGATGATACAGCACAACTATGCCGAGCGGCGCATCCTCCTGCTCGCACCACTGGTTCGCAGCCGCAAGGGTCACTACCGTGAACTGTTCGAGTCGATGCGCCGCAAGGGCTATCTGAACATCCGCGTCGACGGCGAGATGATGGAGATAACCCAGGGCATGAAGGTCGACCGCTACAAGAGTCATGACATTGAAGTGGTGATTGACAAGCTGAGCCTCCCCCCCACCCCCTCCCAAGGAGGGGGAGAAGAGCGGCTTAAGAAATCAGTCAGTATCGCCATGAAGCAGGGTGACGGTCTCATTATGATCTTAGATGTAACCAAATCCCCCCTCCCCTCGGGAGGGGTCGGGGGTGGGCTTAAGTTTTTCTCCAAGCGTCTGATGTGTCCCACGTCAGGCATAAGTTACAGTGAACCAGCGCCTAACAACTTTTCATTCAACTCTCCCCAAGGGGCTTGTCCTCATTGCAAGGGTCTGGGTATCATCAACGAGATTGACCTGGAGAAAGTCATTCCCAACCGCAAACAGAGCATCTACGAAGGAGGCATCGTTCCGTTGGGAAAGTACAAGAACCAGATGATCTTTTGGCAGATTGATGCCATCTTGAAGAAGTACGACTTCAATCTGAAAACGCCCATCGAAGAATTGCCAGACGAGGCGCTCCAAGAGGTGCTTTACGGGTCGTTGGAGAATGTCCGCATCGACAAGGAACTGGTACATACGTCAAGCGACTACTTCGTGGCTTTCGACGGCATCATCAAGTACCTGCGTCAGGTGATGGAAAACGACGACTCTGCCGCAGGACAGAAATGGGCCGACCAGTTCATGGCCGAAGTGCAATGCCCCGTCTGTCACGGTCAGCGACTGAACCGCGAGGCCCTGTCGTACAAGATTTGGGACAAGAACATCTCAGAGCTGGCCTCGATGGACATCAGCGAACTGCGAGAGTGGCTTGACCAAGCCGAAGAACATCTGGACAACCAGCAGCGGCAGATAGCCACCGAGATACTCAAAGAGATACGCACGCGTCTGGACTTCCTGCTCGAAGTAGGCCTCGACTACTTGGCCCTGAACCGCCCGTCGGCCTCGCTCTCGGGTGGCGAGAGTCAGCGCATCCGCCTGGCCACGCAGATAGGCTCGCAGCTGGTCAACGTGCTCTACATTCTCGACGAGCCGTCGATAGGCCTGCACCAGCGCGACAACGAGCGTCTCATCCGCTCGCTGAAGGAACTGCGCGACCTGGGCAACACGGTTATCGTCGTAGAACACGACCGCGACATGATGCTGGCCGCCGACTACATCGTCGACATCGGCCCGCGGGCTGGCCGCAAAGGCGGCGAGGTGGTGTTCCAAGGAACACCCGAAGAGATGATGAAGGCGGATACGTTGACAGCCCGTTATCTTAACGGGCAAATGAGAAATGAGAAATCAGAAATGATGAATGAAAATGAGAAATGTTTAAATGAGGCTGCGCCTACATCGTCGGAAGCCATTTCTTCATTTAATCATTCTAATTCCTCATTCACCATTCCTCATTCATCATTTGGAGCGAAGCTCCTTTTGAAGGGGTGCACCGGCAACAACCTGAAACACGTCGACGTGGAATTTCCATTAGGCAAGCTCATTCTCGTCACAGGCGTATCGGGCTCTGGCAAGTCGACGCTCATCAACGAGACCTTGCAGCCCATCCTCAGCCAGCACTTCTACCGTTCGCTGAAGCGTCCGATGCCCTACGACAGCATTGAGGGGCTAAAATATATAGATAAGGTGGTGAACGTCGACCAGAGTCCGTTGGGACGTACGCCCCGCTCCAATCCCGCCACCTATACGGGCGTGTTCAGCGACATCCGCACGCTGTTCGTCGGACTGCCCGAGGCCAAGATTCGCGGCTATAAGCCGGGACGCTTCTCGTTCAACGTCAAGGGCGGACGCTGCGAGGCCTGCGGCGGCAACGGCTACAAGACCATCGAGATGAACTTCCTGCCCGACATCCAGGTGCCCTGTGAGGAGTGTCACGGAAAACGCTACAACCGCGAGACCTTAGAGGTGCGCTACAAGGGAAAATCGATTGCCGACGTACTCGACATGACCATCAACCAGGCGGTGGAGTTCTTCGAGAATGTACCCGACATCCTGCGCAAAATCAAGACCATACAGGACGTCGGTCTGGGCTACATCAAACTCGGGCAGCCCTCCACCACCCTCTCCGGCGGTGAGAGCCAGCGTGTCAAACTGGCCACCGAACTGTCGAAGAAGGATACTGGCAAAACACTCTACATTCTCGATGAGCCAACGACGGGACTGCATTTCGAGGACATCCGCATACTGATGCAGGTGCTGCGCCGACTGGTAGACCGCGGCAACACCGTCATCGTCATCGAGCACAACCTCGACGTCATCCGTCAGGCCGACTGGATTATCGACCTGGGACCTGAAGGCGGTCGGCGCGGAGGCGAGATACTGACGGTGGGCACGCCTGAAGAGGTAGCCTTGAGCAACCGGGGATTCACTGCTCATTTCCTGAAACAGGAACTGGGACTGTAAGCCCGCAAATACTCAAACGTTTGCACGATTTTTTTGACGCGAAACGCTACAACCAACGAAGATTATGCTTACCTTTGCAGCGTCAATAAATAAAAAGCAAACTACTTAAAAACTATGAAAAAATTCGTAATCGGTGACCGTCTTAAAGACGAGTGGATCTCAGTGCTCGACACAGAGAAGAAGAAGTTGGAGTTTACTAACCATCTGGCCAGCGCCAAGGAGTTTAACGACGAAGAACTGGCAAAGTCGCAACTGAAAGAGCTGCAGACAACGGGCTATTTCAGCGACCTGCAGATTTACGTGCTCGACAACAACAAGGCCTACAAGCCCGACGAGCGCGACACTTTCTTAGCATAGTTAGTTTTTCTCGTATATAAGAACTCCCGCACCAGTCGTCAAGACTACGTGCGGGAGTTTATTGTTGTAATATAACAGAAAAGTCTTAGAAGTTCACACCGAAGTTGATGGACAGTTGGTTAGCGTGAATAGAGAAGTCGTCGTCGTCGGCAATATTGGTGACGCCAAGCTGATAGGCAACTTCCAGATAAAGCATATTGTACTCCAAGCCACAACCTAACTTGAAGCCCATATCATTACGATTGAGGAAATGATCAAAGACACTTTCCTTCATCTTTTCGGTTTGATTTGTTGCAGCATTCAGTTTCTCATACTCCAAGTCGCCGGCAATGCCGAGGGCAAAATAGGGGCCGATAAAGGGCAGGATTGCAATATCGTCGGTAGCCTTAATGCCGTACTTCACCAGGATGGGAATCTCCAAACAGTTCAAATCTGCCGTGAGCTTGCCGTCCTTACCACCGCGCTGGGTGTAGTAGAGACCACTCTCCAAGAACACAGGAGCACTCTGAGAGAGACGCAGGCCGATGATACCGGCAAGCGTGAAGCCAGCCTTCATGCCACTCAAGTCACTCTGTCCGAAATTCGTATCACCGCTCAGAGTACCGAGGGAAAGACCGAAACGTGCACCATAATAAACGTTCTGCTTGTCAAGCTCGAAACCACCGCTGGCGAACTGTGCAAATGAAGGCACAGCCAGCATCATTGCTACAATAGCAGTAAAAATCTTCTTCATAATAATTAGCTTTTTAATGAATGATTTTGAAAAACTTTTGCAAAATAACGATTTTTTTCTCATATAGCCAAACAATTTAACTAAAAAGTGTGTTTTTACCCACTATTTATTGTTCCCTCACCCCTATAAGCCCATAGCAATTCCCCCGAGCACGCTACCTACATGCCAAACTGCTGTTTGCTGACACCTCTCACACCAACCACTGATTATCAGCAGTTTAGCGAAGAGTTTACCCACACCAATGGTCGCACCAATACCCACACCAATACCCACACCAAGTGTCGCACCAACCACTCACAAAATGTTTCACGCCAAAGCAGAAAATTTCGCGGCCTCTCGCAAAAATTTCACGGCCTCTCAGAAAAATCTCACGGCCTCTCGCAAATGTTTCACGGGCGGGCATGATACCCTGGTGTCACCACTGGTGCGACTTTAGGTGTGACTAAGTCCGGAAAGACAGGCATTGATTTTCAAGCAGTTAAGTGCCAGGTGTAAGAGGTGTCACCTACTTTTGGATAATCAGGCGACAGATGTATTGAATAATCATTGTTGACTATCCGACACCTTGTGAGAATTATCATAAAGTTTCGTAAAACCTTTGACGTTTAACGGAAAATGCGTACCTTTGCACACGTTATATACACCAGTATGGTGTATGATTGCTGCCGCTAACGGCAAAACAGATCACACGGCCCTGGGCCGTCGCGTGATTAAACCAACGAAGGAAATTGACGTCAAAGACAACAAGTAAGTACTTATAAAAAAAATAACGAACCGATATGAAAAAAAGCATTTTTGGTGCATTGGCACTGCTCGCTCTGACCGTCACCCTCATCAGTGCCGGCCAGAAAGACGATGAGATTATGACGAAGGAGAACGGTATGTATGTGGTCAACACCACAACGCTGGGCAAGGACGTACAGGGCTACGTCAGCACGACTCCCGTCAAGGTCTACATCAAGAAGAACAAGGTGGAGAAGGTTGAGTTTCTGAAGAATCAGGAGACGCCCAAGTATATGGCTCGTGTCAAGAAAGCTTTGCTGAACAAATGGGACGGTCTGAAGGTGAAGGACGCCGCTACACAGAAGGTCGACGGCGTGACTGGGGCTACCTTCTCGTCGGACGCCATCATCAAGAACGTTCAGTTAGCACTGGAATATTATCAGAAGCACAAATAAACCGAAACTATGGAAAAAAAAGATTTGAAACCGGCAGTTGTCTTCGAACAATTTGCCAAGATTAATGAGATTCCCCGCCCGTCGAAGCGCGAGGAGAAAATGATTGAATACCTCAAGAACTGGGGCGAGAGCCGCGGACTCGACACAAAGGTCGACGAGACGGGCAACGTCATCATACGCAAGCCTGCCACTCCCGGCTACGAGAACCGCCGGACGGTTGTCCTGCAGAGCCACATGGATATGGTGTGCGACAAACTGGTCGACGTAGAGTTCGACTTCGACAACGACCCTATCCGTACCTATATCGACGGCGAGTGGCTGACCGCCGAGGGCACCACCTTAGGTGCTGACGACGGCATCGGCTGCGCCATCGAACTGGCCATCCTCGACTCTGACGACGTAGAGCACGGCCCCATCGAGTGTGTCTTCACGCGCGACGAGGAGACAGGCCTGACGGGTGCCGAAGGCATGAAGGCCGGTTTCATGACAGGCGACTACCTCATCAATCTCGACTCTGAGGACGAGGGCGAGATCTTCGTCTCGTGCGCTGGTGGTCGTAACACGCAGGCACAGTTCACCTTCCAGCGCGAGGACGCCCCCGCAGGCTCGTTCTTCATGCGCGGACAGCTGAAGGGTCTCGTTGGCGGACACTCTGGCGACGACATCAACAAGAAGCGCGCCAATGCCATCAAGGTGCTCGGCCGCTTCCTCTTCCAGACCATGCGCCGCTACGAGGGCGTGCGCCTGGCACAGTTCCACTCCGGCAAGCTCCACAACGCCATTCCCCGCGACGGTGAGTTCATCATCGCCGTACCCAACGACGTGAAAGAGAACGTACGTGCCGACTGGAACATCTTCGCAGCTGAAGTCGAGGACGAGTTCCACGTTACCGACACCCAGATGCAGTGGCTCATGGAGAGCACCGATGCCCAGACGGTCATCGACCCTGCTGTTGCCCGTAACTTCGTCTGGGCCATCCAGGCTGTCGACAACGGCATCTACGCCATCTGTCAGGACGAGGCCCTCGGAGGTATGGTCGAGACGTCGTCGAACATCGCCAGCATCCACACCACAGAGACAGAAATCAATATCTTGTCGAGCCAGCGCTCAAACGTGATGTCGAACCTCGACAATATGTGTGCCACGATTCAGGCTGTCTTCGAACTGGCTGGTGCCAAGGCCGTCAGCAGCGACGGCTACCCCGCCTGGAAGATGCGCGCCGACTCGAAGCTGACGCAGATTGTCGTCGACACCTACAAGCAGCTGTTCGGCAAGCAGCCCATCGTTCGCGGTATCCATGCCGGTCTGGAGTGCGGCCTATTCTCAGAGCGCTATCCCAACCTCGATATGGTGAGCTTCGGCCCGACGCTGCGATTCGTCCATACGCCCGACGAACGTCTGCACATACCCACCGTCCAGATGGTTTGGGATCATCTGCTGGCTATTCTCAAGCAAATACCTCAGAAGTAATGCGTCGCTCATTATATATAATAATAGGTATAGCCATGCTGCTGTTCGCCTCGTGTGGACAGCAGCATCAGGCTAAGACCGTCGTCCAGGAATTCGTTGACCAGCACGTCGCTGAACCGTCGGCACGGAGCGACATCAGCATCGTGAAGTTCGACTCCACCAACGTCATCAACGACTCCGTCATCCTCGCCATGCGTGCCAATGCCGACACGATACAGCGCTACAAGAAACCCATCAAATATGCAGAAGGTTCCATCGGCGGCAAACTCTATGTGGCACGCATTGCCTACACCATCTATGGCGTGGAATTCAGCGATACCTACTACCTGGACGACCAATTAACGCGTGTGATAGCCTTCAAAAGCAACTAAAACCAACTAAATAAAACTTTTTCCGAAAAAAAACGGCAAAAGATTTGGAGGAATAAAAAAAACTTCGTACCTTTGCACCCGCAATCAAGGAGATAACCCCACGGTTTCGAACTCCAGAGTCCTTAAGGAAGGATGGGTGAGTGGCTGAAACCAGCAGTTTGCTAAACTGCCGTACGGGTTCCCGTACCGGGGGTTCGAATCCCCCTCCTTCCGCAACCGAGGGGATTTCTCTGCGACTGCATCTTTGAAATGTTGGTCGATTCATCTAATGGTTAGGATACAAGATTCTCAATCTTGGCATAGGGGTTCGATTCCCCTATCGACTACAACAAATTGAGATCAGGGAGCCGCTGTGTGACTCCCTGATTTTATATTAATACACATTTGTATGATAACAACGAAAGTCAATAGAGGTTTTTTGCTTTGTCTGCTCACGGTATGGATAACAGCCGTGTACGCGCAGAAACGCGATATCCACATCTTGGCAGTTAACGATACACATGCCGCCATCGAGGCAATGCCTCAGCTGGTAGGCATCATCGACAGTTTGCGAACACTCTACCCCGGTCTGCTGGTGTTCTCGGCGGGCGACAACCGCACAGGCGACCCCATCAACGACAAATTCCAGCCGTCGGGACTGCCGATGGTGGCTCTGATGAACCTGGCGGGCTTCAACGCCTCAGCTATTGGCAACCATGAGTTCGACGACTTCTCGCTACCCCGGCTCTGCAGTCTGTCGGCCTTCCGCTATATCTGCGCCAACATCGAGATTGACGACTCGACGGGCATCAGCGCCCTACCCTACCAGGTGTTCGACGTCGAGGGACTGAAGGTGGGCGTGACAGGTGCCATACAGCTGAACAAACGCGGTACGCCCGACGCTCACCCCGACTTGTTGCGGGGACTCAGGTTCTCGTCGCCCTTCGAGGCCGTCAAGCGCCACCAATGGCTCGCCGAGCAATGCGACGCCACCATCCTGCTGTCGCACGTGGGCTATCAGGAGGATCTCAGGATAGCCGAGGAGAACCCGTGGTTGGACCTGATTATCGGTGGCCACAGCCATCGTCAGCTCTCTGAGGAGGAGCCGCTGCACAACGGCGTGCTCGTCACCCAGAACCGTAACCTACTGGGACGTGCCGTCCACATCACGCTGACCGTCGACAGCGGCCACGTGGTAGCGAAGCAGGCCGAATACCTGCTCGTCAGGACGTTCCCCCACCCTAACAAGGTGGCGCAGGCGATGGTTCAGACTTTCACCTCGGATCCATACTTCAAACGCGTGCTGGCACATGCCGAGACGCCGTTCACGTCGCGTAACGAGATAGGTACCATGGTGTGCGACGCGTTGAGGACAGAGACAGGGGCCGACGTGGCCCTCATGAACTTCAAGGGCATACGCGTCACACGGCTGAAGGCTGGCGACATCACCGTCAAGAAAGCGCTCGAAATCGACCCTTACGGCAGTCAGGCCGTCGTGCTGACAATGACGGGCAGCGAGTTGGAACGCTTCATCATGACCTATGGCCAGATGAACACCTACAAATTCCCGCACCTGAGCGGACTGAAGGCCGACGTAACACTTGTCAAGAAGGGCGACAACGATATTGCAGCCGTCAAACTGACAATGGCCGACGGTAGTAAGATAAAGCCCAAGAAAACATACCGCGTAGTGACCAGCTCCTACGTGATAGCGACCTACAAAGGCGAGCCGCTAAGCTCAACGCCCACCGTGCTGAACACGACGACGTCGGAGCTTACCATGCAATACCTTGAACGACAGAAGACGGTCAGCTATCAGGGACGGAGCCAGGTCAACTACCTATCACCAAACGAATAACATCATGCTAAAAGACATACTGAACAACGATCAACTCGAACAGCTGAAGACGCTCATCGGCGAGAGTCAGAACATCATCATCACCTGCCACCAGAATGCCGACGGCGACGCACTCGGCTCCTGCTTGGGATGGGCGGAATATCTGAAGACACAGGGCAAGGAGCCTACCATCATCGTGCCCGACCAGTATCCCGACTACCTGCATTGGCTGCCCAATACTGAGAAGATAGTGCGCTACGACAAACACCGCGAGCAGGCCGACCTGCTGCTGAAGATTGCCGACCTCGTCTTCTGCCTCGACTTTAACACCCCCGCCCGCGTCGACGAAATGGAGTCCGCCCTTTGCGGCTCCCCCGCAAAGAAAGTCCTCATCGACCACCACCTCGGCCCCGACGTACCCGCCGTGCTGACGGTCAGCCATCCCGAGGCCTCGTCGACATCGGAACTCGTCTTCCGACTCGTCTGGCAGTTGGGTGCCTTCGACCTGATGACCAAGCACTTCGCCACGCCGATATACTGCGGCATGATGACCGATACGGGCGGCTTCACCTACAACAGCTGCGACCCGGCTATCTACTACATCATCTCGCAGCTGCTGACCAAGGGCATCAACAAAGACCGCATCTATCGCAACGTCTACCACAACTTTTCAGAGAACCGACTGCGGCTGACGGGCTTCGTCATGTACGAACGGTTAGTGGTCGACGCCGAGCGCCACGCCTCCTACTACGCCCTGCGACGTAGCGACCTGCGACGCTTCCACTTTGTCAAGGGAGACGCCGAGGGACTGGTGAACATGCCGCTGCAGATCAAGGGCCACAAGCTGAGCATCTCGCTCCGCGAGGATACCGAGAAGGACAACCTCGTCTGGGTGTCGCTACGGAGTGTCGACGACTTCCCCTGCAACAAGATGGCAGCCGACTTCTTCAACGGCGGCGGCCACCTCAACGCTTCGGGCGGACGTCTCTTCTGCTCTATCGACGAGGCCGTCAAAGTGGCTCAGCAGGCCATCATCGCCTACGAAAAGCTGTTAAAGTAGCCTAATATTGCGGCTGTTTGCAGATTAAT
This sequence comes from uncultured Prevotellaceae bacterium, assembly GCA_900321965.1. Taxonomy (GTDB): domain Bacteria; phylum Bacteroidota; class Bacteroidia; order Bacteroidales; family Bacteroidaceae; genus Prevotella. Next base: position 19,110 of record ONYA01000031.1, read on the forward strand.
TCGTAATTTTGCACGCGAAATATTTTATCATCCTCATGAGAAAGACCATCTATACACTCATTACGCTGATAGCCACGCTGGCCACCGTCGCCTGTAACGACTACGAGACCTATAGCGACCTGAAGAATCGCGAGCGCGACGGTATCGAGCAGTTCATCAGCGACTCCAGCTTCGTCATCATCAGCGAAGACCAGTTCCACGAACAGGGCGACAAGACCATCGGCAACAAACAGTTCGTCATCCTCGACAAGAGTGGCGTCTACATGCAGATACTCAACGGAGGAAGCGGCGAGGTCATCAAGGACGGCGAGACAATGAACATCCTGTGCCGATTCGTCGAACGGGCCATCCTCGACACCACAAGCATCAACAACTTAGAGGGCACCTACGTCTTCACTCCCGACATCATGTGCGTCACCCGCACAGGCAGCACCTACACGGCCTACTTCTCTGAGAGCCGCGGACTGATGTGCGCCACCTACGGCACCAGCGTGCCCGAGGCGTGGTTGGCTCCGTTGCAATACGTCAAGTTAGGACGACTTTCGAGTGCTACCGACGAGAAGGCCCACGTGCGCCTCATCGTCCCCCACTCCCAGGGAACGACCAACAACGCCAAGGCCAACGTCCGCCCCTATTTCTACGACATCACCTACCAACGGGGAAGGTGAAAATTTTAATTGAAAATTGATAATTGTCAAATCGAAAAATCGTAAATCGTAAATCGTCAAATTGTAAATCAATATGACTCTTATTAAATCCATTTCAGGCATCCGCGGAACCATCGGCGGACACACGGGCGACACGCTGAACCCGTTAGACATCGTCAAGTTCACAACGGCATACGCCACATTCATTGGAAACCAATCCAAAGTTGGGGCTCAAGAATCCGCAGGCACTCCCCTCCCTCGGAGGGGTCGGGGGAGGCTCGTCGTCGGACGCGATGGACGCATCTCAGGCCCTATGGTTCGCGACGTCGTCTGCGGCACCCTCGTCGGCATGGGTTACGAGGTCATCGACATCGGTTTTGCCACCACGCCGACGACTGAGTTGGCCGTGCGCTGGCACGAGGCCGACGGCGGCATCATCATCACCGCCTCGCATAACCCCACACAGTGGAACGCCCTGAAACTGCTCAACAGCGAGGGTGAGTTCCTGACGGCTGAAGACGGCGCCGAGGTGCTCCGCATAGCTGAGGCTGAGGACTTCGACTATGCTCCTGTAGAACAGTTAGGACACGTCACCTTCGACGACACGATGAACCAGCGCCACGTCCAGTCGGTACTCGACCTGCGTCTGGCTGACGTCGAAGCTATCCGCAAACGCCACTTCCGCGTCTGCGCCGACACCATCAACTCCGTTGGCGGCATCATCCTGCCCCAGCTCTTCGAGGCTCTTGGCGTCGACTACGAGATACTCAACGGCGACTGCACTGGTCAGTTCGCCCACAACCCCGAACCGCTGGAGAAGAACCTGCAAGGCATCATGGAACGTATGCGTCAAGGCGGCTTCGACCTCGGCATCGTCGTCGACCCCGACGTTGACCGTCTCGCCTTCATCTGCGAAGACGGCACCATGTTCGGCGAGGAATACACCCTCGTCTCCGTCGCCGACTACGTCCTCGCTAATACAGTGGTCAGCGGTTCCCCCGCTGACACCGTCCCCGCCACAGTCTCCAACCTCTCCTCCACTCGTGCCCTGCGCGACGTCACCGAACGTCACGGCGGCCACTACACAGCTGCTGCCGTCGGCGAGGTCAACGTCACCACGAAGATGAAGGAGGTTGGCGCCGTCATCGGCGGCGAAGGCAACGGCGGCGTCATCTACCCCGAGAGCCACTACGGACGCGACGCCCTCGTCGGCATCACGCTCTTCCTGTCATCGCTGGCACAAAAGGGCTGCACCGTCAGCGAACTGCGCCGCACGTTCCCCGACTACCAGATAGCCAAGAACCGCATCGACCTCACACCCGAGACCGACGTCGACGCTATCCTGGTCAAGGTGAAGGAGATGTTCGCCAAAGACCCCGATGCCGTAGTCAACGACATCGACGGCGTAAAGATCGACTTCCCCACCCGTTGGGTACACCTGCGCAAGTCGAACACCGAGCCCATCATCCGCGTCTATAGTGAGGCGCAGACGATGGCCGAAGCCGACGAGCTGGGCAAACGCCTCATGCAGGTCGTCTACGATATGCAGTAATCGCCCCACACATTAACGGAAATAATTTTCGCGCCGTGAAAGTAAAATTTCACGGCGCGAAATTATATTCTCACGACCATTCGTGATTACTTTCTTACGACCTTGCGGCCGTTCTGGATATAGACGCCCTTCTTGAGCGTGCTGACGCGACGGCCCTGCAGGTCATACACATCGTCGGAAACAGGGACGATACTGGTCGTGATGCTTCTGATGTCTACAGACGAGTCGAACACCACCGACAGAGCGTCAACAGCTGACGACATCGTCGTGAACGCACGTTCCGAAGGTATAGAGAGGGCGGTATGAGGCAGGAAGAAGCACTTGCCGTCCTTACTTCCTAACGAATAGGGATTCTTGTAGGTAGAGGTCTTCATATCGTTGTCGTTGCCACGCAGTACGCTGGTGCGAAGGATAGCCGTCGTCTCTTCATCGGGCGTATAGGAGGTGCGATTCAAATGCAAATCACCGGCATAGTCACTGACAATAATGACGGCATAGCCTCCTGGCACCACATTGCCAATGGCGTGAAGCGTCAGTGTGTTACCACTACGCGAGGGGACATAGGCCGTTGCCCCCTCTGGCAGTTCGTAGGCACAGAAAGAACAGAAGAAGGTGGCCCAATGCTGGCCGTCGATGGCCTGCGTGGGAACGGTGGCGGTGCTGAAGTCGCCGAAGTATTCCAGTCGGAAGTTGTCGAAGATAGTCCAGTCCTTGTCCACAGCGTCGGTCTTCTTGACACCGACATTCACCTGCGAACTGTTCTTGACCAAGAAGCTCAGGCTGTTATCATAGAGTCCGGCGGTGAAGTAGTCGGAGGCTTCACTCATTGTGTCGGGGAACTTGCCGCTGATGCCCGACGTCGTCTTTCCGACATCCAGCTTGCCCGCCTCGGTGAATATCGACTGGAGGGGAACGTTGGTTGTTCCGGCATAGAACAAAGCGTTCAGGCTCTCGGTGCCGTTCTTATGCTTGGTAGCGGCTCCTGCATACGGGCCGTTACGGTAGAAACCCTGCAACGACAGGCGGTAACGGCCTACAGGGAGTATCGCTGTCACTTTCTGGTTGACATCAAAGGTGGTGTTGTACTTCTCGGCACAATAGTTTTCCTGCTTGCCACCGAGCGAGGGGCTGCCCGTCCACTTGTCGTTACGGCTGTCGTAGAGGCTGAACGAAGCGCCAGGAATGAGGAACGTTGCGTCAACGGAGGATGAGCTCGTGGCACCGGCAAGCATCTCCATGCGCTCGGCTTCCGACACTTTCAGCCACTGGGCATTGGCATCCGTAGCCGTACCAAGCACCAATGCGCTACTCGAACCATCGTATTGCAGGTACTTGTCGTTGATTGCCAGCGTATAGGCCGTACGTCCGTCGACTTCGCCAACCTCAGTGACCTTCCACTTACCCAATGCCTGGTCGACCCATGCTGACGCTCCGTCAACATTCAGATAGTGATGGCTGTCGTCGCGCTTAATACCGGTTTCGATAGTGCTGTTGCCGCTATCGTCGAAGCCCATAGTCACATTCAGACCGCCATAGGGGGTCAGCGAGGCTTTCGTGCCATAGTTGTTAGCGCCGGTAAGCCACTGTCCAGCACCTACGTTATAGAGGTAGACAACCTCGTTATTCAGAATTGAACGGACGTTAGAGTAGATATTCCTGCCCTTAAAGTCTACGATGTGTACACGGTAATCGCAGCCGTAGCCGCCCTCTGTATCATTATAAGTGTAGAGCTTAGGATCCTCGCTGGGGGTGAAAGTCTCTATCACTTCCCATTCCGGCTTTGCTGTCGTGCGACGCTCCAGCGTCATCTGCGCTGTCAACTCACCACTCAGTTCACGCCATGAGAGCTTCGTCGTATGGGTCGACTCCGTATACTGTCCTCCTAGCGTAGGTACACGCACCACAGCCTTGGGGACGTAGGCATTTTTCTTTTTGAAGCCAAGGCCGGAGTTAATGGTGGCATAGTATTGACCCGCAGCGGTGAGCTTGCCGTCCTTGTAAATCCTTGACGGATCGCGCTCGCCATTCCAATAGTAGTAACGCTCCACAAAGTCCTGGCTGTTCATCTTTTCACAGATGCGCTTCACGGCAGCAGCATTCTGCGCCTCGGTGACTCCTGAGGCAAAGGCGCCATTGTTGTTCCACGAAGCGCCCCACACCCATTCGGTCACCCAGACGGGGCGCTTGAAGGCATTGTACCAGTTAGGGATGTTGGTGTCGAACGACCCTTCAGCCCAATAGCCATGAAGGTCAATAATGTCGCAGCGCCAGCCGCGGGCGTCAATCTCGTTGAAGAAATCGCTCAGGAATCCCGTCGCATTCCAGTAGTCGCTGCCGTCCCAGGACGACGGTGAGCAAAGGCGCATGCCGGTAGCCATCAGGTCCTCCCAGTTATTGAGGATGGCATTCAGGTCGCAAGGGGAGTCGTCGGCGGGATTACGCGGCTCGTTGTTGGTCTTCATGTGCGGCGACCAGGTAGCACTGCCCAGTTCGGCTGGCGAAGGCCAGTTCTCCTTGATATGTTGTGGCACACTCTCGACGTCGGGTCCCATGTTGCTTCCGACGCCCCATGTGTAGGTACTCGTGACGTTCAGGGCTGAACAGGCAGAATAGTCACCGTCGGCTGCTGCCAGTTGCTGCTTTCCCGTGTCGTACCACTTGAAGATGCGATACGACGTAATCTTGCTGTCGAGTTCGGCAGGCAGTTCGGCCACCTCCAAGTCGGCATCGTCGGCAATGAAGCAGCGGCTGTAGCCGTAGCCTTTGGCACGCAGCGAGAAGGTTACCATATAGCCGCGCTTCAGCTTGAACGAGCGAATCTTGTTGTTCAGCTTCTCGTCGGTCAGCGTGTTCATGAATCCACCGGTGTTCTCCAGCCCGAAGTCATTCACGGCCGTACCGCCGAAGTTCTGTTCTGAATAGACCGTCAATGGTTTGGTACTGTCGCCGTAGGGCAGAATGATGCAGCCACGGTTGTAGAGCTTCACCTGGCAGTTCTGTCCGTTTTTGGCTGGTGCGCCGGCTATCTGCACGTGGGCAGACAGCAGTTTCGCGGCTGCAGAGGGTTTCACGGCTGCCAGGATAAGCACTGCAGCATCGGTATTCCCGATGTTGACGACACCGTTGGTGCCGAAAGGAGTGGCCGATGTGACGGTATAGTCCGTAGCCGTGGCGACGGTAACGGTCTCGTTGACCTGTGTCACGCTCTTCTTGTCGTTGGCAGCCTGCCCGCAGATGCAGGCGGCAAGCATGACTGCCGAGAATGCTGTTCTAACTGATAGTAATCGGTTGTGAATCATTGTCGTGTGGGTTAGTAATTAGATATTTGGCGCAAATTTACTAATACTTTTCCACACAAACAAATTTTCTTGCACTTTTTTACGATTAATCAGATTAACTGGCGGGCACGGTCGAGGGCGATGTTGATGTGCGAGCAGATATTGTCGGCACCAATCATCTCGTCGAACTTAGCCTTGTGGAGCACAGCCTGCACCTTCTCGTTGACGCCAGAGAGGACTACCTGAATACCCTCGTTCTGCGACATCAGGCAGAGGTTCGTCAGGTTGTGGATACCCGTAGAGTCGACGAAAGGCACCTTACGCATACGGATGATGCGCACCTTGGGACGTCCGCCACGGCCCAGCGCGCCCATGATTTCCTCAAACTTATTACCTGCTCCGAAGAAATACGGACCGTTAATCTCATAAACCTCGACACCCTCGGGAATGGTAAGGTGCTCGAGATTGCCAAGCTGGAAGTCGCTCTCCTCCTCGGCGGGGTTAATCTCGTCGCTGATAACCTTGACATCGGTCGTCTCAGCCATACGGCGCATGAAGAGCAGACAGGCGCAGATGAGTCCGACCTCGATGGCGATGGTCAGGTCGAAGATGACAGTGAGCAGGAACGTTACCCACAGCACGATGACGTCGCTCTTAGGGTTCTTCATAATCGAGAAGAACGAGCGCCAGCCGCTCATGCCGTAGCTGACGATGACGAGTACACCAGCCAGACAGGCCATCGGGATGTACTGTGCCAACGGCATGAGGAAGAGGAAGATCAGCAGCAACACGGCAGCATGGACAATACCGGCTACCGGTGTGCGACCACCATTATTAATATTAGTCATGGTACGGGCGATGGCACCTGTGGCAGGGATACCGCCAAACAGCGGCGAAGCCAAGTTGGCCACACCCTGAGCTATCAGCTCGGTATTGCTGGAATGGCGGGCGCCGATAACACCATCGGCCACCGTGGCAGAGAGCAACGATTCTATGGCGCCGAGGATGGCGATGGTGATAGCGGGCGACACCAGTCCTTTAATTGTTTCCCACGACAGAGCGGGCACCTGTGCTTCGGGCAGGACATTAGAGATAGCAAAGCGGTCGCCAATGGTCTCGATGGTAGTGACGCCGGCATACTGCTTCAGCAGCAATGCCGCAACAGTCATGACGATGATGGCAATCAGCGAACCAGGGAGCTTTGACAGAAATGAGAAATGAGAATTGAGGAATGAGGAATGGCTGAAGCGTGGCCACAGGGCAATAAGCGCCACAGAGCCGATACCCACGCCTGCACTCCACCAGTCGATGGTGGGGAAAGAACCCACGTAGGCTATCCACTTCTCAATAAAGTCGCTGGGCACACTCTCCATCGTCAGTCCTAACAGGTCCTTAATCTGCGTAGTAAAGATCGTCAGCGCAATACCCGAGGTAAAGCCCACGACAATGGGATAAGGGATGTACTTGATGATAGTGCCCAAATGGAGCACGCCAAACATAATGAGAAACACACCGGCCATCAGCGTGGCAATGGTCAGGCCTTCGAAACCATACTGCTGAATGATGCCGTAGATAATAATAATGAACGCGCCCGTAGGACCTCCTATCTGCACCTTGGAACCACCAAGGACGGATACGAGGAGACCGGCAACGATGGCGGTGATGATACCCTTCTCGGGCGTCACACCAGAGGCGATACCGAAGGCAATAGCCAACGGTAGGGCGACAATACCTACAATGATACCGGCCAACAGGTCGGTGGTGAACTGCTTCTTTGAGTAGTTCTTGAGTGTCGCGAAAAGCTGCGGCTTAAACTCTAATGTCGTCATAATTTAAACTGTTATCTTGAAAAGAGGGTGCAAAGGTACGAAAAAAGTTAATAATAGCAAAAGAATATGGCAAGATATTGAAAAAAACACTACTTTTGCCACCAGATTTAAACATTCAAACCTTTTAAAATTATAGTGTTATGAAAAAATTGATGATGATTGTGATGGCTGCTATGGCCATCGGTTTCGCTTCATGTGGTAACAAGGCTCAGCAGGCTCCTGCTGACGAAGTCGTGGCTGACTCTACTGCTGCTTTCGACGTTGAGACGGCTATCAATGAGGCTACCGCCCAGCTGTCAGAGCAAATCGAGGCTAAGGATGCCAACAAGCTGCAGCAGGTGATTGAGGCTATCCAGGCAAAGGTGGCCGAAATCCTCAAGCAGAATCCTGATGCTGCCAAGGAGTACGTGACCAAGGTGCAGGACTTCCTGAAGGAGAATGCCGAGCAGATTAAGTCGTTCGTTGGTGAGAATGCCGCCGCTCAGGCTGCCGTCAACGCACTGACCGCCACGCCCGCCGAGACGATTGTCAACGGACTGATGCAGGCCGTCGACGGTGTGAAGGCTGCGGGTGAGGATGCTGCCGATGCCGCACAGGAGGTTGTAGAGGGGGCTGTCGACAACGCTAAGCAGGCTGGTCAGGATGCCGTCGATGCTGCCAAGCAGAAGGCTAACGAAGAAATTGACAATGCTGCCAACAAAGCTGCCGACGAAGCAAAAAAGGCTTTAGGAATCTAAGTGAAGAGTGATTCACTGAAAAAAACGGGGCATTCGTTGAACGGATTTGCCCCGTTTCTTTTTTTTCATTATCTTTGCAGCATCAAAAACAAACAAATTGATTTATATGAAACGACATGCACTGATAACCATGATCCTGGCGGGTACGCTGACGGCACAGGCAGCCGACTACCAGTACCTGACCATCGAGAAAAACGACGGCACAGCCACATCGCTGACCGCCATAGGACTGACACTGAACTACAACAACGGAACATTGACAGCCACCAACGGTACGGAACAGGCAACCATAGCGCTGACGGACCTGAAACGGATGTACTTCACAAACACCCAGTCGACGACAGCCATCGAGAGCGTCGAGGCGTCGGCTGACGACTGGAACGATGCGGCAACAGAAATCTACGACCTTAGCGGACGACGGCTGCCACAGGGCAGAAAACCCGTCCGCGGACTCTATATCTTCAAAAAAGGAAACACAACAACTAAGAAGTACGTGAAATGAAACAGCTACTAACGACCCTTGCACTCGTGCTGGCAACCATCGGCATCGAGGCTCAGACCCTAAACGTCCAGCAGGGCAGTGTCACCTACGCCTTCACGGCCAATGCCGATGACATGACCTACACGGACAACGGCCAGACGCTGACCATTCAGGGCAAAGCGTTCAGCACACAGGACATCAGTAAGATTACCGTCAACGATACCAGCGTCGAGAACAATAGCGTCGGCATCAGCTACAGCGGCACAACGGCCAGCGTCGTCATTGCCGGCAACGTGGCTAACTACGTCACAGCTACCGTCACAGGTGCCCATGTCGCCATCAACCAGACGAACACAGCCGACGTGGACGGCGACGAGATCACCTACACGTTGAGCGGCACGACCACCGACGGCGGGCTGGAGCTCGACGGAAGCTACAAGTGTACCATCCAACTGTCGGGCGTCACGCTGACCAACCCGTCTGGTGCTGCTATCAGCATCAACAATAAGAAGCGCATACAGATCTCAGCCAAGAGCGGCACGACAAATACCCTGACCGACAGTGCCAACGGCTCGCAGAAAGGCAGTCTCTATAGCAAGGGACAGCTGCAACTGCAGGGCAAGGGCACGCTGACCGTCGTCGGCAACACGGCTCACGCCATCAAGAGCGGTGACTACATCGCAGTGAAAAACCTGACGCTGAACATCACGAAGGCCGTCAAGGACGGTATCTCGTGCAACAAATACTTCCTGATGGAGAGCGGTACGGTGACCATCAGCGGTGTGGGCGACGACGGCATACAGGCTGACTTCGAAGATGACGATGACAAGACTGGTACGACCACCAACCACGAAGACGAGAACAGCGGCAACGTCTACATAGAAGGCGGCACGCTGAACATCACAACGACGGGGGTTGCCACAAAGGGCGTCAAGGCAGCCGGCGACCTCATCGTCAGCGACGGCACCATCAACATCAAGACCACAGGCAACGGCACCGTCGAGACAGAGACGGTCAACGGCACAACAACCACCGACGCTAAAGGCAGCGCAGGACTGAACGCCGATAACGACATCACCATCAACGGCGGCACCATCACGCTGACAAACAGCGGGACGGGCGGAAAGTGTATCAAGGCCGATAACATACTGACCGTCAACAGCGGCAGCATCACGGCTACAAACACCGCTTCAAACTACAGCTCGGGCAGCTATTCGGCATCGGCAAAAGCCATAAAGGCCGGAACGAAGTCGGCGGCCAACGCTGCTCGTGAAGAGGCACCCGGTGGTGGCGGTGGCGGTGGCTTCCCTGGCGGTGGTGGCGGCTTCCCAGGTGGTGGCGGCAACAACAACAATTACACCTATACTGGCGGTATTGTCATCAACGGCGGAACCATCGTGGCTACGGCCAAGAGTCATGAAGCCATCGAGGCCAAAGGCACCATCAGCATCACCGACGGCTACGTCTATGCCGAGGCTGGCGACGACGCCATCAACGCGGCCTCCGACTTTACCATCAGCGGCGGCTACGTCATGGGAAACTCCACCGGCAACGACGGACTTGACGCCAACGGCAACTTCTACATCAAGGGTGGCAACGTGTTTGCCGTTGCCAAAGGGTCGCCAGAGGTGGGCATCGACGCCAACACCGAGGGTGGCTTCAAACTCTATATCACCGGAGGCAACGTTGCCGCCATCGGCGGACTGGAGAACGGCAGCAGCCTCACGGGCGTCACCAGCAAGTCGACGTCATACAGCAAGGGCAGCTGGTACACATTCAAGAACGGCTCAACGGCAGTCTTCTCCATGAAGGTGCCGTCGAACAGCAACATGGGCAACAGCATGACCATCGTCGCTTCAAGCACGCCATCCGTATCGTCGGGAGCTATCAGCGGGACAAGTATTTGGAACGGATATGGCGTTAAATAGACACACCATGACTTTCAATAAGGACAAACAACAGGAGACTGTGATTTACCTGGTGCTGTGGGGACTGCTCTTCATGGCACCAATTATGAGTCTGTATATCCGTACGACAAACGACACGTCGCTGACGTTCAATTGGGACGAGGTGCTGATGGTGTGGCGTGAGTATGGCGTGTTCTTCGCCGTCTTCCTCGTCCACAACTACCTGCTGGCACCACTACTGGTACACAAGCAGCAGAAACTGATATACTTTAGCATCGTCATCGCTCTGGTTGGCGCGTTCACGTTCTACCAGTGCCAAGACCGACCCCGGCACCACGAGCCACGGATGGAGAAGAGGGAACGTCCCGAACTCAACGAACATCCAAGCCGACAGGAACGCCCGGAACCGATGGAAGGTCCGGAAAACCCGGAGCACCCGCAGTTTGCTGGCGACGGTGCCCACCGTCCTCACGGCCCGCGACATTTCCGCCCCAACGACCACCGACCGCCGGTCATCCTCAGCCAGCACGACGTCATTACCGTCATCATACTCATCCTCATGCTCGGTATGAACCTCGGCGTGAAGCTCTACTTCAAGCAGAAAGCCGACCAGCGACACCTGACGGAGATGGAGCGCAAAAATCTGGAACAGCAGTTGGAGTACTTAAAGTATCAACTGAATCCCCACTTCCTGATGAACACGCTGAACAACATCCACGCCCTGGTCGACATCAATCCCGAACGCTCAAAGGAGGCCATCATCCAGCTGTCGAAAATCCTGCGCTACGTGCTCTATGAGACGGACAACAAGCGGGTGCCGCTAAACAAGGAATTGGAGTTCATGAAGAACTATACCGACCTGATGAGAATGCGCTACGGCGGCAAACTGCAATTCACAGACAGCTCCAACCTGCTCATCCCGTCAAGCCCCGAGCAGTCGCAGATGATTCCTCCCCTACTCTTCATCTCGTTCGTCGAGAATGCCTTCAAGCACGGCGTCAGCTATCAGCAACCGTCATTCATAGAGATCACAGGCAAGCGCCATAAGGACAAGCAGGATCACGACCGCCTGCTCTGGAGCTGCCGCAACAGCAAGCACCAGAAGCAACAACAGACAACCGTGCCACAGCAGGGCGGCGTAGGTATGGCCAACGTGCGGCAGCGGTTAGACATCATCTTCGGCAACAACTACACACTCAACGTCAACGAGACAGACGACACCTACGAAGTGACACTTGACATCCCTATGGAGGAGGACGTCAATACGTCCTGCAAATCCACATTTGCATGAATCGATCGGAAACACTATAAGTCTTTGTGCGTTCCTCATTCTGATAGGTTAGAAGTTGTTTCTCCAGCAAAGTGCTGATGGCGTACTGAACGGAACTGGGCGATTTGAGCGCATGCTTCTTCACAAAACGGGCAGAGGTTACACCGCTGGCTATGCCTTCTTTGGCAATGGCAACCAGCGTTTCTTTCTGCTGATAGTTGAGCTGGTTCATGACCGAGGCAAAGGTTCGGCCCTTTTCTTCCAGAATGTCTTTCAGCGTTTTATTGATGTCCGACTCATCAATGACCTTTACGGGATCCAGATAGGCAAATGCGTTGTGGAGCACGTTGTGGACGTAGTAGGTATGGCCTTCAAAAAGGTCGTAGGCAAGCGATACGGCCTCAGGTAAGATCTTTCTACCAGCTTTTGAAAACTGCTCTTCGGCAAAAGCCGTATAGATATCCTTTGGAATACAGTCAAGATATAGCTGCTCCGCACTGTTATAGAAAGGTTGGGCCGCTGAGTTGAACATGTTTTCCAGAATATGACGGTTGCTGCCGGCATAGATAAACAGGCAATTGTTCATTTTCTGGATATGCGTTCGCAGCAAAGCCTCCACATTTTTCTCCGGGTATTGGGATATTTGCTGAAACTCATCGATGGCGAAAATGCATGGTTTGTCAGCCTGTTCCAGATAATGGAAGATCTCTTCCAGTGTTAACTCTGGCGTGTGGATGTCGCCCAGTTTGATATCGAATGTAGGGAGACCACTAATCGGGTCGTAGCCAATACTGCCTGCCAAAGAGTGAAGACCTGCCAGAAACTGATCAATCACCGCCTTTCCTTTGGGCACCAGTACAGAGTATATCTCTTTGCCAAGAAACAATACCAATTCGTGCAGGCTGGTAGTGGGATATATATCCGTATAAAAGGTATAGCAGTTGTTCTTGATGGACGGTTGCTCATACACATGGCGAATCAACTGCGTCTTACCCATTCTTCGAGGCGATGTTAACAGAACATGCGCTTTGTTCTCAAGAGTGCTTACAAACCACATAGTTTCTTTCCCTCTATCACAGAAATAGGGTTCTGGAATGATACCGGTGATGTAGAAAGGATTCTCCATAATGCTTATTTTTGGCGCAAAAATAGAAAGAATATCCCAATTATACAAATCCTATAATAGAAATTCTATAATCAACACTCTCTTTTCACCTTTTTTAAGAATCGGCACAATTGCTCTGGTGCCAAGTCCTCTAAGGTAAGGCCATCTTTCTTAAGACGCCGTTCAATTTTCTTGTCTATGTCCATATTGTTTTATTTTTAGTTATTATCTATCCCACTTTATAATACACCACCGTCTTTTCCCTCAAATCATTGCGACCAGTCACTTGGCTGATGTAATCGAATATCAGGTGATTCCAGTCTTTGGGCTTCATGCTGGCATAACGTTCTTGGAACATTGAGACACATATTGACATGATGTTCTTCATCATTGATCCGCCATCTATCTCCATTAGGTTGTGAATCAGGCGGCGAAGATCTTCGTCGTTATTCACATCACGTAGCATAGATGACTCTGCCTGCATCATTATTGTCGTGGCGGCCTTCCTCCTATACTGAGGCTTTACCTCATGCATTTGCTGTTGCTTGGCCAAAATCCCTTTTAACTCCTCAATCGTATAAGGTGGATTTTTCCTGTGTAGCATATAGTGGCAGTTGGGGCAAACTGGTGCCAAATCCGTATCTACGTTCAATTCGTATTCTTGACCAATAGTAGAAATAGGTGTCAGATGATGAACATGGATAAAGTTCTTGCCTATTTCCCCATAAGTAGCCTCAAAGTCACGTCCACATACCAGACATTGATAGCCTTTCTTAGCAACGCATTCCTTACGAGCCTTTTGGTTGCGCTCATACTTGTTGACATTCACCTTCATCAAAGCCCCTTCGTAGAGTTTCTCGTCATCCTCAGGATAATCCACATCGTAGACATCATCGTTTATCATCTGATGAGGATGCAACAGGAAATCGAGCAAATCACCATCCTTTATTTCTCTTACACTTCGAGGATCCCCCTGATAGCCATGTTCATGCAGATGGTGCAGTGAGAGGATATCGTCCTCATATTCCTCTATCAGTTTCAGCCTGGCATAAAATGACACGATTCCACTATAATATTGGTCTTTATCAGTCCAAAAAGTTTCCTGTTCAAAGGCTTGGTCAAAAATCATCTTCGCCTTCAATACTTCCATCTTATAGCGGATGTGCTGTTCAGGCTTGGTCTTATAGATGAACACGACATCACCTTCTGAGAACTTATCCGTTCTCCAGTCAGCCATTCCGTCTTGTGCTTCTATCGCATCACCAATGCGGAAAGTTCGGTCGTTGCTTGGGACTATCCAGTATTTCATAGTTAAACGACAACTTTGACAACTCTGACAACTTTATTCCATAATCAACACTTTCGTTGATTCCTCGCCAAACTGCGAGACCACACGTACTGCTATCTTCTTGCCCTTCTCGTATGGGATTGGCTCGCTTTTGAAGTCGTAAAGCGTATCCCAGATGTCTTCGTTAAACTCCAATCGGAGTGTGCGTTCTGCCTTCTTCTTGGCCAAGTCCTTCGCTACCGTATCAAGACCTTTGCGCCAAGCAGCGAAGTCTTTCTTATCGCCACCACAGAAATGGATGCTGCGAACCTTGAAGAGACCGCCTGTATAGTTGTCGTCCATCTCCCAATAGGCGATGTCGTTCACGTTGCGGGCTTTTACCTCATCTTGTATGGGGTCGTACATATCCATTCCGTTAATCTCTACATGACATTTGCCGTCGCCATCGTTCACCAAACTGATGTCAGGCTCACCGATGATGATAAACGAGCCGGCCTTCTTGTCTTTCTTCAGCAGACCGTCTTGCAGCAGATCGTCGCTCATGCGAACCTTCGACACTTGGAACGTACCAAAGTTATAGTCTTTGTTTTCGCCACTCTCAATGCTGTCCTCGAAAGAGAATCCAAGAATCACGAGCCAGTTCGATTCGTCCAGATGCTGGCGGAATGCACGAACAGCTTCATTCACAGCATGTTTGCTGACGGTTCCGAATTTGGGACCAATCATAAAGAACACGCAATGCTCCGTTCCATCCTCCTGCTTATAATAACCTTTGGCATTCAGATAAGGCTCGTCCAGATGTTCCATCGAGTGCATCACAGCCTGCTGCTGCTTCACACCATTACGAATACCGTTAGCCTTCAGGTTGTTAAAGATGCGCTCCGTAAAGGCTGCATATTCGTCGTAGTCATTCTGCTTGTCATTCAAGCTATCAGGCGAACTGACATCAAGGCTCTGTAAGGTCTCGACTGTAAATGGACCACTCACGCGAATGCGTTTCTTATCCTCTTCTGGCTGGTCGTAAAGAGTTTCTTCATCAAAAGGCAAATCATTGGCCAAAGCCTTCAAGGTGATATGTGGCACTTTCTTATAGATAAAGCCTCTGCGGATATTGGGATTCTCGCTATCATCGTGAGTCTTGTAATAAGGGAAGAGTGCTGTCGTCAGTCGCTTCTTGGCGATATTCAATGCTATACGACTTGTGTCTATGGTAATCCATCTGCGTCCCCATTTCTCTGAGATAAATGCAGTTGTTCCACTTCCGCATGTAGGATCGACAACGATATCACCAGGGTCTGTTGTCATAAGAATACAACGTTGGACAGTTTTAAGGGATGATTGAACAACATATATTTTATCCCCTGCTTGATTTTGGCCAACAGTATCAGTCCATACATTGGATAACTGCTGAGCAGGGAAATCATCAAAATATCGAACATAACCAAGACCACCTTTTGAAGATTTATCAATTCGTCTTAGTTGTTTCAATCTATTTATTCCTTTTTCGCTTGTCTTCCAACTTCCTCTAGCAATATTATATACATCTCCTTCAAATTCTATTGGGAAACGTGCATTTTCCCCTCCTGACTGAGAGGTTAAATCGCCCAATGCATAAACTTTAGAACCTTTGGGACGTTCGGAATAAACGAAGTCTTTGCCTTCTCTCTTTTCCCAATCTGCTATGGACATTCTTTCTCCTGACTCAAGTTCTATCTTTTTATATCCTGAGGCTCCTTCACCTCCAAATACCTTTGGAATGAATATCTTTCGGTATTTCAGTTGATTTTTATCTTTCGAATACCATATTATATAATCTGCAACAGATGCAGGAGCAGTTAATTCTCCAGGACTACCTGCTCCAGTAGTCTTTTGATAAACTAATTGACTAACAAGGTTCTCACTCCCAAAGACTTCATCCATTAAACTACGGACAAGATGTACATTTTCGTCAGATATCTGTACAAAACAAGAACCACTTTCTGTTAAGAGTTCCCTTGCCATTATCAATCTATCACGTAGATAAGAAAGATAGCTGTGTATTCCTAATTCCCAAGTATCACGGTAAGCTTTTATCATTTCTGGTTCTCCTGAAACGTCTTTATCACTATTCCCTACCGAAGGCTTGTCTATATATATTTGCCAATTGCCCCCATACTTGATTCCATACGGTGGATCAAAGTAGATGCATTGCACTTGGCCTTTCATGCCCTCGCGATTCAGCAAAGAATTCATCACCAACAAGCTATCACCTTGAATCAGTCGATTCTGCCAGTTGTCGCTATGCTTGTAGTAACCAGCCAATCGTTCCAGTTCATCTTCTTGCTCTTCCTCAAAATCGCCAAACAAGTCGAGTTGTAACTTGGCACTCTCGCTCTTATGTTCATGCAGTTCATAAAGACTATCGATGATGGCCTCCGGACGGATGTCCTCATGTTTATACAGGCTTCGGATGTCTGTACGCAGTTGGGGCATATAGTCAGGATTGTCCTCATCGTCGTTCTTATACTTGTTGAGCCAATAGAGTTCCGGGTCTCTGCCACGCTGGAACTCATGACGGAAGATGTCGTATTCACTTTGTTCTGGCATGCCACTAATAGCCATCTGTTCCTCTCCCTGATGGGCACTATCAGGAATAGCTGCACGCTTATCGTTGTGCATAATACTACTTACGGGGCGATTCTTATCGTATGTCATAGTTGCTTGATTTTATCGTTTATGAGTTTTTCTAATTGGTCAATGTCTCTTACTTCCAGCAAGTCCCAAGTACCGTAAGTCTTAAGATTGTTGGCAGCAGGAATCCAATAGTCTTTCAGATAGTGGCGCTTGGCTTCTTTGTTGCCAGACTTGTCGCTGTCGAAGTCTTCACACTCTACTATCAGGTTTATTCCCTTGACACGAACAATGAATGTTGGCTGATATTCCTTATTCTCATCACCAACG
>ONYA01000008.1 GCA_900321965.1 uncultured Prevotellaceae bacterium
AATATCCCCATGAAGTGGGTATAAATAGGGCCATGTTTTTTTGCGGCTATTTTGCGGCTATTTTGCCCAAAACGTGTCTGAATTAACGGTAATTTAGCAGAAATTGAGTTAAATTTAACTTAAAACCATATTCTAAAAAGGAAACAAAAAAGCTTGTAAGTATTTGGCCTACAAGCCTTTATCTTGGGTGCCCGGACGGACTCGAACCGTCGACATTCAGAACCACAATCTGACGCTCTAACCAACTGAACTACGGGCACCATGTCGGTTTTGCGGGTGCAAAGGTAGCTATTTTCTGCCGAACTACCAAACTTTTGAGCGACTTTTTGCGAAAAAGTTTATTTGTGAGGCGTAGATGAGGTGTTTTAGGCCTGTAATAGGTCTTAATCCTCTTCTCTAATCACCATCGTCGGCGGGCATTCGTACATCACCTGGGCATGATTGGTGCGGATGAGCTGGCTGTCGAGACGCCGACCGGAGGTACGGTCGAAGGTGTCGCGATAGACCTCGCCGTTGCGATAGACCACACCGTCCTTACGTGAGAAGTATTCGTTCTCGGCATGGATGTGGAAGGTGTGGGGCTGCTGCTCTGTGGCCCGCAGTTCGCCGCATAGGTATTCGTCGTCAGTCCAGAGGCGAAGCTGATAGGTGTTCGGAGTGTCGTTGCGGAAACGGTAGTCGATGTAGTTGTAGGAGATGCTGGTGCCGGTGCCGAAGGGAATCTGCCGGCCGAAGTCGGGGAAGAGGTCGAGCCCGTCGTGGTGATGATGCTCCGTGATGGTCAGTTCGCTGTGCAGCACGAGCCAGTGGATGAGGTTCGACAGTTGGCACATGCCACCGCCGATGCCCTGCGAAGGCTTACCTTTGGCGATGGTCAGTCCCTCCTTGTAGCCCTTCCGCTTACTAGTGCGCCCAATGAGTTGCCAGACGGAGAACGTCTCGCCGGGACGGATTACCAGCCCGTCGATGTGCTTCACCGCCAAGGCCAGGTTTGTCGCCTTGTTCTCCTGTAACTGCATGTTCACATTGCCTAACCTACGACGGATGAGGGAGTTGTGGCGGTAGACCACCACGGGTAGAGCCTCCATCGTCCGCTCCTTGGCAAACCGTGTCTTCCGCAGCAAGTCCTGCACGTGGCGCTTTAGGATTTCCTTCTCCATCGACAGCCGATAGGTGAAGGGCGATATCTCACAAAACAGTTTCCTTCCCATGTCCTTCTATCAAATAAGACACCAAGGTATGGCCTCTGACTTTTTATGTGATAACAATTCTACCTGATGAACAGCAGTTCGCGGTACTTCGGCAGCGTCCACAGACCGTCTTCGACAATCATTTCGAGCTTGTCTATTTCGCGTCGTATGGCCTCCATCTTGGGGCAGACGGTGTCGTGATACTGGATGGCGCGTTGGTGAATGTCGCTGATGCGGTTGGCTACGCGGCGGGCGTCAGTCAGTTCCTCTACCAACTGCTCTATGCGCTCCGTGCGCTCCGCTATTTCCTCAATCAGCTTCATGTTACGGGCGCTGAGCCGTTGGGCGCGTTCGGGGGTGAAGACGTCGTTCATACCCTGCACGTTCTTGATGAGCTGGCTCTGGTAGTGGGTCGAGACGGGTATGATGTGGTTCATCGATAGGTCGCCCAATACGCGGGCTTCTATCTGTACCGTCTTGACGTACATCTCCCATTTCACCTCGTTGCGGGCTTCCAGTTCCTTGCGGTTCATCACTTTGGTCGACTCAAACATGCTGACGCTTTCCTCGTCAAGGTAGTGCTCGAAGACCACAGGGCATGAGCGCTCCACGTCGAGTCCTCGGCGTGCAGCCTCCTCGACCCACTCGTCGGAGTAGCCGTTGCCGTCGAAGCGAATGGGCTTGCAGGTCTTGATGTCGTCTTTCAGCACTTCGAGTATGGCCGCTATTTTGTTCTCGCCAGCGGCTATCTTGCCGTCGACGCGCTCCTTGAACGAGGTGAGGGCTTCGGCCATAGCGGCGTTCAGGGCTATCATGGCCGACGCGCAGTTGACGCTGCTGCCAGGTGCGCGGAACTCGAAGCGGTTGCCGGTGAAGGCGAAGGGTGACGTGCGGTTGCGGTCAGTATTGTCGACGATGAGGTCGGGAATCTGCGGAATGTCTATCTCCATGCTCTTCTTGCCCTTCACCTCCGAGAACTCACCCTGTTCGATATGGTCGAGCAACTCCGTGAGCTGTGTGCCGAGGAAGCTGGAGATGATGGCTGGGGGAGCCTCATTGCCGCCCAAGCGGTGGGCGTTGGTGGCACTCATAATCGAAGCCTTGAGCAGACCGTTGTGGCGGTAGACAGCCATCAGCGTCTCGACGATGAACACCACGAAGCGCAGGTTCTCCTCGGGTGTCGAGCCTGGGGCGTGGAGGAGGGTTGAGTGTGTTGAGTGTTCGGCCGTCAGGCTCCAGTTGTTGTGCTTGCCACTTCCGTTGATGCCGTCGAACGGCTTTTCGTGGAGCAGCACGCGGAATCCGTGGTTGCGGGCCACGCGCTTCATGAGTGACATCAGCAGCATGTTGTGGTCGACGGCCAGGTTGCACTCCTCGAAAATCGGTGCCAGCTCAAACTGGTTGGGAGCCACCTCGTTATGGCGTGTCTTGCAGGGTATGGCCAGTTCCAGGGCTTGAATCTCCAAGTCTTTCATGAACGCCTGCACGCGGTCGGGGATGGTGCCGAAGTAGTGGTCGTCCATCTGCTGGTTTTTGGCACTCTCGTGCCCCATGAGTGTGCGCCCCGTCATCAGCAGGTCGGGGCGTGCCGAGTAGAGTCCTTCGTCGACGAGGAAGTATTCCTGTTCCCAGCCGAGGTTTACCTGCACCTTCGTCACGTCGTCGTAGAACAGTTGGCAGACGTTGCGTGCAGCGCTGCTGACGGCATGGATGGCGCGCAGCAGAGGCGCTTTGTAGTCGAGTGCCTCGCCTGTATAGGCAATGAAGATGGTGGGTATGCAAAGCGTGTCGTCGATGATAAAGACTGGCGATGTCGGGTCCCAGGCTGAGTATCCGCGTGCCTCGAAGGTGTTGCGTATGCCGCCATTAGGGAAACTGGAGGCGTCAGGCTCCTGCTGTACCAGCAGTTTGCCGCTGAACTTTTCTATCATGCCCCCCTTGCCGTCGTGCTCGACGAAGGCGTCGTGCTTCTCGGCGGTGCCCTCTGTCAGTGGCTGGAACCAGTGGGTGTAGTGCGTCACGCCCATCTCCATAGCCCATTGCTTCATGCCGGCGGCCACAGCGTCGGCTATCGAGCGGTCGAGGCGTGCGCCGTTGTCCATGACGTCAATCATCTTGTCGTAGACATCCTTCGGCAGGTACTTGTACATCTTCTGCCGTGTGAACACGTATTTGCCGAAATACTCCGACGGGCGCTCTGTGGGAACTTTCACGTCAAGGGCCTTCTTCTTAAAGGCCTCCTCAACAACTTGGAATCTGAGGTTGTTTGCCATTTCTTAGTCTATGTATCGTTTTGTTATTTCACTGTAATCGTCAATGCGCCGGTCGCGTAGGAATGGCCACCAGCGCCTGACCTGTTCGGGGTGGTCCATATCCATCTCGACGATGATGCTCTCCTCTTCGTTGTCAGAGGCTTCGTAATAGATTTCTCCCTGCGGACCGCAGACGAACGACGTGCCCCAGAACGGTACGCCGTCCTCGTCGCCCACGCGGTTGACGGCCACCACAGGCAGGCCGTTGGCGACGGCATGACCGCGCATCACCGTCTGCCAGGCGCGACGCTGTCGCTGCTGCTCCTCAGGTGTGTCTTCAGGAGCGTAGCCGATGGCAGTGGGGTAGATGAGTATCTCTGCGCCCTGCAGGGCCATCAGTCGTGCTGCCTCGGGATACCACTGGTCCCAGCACACCATGACGCCTAAGCGTCCTACGCTGGTGTCGATGGGGTGGAACCCTAAGTCGCCTGGCGTGAAGTAGAACTTCTCGTAGTACCCCGGGTCGTCGGGGATGTGCATCTTGCGATAGCGTCCGGCTATCGAGCCGTCGCGCTCAATGACGACCGCCGTGTTATGGTAGAGTCCTGCCGCACGTCGCTCGAATAACGAGGTGACGATGACCACGCCATAGCGTTTGGCCAGTTCGCCGTATATTCTTGTGGAAGGTCCCGGAATGGGTTCCGCTAAGTCGAAGTTCTTGACATCCTCTACCTGACAGAAATAGAGCGAGTTGTGCAGTTCTTGCAGCACGATGAGCTGTGCGCCGCGTTCTGCTAAGTTGGCAATGCCGTCGGCCAGCCGCTCAATGTTCTGTCGGCGGTCAGCGGTATTGTGCTGTTGCAGGAATCCTATTTTTAGTTTTCTCATTGTATAACGTTTTCTGGGTATTGCATGGTGCAGCAGTGTAGCGAGCCGTGCTGGCGTATGATGCTGCGGCAGTCAATGCCGATAATGTCATGGTTGGGGAATGCTTCGCCGATGATGTGCAGGGCTTCGTCGTCGAGGTCGGGCTGTCCGTATGTCGGGCAGAGCACGGCCCCGTTGATGACCAGGAAGTTGGCGTAGGTTGCCGGAAGCCGCTGGTCATCGTCCATGATGGGGCGCGGCATGGGGAGCTTCAACAGGCGGTAAGGACGGCCGTCGATGGTGCGCAATAGCTGCAACTGCTGTTCCATGAGCTTTAGTTCGTGGTATTGCTCGTCTTTCGGGTCGTCGCACCCTACATATAATAAGGTGTTGTCAGGACAGATGCGCACGAGCGTGTCGATGTGTCCGTCCGTGTCGTCGCCCGTCAGCGCCCCGTGGTCAATCCAGACGATGCGTTCAGCACAGAGCGTCGCTTTCAGCCGCTCCTCTATCTGCTGCTGCGTCATCGGTTGGTTGCGGTGGGGAGCCAGCAGACAGCCTGTCGTCGTAAACACCGTCCCCCGTCCGTCGCTCTCGATGGAGCCCCCTTCGAGCACGAAGTCGAGACAGTCGACATACTGGCCTTTGACGCGCCCTTCGTCATAGAGTCGGCGGTTGATGGCGTTGTCAAGGTCGGCAGGGAATTTCTCGCCCCAACCGTTGAACTTGAAGTCGAGAAGTCGAGGTTCGAGGTTAGGGGTTTGAGGTACGAGCGTGATGAAACCGTGGTCGCGAGCCCACGTGTCGTTGGTAGGCGGCTCGACGACGAGCACTGGTTCATAGCGCTTGATGGCTTCAGCCATTTGGCGGTAGGTCTCGGTGATGTCGTCAAGCATGGGCGCCCAGTCAGTATCAGCGTGCGGCCAGGTCAGCTGTACGCCGCTTTGTGGCTCCCATTCTGCAGGAAGTCTGTAGCTTTGTTTCGGAAACATGGTGCAAAATTAAAAAATTATTATGAAATTGAATTATAAATTATGAATAATTTGTATCTTTGCACCCAAATACTTAGAAAATGTTGGAATTAAAGGATGCTTCGCTGACCCTTGACGGTCGACAATTGTTCCGTCGGCTGTCGCTGATGGCAATGGACGGACAGTTGACCTGTATCACTGGGGGAGCTGGTTCCGGCAAGACAGCCTTGCTACAGGTGATGCTGGGGTTTCTGCCGTTAGACGAAGGGCTCGTCAGTATCGATGGTGAGTTGCTTACCCCTCTGTCTGCTCCTGTCTTCCGTCGTCTGGTGGCTTATGTGCCTCAGCGGCGTGAAGCGACTGTCAGTCAGCTCGAAATCGATGTGTCAGGGCTTGAAGCCGTTTGGTCACCTTATCAGAGCAGGCTCACCCCGCTGAAGCCTATTGACGACCATCTCGACGTGCCTTCTATAGCAACCAAGCCCATCATCATCGTCGATGCTCCTGACCTGTCGATGCTCAGTGTCCTGAAATCTCTCGCCAACAGCGGACATGCAGTTGTCGTCGCCACGGAACTTGAGGAATACTTGAATCTATCAGATAAAATCATAACACTTGGAAACAATGACCATCACATATCTTAGCGTGCTGCTTGGACTGCTGTTGCTGGCAGTTCCTGCCTATCTGGTTTTCTCTTTTGACCGTTTGGAGTCAGGAAAGTCGGCTCTGGCCGTAATCCGAATGGCTGTCCAACTATCGGTAATGGGTGGTTTGTTGTATCTGATTTATCGCATTGACAGCGTGTGGTTAGGCCTTTTGTGGCTTTTGTTGTTAGTGGTGGCTGCCGCTTTCATGCTGGTCAGCAGGGCTCGTCTGCGTAGCCGTGTGCTGTTTCTGCCGGCATGTGTGGGTATGTTCTGCAGCGTTTTGGCAGTCAGCGCCTATGTTATCCTGGCGGTTTTCCGTCCGGCAGAGCCATTGAGCGTGCGTTGGCTGGTACCCGTTACGGGGGTGCTGATGGCTCACATCCTGACTACCAACATTCCTGCCGTGCGTGCCTATTTTGAGTATTTGCGTCAGGACAGCCAGGCATATTTCACGTTGTTGGGCAACGGCGCATCGCGCTATCGGGCACTGATGCCTTACTTTGCCCGTGCATTGAAAAGCCTGACAGCTCCTGCCGTTGTCAGTTTGTCGGCAATGGGGCTTTTTGTCTTGCCGATGCTCTTGTCGGGCTTGCTTCTCGGCGGTTTCAAACCCGTCGAGGCTGTCTTCGTTTTTGTAACTTTGGTTTTTGCAAGTATCACAGCTTCAGTGCTTTCACTGTTGCTGACCTTAGCTCTTGCAGACCGGCGTGCATTTACTCCTGAAGGCCGGTTAGCTGACGTTTTTTCTGCCGGTTGACGTAGGTCAAACAGGTTGATACGTGTCAACATTCTTGCTTTTTTCGATGAAAAATGCCTGTATTTGTGCTCGGACACGGAAGAATGGTGTTATCTTTGCATCGTCAAAGGATAACAAGATATATAGGTAGTTTTAAGGTAAAAAGATTTTGAAGGGAAAAATCGCAAATGTAATGAAAAGTTAGAGAGAAAGTTAGAACAGCCGGAGTGTGATGCTTCGGCTTTTTTTTTGTCGTTGATGTTTTTTTTTGTCGAAAAATTTGGCTGATAATAGAAAAATAACTATATTTGCAGAAAATTAAGATAATAATAGCTAATAACGATGAAAAAACTATTCTTGGTATTGGCAGGTGTGATGTTGGCAATGGTATCTGAGGCTTACACCTGTGTCAGTTTTAAATCGGGCGACCCCAGTATATTATTAAAGAAGGTGGGCATCACCTACGAGATTGATTGGGATCATGCTCGTGTCACTAATCATGATAACTTATTGTGGCAGCAGTATCTGAAGAAGCGTGGTGCTGACTTCGTGCGCGACTGGCCGAATGACCGCAAGAAGGCAGAACAGTATTTCACCGTGCGCTTCAACAAGAAAAGCGACTATATGCAGATTGTCGAGAGTGGCAAGGGCGAATACAAGATGATTGTTCGTCCGAAGACCATCGATGTTGGCAATGGCGGCAGTTCCTTTAATCCGTGGGCCTCGTCCAAGGCTGGTGGCGTAGTCATCAACGGTACCATCGATTTTCGTGATCAGCGTACGGGCAAGGTTGTCTGTGTGCTGAACATCATCGAAGCCAAGGGGGCTGGCGCACCTTCTGAGACTGTCCGTTTGGGATTGACGCTCAACGAGATTGCTGGCGACATCTGCGATTTTATAGAAGACGAGGTGGAAAAGGGTAGGGTACAGGCAACAGCCGTTGTTGGTGCCGGAGCCGCTTCTGCCGCATCTGCATCTTTCAAAGAACCGGTTGCTGAAGAAAAGCCTGTAACAAGCTCCAAGAGCAGGAAGAATACGAAGCAACAGCGTCAGACTGAGGCTCCCGCTGTGGAAGTGGTTGAAGAAGAAGTTGTTGAGACAGCCTCAGAGTCGGGCGTGAACCTCGGTGGCCGTAAGCTCGTGGTGACTGAAACCCGCAAGTATCCGGCATCGTTCACCCTGCGTGTCGGTGGTGAGCAGGTTAAGATGATTCTGGTGCGCGGTGGTCACATGAATATGGGTTACGACGGCAGTGGTAGCCGTAAGATGCACAGTGAGCCCGTCCACGAAGTGGCCGTCACCTCTTTCTACATCAGCGAGCGCCCCCTGTCAGCCGGAGTTGTTATTGGTATTGTCGGCGACAAGAATACTGACGGCAAAGGCAATGAGATGGCTCAGGTGCGTGAGTTCGACGATGCTGACCGTGCCGTGAAGGCCATCGCCAAACGTGCTGGTAAGCGTTACCGTCTGCCGACGGAGGCCGAATGGGAGTATGC
The DNA here is from genome assembly GCA_900321965.1 of uncultured Prevotellaceae bacterium. Lineage (GTDB taxonomy): Bacteria > Bacteroidota > Bacteroidia > Bacteroidales > Bacteroidaceae > Prevotella. The sequence continues at coordinate 8,160 of ONYA01000008.1, forward strand.
TGCCTGCAGCGATGTGCAGAACCAGATTTTCAAGTTTGCCGATACCGACTACGTGTGCTACGAGTGGTGCAGTGACTGGCTTGACGACTTCTCTGACCGCAATGGCGTGGTGACCGACCCCACTGGCCCTAATGATGGTGAGCAGCATGTCGTACGCTCCTTCAACTGCGACCGCGGAAAATTTGACCGCAGCAGCGATGTTGACGAGGACGATGCATACGTAGGCTTGGTCCGTTTAGTGATAAAAGCAAAAGATTTCAAATAAACTTTTTTATTAACCTTTAAAACGTTAGAATTATGAAAAAAATCATGATGATGCTTGCAGCTGCCATGCTGCTGACGGCAACGACTGCCAATGCACAGTTCCGTAAGAAGGACAATGCTCGTGTTCCTGACCGCTTCCACATGGGTATCCGTGGTGGTGTTACCGCTAGTACGTTGACAGGTGATAACACCGACGACATTAAGGGATTGTGGTTCCCGACTGGCGGTTTTGGCCTTGACTTCCAGGTTGCCCCTATACCCATCTTCCTCGGTGTCGGTCTGTACTACCAAAATCAGGGCTATTCCTATGAGTATAAAAGATATGGTTATACAGAGACAAAGGACGTTGACGCACATTGCGTTCAGCTGCCTTTAACTGCCAGCTACCACATCAATGTGGCTCCCAACCTGTTTATCAATCCGTTCCTTGGTCCCTGGTTCTCTTATAACTGCGAAGATGTTGATAAAGACAATGATTGGAACGATGACCGTTTCGACTATGGCGTCCGTTTTGGTTGCGGTATGAACTTCGGCCGTCTGACTCTTGATCTTGGCTATGATATTGGCTTGAAGAACTGGTATGATGGTAGCAAGGATTATAGCATCCATACTGGCATCCTCTTCATGACTGTTGGTTTCAACTGGGCAGGTTCTCGCTAAATCATGAACAAGAAAAGGATCCTTATATCTACAATAGCAGTACTGGTGGGCTTTATGCCCGCCAGTGCCCGCTTTAATGGAGCTAAGAAAGACGCACCGAAGGCCCATGTGGGCATACGTGCCGGTATCGGTGCCAGTGAATACTCCAACCTGGATCGACCATTGGCTTTGGCTACAGGTGTTGGTGGCATTCACCTTGACTTCAAGGTGGCCAAAGTGCCCGTCTACATCGAGACGGGTGCCTATTACATGGATATGGGCACAAGGCTCCGCGAGGATTATCGCTGGCGTTATTATGAAATCTACGGCCACTATGACAACAGATATTATGATCGCAGCTACTACCGCGACGGACATTATTACTCATCGGGTGGTGACCGCAGGGATGACGGGCGACGCTATACCATTCATAACCACTCGATATTAGTACCCTTGGCCGTGAGCTACCATATCTATCTGAACGATAAGATTGTGTTACAGCCCTTTACTGGTGTCTATGGCTCCTACGGCTTTACTTCTAAGGACATGGATTTTGGCCTGCGTGAGGGCGTCAGCGTGTCTTTCGGGCATTTTAATGTCAGCTTAGGTGTGAATGCCGGCCTGATCGACCAGAAGCAGAAAACGGATGACGTCTGGGTGGAAGAGGCTCAGCACGTCTCACTATTCTTTGGCTTAGGTGTAAACTTTTAAGCTAAATTCTTGCGTAATTCACGGAAAATGCGTACCTTTGCGCGCTCAAAAGTACGTTATTATAATGAAATACGCATTAGTGACGGGCGGCTCCCGAGGTATAGGGCGTGCCGTCGCCATCAAACTTGCCGGCCAGGGGTGGCCGGTCTTGATTAATTATCGTAGTAACCACGAGGCTGCCCAGGCAACTGTCGACGAGATTGTTGCCAATGGCGGGCAAGCCGAGTCGTTGCCGTTCGATGTAGCCAACCCTGCAGAGACGGATGCCGCTATGGAAAAATGGGAGGCGGAACATCCTGATGACTATGTAGCTGTGTTGGTGAACAATGCCGGTATCCGTCGCGACAATGTGATGTTTATGATGTCCGACGATGACTGGCACAGCGTATTAGACACAACACTTAACGGATTTTTCTATATCACCCGCCGTCTGCTGAAGCACATGATGCCACGCAAACGCGGCGGGCGAATCATTAATATGGCTTCGCTCTCAGGATTGAAGGGACTTCCTGGCCAGACGAACTATTCCGCTGCCAAGGCTGCGCTGATAGGTGCCACCAAGGCTTTGGCTCAGGAAGTGGCTGCCCGTAGCGTTACGGTCAATGCTATTGCACCAGGATTTATTGCTACTGACATGACGGCCGATCTGCCCGAAGACGAGCTGAAGAAAATGATACCTGCCGGACGATTTGGACGTCCTGAGGAAGTGGCTGCCCTGACGGCTTTCTTAGCTTCTGACGAGGCCGCCTACATCACTGGTCAGGTTATTTCCATCAATGGAGGATTATACACGTAACACTTAGAGTAATATATGGAAAGAAGAGTCGTGGTGACTGGCATGGGTATCTGGTCTTGCCTGGGCACCAACTTGGAGGAGGTTAAACAATCGTTATATGAGGGACGTTCGGGCATCGGTATCGAACAAGAGCGTATCACCTACGGCTATCAGTCGGCACTGACAGGCGTGGTAGCAAAACCCGAACTGAAGAAACTGTTGCACCGTCGTTTGCGTGCCGGACTGTCGGAGGAGGCGGAATATGCCTTCATGGCAGCCCGTGAGTGTTTTGAAAAGGCCGGTGTGGACGAGGACTTCCTGTTAAACAATGAGATAGGTGTCATCTTCGGCAACGACTCATCGGCAAAGCCTGTCATTGAGGCTGCCAACATCATGGCCGAGAAACACGATTCTGAACTGTTGGGCTCCGGTCTGATCTTCCAGTCGATGAACTCGACGGTGAACATGAACCTGAGCACCATCTTCCATCTGCGTGGTGTGAACTTCACCATCTCATCGGCCTGTGCCAGTGGTTCACACTCTATCGGCATTGGCTATCTGCTTATCAAACAGGGCCTGCAGGACCGTGTGTTGGTAGGTGGTGCCCAGGAGACAAACTACTATTCGATGGCTACGTTCGACGCACTTGGTGCTTTCTCTAAGCGCATGGACGAGCCGACGAAAGCCAGTCGTCCTTTCGATCGCGATCGCGACGGTCTGATACCCTCTGGTGGTGCGGCTGCTCTGCTTTTAGAGGATTATGACAGTGCGGTGGCTCGTGGTGCCAATATCATTGCTGAGGTGACAGGCTATGGATTCTCATCGAACGGTGGCGGTATCTCGCAGCCCAGTGACGATGGCAGTGTGCTGGCAATGAACCGTGCGCTGAAAGATGCTGGTATCACGGTTGACGATATCGACTATGTCAACGCCCACGCCACTTCGACACCTCAGGGTGACCAGTTTGAGGCTATCGCCCTGAACCGTATGTTCAACGGCAAACGTGCCCTCATCTCCTCTACAAAGGGTATGACGGGACATGAGTGCTGGATGGCAGGCGCTTCTGAGGCGGTCTACAGCATCCTGATGATGAAACATAACTTCATTGCTCCGAACGTTAATTTCGAAAATCCCGACGAATATAGCGAGCCGCTGAACCTGGCTTTGAAAACTGTAGACACTGAGGTGAACACCGTTCTCTCGAACTCCTTCGGCTTCGGAGGTACGAATTCTGCATTAGTATTGAAAAACTTGAAATAGACTATGAATCTATCACCTGCCTTAGAAAAGGCATATACAAAAGAACGTCTGTCGGCCCGTGAGGCACAGGCCCGTGCCGAATGGATAGCTTGGGGCCCCATCGTGTTCCAGGCTTCACGATTGATGTTGAAGTTCGGCATCCTCGATTTGTTGCGTGACAGCGACGAGGGAATGACCATCGAAGAAGTGGCTGCAAAGACCGGTCTGTCACAGTATGCTGCCAAGTGTCTGTTGGAGGCTTCGCTCTGCATCGGTACGGTGCTGGTGGACACTGCTACTGGCCGTTTTACGCTGGCCAAGACCGGCTGGTTCCTGATTAACGACCCCGCCACGCGTGTCAACATCGACTTCAACCACGACGTGAACTACGAAGGATGGTTCCATCTGGAGGAAGCCCTGAAAGAAGGACGTCCTGCCGGACTGAAGCATTTCGGCGACTGGCCCACGGTCTATGAGGGACTGTCGCAGTTGCCTGCCGATGCCCAGAAGAGCTGGTTCGGCTTCGACCACTTCTACAGTGACAGCTCGTTCCCCGAGGCCCTGCAGATTGTCTTTGCCAACAAGCCCAAGACGCTGTTGGACGTGGGTGGTAATACCGGCCGCTGGGCTATGCAGTGCGTGGGCTATGACCAGGATGTGAACGTCACCATCATGGACCTGCCGCAGCAGATTGACATGATGGAGGCACAGACGGCTGGCAAGCCTGGTGCTGACCGCATCGACGGCTTTGGTACCGACCTGCTTGACCCGTCGAACTCGTTCCCGCAGAACAAGCACTACGATGCCATCTGGATGAGCCAGTTCCTCGACTGTTTCAGCGAGGAGCAGGTGTTGAGCATTCTGGAGCGTGCGGCACGGATTATGGACGGCACGTCACGCCTTTATATCATGGAGACCCTATGGGACCGCCAGCGCTTTGAGCCGGCAGCTTTCTGTCTGACGATGACGAGTCTCTACTTCACCGCCATTGCCAATGGCAACTCGAAGATGTTCCACAGTGAGGATTTGTCACGACTGGTGCGTCAAGCTGGCTTGGAGGTGGAGACTATCCACGACAATCTGGGACAGGGACATTCTATCCTGGTGTGCCGCAAAGCGTCATAACAACATAACGTCATCACGAAATAACGAAATAACGAAACAATGGAAAGAACAGAAATTGAAGAGAAAGTAAGGGAGTTCCTCATTGAGGATCTGGAGATTGAAGAAGAAAAGATTGCCCCCGAGGCCCAGTTGAAAGAGGACCTCGGTATCGACAGCCTCGACTTCGTTGACATCGTCGTCATCGTCGAGAAGAAATTCGGTTTCAAGATCAAGCCAGAGGAGATGGCCGGCGTGAAGACGCTCAGCCAGTTCTGCGACTATATCCAGAGCAAGGTAGGCTAAAAGGTGGAGCAGCTGGAGCACGAAGAGTGGCGTGGCAGCACCCAGGGCATGACATGGATGCATCGCGCGCTGATATGGTTGTTCAGGTATCTGAACCTGCGGTTTGTCTACCTGGGAATGGCCATCTTCGTCATACCGTTCTACATGCTGTTTGCCCATCAGGGCTACATCGTCATGTACCACTATTTCCGTCAGCGGCATGGTTACGGCGTATGGAAGTCGTTCCGCTATGTCTACCTGAACCACTACCGCTTCGGCCAGATTATCCTCGACCGCTTCGCTACTTATGCAGGCCGTCGTTTTGAGTTCGAGCTTGACGGCAACGATGCCTTCCTCGACCTCTGTCATGGTCAGACCGGTTTTATGATCCTGAGTTGTCATACGGGCAACTACGAGTTGGCAGGTTATGCCTTCGAGGCTTCCGAGAAGCGCTACAATGCGCTGGTATACTCTGGTGAGGCCAGAACGGTCATGGAAAACCGCAACCGCCTGCTGTCGCGTAACAACATCAGGATGATTCCCGTCAGTGAGGATATGTCGCATATTTTCCTGATGAACGATGCGCTGGCTTCGGGCGAGATTGTCAGTATTCCTGCCGACCGTATCTTCGGCTCGCCGCGTTCTGTGGAGTGCGATTTCTTTGGTGCCAAGGCCCGTTTCCCGTTAGGTCCATTTGCGATGGCGTTGCAGCGGGGCGTGCCCACGATGACCATCTTTGTGATGAAGGTGTCGGCACGTCGTTACAAGTGTTACATACGTCGTGTTGAGGCTACTGAGGGCAAAAGCCGACAGGAGCGTGCCGCCAGTCTGGCACAGAACTTTGCACGTGAGATGGAGACCGTCTTACGTTTGCATCCTGAACAGTGGTTTAACTATTACGAGTTTTGGAGTCATGAAGGATAGAAACTTGGAAACGATTGATGTGCTGACGCTGTTGCCACAGCGTCCGCCGTTTGTGATGATTGACCGTCTGACGCATTTCGATGAGGTGGTCACCACCACCCAACTGACGGTGCGTCCCGACAACCTCTTCATGGAAGATGGGGGCATACTCAATTCCTGTGCGTTGGTCGAGAACATCGCTCAGACTTGTGCCGCCCGCATGGGTTACATCAATCATTATATCTATAAGGAACGCGTGCGCTTAGGCTTTATCGGCAGTGTTAAGAATCTGCAGATCCTGCGTCCTGCTCGTCTTGGCGAGACATTGACCACGTCGATAGAAGTAGTGCAGGAGGTGATGCAGCTGACGCTTGTTAACGCTACTGTCAAGGTGGGCGACGAGACTATCGTGACAGCAGAGATGAAGATTGCTTTGAGCGACATAGAAATGAAAATAGAGGAGTGAATAGCGTGAAAAGTGATGTGATATTAAAGGCCTCGAAGGTGTTCGATGTGCGTTTCAGCGAGGTTGACTCGATGAACGTTGTCTGGCATGGCTCGTATATGCTGTACTTCGAGGATGCCCGCGAGGAGTTCGGGCGTAAGTACAAGTTGGAATACCTGCGTATTGCCGACTTCGGCTACTATGCGCCGCTGGTCGATATGCAGTTCCATTACCGCAAGCCTATCACCTACGGAATGCGTCCCCGCATCGACATCATCTACCGGCCTACGGAGGCTGCCAAGATTGTGTTCGACTACGAAATCTACGATCCAGAGACTGAGGAACTGATGGCTTCAGGCCGTTCCGTCCAGGTGTTTATGGATAAGAACTACCAGCTCGTATGGGCTAACCCCGACTTTTACGTTGAGTGGAAAAAAATGTGGGGAATCGAATAAATAGTAAATCGTAAATTGTCAAATTGTAAATAAACGTGATGATACGAAAGATAGCTGACAACATCTACTCGCCATTGGGCGTCACGACGGCTGAGAACTATGCCGCCGTGAAGCAGGGGCGTAGTATGCTTCGCAGCTATCCTGCGGGTACGATGGATTTGCCCGAGGCGTTTACGGCCTCACTTTTCGACTGGGGTAGGGTAGAGCCGTTGGACGGCTATACGCGCTTCGAGCGCATCGTCATCCAGTCCGTTGGCCGCGCTTTGGCGCAGACCGACATCGATGTCCACTCCGACCGCGTGCTCTTCGTACTGTCTACCACGAAAGGCAATGTCGAACTGCTCGACTCCCGTTCGCAGCAGTTCCCCGCCGACCGCGTGCTGCCCGGCGTTGCCGCCCGTGTCGTTGCCGCCTATTTCGGTTTCTGCCGCGAACCTTTGGTAGTCAGCAATGCCTGTATCAGTGGCTTGGCGGCTCAGATTACGGCCATGCGCCTGCTTGAGAGTGGTGCTTGTGATGTCGCTGTCGTCTGCGGTGCCGATGTTCAGTCGCGCTTTATCATCAGCGGTTTCGGCTCGTTCAAGGCGCTGTCGCCGATGGAGTGCCGGCCGTTCGATATCGAACGTCTCGGATTGAATCTTGGTGAGGCGGCCGCCACAATCATTTACGAAAAGGGAACTGGCGATGGATGGCATGCCGTGAGTGGTGCCGTCCGCAATGATGCTTTCCATATTTCCGGACCCTCTCCGAAAGGGGAGGGGTGTCTCCGTGCTATTCGTGCCGCTATGGGTGATACGCCTGCTGACGAACTGGCGTTCATCAATGTTCATGGCACATCGACGATGTATAACGATGAGATGGAGTCAGCAGCCATCGACCGCGCCGGACTGCTTGACGTACCCGTCAACTCACTGAAGGGCTATTATGGCCATACGATGGGAGCTGCTGGCGTATTGGAGACCGTCTTGTCAATGGCGGCTGTTGATGACGGCTGTATCTTAGGCACCCGTGGCTATGAAGAGTTGGGTGTGTCGCATCGTGTGCATGTTTCCAGTCAGCACGCCCCTACCACAAAGCAGTCGTTCCTGAAACTGCTGTCAGGATTTGGCGGGTGTAATGCTGCCATGCTGTTTCAGAAAGGAGGTGCCCAATGAAAGTTTCCCAATGGGTAAAGATAACGCCTGAGTCGGTTGTCGTCAACGGACAGCCGTTGACCACCATGGCCCATGGTGCAGCACTCTTGACAGAGGTCTACCGTGCCCGTGTCAACGACTATCCTAAATTCTTTAAGATGGATGAGTTGTCCAAGCTGGGCTTCCTCGCTTCGGAACTGTTGCTGCAGGCAGCAGGCGACCGCCATGAAGCCAGCGAGGATCGTGCTGTCATCCTTTTTGGTCGCAATGGCTCTGTAGTGTGCGACCGTAAGTATCAGCAGACCATCGAACAGACGGACGACTATTTCCCCTCGCCGTCTATCTTCGTCTATACCCTTCCCAACATCGTGACGGGAGAGATTGCTATCCGCAACCACTATAACGGTGAGACCGCTTTCTATCTCTTGGACCGGCGCGATGACGAGTTGATACAGCAGGTTGTCGAGTCCGCTTTCCTTGATGTTACTACCCGCAGTGTTATCTGTGGCTGGGTGGACTGTGAGGCTGACGACCGGTTTGAAGCATATTTGGAATTAATTACAAAAGAATAATAACAGTAAGATAAAATGGAAGAATTAGTATTAGAACTGAAAAAGCAGATTATTGAAGTGTTGAACTTGGAAGACGTGCAGCCCGAGGACATCGACAACGATGCCCCGCTTTTCGGCGAAGGTCTTGGCCTCGACTCTATTGACGCCCTGGAGCTCATCGTTATGATGGAGAAGAACTACGGCATCAAGATCAAGGATCCTTCTGCTGGCAAGGAGATCTTCAAGTCTATCAACACGATGGCCGAGTTTGTCAAGGCTAACCGTACGAAGTAGTACGATTTGAGTTGAGTGTTGATGGAACCGATTGTTATTACCGGAGCAGGCATTGTATCTGCTATAGGTGTGGGTAAGGCTGACACCCTGGACGCCCTGCGCTCTCAGCGCACGGGTATTGCTCCGTTGCACTATCTGAAGACCGCCCACCACGAGTTTCCTGTTGGTGAGGTCAAACTGACAGATGAGGAGATGAAGCAGCGTCTGGGCATTACTGCAGAGCCTACTACCCGTACTGCCCTGATGGGCATGATAGCTATGGACGAGGCACTGGCCCAGGCCGGACTGCAGAGCGCGACAGGACCTGTTGCCTTTGTCAATGGTACTACTGTGGGTGGTATGGACAAAAGTGAGCAGTACTACTTGGACTACTTGGAGAACGACTCACGCAACGACTATATCCGCACCCACGACTGTGGCGCTACCACCGAACTGATTGCCCATCGCTATGGACAACTCTTTTCTATGTGCTCTAGTATCTCCACAGCCTGCTCGTCGGCAGCCAATGCCATCATCTTTGGTGCCAACCTCATTCGCAGTGGCCAGACAGAGGTGGCTGTTGTCGGCGGTTCGGAATGTATCACCAAGTTCCATCTCAACGGTTTCAACTCGCTCATGATTCTTGACCATCAGCAGTGCCGTCCCTTTGACGAGACCCGTGCCGGGTTGAACCTTGGCGAGGGGGCCGCCTTTTTGGTGATTGAGACCTTGGAGTCGGCACGCCGTCGTGGTGCTACCGTTCTGGCCATGCTCAGCGGCTTTGGCAATGCCTGCGACGCCTTCCACCAGACAGCTTCCAGCGATGATGGTGAGGGTGCTTTCCTCGCCATGCAGAAGGCGCTCAACTTAGCAGGCTTACAGCCTGGCGACATCGACTATGTCAATGCCCACGGTACGGGAACACCCAACAACGATGTCAGTGAGAGTCAGGCACTTAAACGGCTCTTTGGCGAACAGATGCCGCAGGTGTCGTCAACGAAAGGTATGACTGGCCACACCACCAGTGCCTCCGGCTCTGTCGAGACTACCATCTGCCTGTTAGCCCTGCAACACCAGATTGTTCCTACAAACTATGGTTGGAGCCAACCGATGGCCGATGGTATCGTTCCGGCTACTGATACCACGCCACAACGCCCGTTGCGTCATATCATGTGCAACTCCTTCGGCTTTGGTGGCAACGACTCCAGCATCATCATCTCCTCAACTCCCGAATCCCTATGAAAGTCTACATCAAGACCGCTACGCAGATTTCCATGCAGCAGCCGCTCTCTGAAGAGTGGATGACTGCTCCCGTAGAGCATACCGAACCGTACGTCCGTAGTCTGGACCCTAATTTCCGCGATTGGCTCAATCCGTTGGAGTCGCGTCGTATGGGTAAAATCATGAGGCGTGCCTTGGTGACGGCACAGAAGGTGATGCACGACAGCGGCGTACAGCAGCCCGATGCCGTCATCACCGGCACAGGCTTAGGCTGTATCGAGAACACGGAACTCTTCCTCGACCAGCTCTGCCGTGAAGGCGAGGAGATGCTCAAACCCACCTATTTCATGCAGTCTACCCACAACACCATCTCGTCGCTCATCTCCATCCACGACCATCTGCATGGCTATAACACGACCTACAGCCATAAGAGCGTCTCGTTTGACTCCGCTTTCTTAGATGCCTATACACAACTGCTGTTAGGTGACATCCACACGGCATTGGTGACGGGAAACGACGAGATGACACCCACCTATTTTAGCATCCTGCAACGTGCAGGCTATGTTGGACAGCCCGGACAGGTGGCTGCTGGTGAGGCTTCTGTGGCTATGATGCTCACCACCGACCCCACCGATGCGCTCTGCGAAGTGGAGGAGGTGAGGATGTCGGTCAAGGATCTTCAGCTCCCGTCGTCTCCCGTTGACCTGCTGGTCCTTGGAACCAACGGTGTGCCCCAGAACGATAGTCTTTACCAGAAGGTGGCCCAGCAGTTGCCGGAAGTTGAAACGTTTGAATACAAACGCCTCTTTGGTGAGAGTTATACCGTTTCAGGCATTGGCGTTTATGCTGCCGCCCATCTGATTGGTAAGGGACGCGCTAACCGTATACTCTTTGTCAACCACAGCGACAACCTCGATGTGACTTATATCACACTGAAAAAACTCTGAATCCCATGCGCCTGCTGCTCATATCCATCGTCCAGTCCATCCTGCTGTGTAGCGGACAAGTACTGTTGAAGCTCGCTCTGCAGCGTATGGGGCCATTCTCGTGGACGCTCGATTTCATAGGGCGCAACCTCACCAACTGGTGGTTCCTCGGCTGTGGCATCTGCTATGGCTGCGCCACCGCTCTGTGGCTCTATATCATCAAGACCTTTCCGTTTTCGATGGCTTATCCTATGGTGTCGCTCAGCTATATCTTCGGTATGTTTGCCGCCATCCTCGTTTTCCACGAACAGGTGCCCCTTATCCGTTGGGCCGGTGTCCTGCTCATCATGGCCGGCTGCGTACTGATTGCCAAGTAAGTTTTTTAAACGACAACCATGACAACAAAAACAACTTTGCCATTCGGATGTTATTGAGTGTGTAAAAAGTTGTCCAAGTTGTTTAAGTTGTCGTCAAATAAAAAAGCACCAAGTTTTTTTTAACAATATGTACAAATCATTATTCAATCAGCGCAAGGCTCTCCGTTTCCGCCAGTTTTCGCGGAAAGGGTGGGCGCTCTTTGCCTGTCTGGGACGCGTCGTCACCATCGGCGTGTTGAGTGTGGCGACACTGGAGTCGGCTACGGCTGCCCACCGCCATGTCAGCACCGATGAGCAGCAGAGCGACAGCACCCAGACTGCCGACAAGGAGGCAACGCTCGACGACGTGGAAGTCACGGGCTCACGCGCTCCGCTTGCCGTTGGGCAAGCAGTGAGAATGGTCACTGTACTGTCGCGCGAAGACATTCAGGCGGCGCCAGTACAAAGTATTAACGACTTGCTGAAGATGGCCTGCGGCATCGACGTGCGCCAGCGCGGCCCTATCGGTGCGCAGACGGATGTCGGTATCCGGGGCGGTAGCAGCGAACAGATTGCCGTCTTGCTCAATGGCATCAATATCTGCGACCCGCAGACGGGGCATAACGCCTTCGACCTGCCTTGCGACCTTGCCGATATTGTGCGCATCGAGGTGCTCGAAGGGCCGGCGGCCCGTGTCTATGGCACCTCGTCGCTCGTCGGCGCTGTGAACATCGTCACGAATGCTTCTCGCGGTCTTAACGCCCGTCTCGAAGGAGGCTCCTTCGGCTATCTGTCGGCTGCCGTCAGTGCAGCGATGGCCCAGCAGGGTGTCAGTGGCTCCTACACTCGTTCCGACGGCTACCAGCGGGCCCGTTCCGGGGCGCTGAACAGCGACTACACTGGCGGTAAGGCTTTCTATCAGGGCAGTTATGCTAGCGACGATGTCCGGCTGAAGTGGCATGCCGGCCTCTCTGCCAAAGGCTACGGTTCGAACACGTTCTACAGTGCCAAGTACGACGAGCAGTACGAGCATACCACCAAGCTCTTTGCTGCCTTACAGGGCGATGTTAAGGGCATCCGTCCTGCCGTCTACTGGAATCGCGGCTACGACCGTTTCGAACTGATACGTGGTCAGGAGACGCCTGTACCTTTCAACCGCCATCGCACCGATGTGTTTGGCATCAACCTGAACGGCCACTTCGACTGGCTCTTGGGACGAACAGCCTTGGGAGCCGAGTTCCGCAACGAAGATATTGTCAGCAGTGCCCTTGGCGAACCGCTGCACAATCCTGATGGAAACTATGTGTCGGGACTGAACCGCTCCAACCTGTCGTTCCACTTGGAGCATAATCTTCTCTTCCGCCAGTTGACGCTGTCGGCAGGCTTTATGGCCGTCAAGAACACGTGGAACGAAATGCCCTTTACGCTCTATCCCGGCATCGATGCCGCTTGGCGCCTTAGCCGCCATGTGAAGGTCTATGCCTCCTATAATTCGTCGCTGCGTATGCCGTCGTTCACGGAACTCTACTACAGTGTGGGAGGCCACAAGGCCGATAAGTTCCTCAAGCCCGAGGAACTGCGTGCCGTTGAAGGCGGCGTGCAATACCAGTCGCCCGTCCTCACGGCCAAGGCTTCCCTCTTCCATCACCACGCCCGTAACCTCATCGACTGGGTGATGGACACCCGTGCCTCTGAAGCCGTCTGGCAGAGCGTCAACCACACCCGTGTCAACACCTTTGGTCAGGAAGCCAGCGTCGATGTCCGTCTGCCGTCGCTCACCGTCGCCGTGGCCTATTGCCACCTGCACCAGAGCAAGGACGAGGCCGATTATCTGCAGTCGCGATACGCCTTGGAGTATCTGCGCCATAAGCTGACGGCCCGCTCGCGGCTGCAACTGTCGGAGCGTCTTGCGCTGACGCTGAACTACCGCTTCCAGGACCGCACCGGCACATATACCGACACCCAGGGTGAGGTGCAGGCTTACCACCCTTACTCCCTCGTCGACGGCCGTATAGACTGGCGCCTCCATCCCTGTACCTTCTATGTTGAGGTCAACAACCTGCTGAACCACCGCTATGTAGACTACGGCAACGTTCCCCAGCCGGGCCGCTGGCTCATGTTCGGCTGCTCCGTCAGAACATCGAGATTTTAGACAAAATACGAAGTGTAGAAAAATGACGCCAAATAGGCATTTTAGTGAAAGGCGTAGTTCTCTATACGACAATCGTGCTTTTTCGTCTCTTTGTCATAGTTGATGCCTACAAGGATGACTTGCCCGTCATATTGAGAGACCTTTCCGTGGTATACTTTCCGATGAATCTGGTCAATAGCAGCATCGGCAGACTTGTCACACTTCAGTTCTATCAGTATGGCGGGCTTGTTGACGTTTTTACGGGGCATCAGCACCAAGTCAGCAAAACCTTTGCCTGTTGGCAGTTCTCTATAGAACGTATAGTCGTTCTTTGCATGATGAAGTGCCAAAGTCAGCACACAGGCCAATGAATTCTCATTGTTATAGCTCAGAATGCTGGTGTTCTCGTCGTGAGCAGCATCCACACCTTTTGCAACAGCATGCTCGTCACCGTCGATGATTGCTTGCAACAGTTCTTGCGACTCATTGATAGAATCAATGACCTGCTGCCAACTGGTATCCCTGATGGCATTGACCAGTTCTCCATCCACTTCGCGGTTAGGTACAAAGCACTCGCCAGTGTCAAAATCGTAGCCTAAATAGCCTAAGTGTATGAGTACGGTAAAGACGTCGTCCTTAGTCCTGATGATAGACATGTCGTTCTGGAAACCGGTGGGGTCCACCTTGCAACGGCCGCCACCAAGCATCTTGATGATGTCGTCTTTGAGTCCCTTGTAGTTCATCTGAATGTACGAAGCAATGGCGTCATAGGCCCCAGTACTGGCCCAATAACTGCGGCAACGGCCTTCCCAAAGAGCTTGCATGACAGAATTGGGGTTGAAAATAGACGGTTCGCTGCCAATCATATAGCCGTCGTACCATTTCTCCATTTCGTCGAAGTTACCCCCTTCTTCCTGACAGAGGTCCTTTACCTCTTGTTTCGTAAATCCAAAACAGCCAGCCAGACGACCGGGATTAACCATGGAATATTCAGTGAAGTTGTTCAGAGCAGACTCCGTCTTATACTTCTTGATAGGCAGGATGCCTGTCAGATAGACTCCAACAAAAACTTTGCTGCTATTAGCGTCTTTAAACATGCGGCGTAACCAGTTGACATAGTCGTCCATCGCTTTTGTGCCAGCTTTGAATTCCCGGCAGATCGCATCCCATTCGTCGATGATAAAGAAGAACGACTGACCAGTGGCTTCTGTGATACGGATGAGCAAAGCCATCAAATCATCATTATTCTGTAGGGGAATATCCGGATAGGCGGTATGGACGTCTGCCATGACATCTTCGTTGATATGCGCTACTATAGTCTCGTCTTTGTAGCGGGTAACAAATGAAGTCATGTCAATATATAAGACAGGATATTTGTTGAGATGCTTCTCGAACGAAGGATTGCTGGCAATCTTCAAATCCTCAAACAGATGTCTGGAGTCGCACGACTGGTCGTAATAGGCACACAGCATTTTAGCCGCCATCGACTTGCCAAAGCGGCGACAACGAGTGACGCAGCTCATGCATTTCTCTGTGTTGAGAATTGAGTTGATGACAGAAATCATCTGTGACTTGTCAACGTATCTGCTATTACGTACACGTTGGAATCCGGCATTACCTGTATTGATATATGTACCCATATCGCTTTTTGTTTGGCGCAAAGGTAGTACTTTTATTTTGAAGTACCAAATAAAAGTCCATATTTCCGTGGTAAGATTCCTCCCTAAGGCGTCGCCATCAAACAATTTATCAATGACCCACACCTCTTACACCTGACACTTAACTGCTTGATTTCCAGTGTACTTTTTAGGTGGTGGTAGTCGCACCAGTGGTCGCACCAGAGGTGACACCAACCATGGCACCTGAGTCGGAAAAATCTCACGGCCTCTCGTAAAAATTTCACGGCCTCTGAGAAAAATTTCACGGCCTCTGAGAAAAATTTCACGCCGTGAAATTTTTCTCAGAGGCCGTGACGTTGTTCAGGTTCAGGTGCGACCACTGGTGTGACTGTTGGTGCGACCATCTTACGGAAAAACCATGCTGAAATTCAGGTGGTTAAGTGCCAGGTGTAAGAGGTGTCACCTATGGTTTCTGTTGACAGGCGAAGCGTTCGCCGTTACCAGATTCTTATTCTGTTGTTCGGTGCGAGGTAGAGCTTGTCTGTGGCCTTCACGTCGAAGAGTTCATACCAGTCGTCGGTGTTTGTCACGATGCCGTTGACACGCTCGCGGAACAAGGAGTGCTCGTCCTTGGCGACGCCAGCCTCCCAGTTGCCATTGGTCTTGTTCGTGGCATGAGCCGCAGTCCACTTAGCGCACCACAAGTAACCGTAAGCCTCGTAGAAACGCCGCTGTTGCAGACGGAGCTGCTCTCCCTCAAATCCCTGTTGCTTCAGGTGTTTCTTGTAGCTGTCGTAAGCCAGTAAGAATCCGCCGAGGTCGGCCACGTTCTCTGCTACGGTGTAGGCACCGTCGTTTTTCAGTCCCGTTTCAAGAGGCATCACGTCGAACGAACTGTAATAGTCGATGAGCTGCTGAGAACGCTTCTGGAACTCCTGGCGGTCGGCATCGCTGGCCCAGATGTCTTCAAGGTCGCCGTTCTTGTTCCATCTGGCCCCGTCGGTATCGAATCCGTGCGTTATCTCGTGTCCCCACGGCGTCATGTTGGCATAGTTGTGGGCATCGTTCACCTCTGGCCTATAGGTAGGAGGCAGCATGAATGCGGGATAGACGAACATGGCATTGTAGTTGCCGACATAGAATGAGTTGACGGTCGTCAAGGGCCGGCCCCCCATGATGATATGGAAGGCAGCCTTGTTGTTAGGCACGCCCGCCACTTTGCATATCAGGCCGATGCTTGCGCGGCGCAGTGCCAGTACGTCGTCCAGTGTGGTCTGCTCCCGGCCGAGGTCTGCCAATCCCTCTTCGTACCACTCGTCGGGGGCTCCTATGTTAAACGACATGGCATTGAGCTTTTCGATGGCTTTCTGCTTGGATGCCTCGCTCATCCACCCATTGTTCTGGATGCGCTCGCGGAACGTCTGGCGCAACTTCTCGGCGTAGCCTGTTATGAGCTGCTTCTGCCCGGCAGAGATATAGGCCTTTGCAAACTCATACGACTTCTCGTAATTCAGGTATTTGTCTGCGAAGTTTTCCGCAGCCTGCTTGTGAGTCAGCGAAGCACCTTCGGCAGTGTTGACGGCTTGCAGGGCAGCGTCGTCAAAAAAGACGGCATCTTTGTTCAGATACTCAGTCAACATTTCTTTCCAATCTTTCACCGATGCATCTTGCAGCGTCTGCGTCATTTGCATCAGCTTCTCCACCGAACCTTCTTCAATGGCGTCGGGATTAGCGTCAGGCAAGTATACATGGTCGAGCGAGATGCCCAGTTCGCGGAAGATGGTCACCAGCATCGGGTATTTCCCGTTGTCAAAGCCGCGTGTTGAGGCTCCCCTCAATGGGCGTACCTTTGCCATGAGGTCGGGGCTGTTAGCCAGCTGCCATGACAGGTTTTCCTTCATCAGGCCCATCGGCGTGTAGTCGTTGCCGGCACGTCCTTGCAGCATGACGCCCATCTTGCCACCCGACGAGAACACAGCCAGGTCAAGCGGCGTGAAATAGCCCTCCTTGAGGAGTTGTCCTGTCAGTTTCCATGCCTCCTCCCTGGTAGTGATGGCGTTGACGCGCTCGATGGCACGCTGCAGTTTCGCCTTCTGGGCGGCTATGGCTGCCGCGTCCGTTCTGTCAGCATCGGCCAGCATTTTCGCCTTCGAGGGCAGGGTCAGGGCTTCCTCACGCTTCCTCATTTCGTTAATCAGCTCATCGAGAAACAGTTTCTTAAACGGATGAGCCTCGTCTACTGTGGTGGTGTTCCAATAGCCGCCGTTGCAGTACATGAAGAAGTCGTCGCCCGGACGGACGCTCGTGTCCTTGTTTGCATCGGCTTTCCATTCCTTATTGTCCACGACAGGCAGCGAATCGTCGTTGTCGTCTGAACACGATGTCAGGCCCAGCACCAGCGAACCCAACAGCACAAAATATTTCAATTTCATTTTCATTAGATTCTAAATTTCGTAGCACTTTTGTTCGACTTCCTTTATAAGCTCCTGAGCAACAAAAAGTTCTTGCGAGGCAAGCGGCAGAGCCGAGCGGCTCAGGATTTGGCCATGTCAGATTTTTTACTTACCTTAGTGCTGCGTTTAAAGACAAGCAAAATCATCAATGACATGGCAAAGGTAAGCATAAAATCTGAGAAAATCAATCCTTTTGGAGGAATAATTTATGTGAGAGAACATTTTTCCGTTACGTCGGCCCCGTTATCGACAAAGTGCTGGGTCCGTGGATGGCTCAATGGCATTGAAATCTCACGGGTGAGCCGTAAGATTGTCTCGCGTACGCGCGTAGGTTAGCGAAAGCGGAAAACACCCCACCCATGTCGCCCATCCCACCCGTAACATAGGAGCGACATGGGCGACGTGGGTGGGATGTTTTTGGGTTAATACAACCATATATATAGACCAGACAAAATGAGAATCACAGACAAAGTGAGAAGAATGAGGTCAGAAGTAAGAGGTAAGAAGTATGATTTGTTGTTCAACACGATTATGCGAATTGGAAATAGGCCTCAGAGAAAAACGTAGCGGCCGCTCGTAAAAAAATATAAGCCGCTCGTAAAAAAATACAAGCGTCTCGTGAAAAAATATAAGCGTCTCGTGAAAACGTCACGGCCTTACAGAACTGATTATAGAGCGAAACAAACAGTAATAGATACCTCCAAATTTTTACAGCATTTTTCTTACGATTCCTCTCAACTATTTTGATCTCTTCGTCTGTTAGGCTGTACAATTCTTTCAGTCGCTTCGCTTGGTGAAAGCGGCAGAGCCGAGCGGACAGAGCAGGCAGGCGGTTTCAAAGCTGCGATGTCAGCCAGCTGTCCCCTGCCATTCCTTTGTCAAAATACTCTTTCCAACCCCTCAACGATTTTGTTAGCTCACACAGGGTCTGTCCCCCCCTGTGCGCAGCAGTTTCTGTTCTCTATTGGAGGCTATGCATAAACCTCCTCTTGGTGTACCACTTGCAATATTGGAGCATCAAGAGCCTGTTCAATAGACACGAGTGTATCAATAGTAAAGTTGTGAGTGCCTCGCATCCATTTACTAATTTCAGCCTCTTTCTTACCTAATTGCAGGGCTAAATCTTTCTGTTTCAGACCTTTTTCCATCAATATTTCATGAATACGGTCTACTATTTGGAACGATAGTTCAACTCTTTCTCTCACGTCCGGGCCCACCTCCTTGCGGAGAGCCTCCAAAATATTACTCCTCTTCATTACGTGTAAAACCTTTCCAGTTCCTCAATATCATAAGTTATTTCGAAAGAGATATGAAAAATAAAAGCCACCTGAAGGTGACTTTTAAATGGAGTAGTGTCGATCAAGGCTTGCTCCCCGCACTCAGCGGCGTAGTCAAAACTATTGTTCTGACGGTGCAAAGATAGGGAGAATTTTTGAAACCGCCAAACTTTGAAGCAACTTTTTTTATTTTTCCATCTTCCATCAACCCTCATACATCTTCCGTCAGACTTCAGATGTCACTCACCCGTCCCCGTGGCATTCGAAGAATTAAGAAAACAAGGAATTTGTATTAGTTATTCTTAAAATGATGAAACAGGAAACCCGTCCCCATGTTTCCAGTCTTGTTTCTTTCATAACTTTTGTATTACATCAAACTATTTATTTCATCCAACATGTTCTGATAGTCCGTCACCTCATGATAACGCACCTTGCTAGTTGACAGTTCATTGAATAGTTTCTTGGCACATGCTATCTTTGCTTTCTCTGCACCCTTCAGGTCCATCGATTGCAAGCTACCTTTTGTTTCTGCTACAAAGAAGATATGCTTCACTCCCATGTTATCATTAAAGGCGATAGCCCAGTCTGGAGCATAATGGCCTACAGGAGTAGGAATCTTAAATGTGCGAGGCAAGCGAGCATAGACGCAAACTTCTTTGGCAGCATCCAGGTCTTCTGCAAATCGTCGTTCTCCCTTGCTGTCAGTAAACACATAATCAAGAATATGCTTCTTGGCTTCGTATGCATTATCCACGCTTTGGCGACTCTTCTCATTCGTAAAAATGCTGGTATCGTATTGTTGTTCTGTTTGGTTATACGATATATGCTCCACAATCATTGTTGCCTTCTCGTCCTTTATCAGTCGGATGACATTACGGATAAACTCCTCTGGGTTGTTCTTAAACAAATAGAGTTTTGCCTGATTAATTCCCTTCAATATCCTAACCACAGTCTTACGAGTCAACGTAGCTCCACGTGCAATATCTCCCACCAAGTCGTATGCCACATCGCTGGTCGAAACCTCACGAAGTTCTTTTGTGCTAGTATTGTGCTTTCCTGTAAAGTCCACCTCGTCCTCTCCTTGTTCACCTGTAGTAACGATATATTTCAGTTTCGTTACCGTCAGGTTCTTGTCTATAGAGGCGATAGCCTTCTTGATCAGTTCCTCGCTGTCATAGTGAACTGTATAGACATAACGATGATTGATTTGCTCCCACAGCCGCTTGAATTCTTCCTTTGCAGCGTTCTCATTCAGATGGTCATTCACCACCTCAGCCTTCTTGTTGGCATCCTCTATCATATCGTCAAAGGCAGACGGATCGAAGATACTCTGCACGAGTTTTTGAATCTGTTCACCCATTGGCTCCAACTTCTTGCTCAAAGGTGCTAATGTACCATTGCGCAAGTCCTCATGATATAACTGCTGGATATTACCCTTATCATCTACATAGTCATTCTCGTAGAGATAGTTGATGATTGCTGTAGCCTCCATCTGCGAGATAACATGCTCTTCATTCCCTATCATGAACTTGCGTCCCTCAAAATATGCCACATTAGCCACAGACGGACGTTCACGTAAGGCATCACGAGTCTCTTTCTGTAAAGCCTCAGCAAAAGTGCTATAACTCTCGTTGGCTATCACGGTCAGGCGATTGATGTCATGAACTGCATCACCCAACAATTCCTTATCCATTCTCACGCCCTGCTGGTCAACGCAGATACGCAATCCTCGTCCCACCTCCTGGCGTTTGGCAGTATTGCTATTTGCATGACGAAGCGTACAAATCTGGAACACATTCGGATTATCCCAGCCTTCTCGCAATGCGGAGTGCGAGAAGATGAATCGTGTAGGCTCCTCGAAGTTCAACAACCGCTCTTTGTTCTTCAGAATCAGGTCGTAAGCAGATATATCATTCGACGTATCCTCTCCTCTTGCAATCGTACTATTGACAGCATGTCCTTTCTTATCAATTGAGAAATAGCCATTATGCACCTCGCTGGCAGAGAAGCGTTTCAGGTAACGCTGATAGTCATCCTCAAAGAGCGACAAATGCTCATTAAGATAGAGCATATACTCTTCCTCGAATATCTTCCACAGGTCACCCTTTACTACCTCACCCTGCTCGTCATAACTCTTATAGTTAGCTACCTCGTCAATAAAGAATAGCGATAGCGTCTTGATACCTTGTTTGAAGAGCGTCGCTTCTTTCTCAAAGTGCGACTTGATTGTTTCTCTTACCTGTATGCGCTGAAGCTGCTTCTCTGACACATCACCCATCACCTCACCTTTATGCAGCGAGTCACCATTCATGAAGTACACCATGTTAGTAAGTGGGTTGATGTCTGTAATCGTAAAGTCCTTATAGGCTTGCAAATGACTGGCATCAAACAGCGAATCGCCCTGACTAAACTTACATATCTGCCTGCGAGTACTACTGGCTCCTTTCACTTCAATCTCCAGTTTTACCTCTGGAGCCTTGTTCTTTGAAAGCACGATGCTATCAAAGTAGATATAGCTTTGATTGCCCAACAGGTTCTGCAGCGTAATACCCTTCACCTGAATTTTTTTCACCAGTCGCTGGCGATAGGCATCAAGGGCATCAAGCGCATAGACGCAGTTGTGCGAAGTTTTATGCGTAGCTGAGTAGTTCAGCACAAACAGCGGTTTGAAGTTCTTTAGGGCCTTTTGTGTAGCCACACCTTCCATCTTCTGAGGTTCATCCATAATGATGATAGGCCTGTTGGCAGCTATCACATCAATAGGACGGCGACTCTGGAAGTCGTCACGACGGGTATAGATGATACGAGCTGCTGCGTCACCCTTACGACCTTCTACATTCTTCTCCTCATTAAACGATGAGTTGAATGCCTGCGTATTGATAATCATCACACGGATGTCAGCACTGCTTGAAAAATCATCAATGGCATTCAGGTTGCTGCTATTATATACAAAAGGTATAGCCTGTTTACCATAGTGCTCTTGGAAGTGTTCTGCCAACATCGCGAAGCTCTTGGCCACACCCTCACGAATAGCGATGCTGGGCACTACTACGATGAACTTCGACCAGCCATAGCGCTTGTTTAACTCGAACATCGTCTTGATATAGACATAGGTCTTACCAGTACCTGTCTCCATCTCGACATCAAGTGAACAAGCACCCAAGCCGTCTGGTTGGCTTAGTTTCGTTGACTTTGGGATATTGTAGATTGCCTGTTGCTGTTGGATATTGGCAAGCAGCTGAGGGCTTTGCAGTTCTACGTCTGCATTCTTATAACCCACATATTCCTCATCATACACAATACGTCCATTTGTTTTACCCAAGTCACGACGGTATTGAGCACTCGTTTTCGAGGGCTGCCCTGCAAACACATTCACAGTAGCCTCAACAGCATCCGTCTGGTATTGTTGTATCTTAAACTTAAATTTCATACACCAAATTCTCAATTGTCAATTATCAACTGTCAATTTTATAAAATTCTGCGTACTGTATCTTTGCTATATTCACTCCAAATCTGCTCGAAGTTGTCGGCTACGTTGTCGTTGACGAGGCTCTTGTCGCGCATCACGAAGTAGTAAGGCTGCTGCTTGGCAATCTCCGTGATAGTGGTCTCGTTCACAGCCTCATCGAAGCAAGCCATCAAGTAGCCATCGCTCACGTTCCAAACCGTCTTGCCGGCAATCTGCGTCTGCTCGATTTTCGCAGACAGCTCAATGCCCAGTTCTATCATTGTCTGGAACAGCAGGTCTTCTTCTGTGCGGTCAGGCTTGATGTTGTCCTCAAACAAGTCTCTTTCATTGAACTCCGCTGGCGTGTAATACACATCCTGCATATTTGACGAGTCGAGTTTCAGCACGCGGAAGCCTGTATCAAGGTCCTTTGCTTCTGGATGTTCTTCCTTGATTTTCTTGCCAGCTCGACGAATGCGTTCTTTACCGATTTCGCAGATATTTTTATAGCCAGCATTTCTAGCTCCTGAGATTTCTGGAGTTCTTTCTGGAAGTTGAATCATAATAAATATATTACTAGTCTTTTCCTCCAAATTATATTTCATCAGACTATGTGCAGTAGACGAAGACCCAGAGAAAAAGTCTAAAACTATTGAGTTGTTATTTGCGCATATTTTTATGAATTTACTTAGTAAATTAATCGGTTTTGGGAAGGAAAACACTCTATTCCCTAACATTTCTCTAATTTCGACAGTTCCATCAACAGTTGTTACATCATCAATTACTGTTCTATATTTTAACTCTCGACAAATTACATTACCATCTCTGTCTACATTTTGATATTCTTTGGCATATACTCCCCACTTGTTGTCGTTGTTCTTTTTAATAACAATAAAACCATTTTGTTTTGCAAAATTAAAACGTTCTTTTGACCAACGCCATTGCCAATCATTTGTCAAATTTGTGTTTTTCTTTATTCTTTCTTTTTGTTCATCTAAAGATACGCCCCCAGGATATATATCTGTTCCATCGGGTGCTTGAATTGCATAATCAAGATTTGAACGATATCCTAATGTACTTAAATCTAATTTGCCTAAAGAATACCCCCCTCTAGTATCATAAAATTCATCCTTGTATTTATACTTGTCAGCATTAGCCGGTCGCCCATGAGTTACCAATTTCCCTATTTTTTTTGCAAACATTAAAATATACTCATGTTCTGATACAATGTGTGGATTATCATTACCACCTTGAGGTTTTGATTTCCATATAAATTGTGCGACGAAATTAGCTGATCCAAATATTTCATCACAAACCTTCCGCAAATTATCAACTTCATTATCATCAATCGAAATAAATATTGCGCCATCCTCACTCAACAAATCCTTAGCAACTTTCAGTCGTGGATAAATCATGTTGAGCCAATCAGTATGGAAGCGACCATTGCTTTCAGTATTAGTAACGAGTTGGTGTCCTTCTTCATCATACTGCCCACTATTGTGAACATACTCCTGCTTATCTTGGTCGAAATTGTCGTTATACACAAAGTCGTTGCCCGTGTTGTAAGGTGGGTCGATGTAAATCATCTTCACTTTGCCCAGATAGTTCTCACGAAGGAGTTTCAGCACTTGAAGATTGTCACCCTCAATATACAGGTTCTGGGTATTGTCGAAATCAACGCTCTCCTCACGACATGGGCGAAGAGTATCTGTGGTAGGCGCATTAGCCAGACGAATCGCATTGCGCTTATCAGGCCAAGTGAACTGGTAACGTTCTTCTGGACCTTCCACAATATCCTTTGACAACTCCTGACGCAGTTGGTCGAAGTCAATGGCAGTCTGAGGACGGCCGTTCTCGTCTAACGTTTCAGTCAAGCAATTGGGGAACAACTCCCCAATCTTCTTGATATTCTCATCTACCATATTCGTGGTTTGCATTTTCAGTTTTTCCATTGTTTATTTTGTTATTTCAGTTATTATTCGTATTTTTGCAGCGAAAAAAAATATTAGATATGACAGCAATACAGATGAATGCCGAACTGCTCCGTAATATGAGCATTATAGCAGATGATGAAAATCTGCTGAAGCGTGCAGCCAAATATCTGCGCAAACTTGTCGCTGAGAAGCAGGCAGACCCTACATTAATGACGAAGGAAGAATTCTTTGCCAGAGTAGATGAGGCTCGCGAGGAAATCAGACAGGGGAAAGGCAAACGCTTTACAAATCCTGAGGAAATGAACGCTTGGCTTAATTCTCTTTGACTATGTACGAACTTGTTTTTTCGACGAAGGCAGAAGAAGACTTGGCCAAGCTGCGTCGTAGCGAGCCTGCAGCACATAAGAAAGCGGTGAAACTGCTCAACGAGTTGATGCAGCATCCTCAAACAGGTACGGGCCATCCAGAACAGTTGAAGGGTGACCGTACTGGTCAGTGGAGTCGTACCATTACTAAAAAGCACAGGTTGATTTACGAAATCTTCGAAACCGAAGTTTACGTAGATGTGCTTTCTGCTTATGGGCATTACGATGACAAGTGATTGATTATTCATAAGCTGCCCTTTCCTTTAGTTTCAATAATTGTTGGTGCAGTTCATATTTCTTTCTCGTCTGCTTTTCTGTGCGACAGCGCTTTTCGAGAACTTCAATTTGGCGAAGCAACTTCTCCTTTTCTTCACGATTAATGATTTGCTGTTCGAGTGTTTCTTCTGCTGCATTATCTAGACTACCTATCTCGGCAACAATATTGTTCCACACATCATCGAAGGTTAAGCCCTTCAGTGGTATCTCAGCACCAGAAGCATGCTTCCACTCAGATTGTTGCAATCGCGTGTGGAAAATACAGAACTGAACGTCCTCGTCATATTCTAAGGCAAAGACTATCTTTTGAGGGATAAGTTTCTGAAGCAGAAGGATGTTCTTCGTATCATAGTCCCTTTGCTTGAGCTGTACTTGCAATACATAAAACTCCTTCACCTCCTGCCCTGGATGTAGTGCTGGTATCTTTGTTGGAGAAAGGTAGGCAACGATAGCCATACGACTGACATCTGTATCAAAACGGTCGCGCTCAGCTGCTTTGAGATTAAACTTCTCAAAGACAGCCTTTTTGTATAGTGGCCTATTGACGAGTGTTGATGAGGGAAGTCCGTACATAAGTTACTTGATTACTAAGAAACAAATGAGTTCAAAATCATCAAGACCCACATAGTGTTCTTCGAAGAGTTCACCAGCATAGCCCTCTAAGAAACTATCAATGCTTGATTGCTCCTTGACGGATATGATGGAGTTGATAGCTTTGCTGAGCAAGTCAGAGTATTTGCTCATACGCAAACCATCACGCGTTTCCTTGTTGAACTGAGCGCAAAGCTTGACATCAGGCTTGGTCATAGGCTTGCAAAGCAAGCGCATCTTATCCAACAGGTCTTTAGGATGCAAATGGTCAACCACCACTTCACCTTCATCAGAGATATAAACCATATAGAAAGGATGCAGCTGATTCTTGTGGTCGATATTCACGCCTGCCGTACGATTCTTCAGCACGAAAACTGTTCCTGATGGAGCTTGCGATGAGGCTGGCACAACGGCATGAAGGCCAAAGGGCGTATGTTCTACATCGTGATTGCTATTGATATACTCAAGCAAATCCAGACGGAATTCATTCAGGCCTAAGTCCATGATGCTGACACCACTATTCATTTCCTCCAAATCAACAACTTCATCCTGTAGGCGTTTGAGTTGCTGACGACGATATTCCAAATCGTCTTTCTCTTCTGGTGAGATCAGGTTATCATCACCAGTAGCAGTCATCACAGTCACCTTCATACGAGCCTCGACTCTACCCTTCAGATTGATGTATTCATCAAGCGTCATATCTGGCCAATAGTTGACTAATTGGATTTCTGCATTCTTAGAGCCAATTCTATCTATTCGTCCAAAGCGCTGGATAATACGAACGGGGTTCCAGTGAATATCATAATTAATCAAGTAGTCGCAGTCCTGTAGGTTCTGACCTTCACTTATACAGTCTGTTGCTATGAGGACATCAATATCTTCATGCAAATGGGGATAGATGGCAGCGCGCTCTTTGGATATAGGCGAGAAGAGTGTAAGCACTTTATTGAAGTCAAGTTTTTCTCTTAACTTCATTGTGCTGCGGGCCTCCACATCACCAGTAACCAATGCTACGTTCAATCCGTACTTGCTCTTGATTTTATCTGCCAAGCAATCGTAAAGATAAAGGGCGGTATCCGAGAAGGCTGTAAAGATGAGAACCTTCTTATTATCTCCATTGATAGGATGAGTAAACTTATGCTGCAAATCTGCAACAAGCTGTTGCAGTTTTGAGTCATGCGCAGGAGTGATGCTCTCTAGCATCGTGAGTAGCAAGCGGATAATTTCAAGGTCGCCCTTGATTTCCTGCTGCCACGATATATAGTCCATATCCTCTAGGAGAATACGGTTTTTCTTCTTACCAATGGTGAAATCCTGCTCGTCTTCATCTACATCGGCACTTTCGAAGTCGTCTACAGAAACGCGACGCTCACCATTTTGGAATCGCGCAATAGTATCAAGCGTCTCCTGCATATAGTCGCGAATACGACTCAATGTCAGACGGAACGAGTTGACAGAAGATTCCAAGCGTTTCAATAACTGAATGTTCATCAGTCGCTGAATACCTTGTTCGCGTTCCTCAATGCTCAGGCGGTGGCCTGTTGTACTTTCCTCTTCTTTATATTTATAGAGTTGACTGGGTAGGATGAAAGCAGAAGGTGCATAAATGGCAAGCCTCAATAATTGCAGTTGCTCGAATATCTCGTTGTAGTTGATGGCTGTATCAAGGTCCGTCAGATGGGGCTGACGTGATATAGGTTTCAATCGCTCAGGGAAGGTGCCAATATCCGATGTATCGTAATATTGCTGGATATGCTTACGACTACGGGCAATAGTGACAGCATCAAGTAGTTTGAAGAAGTCAAAGTCGAGCATCCGTAGCAATCGTTCTGTAGTGCGTTCCTCTGGTGCAAAGTTGGCCCATAGGTTATAGGCTGCTTGTGCCTGACGGAAGATGTCATCGATGCCTTTGTTAGTAGGCAAAAGTTCATCAAAAGCCTTTGCCTTACCCTCGTACGCCAACTGCAATTGGTTCTTCAAGTCACCAAAACGATTGTTGACAGGTGTGGCTGAAAGCATTAGCACCTTCGTCTTGACTCCAGATTTTATGACCTTGTTCATCAGTCGAAGATAGCGATTCTCCTTGGGGTTCTCACCATTCTCGTCTGTAGAAACCTTACCTCCATTGCGGAAGTTATGACTCTCATCTATCACCACCAAGTCATAGTTTCCCCAGTTAACTCGGTCTAAGTCCAGGTCATTACTATATCCGTGTTCTCTACTGAGGTCTGTGTGATAAAGAATGTCGTAGTTCAGACGGTCTTTTGCCAATGGGTTATTGACATAGTTCTGGCGATAGGTATTCCAGTTCTCATAGAGTTTCTTGGGACAGAGCACCAACACGGTTCTATTGCGACTCTCGAAATACTTGATGACAGCAAGTGCTGAGAATGTCTTACCCAAACCTACGCTATCAGCAAGTATGCAACCATTGTATTTCTCCAACTTGTTGATGACAGCCAAGGCTGCATCACGTTGGAAGTTATATAGCTTATTCCAAATGGCAGAATTCTTGAAACCAGTAGCTTCGTTGGGCAGTTCATCCTCGCTAATATCTTCTAAGAACTCGTTAAAGATATTATAGAGCGCAACAAAATAGAGGAAGTCTGGAGCATTCTCTTTATAGGCATTGCTGATGCTATCGATGATTTCATCAGTCACCACTTGCAAGCGGCTGCTATCATTCCAGAGTTGGTTGAAGAGATCGATAAAACCTTTCGATGTTGGAGCCTCAAACTTGTTAATCATCGTATAGGCATTATTGCCTTTTTCACAACCAAGCTCTACGGTAGTAAAGCCTTCTATAGGATAATAACTGACATCATCAAGATTAATGATGCCATTCATTTTCTCATTAGTCTTGTTTGACTTAAAACAGGCTTTCTCACGAATCCATTCTGCACACTCACGGGCAATAGCCTTTTGCGTTAGTTCATTGCGAAGTTTTACCTCAAACTCAGAACCGTAAAGTGTACGCTCTCGATCCAAACGAGGAATATAGAACTCACGTTGCTGCTTGGGAGTCTTCTCTGTGGTAAAGGTGGGCGAGGTGAAGATGAAACGCAATTCCTTTATATCCTTCAAAGCCTCTTTCAGTTCTTGAAAGGCATAAATGGAGAAACAGGAGGCCGCTATAGACAGCCGGCTTCCACTCTTTATCTGCGCTGTAAGGTCGTCGCGCAGTGTCTTGTTGATATTGTTAATCAGTTCCACCTGTTACCGCACGATAGTCTTAGGAGCAATCAGACTATATCTCCAGGCTTGCTTACAGGTAAACACTAAGAGACCTCAGGACACAAAAGAAGCGCGTTCATAACTCTTCTCTTGTCTCGTGAGGTCCTCGGATGTACCTGTAGTGCTAAGATACAAGTCATGCCCGCGCTATCGCACGGGCATCGGCTGACTTGTTCGAGCACTACTTCATGAAATTTCCGAGGTTCCACGAGTCTCTGAACAAATAGCTGATGCTATTATTAACCAACTAAAATCATACCGGCACCCTGCACTCAGAGATTAATGCTTTTCAGCATACGCTGTTTACAGCTGCTTGCCGATACTTGCTGCAAAGATACGAAAAGTTTATTAGATTCCACAAAATAAAAGAGAAAATATGTATATTTTGTTCGAAATTCACCTTGGTATGGCGATTTGAACTGTCCAAATTCGTCTAAACGAATCAAAAATGTTTGGTTGCCTCCCCACGATTTCAAACTGCCAAGAAAAATGCACGAAAACGGTCGCAGAGGGGTGTTTTTACTATGTTAGCGATCGTTTTCGTGCATTTTTGTATAAAAAACAGCTTTCTTTTGTTCCATTACATGTAATGTTCGCATAGGCTATACCTTTTTTGATGCCCGTTGACGATGTTTGAGGGCGAGGTCCTGCAAGGCCCGTCCCAGCTCATCTTTCTGTGCCAGCAGCAGGATATCGTCATCGAGTTGCAGAGCATAGAGTACACGGAGATAGATACCGATAGCAACAGTCGGCGCACCTTTCTCTATCCTGGCAATGGTCATCGGTGAATAGGTTGCGCGTTCAGCCAATTGTGCAAAACAGCATACTCAATATGACAAACGTGCGAAAGTGAATTGGTAATAAATATCAAAAGAGGACACAAAAGTCAGGAATAATTTTGAGTATCGCAAAAAAAACATTACCTTTGCACCCTCTTAATTAAGAAAAGTACTGTTTATGAAGAAAATAGCAGGGCTTCTGCTGTGTCTGATGCTGGCGCTGACGACACAGGGTCAGGGTCTGAAGAAAGCCGATGCTGCCCAGCAGCGGCAGATGATAGAACGCATCAACCGTGCGGCGGCTGGCATCACGACGCTTGAATGCCGGTTTACGCAGGTGAAGACGCTGCGCTTCCTGAACGACAAGATGACGTCGTCGGGGCGTATGCTCTTCATGGCCGATGGCGGACGGCTGCGCTGGGAGTACCAGCAGCCTTATCAGTACACGTTCGTCATCAACGGCGAGAAGGTGTACATCAAGTCGGCCCGCAACACGCAGACCATAGACATCCGCCAGAGCCGCCTCTTCCAAAGCATTGCTGAGATGATGATGAACTCGGTGACGGGCAAGAGCCTGACGTCGTCAGCAGATTTCGGCTGCACGATGTACAGTGGTGGCGACGAGTGGGTTGCCCAGCTGACGCCGAAACGTAAGGAGATGAAGAAAATGTTTAAAGAGATACGCCTGCACTTCAGTGCGCAGCAGCAGATGGTGACGCAGGTGGAGATGACTGAGCCGTCGGGCGATACGACGGTGATTACCCTGAAAGACGTAAAGACCAATGGCCGTATTGATACGAAGATGTTTGCTGCTCGGTAGTCTGCTGACGGTGGCCTTGTTGGCTGAGGCGGCCGATTGGCTGCTGCCGCTGTCGGGTCGTCAGCAGTATGCTGTTCAGATAAATGCCCGCGGTGCCGAACTGACGGGCATCTGCATCATTAAGACCGACTCGGTGGGCGAGAGCCGTGGGGCGATTGTCAACGAGTTCGGCATTCACGCTATGGACTTCACGCTCTCTGCCGACCGCCGCAAGGTGAAACTGCAGAACGTGATGCCTCAGATGGACCGCTGGTATATCCGCCGCATCGTGCGCGGCGACCTGAAGGCGCTGTTTAACGAGACACGAGGTACGGGGTGCGAGGTACGAGGTAGGCGCCAGGTGACGGTCGAGGAGGACGGTACGGTGGTGCTGACGAATACGAAGTATAAACTAAGATACAGTTTTAAGCAAATAGATGATACTGAAAGATAGTATGTTCACCGTCACGGGTGGAACACTCGATAAGGTGGCCGTCAGGCTCAATGCCAGTCACACCATCTACCAGGCCCACTTCCCTGGCAACCCCATCACGCCCGGCGTCTGCATCGTGCAGATGATAGGCGAGCTGTTGGGCGACCGCTGCGGACGCCGTCTGTCGTTGAGCAAGATTGTGAACCTGAAGTTTGTGGCGCCCATCTCACCCGTCGAGACGCCCGACATCGTCGTGGACTTCACGTCGGTTGACGACACGACGACGGAATGTAAGGCCAAGGGCACCATCATGGCCGGTGAGCAGTTGCTGACGAAGTATTCTTTGGTGTTTAAGGAGTAAAGGGAGTAAGGAGTAAAGGGAGTAAGTAGTAAGGAGATGGAGAGTGTCAGGCAGGTGATGAACGACCGCAAGGTCTGCGTGGTGATTCCTACGTACAACAACGCGGGAACCATCTGCGACGTGGTGCGGCGCGTGGCTGCGCTGACAGAACATATCGTGGTGGTGGTCGACGGCTGTACCGACGACACCCGCCAGCGCTTGGACGAGCTGAAGGACCTGCCGCTGCAGGTGGTGGACTACGCCGAGAACCGCGGCAAGGGTCACGCCCTGCTCATGGGTTTCAAGCACGCCATCAACCGAGGTTACGAGTACGCTATTACGCTCGACAGCGACGGCCAGCACATGCCCGAGGACATTCCGCAGTTCGTTGAGGCGTTAGTGGAGCATCCCGAGGCCCTCATCGTCGGCGCCCGCAACCTGCAGGCCGAGAACATGCCTGGCGGCAACACCTTTGCCAATAAGTTCTCAAACTTCTGGTTCAAGGTGCAGACGGGGGTCAGCCTGCCCGACACGCAGACGGGCTACCGCCTCTATCCGCTCCGGCGGCTGTCGGGCGTACATTTCATCACGTCGCGCTACGAGGCCGAACTGGAGTTGCTGGTCTTTGCCGCATGGGCAGGTGTCAAGCTGGTGTCGGTGCCCGTTAGGGTGTACTATCCGCCTGAGGGTGAGCGTGTCACACACTTCCGGCCGTTGGCCGACTTCGGACGCATCTCGCTGTTGAATACGGCGTTTTGCGTCGTAGCTGTCTTCTATGGATGGCCGAAGGCGCTGGTGAGGAAAATTAAAAAATTGAAGAATTGAAGAATTGAAGTTCTCAAAGAATTGAAGAATTGAAAAATTGAAATATTAAGATGGTCAAGGTGTTTTTCGGCATATACACATTCCTTTCTGCCCACCGTTGGTGGACGGGTGGGGGATTGGTGCTCTTGTTAGCCGCTATGCTGACCTTGGCCCTCCGCATCAGCTACGAAGAAGATATTGCGCGCTTCCTGCCTCAGGGCGAGGAACAGCAGGACTATCACGAGGCCGTCGAACAGCTGTCGAGCCAGAGCCGTATCGTCGTCGTCTTCACAGGTCAGAAGGATTCGGTGAAACAGGCGTTGGACGCCTTCGAACAGCATTTCGAGGCTGTCGATACCGCCCAGACGGTCAGCGACCTGCAGGTGACGGTCGACGAGACACGGATGCTCGACGTGCTGACCTTTGTCAGCGAGAATGCGCCCTACTATCTGACGCCGACTGACTACCAGCGTATGGACTCGCTGCTGGCACAGCCCGACTACGTGGCCGAACAGTTGTCGGCCGACAAACAACTGTTGCTGTTGCCTACCGGCGGAATGGCCACTACGACCTTGGCTAACGACCCGCTGCAGCTCTTTGCACCCATTATGGGGCGTCTGCAGCAGCTGGGACGCAGCAGCCATTTTGCCGTCGACGAGGGCTATGTCTTTACTGCCGACGGCTGTCACGGTCTGGCATTCCTGACATCGCCATACGGCACAAGCGAGACCGCACATAACGCCGAACTCTCGGCGATGCTCGACGAGGCGATGGCTCGCACCGCAAGCGACTGCCCTTCTGTCAAGGTGTCGGCCGTCGGCGGACCCCTGATAGCCGTCAGCAACGCCACCCAAATCAAGCACGACTCGATGCTGGCTGTCGCCATCTCCGTAGTGCTCATCCTCGCGCTGTTGCTGTGGCATTACCGCCGTCTGTACGAACTGCTGTGGATAGCGGCCTCGTTAGGCTTCGGCTGGCTCTTCGCCATTGCCGGCATGTCGCTGTTGCGCGACAGCATCTCCATCATCGTCATCGGCATTGGCAGCGTCATCATCGGTATTGCCGTCAACTATCCCCTGCACTATCTCGACCACCTGCGCGAGACCGGCGACGGCAGTCAGACGCTGCGCGACATGGTGCCGCCACTGCTTATCGGCAATGTCACCACCGTCAGTGCCTTCCTCTGTCTGTTGTGGCTCGACGCCGCCGCACTCCGCGACTTAGGACTCTTCGGCGCACTGATGCTCGTCGGTACCATCCTGTTTGTGCTGGTGGTGATGCCGGTATTCTTGAGGCGCGAGGTACGGGATTCGGGAAAATCGAGGTGCGAGGTACGAGGTACGAGGTACGAGAATACTCTGCTGCGGAATAATCTGTGGCAAGGTAATCTCGCACCTCGTACCTCGCACCTCGTACCTCGAAACCTCGCACCTCGTACCTCGCACCTCGTACCTCGAAACCTCATTCTCCCCCTCCTTCTCATCCTTACCCTCGTCCTCGGCTACTTCAGCCTGCAGACCTCGTTCGACAGCGACCTGCGCCACATCAACTACATGACCGACCAGCAGCGGCAGGACCTGGAATTGCTGGCACAGCTCTCGGAAGACATGCCGGCGGAGATGGCCGACATGATGCCTTCGGCTGACACCCAGGAGCAGCGTCTGCAGCTGTGGAATGACTTCTGTCAGCGCCATGCGGGACTGGCCGACAGTCTGCGGGCAGAGGCCAGCCGTCAGGGTTTTGCCGACGGCGCCTTTGAACCCTTCCTGACGCTGATGACCGGCAGGCTGCAGCCGCAACAGGCCGATTACTTTGCCCCCGTCAGCCAGTTCTTAGGCGGACAGCATCTTATCAATGCCAAGAACGTTGGGGCGCAGCTGGTAGAGATTCTGCAAGACTCGTTCAACTACGTCAGCTTTGTCTGCGGTTTCGTCGTCTTCGTCTTCCTCTGGCTGTCGTTCCGCCGGTTGGAGCTGGCCCTGCTGTCGTTCCTGCCGCTGGCCGTCAGCTGGTTGTGGATTTTAGGACTTATGCAGCTGTTGGGCATCCAGTTTAACATCGTCAACATTATCCTCGCCACCTTCATCTTCGGTCAGGGCGACGACTATACCATCTTCATTACCGAGGGACTGGTCTACGAATACACCACCGGGCGTCGCCGCCTGCAGAGCTATCGCCGCAGCGTCATCCTCTCGGCCGTCATCATGTTCATCGGCATCGGCACCCTTATCCTCGCCAAGCATCCGGCCCTGCGGTCGTTGGCAGAGGTCACCATCATCGGTATGGGTACGGTGGTGCTGATGGCCTACTACCTGCCGCCGATGGTGTTCCGGTGGCTCGTGCGAGATACGGGGTGCGAGGTACGGGATACGAGGTGCGAAGTGGCCAAGAAGCTGCCGATCACGATAGGACGCGTGCTGCGCTCGCTGTTTGCCTTGGGCTTCTTCCTCGTTTGTATCTACCTGTTTGTGCTGCCGTTCACGTGGCTCTACTTCCGCTTGGGCAAGGTGACCGAGGAGCGTCGTTTGAAGTACCACCGCCTGCTGCAGCGCATGAGCGACTTCGTCATCCGCCGTGTGCCGGGCGTTAAGTTCTATATGGAAAACCGTGTCGGCGAGACTTTCGAGCGGCCCGCCGTCGTCGTCAGCAACCACCAGTCGCACCTCGACTTGATGTGCCTGATGATGCTGACGCCGAAAATTGTGTTCCTCACCAACGACTGGGTGTGGCACAACCCCTTCTACGGCATGATCATCCACCGTGCCGAATACTACCCTGTGAGCAACGGCATTGAGAACCACGTAGAACAGCTGCGCGGTCTCTACGAGCGCGGCTACAGCATCTGCGTGTTCCCTGAGGGCACTCGCTCCGAGGACTGCTCCATCCTGCGTTTCCATCAGGGCGCCTTCTATTTAGCACAACAGCTTGGTGCCGACATCCTGCCCGTCTACCTGCACGGTGTGGGCCATGTGTTGCCCAAGCGCGACTTCCTGCTGCGCAAGGGACGTATAGATGTCGAGGTGGGCCGTCGTATGCCTGTCGGTCAGTCGCCGCTGTTGGAGTTTACCCGCGAGATGCGCCACCACTATCAGGCGCACTACGATGAGATATGTCAGCGGATAGAAACAGACGCCTACTGGGCGCCCTACCGCAGACTCGAGAATTATTATAAGGTAATAAACGGCTAAATCGTAAATAGTAAATTGTCAAAAATAAATCGTAAATAGTAATTTGTCAAATCGTAAATCACATAGGGTTGTCATCATTGGCAGTGGTCTCGGAGGCCTGTCGTGCGGCTTGATACTCAGTCGCAACGGCTACGATGTCACCGTGGTGGAACAGGGCACGCAGCCGGGCGGCTGTCTGCAGTGCTTCACCCGTCGCGGCGTGAAGTTCGAGACAGGCATGCACTTCATCGGCTCTGCCGACCGCGGCCAGGTCTTGGAACGCCTGCTGCACTATCTCGGCGTGATGGACGACATCAGCCTGAGCCGTCTCAACCCTGCGGGCTATGACATCATCTCGCTTCAGGGACAGCTGTTCCGCATTGCCAACGGCCGCGAGCCGTTCATCGAGACGCTGGCCGGGGACTTCCCCCATGAACGCGACGGGCTGAACCGCTATTTCGACCTCGTAGAACAGGTGGCACAGGCCTCGTCGCTACACTCGCTGCGAGTGGCCGACAGCGACACCTCGCCGCTGAACACCGAGTACCAGCTGCGCAGTATGAACGACGTGCTGGGCGAGGTCATCGGCGACCCGCTGCTGCGCGACGTCCTGGTGGGCAGTCTGCCCCTCTATGCTGCCGAGCGCGACAAGACACCGTTCTCTACCCACGCCTTCATCACTGACTTCTACAACCAGAGTGCCTTCCGCGTTGTCGGCGGCAGCGACAAGATTGCCGCCTCGCTGGTGCGCTCCATCAGGGATGGCGGCGGACAGGTGCTTTGCCGCAAGCAGGTGACACATATCGACTGCGACGACACGAAGGCCGTCGGCGTCGTGACGGCCGACGAGACCTACTATCCCGCCGACATCGTCATCGCCGCCGTACACCCTGCGCGGTTAGTGGAGATGTGCGACTCGTCGCTGCTGCGTCCCGCCTACCGACACCGTGTACAGTCGCTGCCCGAAACTGTCGGCGGCTTCAGCGTCTACCTGCGCTTCAAACCGCAGACCGTGCCCTATATGAACTACAACTTCTACGGCTATCACCAGCCGTCGCCGTGGGACTGTGAGCGTTATACCTCTGAAGATTGGCCGAAAGGCTACCTCTATATGCACTTTTGCAGTCGCGAACAGCAACAGTGGGCTGAGGGTGGTGTTATCCTGAGCTATATGCAGTGGGACGAGGTGAGCCGCTGGCAGGGCACGCGCATCGGGCACCGTGGTGAGGACTACGAACAGATGAAGCACGAACGGGCTGAACGGCTTATCGACGCCGTGTGCCGTGAGTTCCCGTTGCTGCGTGAGGGACTGGCCGGCTATGAAACATCAACGCCACTGACCTACCGCGACTATACCGGTACGGAGGGCGGCTCGATGTACGGCATCGCCAAGGACATCAACTTAGGCCCTGCCGCCCGTGTGCAGCACCGTACAAAAATACCCAACCTGTTGCTGACAGGACAGAACATCAACTCGCACGGCATCCTGGGCGTACTCGTCGGCACCGTCGTCACTTGTTCGGAGCTGCTGACATCGGAACGCATCTTTAACGACATCATAAAAGCTAACACATGAACAGACAGACGGTCATCATCATCGGTGGAGGACTCGGAGGACTCTTCACTGGCGCACTCCTGGCAAAGGAGGGCTACAGTGTGACAGTCGTAGAGAAGAATACCACAGCGGGAGGCGGATTGCAGACCTTCCAGAGGGCAGGCGTCTCGTTCGACACGGGAATGCACATGCTCGGCGGCTTGCGGCCAGGGGGCAGCGTCCGGAAAATCTGTCACTATTTAGGCATTGACAGCAGGCTGGAACTGCTCCCCTGCGATGCCGACTGTATGGACAGCATCGTCATGGGAGAGGACACCTACCGCGTGCCTGAGGGACGCGAAGCCTTCACAGAATACTTTGCACAGAGGTTTCCCGACGAGGCCGACAACGTGCGACGGTATGTGGAGGCACTCTACCAACTGGCCGACGAGGTGGACTTCTTTTATCTCCGCACGGGTAAGGACGACCTTTTCAGTCACAGCGAGAAGTTCCTGTGGTCGGCAAGCGACCTTATTGCCCACTATATTAAGAATGAGCGGCTGCGCGACGTGCTGGCCTATATGAACCCTATGTACGGCGGTGTGGCTGGTCGTACGCCAGCTTATATCCACGCCCTGATTAACGTGTTGTATATCAGCGGACAAGACCGCTTTGTCGGCAGCAGCCAGCAGATGGCTGACGCCTTGGTAGATGTCATCGCGCAGGGTGGGGGGCAGGTCGTCACAGGACAGCGCGTCACGCGTCTGCACATCGACAGCGAACGCCGCTGTATGGGTGTTACTACCGACAAGGGCGCCAGCTACAGTGCCGACTATTATATCTCGGCTATCCATCCGCAACAGCTCATAACCATCGCTGACGCCGGCGCGTTCCCGAAGTCGTACCGCCAGCGGGTGGCCAGCATCCCCAACAGCTACTCGGCCTTCTCGGTTTTCATCAAGTTGCGCGGCGGTGCCTTCCCCTATATCAACCACACCTGCTACTTCCAGGATGGTTACGGCCACGTGTGGCAGCACGGCACGTATGACCCGACGGACGAGGCGTGGCCCCACGGCTTCATGTATATGACACCGCCGGAACACAACCAGGGACCGTGGGCCACGAAGATGATCATCAACTGTCTGATGCCCTTCAGTGCCGTCAAGCAGTGGGAGCATACCACTGTCGGTCGGCGTGGTGAGGACTACGAGCTGTGGAAACAGCGCCATGTCGACCGCATCTTCAGCCGTATGGAACAGCTGTACCCGGGATTCGGCAACACCGTGGAAAAAGCGTGGTCATCGAGCCCGCTGACCATCCGCGACTACTACGGACAGCCCGAAGGTGCACTCTACGGCGTCAGCAAGGACTGTCAGAACATCATGCTCTCGCAGCTGCCCATCTGGACGAAGGTCAGAAACCTGCTGCTGACGGGACAGAACATCAACCTGCACGGCATCTGCGGTGTGCCGCTGACGGCTGTGAACACCGTCGAGGCCCTAATAGGGCAGAACAAACTGGTAGACAAAATCAATAACTTATATAATCACACGTATGGAAAGAATTAAGATGAAACTCATCTACCCGAAGTGGAAGAAACTGCCCGGGCAGACGACTTTTAACCTGCCGCCTCATGGGCCGGTAGCTTTTGCGGGCACGCTGCCCGACTACGTCGATGTGTCGTTCACCGACGAGAATGTTGAACCCATCGACTTCAACGAGGAGTGCGACATCGTGGCACTCTCCATGATGCTCTCCACCCAGGTGAAGCGCGGCTGGGAGATTGCCGAGGAGTATCACAAGCGTGGCAAGCTGGTCATGGCCGGCGGCATCTCGTCGATGCTCCATGCCGAAGAGATGGTGAACCATGTCGACTCCCTCTTCCTCGGTGAGAGTGAAGGACGCATGGACGGCGTCATGCAGGACTTCGTCCGCGGCGAGCTGAAGAAGGTTTATAACTACATGGGACAGCTGCCGCCCATCGAGAGCGTCGGTCCCTGTCGCCGCGACCTCTATAAGCGTGAACTCTACAACCACAAGGGCGTGCAGATGGTCGACCTCTTCCATGCCTCACGCGGTTGCCGTTTCAGCTGCTATCCCTGTGCCGTCAGCTATCTCGGCGGTCGTAAGTTCCGTCCGCGTCCCATCGACAAGGTGGTCGAGGATATGGCGGCCATCGACAACAACCGCTTGTTCATCGTCGACAATTCGCTGGCTCAGAACAAGGAGTGGGAGAAAGAACTCTTCCGCGCCATCGCCCCGCTGAAGAAGAAGTGGATAAGCCACACCATTGAGGACGACGACGAGGTGCTGCAGCTGGCCTACGACGCCGGTGCCTGGTATGTCTACCAGGCCGTCTACGACACCTCAGACTATATTAAGGAACGCGTGAAGCGCTACCATGACCACGGCATCGGTGTTGAAGGTACCATCCTCTTGGGACTCGACAACCAGACCGAGGACGACTGCAAGCGGCTCATCGACTTCTTAGGCGAGATAGACCTTGACCTGGCGGAGTTTACCGTGCTGACACCGTTCCCCCACACGAAGATTTACGACGACCTGCTGCGCCAGGGCCGTATCTTCGACTTTGACTGGAACCACTATAACGCCGGTCAGGTGGTGTTCCAGCCCAAGCACATGACGCCCGAGCAGTTGCAGAACGTCTACGACTACGCCTGGCAGTCGTTCTACAAAAACGAGACGCAGGAGCAGAAGATGTTCAACCTGTTCTGCAATGTCGCCCTGCGCGAGATGAACGAGGGCACCTACCGTCAGCCCGACCGCCGCCTGCGCAACCAGACCTTCGGTCACAAGGTGGACCGCTCGAAGCGCAATGTTAATGTTTAATCGTTTAGTCGTTAATTCGTTTAATCGTTAAATCGTTAATTCGTAAAATGAAAGTCCCCAAAGAATACTACGACGAAATCTTCGAGTTCCGCGGCACCTGGGATGAACCCTCCAGCTGCGGCCTGAAAATCCGTCAGCACGACGGCAAAACATACGTCGTCGTCACCGAACTTTACCAGGAGAACCCTGGCACCAGTATTACCTACGCCGGTCGCAAGCTGGCCGACCAGATCTGCGAGGCCAAAGGCATTGACCCCGCCACAATGGTCTATATAGAGTGTGCCCCCGATACCAACTCCAAGCTGTCGTTCTACGACGAGGAGTATTTCGAGGTAGACTTCGACGCCGACCTGCAGCATAAGTACCACCAGCTCGACCCCGAGCGCGTCAAAGCCGTTTTGGACGCATGAGATACTTGCTGTTGGCTGTTGGCTGCTGGCTGTTGGCGATAGGTGCGCAGGCTATCAACCTCAAGGAGTTCCTGCCTGAAGGCGGGGCTTCCGAGACGGCCATCATCGTCTGTCCTGGCGGCAGCTACTTCTGGCTCGACGATGAGGTGGAGGGCGATAGTGTCGCCCGTTCACTGGCACAAAACGGTATTGCCGCCTACGTGCTGCGCTACCGTACGGGTGGGGTGGTGCCCTTTATCACCCACTCGCGACTCGTCATCCCCGGTCATCAGCACCCCATGCCCCTCAACGACGTGCAGGAAGCCATGCGCCAGGTGCGGCAGAAAGGCTACCGCCGTGTGGGTGTCATGGGATTCTCGGCCGGTGGCCATCTGTCGCTCTCGGCGGCCATCTTCGGGCGTGGCGAACTGCGCCCCGACTTCATCGCCCCCTGCTATCCTGTGGTCACGATGTCGCATCCCTGCGTCCATAAGCGTTCACGCCGTGGACTGCTCGGCGAGTGGCGCAAACACTCCCGCCAGCTGCGCGACAGTCTCTCATTGGAGAAGCATGTGACGGATGACATGCCGCCGGTGTTCCTCATGAACTGCGTCGATGACCCTATTGTCGACTACCGCAATTCAGAGCTGATGGACTCCGCCCTGACAGCCCACCACGTCAGGCACCGCTATATACAGTATCGAACAGGCGGGCATGGTTTCGGCACCACCTGGAGCAAAACCTCCGAGGAAGCGTCACACTGGTTCGCTGAGTTCCTCGCCTGGTTTAGAGAATTGAAAATTGAAGATTGAGAATTGAAATATGAATAACTTTGACGATATTCGTCCCTATTACGACGAAGAAATACCCGCTGCGATGCAGCGCATTGTCGATAGCAACTTCTTCGGGTTGCTCTGCACCTACGTCTATCCCGGCCACAACCCTGCTGACGTCAGGCAGATGATGCTCTCGTTCAAGACCATCCGCGACTTCCAGCTTGAAGTCATGCGTTGTGTCAACGAGCAGGTCATCCGGCGTTCTACCACCGAGTTCACCTACGACGGCGTGGAACAGCTCGACCCGCAGAAGAAGTATCTCTTCGTCAGCAACCACCGTGACATCATGCTCGATGCCTGCCTGCTGCAGTACATCCTCTACAAGAACGGTCACGAGACCACCGAGATAACCTTCGGTGCCAACCTCATGTCGTCGCCGCTGGTCATCGACATCGGTAAGTGCAACAAGATGTTCCGCGTAGAGCGTGGCGGTACGATGCGCGACTTCTATCTCTCGTCGCGCCATCTGAGCGACTACATCCGCTACGTGCTCACCCAGAAGGGACAGAGCCTGTGGATTGCACAGCGCAATGGCCGTACGAAGGACGGTTGCGACCAGACCGACCAGGGTATCATCAAGATGTTCTGCATGAGCTGTCCCGACGACAAGATACGGGCACTCTCCGAACTCCATATCATCCCCGTCTCAGTCAG
This sequence comes from uncultured Prevotellaceae bacterium, assembly GCA_900321965.1. Classification (GTDB taxonomy): domain Bacteria; phylum Bacteroidota; class Bacteroidia; order Bacteroidales; family Bacteroidaceae; genus Prevotella. The sequence continues at coordinate 49,350 of ONYA01000008.1, forward strand.
CTACGAGTGGGAGTCGTGCGACGTGCTCAAGGCGCTCGAACTCTATGAGTCGCGCTTCAGCCGTTATATCAAGAAACCTGGCGAAGACCTAAACAGCATCCTTACGGGCATCGCCCAGCCGAAGGGACGCGTACACTTCACGTTCTGTCCGCAGGTGACTGAGCAAGACCTGTTGCCCTTCGACGGACTGACAACCGGCGACTACCACCGGGCGGTGGCTCATCTGTTAGACAGCCGTATCAACGCCGCCTACCGCTTGCGCCCGAACAACTACATTGCTCACGATCTGCGCTACGGTCAGCAGCACTATGCCGACCATTATACCCCGGAGGAACGCAACCGCTTCCTGCAGCACATGCTGAAACTGCAGGAGTTTGACATTGCCGAGCCCGACGTCCTGCGCGACATCTTCCTCAGTATCTACTCAAACCCTGTGGAGACACAGCAGAAAGCAACGCAACAAAACTAAAAGTATTATGGGATTCTTTAGTACGTTATTCGGCGGCAGACAGTTGTCGCCAGAGGAGGAGAAGCAAGAGCAGGAGGCCAAGAAGTTCGATCTGCTGAAGTATGACGGTGTGAAGGCCATGAAGATGGGACAGGCAGACTATGCCGTGCGCTGTTTCACGGAGGCTCTGAAGGTACACGACGACTTGGAGGTACACGACTACCTGTCGCAGGTGCTGTTGCGGCAGGGCAATCTCGATGCTGCCATGAACGAACTGCGGACACTGGGCGATGCCGAACCTGAGAATGCTCAGATACAAATACGGATGGCACAAGTGGCCTACATGCAGGAGGACTACGTGACGATGGAGACTGCCTGTCAGCAGGCGACGACGCTGGAACCGGAGAACGCCGAACCTTACTTCCTTCATGCCGAGGCCATGAAAGGACAGCAGAATCCCGTCGGTGCCATCGCCATGCTGACCAAGGCCATCAGTCTGAAGGAGGACTATGCCGAGGCTTACCTCCTGCGTGGGCAGACGCTGCTCGCGATGGGTGACGCGGCGAGTGCTGAGACCGATGCCGACTGGCTGTTGGAGCATGTCGGCGACCATGAGGATGTGCTGCTGCTGAAAGCCCGTGTCGAGGCAGCGAAAGGTCAGGCTCAGGAAGCCATCCGCGTCTACGACAAGGTGATAGAGGTGAACCCCTTCCAGATTGACGCCTTTCGCGAACGTGGTCGACTACGCCTGGACTTGGGCGACAAGGCCGGTGCCGAGCAGGATATGCAGACGGTGCTGGAGCTTGATCCGCAGCAGATGGCCGACGTCAGTGGCGAATACTCTGCCGAGGGTATAGAGCAGCGAGTGAAGCAAGCCTATTCGGCTGTCAACCCCCTGGGACTGTAACAAGTCTGAGCGGCCGCTACGTTTTCACGAGCGGCCGTAACGTTTTTCTGTAAGGCTGTTAGACCATCCGTAGCGAAAAAGAACAGCGCCCGAATGGACCACATGACTCGCTGGATAGAGTCTACCAACAATTATACCACACAAGTGCTCTACCGCCTCGGCTTCCAGTGGCCTCCCACTGCTGCCGCCTACGTACACCGCTTTGTGGATACCATTGTAGGCTTCGACTATTTCTCTGTTTAACCCTCATCACGCCATAACGACAGATGGGTTACGTGCCGAGTGTTACCTTTGTGATAAAAATACACTACAAACGGAAAATTTCTTGCAAAATATTTGCGAGAATCAGGAAAAAGTTATACTTTTGCAGCCGAATCAATAAAATAGTAGACAAAATGTTGAACCATAACGCTTATTTTTACGGCTATTACTTTTACTTTGCAAGCAATTGTGAAGCGGGTCGTTGCGTATAAAGTTCAATGATAAGAAAAAGAGAAAATACAACCCCGCTTCACATACGTGAAAGTGGGGTTTTTAATTGAAGAAGGCAAATGAAGAGAATAGCGATACAGGGACTGATAGGGTCGTTCCACGACATTGCCGCCCACCTCTACTTCGAGGGTGAGCAGATACAGCTCATCTGTTGCTCGACGTTCGAGGAGGTTTTTGCTACTATCAAGCAGGACCCGACGGCCATCGGAATGCTGGCGATAGAAAACACCATCGCGGGTTCGTTGCTGCATAACTATGAACTGTTGCGCGATTCGGGTACCACCATCGTCGGCGAGCACAAACTGCATATCACCCACAGTATATGCTGTCTGCCTGATGATGACTGGGACACCATCCAGGAGGTACACTCTCACCCCGTGGCACTCATGCAGTGCCGGCAGTTCCTGGCCCAGCACCCGCAAATGAAGAATGTGGAGGCTGAGGACACGGCAGGTTCGGCCAAGATAATCAGCGAGGGACAGCGCCATGGATGGGCGGCCATCTGCCACGCTGAGGCCGCACGGCTCTATGGCCTGAAGGTGCTGGAAGACCACATCGAGGACAATAAGCATAACTTCACCCGATTCCTCGTGGTGTCGAATCCCAACAAGGCTGATATGCTGCGCCCGCTGACGAAGGCCGACAAGGCGAGCATCGTCTTCTCGCTGCCTCACGAACAGGGTAGTCTGGCTCACGTGCTGGCTATTCTCTCGTTCTATCACATCAACCTGACGAAGATCCAGTCGTTGCCCATCATCGGGCGCGAATGGGAGTACCTCTTCTATGTCGACGTGATGTACGACGACCTGACGCGCTACCGCCAGTCGATAGACGCCATTATCCCACTGACCAAAGACTTAAAGATTTTAGGAGAATACAAAGATGGAAAGCAAACGAATTGAACCTGCCGACAGACTTTCATCGGTACAGGAATACTATTTCAGCCGCAAACTGAAGGAGGTGGCTCAACTCAATGCCGAGGGCAAGGACATCATCAGCCTGGCTATCGGCAGTCCCGATATGCCACCTTCGGAGCAGACAATAGAGAAACTCTGCGAGGTGGCTCACAATCCGACGGCTCACGGCTATCAGCCCACACAGGGAACGCCAGAGCTGCGTCAGGCCATGACCGACTTCTACAAACGCTGGTACGACGTAGACCTCGATCCAAAGTCGGAGATACTGCCGCTGATAGGCTCTAAAGAAGGCATCCTGCATGTCACGCTGGCCTTCGTCAATCCTGGCGACAACGTGCTGGTACCTGACCCGGGCTATCCTACGTACACCTCGCTGAGCAAGATTCTCGGAGCTGTGCCGGTGACCTACGCCTTGGAGGAACATAACGGCTGGCAGCCCGACTTTGGTCAGCTTGAGCAGATAGTGAAGTATGCCTCAAAACCGTGCCGCCTCCTTTGGGTCAACTATCCGCACATGCCCACCGGGGCTCCCGCCCGTATGGAAACCTATGAGAAGCTGGTGCAGTTTGCCTTGAAGCATGGGCTGGTCATCGTCAACGACAACCCCTACAGCTTCATCCTCAACAGAGAACGGCCGATGAGCATCCTTCAGGTGCCCGGTGCCAAGGAGTGCTGTATAGAACTGAACTCCATGTCGAAGAGTCACAACATGCCCGGCTGGCGTGTCGGCCTCTGTGCCTCGAACCCGCAGTTCATACAGTGGATTCTGAAGGTGCAGTCGAACATCGAGAGCGGCACGTTCCGTGGCATACAGCTGGCGGCTGCCGAAGCCTATAGGAACGACGAGGCTTGGCATCAGCAGTTCAACGTCGATACCTACGCCCGCCGCCGCCAGTACGCCGAGCAGATCATGGACGTGCTGGGCTGTACCTACGACCCGCAACAAGTGGGTATGTTCCTCTGGGGACGTATCCCTGACAGCATCAAGAATGTGGAGGACTTGACGGAGCGCGTGCTCCACGAGGCTCGTGTCTTCATCACACCAGGCTTCATCTTTGGCCGCAATGGCGAGCGCTACATCCGCATCTCGCTGTGTGCAAAGGAAGAGAAAATCCAAGAAGCATTAGAACGGATAAAGAAGACCCTTCTCCCGCCCTCCCTGTGAGGGAGGGAGTGGTAACTTCTTACGGCAGAAAAATCATAAATAAATAAACAATATCAGTAGAATACCCCCGACAAGCATTCTACTCCCCTCCCTCACAGGGAGGGGGCGGGGGAGAGTCCTTATGGAATTAGACTTACAGCCATTGAATTTACCGAGTGACAACGAACGCCCGTTCGTCATTGCCGGACCCTGTTCGGCAGAGACTGAGGAGCAAGTGATGGATACCGCCCGACAGCTGGCCATGAAAGGCTGTCACAACTTCCGCGCCGGCGTGTGGAAACCTCGTACCAAACCTGGTGGCTTCGAAGGCCACGGCGAAAAAGCACTGCCCTGGATGAAGCGGGTGAAGGACGAGACTCACATGCTCATCTCCACCGAGGTGGCTACACCCGAGCACGTGGAATTGGCACTGAAGTACGGCATGGACATCCTGTGGATTGGTGCCCGCACCACGGCTAACCCCTTTGCCATGCAGGCACTGGCCGACGCACTGAAGGGCGTCGACATTCCCGTCTTCGTGAAAAACCCCGTCAACCCCGACCTGGAGTTGTGGATAGGCGCTATGGAGCGTCTGAACCAGGCGGGCATCAAGCGCTTAGGAGCCATCCACCGAGGCTTTTCCAGCTTCGAGCAGAAGATCTACCGTAATGCACCGATGTGGCAGATTCCCATCGAACTGCACCGTCGCATACCCGAACTGCCCATCATCTGCGACCCCTCGCACATCGGCGGCCGGCGTGAACTCATAGCACCGCTCTGTCAGCAGGCCATGGACCTGGGCTTCGATGGTCTGATAGTAGAGAGCCACTGCGAACCCGACAAGGCATGGAGCGACGCCAAACAGCAGGTGACACCCGACGTGCTCGACTATATCCTCGGACTCCTTATCATCCGCGATGAACATGTGTCTACAGAAGGCATCACCCAGCTGCGTAAACAGATTGACGAACTCGACAACCAGCTGATGGAACTGCTGGCCAAGCGTATGGGCGTCTGCCGCGAGATTGGCTACTATAAGAAGGAGCATAATATGACCGTGCTGCAGGCATCGCGCTACAACGAGATTCTGGAGAAGCGTGGCGTGCAGGGCTCGCTCACGGGTATGTCACCCGAGTTCGTTGCCAAGGTCTTCGAGAGCATCCACGAGGAGAGCGTGCGTCAGCAGATAGAAATCATCAATAAGTAATATGAAAATATTAGTCATGGGCGCAGGCAAGATGGGAAGCTTCTTCATCGACCTGCTGAGTTTCGACCACGAGGTAGCCGTCTTCGAGCGCGACCCGAAGCGCATGCGGTTCACCTATAACTGTCAGCGTTTTACGACCTACGAGGAGATACAGGACTTCAAACCTGAACTGCTCATCAACGCCGTCACGCTGAAGTACACCATCCCCGTCTTCAAGGAGGTACTCCCGTACCTTCCGAAGGAGTGCATCATCAGCGACATCGCCTCGGTGAAGACCGACCTGAAGGAGTTCTATGAACAGACGGGTATGCGCTACGTTTCTACGCACCCGATGTTCGGCCCCACCTTCGCCAACCTGCAGCAGCTCTCCGAGGAGAACGCCATCATCATCAGCGAGGGCGACTACATGGGCCGCATCTTCTTCAAGGACCTCTATCAGAAGTTAGGACTGAACATCTACGAGTACACCTTTGAGGAACACGACCGTACGGTGGCCTACTCGCTCTCCATCCCCTTCGTCTCGACCTTCGTCTTCGCCGCCGTCATGAAGCATCAGGACGCCCCGGGCACCACCTTCAAACGTCACATGCGCATTGCTAAGGGCGTGCTCAACGAGGACGACTACTTGCTGCAGGAAATCCTGTTCAACCCCTACACCCACGACCAGGTGGCGCAGATACGTACGGAGCTGAAGGAACTGCTTGAGATTATCGACAACAAGGATGCCGACGGCATGAAGGGCTACCTCACGAAGATTCGAAACAACGTCAAGCGCGATATCGAGATCAAACAGTAAACAGCTGTTCTCCTAATACAGCGCCGCCATCTCCTTGATGCGGCGCTTTATTTCTGCCCTCACGTAGTCAGGCGACAGCACTTCCACCTCACCGCCCATCGCGAGAATCTGCTGGACAAAGTCGTAGGTGGGAGCCACGCGAACTTCGAACACGGAGTAGTCGCTATGCCTCTCCACCTCGCGCTGTGAGTGGTGGAGTGGGAGCGAGCGCAGGTACTTGCGGCGGTGGTTCACATCGCTGACTTTCAGTCGTATGCGTTCAACGTTGTATTCCTCTGGTTCCACGATGATACCGTAGGCATCAGCGAAGTACGACTCCACGGAGAACTGACGTGGCATCTTGAACGTCTCTTCCGTCGCCACAAGATGCTGGATGCGGTCGAGCGCATAGCGGCGAATCTGTCCTTGGTTCGTCAGTTCGCTGGGCTCCTCGCCCTCTGGCTCATTCTCCATGATGCCGATGACATACCACCGTTGACGGAACACCCGGACGCAATACGGCTCCAACAGCACCTCGCGCGGCTCATCATCATAGTAGTCCTGATACTCCACTCTGACAACGTGGTTCCCCTTCATGGCGTTCAGAATGGACAGCAGCCACTGGTTGCCAGACGGAATGTCTTCATACATCACCCGTTCGCGCAGTCCCCGACTGTCCTGCAAGAGCCCATTCACGGCGAAGGCCGACAGTAGCCAGTCCTTCACCGTGTCTTTGGCCAACCAATCGCGGTTCACTATTTGATACCGATACCCATTACGCGCATTCGACGAAATCTCTATGCCAAATGTATCTTCGATGGCTCTGAGACAATCTTGAAACGTCCGCTTGGGCAGCGACGTTTGCTGGGAGTTCAGCGTCGTCCGCTCCCATTCCTCGGCAAACTCCTTGTACGTCAATCCCTTTGGATTCTGGTACAGTTCGCTCAGTATCCATATATGTCTGCGCAAATAATCCTTCATGCTGCAAAGGTACGATTTTTATTTCGTTCTTCGTATATCTTTATCGCTTTTTAAATCTCCTTCTTCGCTAATGTGCGCTTTTTTGTTTAATAGTCGGTTAATCTATCAAAAGAGAAAACTTGGATGGAGATGATATCAGTGAGGTCTTCTGTTACCAAACAATCGAACCACGTGGTCTGGCCATTATAAAAAACATCCCCTTGATTATGTAGCGTAATGGTGTTTGTTGTTCCGTCTTTCAATGATATGATAGCCTGAAGATCGAGCATACAGGTCTCTCCACGGTTGGTTGCCTTTACCCGGAATAATGGCGGTTCGTCTTCCCAACTATGTTCAACAATAGTAATACCATATTTGCTGAGACCTTGTACGACCCGTTGCGTTGGCGCTACAAATTTTTGCTCGGCACTCTCAGAGTTTGTTGTTAACGTGTTGATGATTTCTTCGCCTTTTTCTGGTGCTAATCTAACATAAATAAATGCGCCAACGAAAATGATAAGCGAAAGATAAATTAATGCTTTCTTCATACGTCTTACTTTTTTAATGTTAATACTAATGACAGCAGACTTGTTCTGCAATTTGACTGCAAAAATAGTACGTGGCTATGCGAAAATACCGCATAGCCACGACAAAAATCAAATGACCTTCTTAATTTACCTACTTCATGTCCAGGAATTGGCAGATTACCTTATACCAGTAATCCCATGAATAGCCGACTGACGGGTGGTTGACTGGCATGATCTTCACCTTTGTCCCGTCGTTCAGGGCGTAGTTGCCACACTTGTTGATGTTCCCATCCACCACGATGTCCGCATTCCACGACCACCGTTCGCCTGCCGGCATGTAGCCCCAAAGTCGCGAGCCCCACACGATGACATACTGCGGACGATACTGCTCCAGCACCTCGAAGAACGGCTCTGCCGCCTCTTCATACTGTCGCCCTGTTCCAGCTTCGCGCGGCCCGCCCATCGCTGCCTGTAAGTAGTTGTAGAACACCACGGAGTTCCAAATCCTCCGTCGTTCCTCCCAGTCCGTTTCGTGGCCAACGAGCGACCGCTCAAACTTCAGGTACGTTGACATCCACCGCTGCCTGTCCAGCGACTCATTCAGATAGTCACTCACAACGCCGTTTGTAAAGGCGCAGCACTCCAGATGCACTCTCGCGTTTCCGCAGTCCGTGCATCCCTCCTCGCAGTAATGACTCTCGCCGAGAATCATCAACCGCTTTCCGAATATGCCGCCCGTTGAGTAGGCCGAGCCTACCCACGGACGGAAAAACAATCTACTCATAACCGTCCTTCTTTTTGTTTAGCACATATTCCTCTACGGACTGGCTATATTGCCACGTTCTTTCCGATACAGGTTAAAGATCAGATCCCACGGCGTACCCATAAATTCCACGTTGTCATATATCATCACGCCAATGGGATGAACGTCCGACAGGCTGAAAATCTTCGTTGCCGTGTTATAGATCTTCACCCCCTTGTCGTTACTTACCGTAACGGCACTGTCGGCCGCCATCACTGCCGCCTGCTTATTTAGGATTCCTACTATTGCAGTCATAGTGTTTACATTTTACCTATTGGCCATATCAATACGATTACTATAAATACAATTAGTCCAACGACTCCCAAAATGAGTGGGAATGCGAAGAAACTCTCAAATAGAATGAGAATGCTATATTTGAGGCGTACATCAAACTTCTCCACATTACTGTTTCTCCATCGACTACTCCTTGAGAAAACTTCATCAAAGTTCTTATATGTGAACACAGCAGCCCATATAGATAATACGATATCAATAGGTAATGCTATCTTCAAGATGGAGATCATACTATCGCCATCAACTTTATCCCATCCCATTATCAAGCATACAGCACCTAAAAAGCCAAGAGCAGCCGGTTCTTTCAACTTGGAGAGTAGCCAACAAACAAGCGTTCTCATAATTAATGAGTTTAAAAGTCGAGTAGTGTTTGAGAAGTGTCTTCATACAGTTTTGCAAACTGTTCAAGATCTTCAAGCGGTGACTTTGTAACGATTCCACCAATACCTCGTAAAGCTGCAATTATTAACTCCTTGTCATTTCCTGCAATTGCCTTGTCAAGTAAGTCGTAATGTTTGGTAAGAGCCTTATCGCGCTCACCAAAAGTGTGATACATAAATTCCTGACATGACTTGTACTTTGCAATCGTCTTTGCAATTTCAACTTGACTCCATGCTTTTACTTGCTCAGTCTGAGCTTCTACACGTTTGCATTCTGCATACAAATCTGCAACTCTTTCTGCTGTACTAGCTACGTTGCATGCAATGTTTCCAAACTGATTAACCTGGTCTGCAATATTGCTAGCCATTTCCATTCGTGCCAGCATCTTGTCTTTTTGAGAAGTAACACCGTCTTGGCGTTGTACTTCAGGATAATTTTGTTCTATCATAATTTAGCTTGACTTATTTTGTTGTACTCATTAGTTGCTATTGCCAATTGGCGAATATCTTGCATTGTAACAGAGGACGCCGCGTTATTGTCAAAAACCTGTTTTTTCAAAGGTTCATAAACTTGCATGAAACCACTATTAGCTTTTGTAATAGCCTTGATGAGTTCGATGGCTCTCAGAAGTGCTCCCTGTCCTTTGGTATAATTATCTACCATCTTTTGGATATTCTTAATAGCATCCTTCTGAATTTTGTTATTTTGTTTAATTTTCGCGTTTCTTTCTTCCGTGTAATTTGAGATCGCACTTCCTAATAGCGCTGCTGCCGCTATACCTGCTGATGCTTTCGGATTTTTGCCAACAAACTTCATGACATCCTTATTCTCCAATAACTCAACTCCTGCTTGAATGGTGTTACTGACTGTTGCAGTAATATTACCGATGACATCCATTTTAAGTGAGTCCACCGATATGCTGATGTTCTCTAACTTGACATTCATGTCGACCATGCCTTTTTCTGTGGTCAATGATTTTCCACCGGCATTGTCACGGATGTAATTTAACAACTCCACGCCTAAATATATATTACGGTAAGCACACACCCTAACATATTCTAATAGATAGCTAATGTCTTTGTTTACGCTTGCCAACTCTTTGTATTCATATTTTGCCGCTTTGAACAATTCTTGAAGCATGCCTGTTTTCTCTGCAAGAGCGTCTACATTCTCTCTGCCAAACCACCCCGTCGTATCAATATCCTTTATGTCGTTAAGGTCATTGAGTATTGGAGTCATCTTATTTTCTTTAAGTAATTTAGTGTATGAATTAAGTTTATTCAAGTGGGAAAGAGCGGTCTGGTTGCTCTTCTCTATTCGTAAAACATTATAATTATTCTGGCTTTGAGCTGCTTCTAATTGCTTTTTGAAGAATGGATATGTGACATTTGTCTCTCCTTTGATTGAATACTTATAGAAGAATGCAAGTTTCTTATTTGTAAGTTCATCGTGAAGCTTTGCTTTTTCCACGGGATCTCCCACATTGAGCATCTTATTCTTTAGATCATAATATTCTTTCAATAGTTTTTCCACTTCTTCCTTGTCTTTAAACTGAATAGCATTTAATGACAATGGTACATCAATGATTTCTTTAACATCATTATTAAGAGAACTGACTATTTCAGTCATTTTGTTGTTAATAGCAGTATTGGCATCTTTTTTTTCATTTTCTAAATTTCCCTTTGTCCTAAGATACTCGTGATATGCAGTCAATTTCTCATCATACGATCTTTTTTGGTAGATATACCAAACAGTAGTTGCTGCAACTACAAATACAGTAGTACCTAGTCCCCACCAAAAAGCAGTAACAGTCCATCCCCATGTATCCCATTCAATGTCAAAAATAAGATTAAGAACCCAAATTATGCAATGAAGAATAAACAACACGACTACAATAGCAGCAGCAATGGTGCCAACAAGTGAAATATTGCCACTGTCGAATTTTGGCTCTTGGGGTTCGACTCTTACTTTCAAATCCTTTAACTGATTTGACAAATCTTTCAATTTCTTTTGCTCAGCAGATAGTGCAGTTGATAACTGTTTCCTTTTGTCGGTTGCAGGCTCTCTTAAAGATCCTGCTGACAGTACATTGTTGTTACTTGTTTCCATAATTTATCGATTTTGGTAATTTATCATGTGATTTATGATTAATGTTTATTCAAATCGCAACACTGTTTCTTGTAATAGTTCTACAAAGTTAGCTTTCCTCGTATCTCTACTCCCGCACTTTGGACACTGCGGGAGGTTTGGGCCACATCTGATGCCGCCCTCTGTGTCGAAGGCTTCGAATGTGTGGCCACATTGCTTGCACTTGAATGTTTTTCTTCCTTTGATCGTTAACATTTCTGTATTAGGATTTTAGTTACACCTTTTATATATACACTGAAGCGCAGACTTCGCGCCGATATTCTGCAACGGAGGTCCTGAGAAACCTTGAAGGTGGAATATGACAGAAGTCCGCGCCTGTAAGCGCGGAAACAACTGCACGACATTCCCCACCTTCACATATTGCCATAGGGCAGGAAGTTCTCAGGTTCCCGTTTGGTGAGAATGAAGCACGTGCTTCGCTGTTCAGTATGTCAATGAAACGGTATAGAATCCGTATCCAACTGCAAAAATACGAAATATTTCCGAATTGACAATGAAAAAAGCGAAAAAAATTGTATTCTTCTGTCAAAATTCCCATCTTCAAAGTCATACTATTCCTTTTAACATGAGGAGGCCGTGAAACGCTAACAGCGTTCCGGCGACGGTTTCCATGAATGTGATGAAGATGGAGAAGTGCATCGGCATTTTCACGAAGAAGGGACGGCAGACATTGCAGTAAATGTCGCGAGGGGTTTCCCCACCTGTAATGCGCGAGAGTGTTTCGCTCAGAAAGAGGATGCCGACGATCAGTTCTAAGATGGCTATTGTGTTCATTTTCGTCTTTTGTTTTGAGTTAATAATATGTTTTCGAGTGCAAAAATAGGGCGTAGGTGTGCAGAAATACCGCATAGGTGTTGGTTTTCTTGAAGAATTTGTATGATTTTGTCACCGGACTGACTCGGACTGTTTGGGCATCGGACGGGTACGGACGGACACGGACTGTCCGAAAGAGTCCGTAAAGTCCGATGCAATAAAATAAAGTCTGATGCATGGAACGCTGAGATAACCTTATGCCAATAGTCCCGCTCCCTAACACTTCGCTTCTCGTGAAAAAATATAAGCCTCTCGTAAAAAAATACAAGCCTCTCGTAAAAAAATATAAGCCTCTCGTGAAAACGTCGCGGCCTCTCGTGAAAGCGTACTGCTTCGTTCGAACACTTTTCTTTTTGTCTCGCGACTGGCACGCGCGCACGCATAGGATAGTGAAAAAGAAAAACATCCCACCCACGTCGCCCATCCCGCTCCTAAAACTCCGGCTTTTCTGGTTTGCAAGGAAAGAACTTAGGAGCGGGATGGGCGACATGGGTGGTGTGTTTTTGGCTTATAACAACCATTATGTATTCAACATTTTCTGGTAAAACATAAAACCCGATACCTCGGAAAAAATCGAATAATATTTGTTTTTTCGCTCGGTTTGCACTACCTTTGCACCGTGGAACTAATACATAGACTGAAATACCATTTTGTGGCCTTCGTGACGATTGTCATCTGGGGCAGCACTTTCGTGTTCACGAAACTGCTGTTGCTGGCGGGACTCTCGGCGGCTCAGATATTCACGTTGCGCTTCATCATCGCCTACGTACTGTTAGCGCTGTATAGCATCGGGCGTCCGTTTTTTCGCATCGGACGGGCGCGGACTGACGCGGACAGTCCGAAGAAGTCCGTTCAAGTCTGGTGCGGCTCGTGGCGAGACGAACTGCTGATGATGTTGCTGGGCGTGACGGGCGGCTCGCTGTATTTCCTGGCTGAGAACGAGGCGCTGAACTATACGACCGCCACCAACACGTCGCTCATCGTCTGTAGCTGTCCGTTGGTGGCATCGGCGCTGATAGGACTCTTCTACAAGTCCGAGCGCATGAGCCGTCTGCAGACGTTGGGGGCGCTGACAGCCGTTGCGGGAGTCTGTGTGGTGGTGCTCAACGGCCATTTCGTGCTCCATCTGTCGCCCCTTGGCGATGCCTTAGCATTGGCGGCAAACCTCTGCTGGGCCTTTTATTCGCTGCTGATGATACCTGTCGGTCGTAAGTACGACTCTGTGTTCATCACTCGCAAGGTGTTCTTCTACGGTCTCGTCACCATCATTCCTTATTATATGTTGGTGCCCGAAGATGCGTGGATTTTCACCTCTTCAGTTTTTCATTTTTTTAATTTTTCAATTCTCCTCAACCTGCTTTTCCTCGGAGTCGTCGCCTCGATGCTCTGCTTCTTAGCGTGGACATGGGTGATCAAGCGGTTGGGGGCTATGGTCACCACCAACTACGTGTACCTGAACCCTGTGGCCACGATAGTCTTTGCGTGGTGGATTCTCAATGAGCAGATCACGTCTTACTTCTTGTTGGGAACGGTGCTGATACTGCTGGGCATGTATCTGGCCGACAAAAAGAAAGCGTGAGCAGAAGTTTTTTTCATTTGCTGACCCGGTTTCTTTGGTCGTTTCAGGATTATTGTGTATTTTTGCAGGCATAAAACGACAATGAATGATGAGTAAAGAGGAATTTGAGGCCTGTCTCGACAGGCAGGCCGACAAGATAGAGCAGATACGCCAGTCGGCTCACAACCTGCACCAGAGCGTGAACCAGACCTACGGCAATGGACTGCCATACGGCTACCATCTCGACATGGTGGTGGCCGGTATCAGGGAGTTCGGCCATCTGGTATGCTGCGACGAGAACGACGTCCTTCCCCTGATGTTCGGCGGCTACTATCACGACAGCATCGAAGACGCCCGTCTGACGTATAATGACGTGAAGAAGCAGGCGCTCCAGATGATGACCGAGGAGCAGGCTCTGTTGGCTGCGGAAATCGCCTATGCGCTGACCAATGACAAAGGCCGTACGAGAGCCGAGAGGGCAGGGGAGGCGTACTATCAGGGTATTCGCGAGACGCCCTACGCACCGTTTGTCAAGCTCTGCGACCGCTTGGCAAACGTCACTTTCAGTTGTTCGGAAACAGACGACTCTAACGCCCGGATGAAGCTGATCTATAAGCGCGAGATGCCTCACTTCTTGTCGGCTATCAATACGCATAGCGACGACCCTCGGCTACAATTGCCTCACGAGACGATGTTGAGACTGGCAGAAGTGTTGATTGACGATATGGAAAAAGGAGAAAAACTATTGGAATTATGGCAGCAGGGAAATGGATAGGTGGTATCGTCGGATGGATGGCCGGAGGCCCGTTGGGCGCTCTGGCAGGCTATCTGATAGGCTCGCTCTTTGAGTCGGGCATGGATTCGGTGAACAATTTCAGCAATGCAGGCACCTTCGGCTTTGGGTCGGAGCGTGACGACGGCTTCTCTCAACAGCAATATCGGCAGGCGCAGGGCGACCGCAACAGTTTCCTCTTCGCATTGCTCGTGCTGGCCTCGTATATTATCAAGGCCGACGGCAAGGCGATGCACTCTGAGATGGAGACGGTGCGCGGCATGTTGCGCCAGAACTTCGGCGAGCAGGCCGTCACGCAGGGTGACGACATCCTGAAGAAGCTCTTCGACGAGCAGCGGCGGCAGGGCTGGATACGCTTCAAATCCACCGTCCGCGACTGTTGCAGTCAGATAAACCGTAACATGGACTACTCACAGCGCCTGCAGCTGCTCGACTTCCTCTGTATGATAGCCCAGGCTGACGGTCATCTCGACCCTACGGAGGTGACTGCACTGGATGAGTGTGCCTCGTGGATGGGACTGTCTGCCGACGAGGTTGACTCTATGCTCAACATGGGGCACGATGACCTGGAGTCGGCCTACAAGGTGCTTGGCGTATCGCCTGACGCTACTGACGACGAGGTGAAGAAGGCCTACCGTAAGCTGGCCCTCGAACACCATCCCGACAAGGTGGCCGCCCTCGGCGAGGACGTGCGCCGTGCCGCCGAGAAGAAGTTCCAGGAGATCAATGCCGCCAAGGAGCGCATCTGGAAAGCGCGAGGAATGTAGAAGAATTGAAGAATTGAAGAATTGAAGAATTGAAGGACCAATAACTATTAATATCAACCAACTATGAAGATAATCTTATTACCGCTTCTGCTCATGGTAGCAGTGTCTGCAGGTGCTGCAGAGAACCCCGTGTTGACGATTGAAGGTGGTCAGGTGCAAGGCGTTCTGGCCGACGACCATCCTGACGTGTTTGTCTATCGTGGCATCCCCTATGCCGCACCTCCCATCCGCGAGAACCGCTGGAAGGAACCGCAGCCCATCGTGCCCTGGAAGGGCGTGAAGATCTGCGACACCTTCGGCCGTCCCAGCTATCAGGCCATTCAGTACACGGGTGGCTATTACACCGAGTGGGGCTATGGCAAGGAGGCCGCCTTCAGCGAGGACTGCCTATATCTGAATGTATGGACGAAGGCTCCCGGACAGGTGAACAAGAAGCTACCCGTCGCCCTGTGGATTCACGGTGGCGGCTATCGCGAGGGCTTTGGCTCAGAGCCTGAGTTCGACGGACAAGAGTGGGGTGCCAAGGACGTGGTGCTCGTCAGCATCAACTACCGTCTGGGTGTCTTCGGATTCCTGACCCATCCTGCCCTGAAGGAGGAAAGTCCCCATCATGTGTCGGGCAACTACGGCATCCTCGACCAGATAGAAGCCCTGAAGTGGATCAAGAAGAACATCGCACAGTTTGGCGGCGACCCGGGTAACGTGACCATCTTCGGACAGAGTGCCGGAGGCGGCAGCGTGCGCACCCTCTGTGAGTCGCCCCTGGCCCGCGGCCTGTTCCACAAGGCTGTCATTATGAGTGCCCAGGGACTCACCATCCCCGATGCCAACGGCAACCCGACGGGTGGCCGCTATAGTGGTGGAAGCGTTGAGGAGGCCGAGGCCAACGCCAAGAAAGTGTTCGACTGGGCCGGACTGACCGACTTGCAGAAAATGCGCCAGGCATCGACAGAGACCGTCTTCGCACTGCCGACGCTTTACTATCAGATTAATGACGACGGGAAGCAGCCCAGCGGACCTATGGCCTTCATGCGTCGCGGACTGCCCTTCATGCCGATGATTGACGGCTATGTCAGCAAGAAGAGTTTCGACGATGCTACCCGCGAGGGCACGTTGGCCGACGTACCTTATATGATTGGCTTCACGCTGAATGACATGGGCAACATGGCCCCCAATATCGCCGAGTTCTGCAAGGTGCGTCAGCAGAAGGGCGGTAAGGCCTGGGCTTATCAGTTCGCCCGTCCGCTGCCCGACGATGGTTCGCATCCCGAGGTCACCCAGCGTCTGCGCGGTGCCTTCCACTCTTCCGACCTCTGGTTCGTGTTCAAGTCGCTGAAGCATTGCTGGCGTCCCTGGACGAAGGGCGACTGGGACCTCTCCGAGAAGATGCTGACCGCATGGACCAACTTTGTCAAGTACGGCGATCCCAACGGTCCGAAGGGCGGTGCCTGGGCTCCCTGCACAGAAAAGAACCCGAAGTTCATGGTCTTCAAGCTCGACGACAAGGACGCTGAGGCCTCCTTCTTCGGCGAGCCCGAGAAAGCTCCTCAGCCCCAAGGCTTCGGCGGTTTCGGCAGACGGTAATCAATAAAAAATTTGCAGTCTTCAGTTTATTTGTGTACATTTGCACCATTAAAACTCACTAAACACAATACAACTATGGGAATTATCGGATCAATTATTATCGGTTGCTTAGCTGGTTTCTGTGCCGGCAAGCTGATGAAAGGTGGAGGCTTCGGCTTCATCATGAATCTGGTGCTCGGCCTCTTCGGCGGTGTACTGGGCGGCTGGCTGTTCTCGCAGCTCGGCATTGAGTGGGGCGGCATCCTGGGCCAGCTCGGTACGGCCATCATTGGTGCTGTCGCCATCCTTTGGATTGCTTCGCTGATTAAGAAGTAGGCGATGAACCAGATGTCGCAGTTAGGGGAGCTGACGTGTGCCGTCTGCGAGATTGCCCGGCGGGCAGGCGCCTATATCAGAGAGGAACGCGCGAAATTCTCTTTGGAAAGCGTGGAGCGGAAGCACGCCCACGACTATGTGTCGTATGTCGACAAAGGCTCGGAACGGCTGATAGTCAGTGCCCTACGTGAGTTGATGCCTGAGACGGAATTCATTACGGAAGAGGGAACTGCGAAGAGTCAAGGTGAAGTGTCTTCAGACCTTACTTGGGTGGTTGACCCGCTCGACGGCACCACGAATTTCATTCACCAGTATGCACCCTATGCCGTGAGCATCGCCCTGCTCCGTGAGAAGGAGGTCCTGATAGGCGTCGTCTACGAAATCTGTGCCGACGAATGCTTCTATGCCTGGAAGGGTGGAGGCGCTTGGCTGGATGACAAGCCTCTGCATGTCAGCAGCCAGCAGATTCAGGACGCGCTGCTCTGTCTGCAGCTGCCCTATAATAGCGATGCCTACAAGCCCGTCATCTGTCGGCTGATAGACCAGTTTTATGGCCGTGTGGGAAGCATCCGCATGTGCGGCTCGGCAGCGATGGCTCTCTGCTATGTGGCTGCTGGGCGTTTCGACGGCTATACTGAACAGTACATTGGCCAGTGGGACTATATGGCAGGCAGCCTGATTGTTGCCGAAGCCGGCGGCACGGTCACCGACTACGCCGGCTCTGCCGACTTCACTCAAGGCAACAGCGTTGTCGCCACCAATGGCGTCATACAGCAGGATATACTGAAAGCTATATAGATATTAGAAACAATGAGGTTGCCGTTCCATATTTATGTACCTTTGCCATCGTAAGACAATAAAAACATGAAAGGAATAAAGATTATCGTTGGCGACATCACCACACTGAAGGTGGATGCCATTGTGAATGCGGCGAACAGGTCGCTGCTGGGCGGGGGAGGCGTGGACGGCGCCATCCATCGTGCGGCGGGACCTGGGCTGCTGAGGGAGTGTAGAACGCTGGGCGGATGCCCGACGGGAGAGAGCAAGATGACGGATGCGTACAACCTGCCCTGTAAGAAGGTCATCCATACCGTCGGACCTGTGTGGTATGGCGGGAACAATAACGAGCGGGAGCTGTTGGCTTCGTGTTATGATACGGCGATGAGGCTGGCAGAGGAGAACGGACTGCAGAGCATCGCCTTCTCGTGTGTCAGTACGGGAGTCTACGGTTTCCCGAAGGATGAGGCGGCGCAGATAGCCCAACGGGTACTGAACGAGCATCTGCGGAATAGCTATCAAGGAGAGATTATCGTCTGCTGTTTTACTGAGAACGATGCCAAGTACTATCAACATTCCTGAGCAAGAATGCAGGGATTAATAAAAAAGAAAATTTTTGGCTCACAACGCACGTCGTTTGAGAAAAATGCTTATCTTTGCAACTGAAATGAACAAAAAGAATTTAGGGCGCATGGGGAAAAGTCCGTGGATGCCCCAATAGAAGTATTTGTGCGTACGCGCGTAGGATAGTGAAAGCAGAAAACATCCCACCCATGTCGCCCATCTCGCCCCTAAGCTTCCTGCCCCCACAAGCCAGCAAGATTGGAGCCAGGAGCGACATGGGCGACATGGGCGGGCTGTTTTCCGGTTAAGCTATCCATATAGGTAAGAGGTAAGAGGTGAGAGGTGAGAGCTGAGAGGTGAGAAGTAAGAAGTGAGAGGTGTAAGGCCGTGACGTTTTCACGAGAGGCCGTGACGTTATAAATTATGGTTTATTTTAATTTCGGAGCGATAACGCATGCTAATAAAAATTTTATTCGTACTTTTGCACCCCGATTGGGAATGATTGCAAACTAATAATATAAACAACTAAAATGAAGAAGAAAGCAATTCTAACGTTTCTTACGTTGCTGATGCCATTGTTGGCTAGTGCCCAGTGGCGCGTAGGGGTAACGGCTGGAGCAGCCTACAACCACTACAGTATTGACAAGCAATACTGGCTCGACTACCAGTACGAAGGAGCCTGGAGCCCCACCATCGGGGTGACGGGACAGTATGACTTCAACTCGTGGCTTGGCGTGCGGGCCGACCTCTCGTGGACTCAGAAGAACCACCGAGAGTATCGGCGCAGGCTGGAAAATGTGGATTACAAGGTGAAAAACCACTACCTGCTGCTGCCTGTAATGGCCTCGTTCAACTTCGGTGGCCAGAAGCTGCGCGGCTTCTGCAATCTCGGTGTCTATGGCGGTTACTGGCTGAGTAGCCACATTGACGGCGTACTGGCTGGATACATTGACGGTATAGCCTATCCTCTTGACACCAAAGTAGAATTCATGAGCGAGCGCGACAATCGGTGGGACTGCGGTCTGGCAGGCGGTCTCGGTCTGGAGTACCGTTTCGACTGTCACTGGATCATGCAGGCCGAGGCCCGTTGCTATTACAGCACGACGAGCACGGTAAAGGACTATCAGCAGAAGCGCCAGACTCGCTATAACACCACCATCGGCTTGCAGGCCGGCGTGGCCTACTGCTTTTAACCGAGAGTGAGAGAACATGAATTGTAAACAACAAAAAAAAGAAAACCGACAATGAAGAACAAGATAACAATCCTTGCAGCCGCGCTGCTGCTGATGGCGGTGGCATCGTGCCGCGAAGAGAGTGAAGTCCTTGACAACTACGGATTTAATGACAATTTGGTGTTCCAGGAAGCCGACACGAGCTTTGCCGCTAAGTTCAACATCCTATGGAGTGCCCTCGACCAGAACTATAGTTTGTGGGACTATGAAGCCTCACAGGGCGTAGATTGGGACAAGGTGTATGACACCTACTATCCGCGCTTCAAGGCCCTCGACGGGCAGTACACGGTTCCCGACACTGTCGTGAAAGCGCTGATGAATGAGGCCTTCGGCGTACTGCATGACGGGCACCTCGCACTCCAGATGAAGAATCACAAAACCGGAAATTTCATCACATGTAGCCCCTCCTACCTTCGTAATGCCGACAGACCCGACTTGGAGATAGCCTATAATTTCGAGCCCGACCTGTCATACTACGAGACGACAAATGCTGGAGAAAACAAAGTGACCGAATCGGATAATGTCAACACCAGCATCAGCGACCATTTGGATGATGTCAAGAACGCCATCATATTGAAGTCATTAGACTATGATGAGAAATCACTTGACGGGGGACTCACACCCGTGGATAAAGACCGTCTGGATTCACTAAAGATGTTTAAAAAGACCTTGGACAATCTTGTGAAGATTGCCCCCACGTTGGGGACAGGAGGTACTATACAAGCCTTCAACGAACTGATGCTCCGCTATAGCTATCTGAATGTGGAAGGAGCCGAGATATATCCTGCCGATATGGCCAATATGGGGATTAACATCAAGTATGCACTACTGGGCGGCAATGTGCCCTACATCTATATCGACGGCTTCACCCTCACTCCCTATTTGGATGCCACTGTGAAGGAAAAGATGGATGACATGCTGGATACATCGCCCGAACTGAAGAAGAAGGCAGATAAGGTGAAGCAGATTTGGCAGAAGTGGTTCGACAAGATCCAGGAACTGAGCGCAGCCGGCACGATGAAGGGTGTCGTCATCGACTTGCGCAGCAATGGCGGTGGCATTGCCGATGACTACCAGTATGTGTTGGGAGCCCTATTGCCCTCAGGAGGCCACAACCTAATGGATATCCGGCAGAAGAGCGGTCCTGGCCGCTACGACTATACGCCTATAATCAGCCAGACGATGAAGACCTATGAGGGCAACCATGTCGTAGTGAAGGAACCCATCGCAGTACTTGCCAACTGCAAGTCGGTCAGCATGGCAGAGCTTACCTGTCTGGGATGCCAGTTGCTCGACAACGGCAAGGTAGTAGGCACCAGGACCTGGGGCGGCATGTGCGGCCTCATCGACGGACCGGAAGGATATACGCAGACCTACTCCAGCGGACTGGGTGTTCTAAATGAGACGGCGGTATGGGCCTACATTCCCATCCTCTGCGCCTTCCCCCACGGCAAGGTGCTCGACGGCATTGGCATTACCCCCGACATAGAAGTGACCCTCGACAGCGATGCCTGGAAAGAGGGGTACGGCCCTGACAGTCAGCTCGACCGTGCCCTGCAATACATTCGCACGGGCAATTCATAATGTGTAAATAGTGTTTTGGATGAAAGAACCTGCGATAAAGATTCCTGAGGGTTGTACGGAGGTGCTGTTGCACGCCTGCTGTGCGCCGTGTTCGTCGGCCATCGTCGAGTGGATGCTGGCGAACGGGGTGCGCCCTACCATTTTCTATTACAACCCGAACATCTGGCCGCGCGAGGAGTACGAGATACGTAAGAATGAGAGCAAACGGCACGCTGAGGGACTGGGCATCCAGTGGATTGATGGCGACTACGACCACGAGGAGTGGCGGAATGGTGTTTCGAGGTGCGAGGTGCGAGGTACGAGGTGCGAAGACTATGACTATAGCAGTGAGCCGGAGCGGGGACTGCGCTGTGAGCAGTGCTTCACATTACGGCTGACGCGGACGGCGCGCAAGGCGCAGGAGTTGGGCTTCAAGTATTTCGCAACGACGCTGGCCTCGAGCCGCTGGAAGAGTCTGGAGCAGATAGAACGAGCAGGGAGACAGGCAGAGAAAACGGTGCCTGGCACCACTTTCTGGGCACAGAACTGGCGGAAGGGCGGTCTGCAGGAGCGGCGCAACCAGTTGCTGAAGGAGTTCGGATTCTACAATCAGCAGTATTGCGGCTGTGAGTTCTCTGCCCGTGGGGCGGGGGCACTGACGAAGCCGCTGTTGCGCGAGCAGATGCGTGAGGCTAAACGACAGCACGCCGACAAGATGGCCGGGTGGTCGGCTGAGATTGTCGAGAAACTGTGGCAGCAGATAGGTGAGAGTAGGGTGGTGATGGCCTTCTGGCCATTGCCCGATGAGGTCGATGTCCGGCCGCTTATAGACCGTCTGGTGGCTGAAGGGCGGACGGTGGTGCTGCCCAAGGTGACCGGCGACGAGACGATGGAACTGCGCCGCTATACGTCGCAGGCCGACCTCAGCGAGGGTGCCTTCCACATTATGGAACCAGTGGGCGAACCTTTCGTGGACTATGAGCAGATAGATGTGGCGCTCGTTCCCGGCGTTGCCTTCGATGCCGCCGGTCATCGCCTGGGCCGTGGCCGTGGCTACTACGACCGCTTTCTGGCGGAATACCTCGCACCTCGTACCTCGCACCTCGCACCTCGTATCATCGGCGTCTGCTTCCCTTTCCAGCGCGTCCCTCTGGTTCCTACGTCCCCTCACGACATCAGCATGGATGCTTGTTATTAAAGAACACTAAAATCATGATGAGAAAAGCCATTCTTTCCCTTTCCTTACTGATTACGTCATTCACAGCGTTTGCCGAGACGTCCTACACTGAGGGCGTCATCACCTCCGAATTCGTGGACGAGGCTGCTATGAAGGCTGACCTCCTACAGATGCTCGCCAACTTCTCGACGTATATGAAGAACGACTTCCAGAGCGTGGATGCCACGTATGGCTATTTCAAAGGCGAGAGTTCCGGACAGAACAACGAGGCTGGCGTGCGCACCAATGCCGACTTATCGATGATTTGTGCCTTCCTGCTGAAATATGGCAAGGAGAAAGTGACGCTGCCTACAGGCGTGTCTTGGAACGACCTGGAGATGATGGCACAGCAGTCGTTGGCATGGGCCTATGGCACGCATAAGGCAAACAAGCTGCGTCAGACGACCAACAACGCCTATTGGGGTTCCACCTCCACGTCGGATGCTGTGTGGGAGTCGTCATTATGGGCCATGTCAGTGGCTTATTCCGCTTTCTTCCAGTGGGACAAGCTCAGTACGGCCGCAAAAGACCATATCGAGAAGCTGCTGAAAGCAGAATGTAACTATGAGCTGTACCGTTCCATTCCCACGGGCTATGCAGGGGACACCAAGGCCGAGGAGAACGGTTGGGAGGCTGACGTCCTGGCTGCCACATTAGGACTCTTCCCCAACGACGCCTTGGCACCAAGGTGGTTTGAGCGCCTGCGGGAGTTTGCCATCAACTCCTACTCCCACAGCAGCGATGCCACCAACACCACGGTGATTGACGCGTGGTATGACCAGAAGACCGTTGCCGACCTCTACAAAGGGCAGAACCTCTACGATGACTATTCGCTGCAAAACCACAACCTCTTCCACACCTCCTACCAGAATGTTGTGATGCAGGAACTGGGTGAGGCGGCTCTGGCACTCAAGATGTTCCAATTGGGTGTGAACGGCAAGGAGAAATGGAAAACAAATGCCTTGATGCACAACAATCAGGAGGTGCAGGACCATATCCTGAACTGGCTGGCCCTCGCCGATGGCGAGCTGGCGATGCCTAACGGCAATGACTGGAGCCTCTTCCTCTACGATCAGATAACATCCTATACCACACAGGCTTGTTTCCAGCGCGACCCCAACGCCCTGATGCTGGAGAATATGGCCTACAAGTATATCAAGGCACGCCAGAAGACCACTGCCGACAGTTCGTGGCTGCTGCGCCCTGACGTGGGAGCCCGTCGCATGGGTGTTGAGGCCCATCGTGTGATGATGACCTATCTGATGCACGATGTCTTTCCGACGAACGACCTGACCCCGACAGCCTGGGACGATTTCAATGCGCGATACGGACAGGCGAGGCTGATACCCTGCCAGAATGTGGTACGGGCAGCCACCGCCGACCGCTTCACCTGCTTCTCGTGGAGCACGGGCCTGAAGTCGTATACGGGCTACTTCGCTGCCAACAGTCCCGACAAGAACAAAATCGTGGTGCCTTATCGTGCCAACAACACGGGTAACCTCATCGGCTGGTACGAGGTGAGCGGTAAAAGAACGGATGCCACACCCGTCGTGAGCGGCGTCTACGAGTTTGAGGGCAACGGCTATGTCATGAACGGCGAGCTGAACACCAACGGCAGTACGCTCAACAACCGCTTCGTCCTTTACTCAACGCCACAGAACGCCCTCATCTATCTCGACCACGTGACAGCCAACACCGATGCTACCATCACTGCCGAGAAAGGCGGTCTGCTGGCCATCTCTACCGACGAATTGATGACACTCAAGCGCACCCTCTATTATGATAAGAATGGGGAGACGGCCAACATACAGCTCGACGGCAAGACCTTCACCACCTTTGAGAGCTGTTGGGTGAATATCGATAACGCCTTGGGCGTCGTCTCTGCTAATAATGGCAAGAAGATAGGCTTTGGCGACCGCAGTGCCAATAATTCCATCTTCACCTCGAAACTCTATCCGATGTATAGCAATACCTCGCGCACGGTGAGGGAGGGCGACGTGGTCGATGCGCGTCATCTGGTCTATTACAGTAATGTCAATGCCCAGCAGACCCGTGAACTGGCCGACCGCCTGCTGCCGCTGAACGATCTGTTGCCTTCAGGCTGGAATGGTGTCGTCGCGCCTGATGCCGACCGCAGCTATTTCCTCGTCAGCAACTTCCGTGGCGAGACGCGTGCCGTGTTGAAGGATTTCCAGTTCCAGGGTGCGGCTCCCGTCTTCTACGAGCCTACCACTATCAGTAAAAGCAAGGCGACGGTCTCCTTCACTGTGGAGCAGAACCACTCCGTGGCTCAGCCCCTGGCCGTCCTCGTGTCGGGTAGCCATGTCACGGCCCGGCTCATCAGTGGCACTTCGGCCTATATCACCGCCACGGCCAATACCACCATCACCATTTCTATCCTCAGCGCAGTCCTCAACGACTGCATCCTCAAGAAGGGCGAGACCATCCGCGCCTGGCTCGAGGACGGACAAGTTAAGACGGACAAAAAGATCAAGTAAGATGATTCATCGACGCCAGCGGTCGTGTGACCAGAGCCACAGTTCAGACTGTTGGCGCAGTTGTTGCTGCAGGCGGTCGAAGTAGGCATCTGTATAGGGCCAGTCATTGGCGGTGGGCGCTTCCTCCGTTGTCATCTGTTCAACCGTACAGGTGTAGTAACCCCTTTTGACACGTTCCACACGACAGTAGAACGCGTTCATATCGTATTTCCTGACGAGTTGTTCGGTGCCTGTCAGCACCTTGGTCTTGATGCCCATGAAGCGATGGAAATGGCGGACGTATTGTTCTTTGGGCAGTTGGTCGGCAATGGCGATGACCATGACGTTGGCTTTCTCCTGCTGAATTCGTTCGATGGTGCTCGACGTGTCCTGCATACGGACAGGCGTGTTGCCGAACCTTGAGCGACATGCCAGCATCCACTGGTTGAAGGCACTGTTGTGCAGTTCGCTATAGACGAACAGCGAATGGGCTGATGTGTCGGGCAGCAGACTCCCGATGGCCCACTCCCACTGTCCGTAGTGGGCGAGGTATAACAGGGCACTCTTCTGTTCGTCAAGACATTGTTGTTTCACGATGTCGAGATGCCGCCACTGGAACCGCTCCTGCAACTCATGGAGACTCATGTGCCGCATACGGATGGTTTCCACGAGGATGTCGCACAACTGGTGGTAGAACGCCTTTTCAATTGTCTGCCGCTCCTTGTCGCTCTTCTCAGGGAAGGCCAGTGCCAGGTTCTTCTCAACGACCGTGCAACGATAGCGTACGACGTGGCGCGTCAGCGGATAGAGAACGCTGTCGGCCACGACGTAAAGGATACGCAGGGGCAGGCGTGACAGGATATTGACGAGGGCGACGGCCAGGCGGTTCATCATGGCTTACGGCGACTAAAGGTTGTCATAGAAGCGTAGATGGACCAGAATACCACACTGGTGAGGCCTGAAATGAGGATGTTGAGAGGATAGAACAGCAGTATGGCCAACGGACTCTTGACCTTGTAGATGTTGGCCAGCGTGCCTTTGTCAGGAAACATCAGTCGCAGCCATGCGGCGAAACGCTTTTTGCGGCTGTCGATGAAGACGAATTCCCAGAATGCAGCAATAAGACGATCGAGAGGACGTCTGGAGATGGGGCGGTCGAAGTGGCGGATGAAGGCGAGGAAACGGCGTTCGGAAGCCGTCGGCTTCAGACCGCGAAGTAGCTGTCGGGCTTGTCCTGGCAATCCCTTGCCGACGTGGTAGAGTGCCGCTGCCGCGACACGACGGAAACCGTAACCGGTGGCCTTGGCTACCAAGGCATCCTGCTGCGTTGCGGTCATTGGCTGGAGCAGCACCATGAGGTCGCGTATCCACTTGTCATCACTGAACAGGTGGAAGGCAGCATGCTGGGCCAGGAAGAGCCAGCGGTCTGTCGTCTCCATGTGGCTGTCGTGACATCTCTGGAGTGCATCGGCGTTGAAAGTGCCGATGGTCCTGACAAAGAATTTCTTGGTGACGAAGGCGATGTGTATGTCGACATTGACCTTCGTCATGCTGCACGACAGCAGTGACACCTTCTGTTTGGCAGCCAGAACCTCGTGGCGCAGGGAGAAAGGAAATTCCAGCCGGTAGTCCTCTTGGCAGAGCCGTTCCACCAGTCTGCGGCACGCTTCCTCACCAGCGCAGAGCAGGTCGATGTCGCGCACAAAGCGGTCGAGATGCTCAGCATAGACCGTCTGCAGCAGGTCGATGCCCTTGACGGGGATGATCTCTACGCCGACGGCCTCGGCTTCAGCCTTGAGCCAGTCGTAATTGCTCAGGATAAGCAGGGTACGGGCCAGGTCGCTGGCCTGTCGTTCTGTTTCATTCGGCTTATTCTCGGTCTGCATGTCTCTTAAGATATCGTTTGGGCTTGTTCATCAGGGCATACCGTCCTGAGGGGAAGGTCACAATCTCACAGCCGTACTTGGACTCTGGCACGTGTCCGTCGCGTTTCAGCGGCACCACGATGAAGTTGAGCTCGTCGACAGTGTACTGCCACGGGGCTGTCCTGTGTTCAGGACAGATAAACGACGAGGTAAGATAGAGTTCCTGTTTCAGACGCTTAGGCAGCACCATGATAAAGTCCTTGCCGTAATAGGCGGCTTCGGCATTAAACAGCGAACGCTGGTGGTTGATGAGCAGTGACGAACCGAGATAATGCCTGTCTGTACGGGTGTATTGGGGAATGTCGAAGAAGACGAGTCCGTCGGAACGGTCTAGTTCGGCATAGAAGTCCTGCATGGCGCGGTAGTTGTTCCACGTGAGGTGGACAACCAGCGCATAGATGGTCAGGAAGACGACACCTGCCAAGATGCCGATACGGTTGGAAATCGGGGGCAACGCCTTGAACAACAGGATGAGCGAGAACGACTCGATGCCGAAGAAAGCCCGCGGTTCGGCTGTCTTGCCGATAAACATCAGGAACAGCATCTGGAAGAGGATGGCCGTCAGCAGAAACCAGTTGTCGCGGACAAAATCGTTCCGTGCGGCACGGTCTTTCCTGAAGCGTATGATGAATGTCACGACGAGTACCCAGAAGATGCGCTGGCCTGCCAGCACGTAGAGGATGCCGCCGCCCAGTCCGGCTAAGGACGACTGCAAGTCCAGTCCCGCAATGGTAGCTCGCTCCTGCGTGCCAGGAGAGACGACGTAGAACAGGATGCCGGCGAAATAAGCAATGGTAGCCAGCCAGGGAACAACGTACTGTCGCTGATGGCGGTACAGACTGTAGGACAGTCCGATGACAAGTGCGGCACCAATACCTATGGAGAAACTCTCCTGCCATGTGCCAACCACGAAAGCGAAAAGCGTCAGCCAAAGGGATGGCCAAAGACGGTTGCTGTTGCGGTGACGGTTGAGGGCATAGAGCAGGATGAGGTTCAGGACGATGCCCCACAGGTAGTTGATACTGCCCGTCTGCCAGAGGAAGACCTCGCCGAAGGCCCTGAAGAGTCCGAACATCAGAACCAACGACAATAGGATAGATGCCCAGCCGCGCTGTTTCGAGAAGACCTGTATCAGATATAGAAAGGCGACGAAGAACAGCGTGTTGCAGACGTCGTAAACGGGTTTGTGGCGCAGTGCCAGAAACAGCTGGTCGGTACCGATTGTCAGCACGCGGCCGTGTTGCGTCAGATAATGGTAGTACTGCGACACCACCACATCGGAAAACGTCCTGACAGGCTTGGTAAGGTCAATGCCGTAGTCGCGGAATCCGAAGGACACCGGGTAGTCGTCGGAAAACATACACGTCAGCGCATTGAGTAGCCAGAACATCAGGCCGGCAGTAAGCAGCAACCAGGTGTTGCGCTGGCGAAGGGGCGCGGGTATGTTCATTTGTCGACAATCTGGACGTTGTTGGCTCCAATCATGTTCTTGGCCAGACAGGCTCCATTGCAGGCTATCGGGTTGTTCAGCGGACAATCGGCACACTCGATGCGGTTGCCAAGCATGCGATAGGGGCGGAAACGGTTTTCGAACCATGTGCGACATTCGGGGTAGCTCTTGAACTCCGTATAGTGGCGCAGACCGGCCGTCGCCAGCGGCAGGCAGTACATCACCTCGCCTTCTGGTGTGATGTCTAAGCGCGACTGGCAGCCCGAGGAGATCTTCGAGTTGTGACGCCACAGAAATCCCAACTGCTCGTCGGTGAAACTGCAGTAGGGCACACCACACTCATACTTAATGCTGACGTCCATATACTCGCCTGCTTTCACCAGGTCGACAACGCGCTGAGCCACAATGCCGTATTCAGTGTCTTTCAGTGCCATGTTCGACGAGGTCAGCGTAGGCAGCACGAAGCCCACCTTGATGTTGCGGTCGAGGTCGAAGCGTTCTATCAGGTTGAGGGCCCACAGCTCGTTAGGCTCCTCGGGGATGATGTTGAACGTGAGCGAAGCCCTCTTCCCTGCAGCCTTCAGCGCGTGCTCAATATTGTCGCGCTGTGCTGGTGTCCATTTGGCAGGGTTGTTGACGTTGGCCACCCAGTAGATGGGCAGGCACGAGATTTTCTCGGCCAGCGACACCGCCTGTTTCGTAGCCATATTGCTGAAGATGGTGATATGGAGGTCGCGTTCCAGCAGGTAGTCGACAATCCATTCGATATCGGGGTGCAGTGTGGGTTCGCCGCCCATGAGATGGATGACGCGGTCGAAGGGCTCGCGCTCCAGCCAGTCGATGATACCCGTAAAGGTCTCTCTGGTCATCGTCGAACGCTGCTTCTTGGGAGCCATCATGTCCATACCAAAGCAGTAGGGGCAATGGTAGTTACAAAAGTTTGTGAGCATTAAATTTGGCATAGTCTTCTGTATTTTTAGGTTTTCTTTGTCTGTTGTATGGTCGTGAAGGCCTTGTCTTGTAGCGTGTGGACTACATCGGCCTCACCGATGAGCATCGGGTCGTGGCTGACGGCAATGACCAGTATCTGTTGTGCGATTGCTTTCAGTTGCTGCGTGATAAGCAGTGTTGTGTGGGCATCAATGTTGCTGGTGATCTCGTCGACGATGAGTACCGACGGATGGCCGATGAGAGAACGGATGAAGGCCAGTCGCTGTTTCTCGCCCGACGACAGTTTGTGTGCCAGCAGTTCCATCGGTTTCGTCAGACTGTCTTCTGAGGGGAACAGGTGTGACAGGTGGAGCTCTTCCAGATAGTGCATGACGTCTGCCTTGTCAATCGTCTGGCGTCCCATGCAGAGGTTTTCGTAGAGCGACCCGTCGAAGAAGAAAGGCTCCTGTTCAACGAGGGCGATGCCGCCGCAGCCGTCTTTCACGTTGTCGCCCTCTTCCATACTGATAGTCCCTTCCTGCGGGTGCAGCAAGCCGAGTAGCAGGTTCAGTGTCGTCGTCTTGCCAGTACCGCTGGGGCCTGTGATGACGTGTAGTTGTCCTTTGTCCAGTCTGAGACTGGCATCTTTCAGTATCTCGTGGGTTGTATCGTCTGTATGGTAGGCATACGACACGTTGTCGAGGGTGATGCCTGTCACGTTGCCCACCTGCAGGGGTGACGTGTCCTCGCTACCATCGCCCTTGATGACCTTGAACAGTCGCATGATACTGCTCTCGGTGGTGGCCAACTGCTGGTAACCGCAGATGAACACCATCGCTTCGCCACGAATGAACAGGATGGCCGTGGGGTAGGAGATGAGTATGCCCAGGTCGATAACGTTGCCGTTAGTGGGCATGATGAAGATGATGGCCGCCGCTACGCCGTAGGTCAGCATCTCGCCCATGAGTGACTGTCCGTTGGCGACGAGCGCAAGGCGGCGTGACGTGTTGCGGATGGTCAGGAAGACGTGCTGCATACGGCCAGTGGCAAAGTCGAGTACGCCATAGACGCGGAAGATGCGGTAGCCGTTGATCCACTCGGCAAATAGCTGGTAGAGCGAACTGATGCGGTTGAAGAGTTCCTGATGGATGCGCTTGATGCGGCTTCTCAGGAACGTTACCGACAGCAGGACGGCTACAGTAAGAATCAGCACTGCCGAGAAGAATCGTGGCGAAAGGATGAAGAGCAGCACACAGAAGGCTACGATGGTACAGGTGGCGCGGATAAACGAGCGGTAGACCATTGGTATGAGGCCGCTGGCCATCGACGTCTCCTGCGTCAGACCATTCGACGACTGCAGGCCCATCCGGTCGTTGACCTCGCTGAACGACTTCCTCCTGAGAGCCTCGACGAATGACGTCCTCAGCGAGTATTCCACTTCAGCAACGGAGTAGGCTGTGAGGACACGTGACAGTTTTGTCAGTAAGATATAGACGAAGCAGACCACCAACAGAAATACGATGTTCTGCCGTGTGAGCAGGGCTTCGATATTGGTGGCTTGCAGTCCGACGGCTCGTTGGAGCAGATAGATGGCCAGTGGCGGAAACAGACCGATAAGAATCTCCAGCAGCATGGCTGCCGTCAGTCTCGGATGCTGCCCCTTGGCATTGCGCCATACCAGTCTCAGCACTTCTATCTCGTTCTTCAGTTTTCCGTATCTATTGTCCATCAATAGCGAAGTATTTGTTATAGGTGGCAAAATATTTCTCCAGGGTGGCGGGTTTGGCTTCTTCAATGAACTTCCGGCGGACGGTTCTTGAGAAGATGTTGAGACGGTCGATGAGGCATGCCTCGCAGATGGTGTTGCGGTCGGCATGACGTGTGGCGATGTGCCGCCGGAACAGACGCGCTTTCCTGTTGTTAATCAGTTCGCTATAGGCGTGCTCCCACAGTGAGCCGACGATGCACTCGCCACGGTAGTCGCTGCTACACATACTGACCTCGCCGGAAGCCAGGATGACGGGCAGTTGCCATATCTGACTGCAGACGGCTCGCCGACTGCTCAGATGGCCGGCAATGTCGCCGGTCTCAGGCAGGTGGGGCCAGGGGAAGGCGCTGCTGAAGTGGATGTCCTTCAGTTGTCTCAGTCGTCGGAATATCTCAGGAACGGCGTTGCTGAGCATCCCTGTCGCCTGGGCATCGATGATGCTGATGATCGAATATTGCTGTTTATGCGAATCCATCAGTCTGTCTATCGCCTCCAACGACTGCCAGAGAGACTCAAACGTCCCAGGATGGCGCAGTCGCTCATAGGTCTGCTTGTCGTAGAGCTCGGCCGAGAAGCACAACTCCAGTTCGTTGCCTCCGAGTTTGTCAAGCATCTGACTGAGTACGTCCAGGTCAGTGCGGTAGGCATTGCTGAAAACAGTGAACTTGCTGACGCCTCTCATGACGAGCAGTTCCACCATCGTGGGCAGGTCCTTGTTGAGGAACGGCTCGCCGTGAAGATGGAGGAACACGTGGCTGAAGGGGATGTCAATCTGCTTCAGCAATGGCTCGAAGTCGTCCTTCGCCAGCGTATGCTTAGGTCGGCAGTGACTGCTGTCACGACCATTTGGACAGCAGGTACAGGCCAGTGTACAGTGGTTGGTCAGTTCGATGGTGAGCGCTCCGGCCAGGTCGGTTCGTCTCATCGGCAGCATGAGTTTCGCCTTGAGCTTGACCCATCTGTTCCTGATGTGCTGTCTGAATGACCGACTCTTTTTCATTCAGCTATTCTTGTGTGTCGAAGAAGCTGTCCAGCACCTGCTTGTCCAGCAACTTCCTGTCGCCGAAGCAGAGGGTGTGGAGCCTGTAGTCCTGCATCATACAGGCACACAGTGACAGCCAGTCGTTGTGGTCGTATTGCAGGGCGATGTTGTTGGCAGATGTCAGCAACACGTCGAGCAGGCGTTCTTCGTTAGGGTTGACCTTGACGGCAGAAGGACCGTTCTTGGTTTGTTCTATCTCAGCAATGGCCTGTAGCGGAGCACTTTCGATCTTCTCGCAGTCGTGTCGCTTTAGGATGTCGACAAAGTCCTTGTCGGTCTTGCTGCTTTCAAAGAGCTTGGCGTCGAACAGCAGTGAGGCGATGCGTGGCTGTCCGTTGTCCATATAAAGAAAGACGATGTCGTCGCCCAGGAAACCAGCTCCTTGCGCCACTAAATCGGTGCAGAGCGTGCTCTTTCCCTGTCCGCTCCGTCCTGTGAAGACAATAGCCCGTCCTCGCCAGACAACGGCAGAGGCGTGCAGGGTATAGCGGCGGTGATAGGCCATGATGACATGAGTGAGCAGCATCACGATGGCGTCGATATTTGAACGGATGTTCGCTTTCGACAGCCGTTTACGCTTCAGCACCATGTAACAGGTCGTCTTGCCGGCCACCAGGTCGTTGACAATACATTCACCTCCTCTCGATTCGAAATATTCAGTGGTTCCGTCAGGTGAGACGTACTTCTTGACGTCGCTGCCGTGGTCGCCCCTGTGTCCGACGGCATGGTAGTAACCTTTCCATACCAGACGAGCATCACTGGGAATGACGCTTTCGGTCGTCCCCACGATATTGACTTCATGGCAGGGCTGGTTGCCGTCGGTCGCGTCGATGACGTGATGTTTGAAAAGCATCTTAAGATGGCAGATGTCAATATCCAAGTCAGAAACGAACCGGATAATGACACCTGCAACCTTAATGCTTACAGAGAAGTTCTTCCCCATTATTGTCGCTTAGCGATAATAATAATAGGTGTAGTACAGCGTTACGGTGTACAAAGAATAGTACAGCGAGGTGTAATACAGGCCGGAACCTTGTACCACATCCATTGAAGCGTGCTTGTTGGTTGCAGGCTTCATGTAGGCTTTTCTTTCCATACGCTACTTGATTAAAGGATTAATAATTCTTGTTTCCACTCACTGATTTGTTCTTCTATATCTTTCTTGATAGAGTCGGTGTCGTCGTTGTCGTATTCTTGACGGATCTGGCTGGCAATCTCGTCGACGGTCTTACCGTCGTTGATGCCTCTCCAGATGAGGGAAGACACTTCGTTCATCGTGTAATACTCCCCGCTGTCGACTTTGACGGCAACGATCTTCTCGCCTAACGGCTTCCAGGTGACGTTCTTACTGATTTCCATATTGTGGTGTTATGAATTGACGGATTTGAAACTCTTACAGCCGCCTTCGCACAGCTGGCGGCGGAACAGGTCGCAGACAGCACACTCGCGGCGCACACCAGGCTGGCAGCCCAGCGTCTCCTCCAGTTTTGCGTTGAGCATATCCTTGAGTTCTGCCATGTTCTTGGCGTCTAAGGCGTTGACGCGCCCTAACTGGAATAGAGGGAAGCAGTTCCATGCCTGCAGGCCCGGACCGATGTCGAGGGCAGCACCACACATGAAGCCGATGCCTGCGCCGAGGCGGGTAAGACGGCCTATCTGCTTGTCGTCGAACATACAGGCCTGGAAGCCGCAGTCCATTGACATGGTGATGTGGCGCTTGGCAGCTTGTTCGGAACATTTGCAGAAGTATTCGCCTGCTCGCTTATAGTCGTCGAGGTCGATATACTGGTTGCCACCTTTGTAGATAGGCAGTGCGATGCCCGTCCTGATGTTGCGCACCAGCTGGTAGCGGTCGATCATGTCGAAGAGGAACTCTGGGTTGTCTTTCTCCAGGTCGAAGATGGTGTATGACAGCGCCGATGCCAGGTGGAACTTGCTGAAGAAGTGTTCCAGATTGGCAAACTGCCGGTCGTTATACGTACTGCGGTCGCCTACGTTGACCACGAAGTTGATGTGGCCGCACGAGTTGTCGAAGTCCTCTAATCCTTCGGGCAGAGGGTCGGTGGCGCTGGTGAAAATCTTGGCATGTACGTGGCGTGATTTCAGCAGTTCGATGACGTCAATCAGCCGAGGATACTGGAACGGCTCGCCGCCCAGCAGTCCTACGTCCCTGATCTCGTCCTTGAAATGGTCGAGGAAGGTCTCTATCTCTTCCAATGTCAGGATCTCGTTGACATCGTTGGCTGCTTTCAGTACCTTTCGTGCGAAACAGAAAGGACAGCCGCGCTTACATTTATGTGTTAAATATAGGTTAGCCATATCTTTTCAGTTTAGTACCCAGTAAATGAATTTCCCCGTGTCGGCTATCATCGTCTTAGGTTTTTCCATGATGGCGGTCTTTCGCTCCCAAAGGGGCTTTCCGTTGCAGGTCACCCAGGCGTGCCCCCAGTCTTTGCTGCTGTCGTCGCGACAACGCATGGCGATGTTGATGCGCACTTCGCCGCTCTTGTATCGTGAGGCGATGGCATATATCAGCCTTGAACGTTTCAGACACCAGTTGGCAATCGTCTTTTCCCGTAAGCTGCGCAGGATGCCTAATTTCCGCCTTCCGATAATCTTGTGATAGTTGATGCTCGGTTGGTTCATCACTGTGATTTGAGTGCAAATATACATTATTTTTGAAAACCGACCAAATAATAAGACGGAAAAGTTAAAATAAAACCTAATTAATTTTTCATTTCGACAGATTTTCACTACCTTTGCACCCCAATAATTGCAATTATAGATTTATGTTTGAGAATTTAAGCGAACGGCTTGAACGGTCGTTCAAGATACTGAAGGGTGAGGGAAAGATCACCGAGATTAACGTTGCCGAGACTTTGAAGGACGTGCGCCGTGCCCTGCTCGACGCCGACGTGAACTACAAGGTAGCCAAGAACTTTACCGACACGGTGAAGCAGAAGGCTATGGGTATGAACGTGCTGACCGCCGTGAAACCGAGCCAGCTGATGGTGAAGATTGTTCACGACGAGCTGACCGAGCTGATGGGTGGCAAGGCCGTGGAGCTGAATCTGCAGAACCGCCCCAGCATCATCCTGATGTCGGGTCTGCAGGGTTCCGGTAAGACGACGTTCACGGGTAAGCTGGCTAACATGCTGAAGACGCGCCAGCACAAGAACCCGCTCCTCGTTGCCTGCGACGTCTACCGTCCGGCTGCCATCGAGCAGCTGAAGGTCGTTGCCCAGACCGTTGGCGTGGATGTCTACACCGAGGAGGGTAACAAGAACGTGGTGGAGATAGCCCAGAACGCCATCCGTAAGGCCAAGCAGGAGTCGTATAACGTGGTCATCGTCGATACCGCCGGTCGTCTGGCTGTCGACGAGGAGATGATGGACGAGATCAGCCGACTGAAAGAGGCCATCAACCCTGACGAGACGCTCTTCGTGGTCGACGCCATGACGGGTCAGGACGCCGTGAACACCGCCAAGGAGTTCAACGACCGTCTGGACTTCGACGGCGTGGTACTGACGAAGCTCGACGGCGACACCCGTGGTGGTGCTGCCCTGTCAATACGTACCGTCGTCACCAAGCCCATCAAGTTTGTGGGTACGGGCGAGAAGATGGAAGCCATCGACGTGTTCCACCCCGAGCGTATGGCCGACCGTATCCTCGGCATGGGCGACGTGGTATCACTCGTGGAGCGTGCCCAGATGCAGTTCGACGAGGAGGAAGCCAAGAAATTGGAGAAGAAGATCCGCAAGAACAAGTTCGACTTCGACGACTTTATGGGTCAGATTCAGCAGATCAAGAAGATGGGTAACATCAAGGAACTGGCATCGATGATTCCGGGCGTGGGCAAGGCTGTCAAGGACCTGGACATCGACGATAATGCCTTCAAGGGCATCGAAGCCATCATCAACTCGATGACGCCTAAGGAGCGCGCCAATCCGGACATCATCAACCAGAGCCGCCGACAGCGCATTGCTCGCGGCTCGGGCACGAAGATTGAGGAAGTGAACCGCCTGATGAAGCAGTTCGACCAGACGCGCAAGATGATGCGCATGGTCAGCGGCATGGGCTCGTCGAAAATGGCCCAGATGGCAGCGGCCATGAAAGCCCACCCCCAACCCCTCCCCAAGGGAGGGGGGCTTAAATAGCTTTGCCCGATAATAGGTTGCTAAGTAATTGCTTGCCCAATATAGCTTGCCCAATATAGCTTGCTCAGTAATAGCTTGCCCAATGAGACATAAGTACCAAACTGCCACTTCTTTTTATCCGCTTTTAGAGGAATATGCCTTAAAAATGCGGAAAACACCTACAGAGGCTGAACGAGTGTTGTGGGAGTATCTGAAAGGAGGCCGGATGGGAGCACACTTCAGAAGGCAACACGTATTGATGGACTACATTCCTGACTTTGTGAGTCTTGCCAACCACTTGGTGATAGAAATTGACGGCGGGTATCATTTCGAAGGAGAACAACCTCAAAGAGATAGAGAACGGTCAGAAGAACTTGCAAGTCAGGGGTTTAAGATTCTGAGGTTCACGAACGAGGAAGTTTTAGGAGATATTGACACCGTATTAGAAACCATTTCAAAAGTAATATATAATGAATAATGTAGCAGAAGGAGTAACCAACCTCCCCTCCCTTGGGGAGGGGCAGGGGGTGGGCCTCATAGACGGAAAAGCAACGGCTGCGGCCATCAAGGCCGAGATTGCCGAAGAAGTGAAAGAGATTATGGCCCGTGGCGGCAAGCAGCCCCACCTGGCCGCAGTATTGGTGGGTCACGACGGCGGTTCGGAGACCTACGTCAAGAATAAGGTACTCGCGTGCGAGGCCTGCGGCTTCAAGTCGACCCTCATCCGCTATGAGGCCGACGTGACCGAGGAAGAGCTGTTAGCCTGCGTCGACCGCCTGAACAAAAACGGCGACGTTGACGGTTTTATCGTTCAGCTGCCCCTGCCCAAGCATATCGACGAGCAGAAGATTATCGAGGCTATCGACTACCGCAAGGATGTCGACGGCTTCCACCCCATCAACGTCGGCCGTATGGCCATCGGCCTGCCCTGCTTCATCTCGGCCACGCCCCTCGGCATCATCACGCTGTTGAAGCGCTACGGCATCGAGACGTCGGGTAAGAAGTGCGTCATCCTCGGCCGTTCTAACATCGTGGGCAAGCCGATGGCCCAGCTCATGATGCAGAAGCAGTATGGCGACGCTACGGTCACCGTCTGCCACTCGCGTTCGAAGACGCTGAAGGAGGAGTGCCGCGCTGCCGACATCATCATCGCCGCCATCGGTCAGCCCGACTTCGTCACCGCCGACATGGTGAAGGAGGGGGCTGTCATCGTCGACGTAGGCACCACCCGTGTGCCTGACGCCTCGCGCAAGAGTGGCTTCCGCCTGAATGGCGACGTGAAGTTCGACGAGGTGGCACCGAAGTGCTCGTTCATCACGCCTGTCCCCGGCGGCGTCGGTCCTATGACCATCTGTTCGCTGATGAAGAACACGCTGGCTGCCGGCAAGAAGGAGTTCTATAAGTGAAGAGTGAAGAGTGAAGAGTGAAGAGTGAAGAATTGGCTACCGCTCAGGATTGGTATGAGCGAGGTAACGAATACCGTAAGCAGAGCCTGTGGCACGAAGCCATCAACTGCTATATCCAGGCCATAGCGCTTGACCCCGACAGCCCTGCTGTCGAGGCCAAGCAGATGCTTGACGACATTATGGCGTTTTACTGCAAGGATATGTACAATCCTTGATGCCCTTCATCCTTTCATACCTTTGTACCTATGCTCGAAGTGATGATGACGCTGTTCGCCCTGGTTGTCGTGGGCTATGCAGCAGGGAAGTTGGGATATCTGGGTGGTGACTTCGACCGACAGCTGTCGAGTGTGGTCATCAACATCACGTGTCCGGCGCTGATTCTGTCGTCGGCGATGACGGGCGAGTTGCCCGACCGCCGCTATATCCTGCCCTTGCTGCTTATCAGTACGCTGACCTACATCCTGCTGGCGGCGGCAGGCTTCTGGCTGCCGCGTTTGCTGACGAAGCGGCGCGACGACGAGGGAGCCATAGGCTTCGCCCTGATGTTCGGCAACGTAGGGTTTATGGGCTACCCTGTCGTGGCTTCCATCTTCGGCCACGAGGCCGTGTTCTATGCTGCTGTGCTCAACGTCGTCAACACGTTTGCCGTCTTCACGGTGGGAACGGTGCTGATAACGGGCCGGAGTGAGGTCGAAGGTGGGCGTTTCCAGAAGAAGGTGCTCTATTCCACGCCGATGCTGGCGGCCTACCTGACGATGGGCATCGTGGCATTAGAGATAGACAATATCCCCACCGTCATCAGTCAGCCGCTGTCGATGCTCGGA
The DNA here is from genome assembly GCA_900321965.1 of uncultured Prevotellaceae bacterium. Classification (GTDB taxonomy): domain Bacteria; phylum Bacteroidota; class Bacteroidia; order Bacteroidales; family Bacteroidaceae; genus Prevotella. The sequence goes on from ONYA01000008.1 coordinate 87,492, forward strand.
GCCATCACCGTACCTGCGGCCTTGTTGATTATCGGCTCGTCAATGTCGAACCTGTCGCTACGCACGATGCTGGGCAATCGCACCGTCTATGCCACAACGCTATTGCGACTGGTACTGTTGCCTGTGGGCGTCCATTTCCTGATGCGGGCCTTGGGCTTCGATCCTTTTGTGGTGAATATCAACACGCTGGTCATCGCCATGCCCGTAGCCACTTACGGCACCATCCTCTGTCTGAAATACGAGAAGGACACGACGATGATAACCGCCGTGACGTTTGTTACAACGCTGCTCGCTATGGTCAGCATCCCGTTGCTTGTCATGTTACTTGGCATGAAGTAAACAAAATCGGCCTACTCGAACTACCCTAGCGTTTAAGTGCTTGTGTATAAATATGTTAAGGGTAGTCCCATCTGTAAAAATGGGACTACCGTGACCCTACTTTGGGGCCAGATATGGTTTCTGTACTTCAAGGTCACAAGCGTTGAGCCTTGCAGAGCAAGCACTATCAGAAGCCAGAATCACAGAAGCGGAATACGAAAAGGCTGTCGCCATCATTAAGTCCAATGGCAGTAGTGAATCGTTTCCCATGAACTATTTGGCAAATGCACCGTTTGGGGAAAGAATGCTTAAAACAAAAAACGTAGAGTGGAATGGTTTTTTGGATTTTACAGATAGTATGCAAGCAAGATATATGAAAGATTATGTTGGTTATCCGCAAAAAATGTAGTACCTTTGCATTATGAAACTGAAAGAAGAGTTGACAAAAAAAATGCACTCTGAGTTTTCGGTGGACGCCGAAACAGATAAGAAACACCGTGCAGGGTGTGTCTGGGGGGTTGCTGGATTTGATGCAGAGGAAAAAGACATCGAAGAATGGGCTGCGTTTTACGGTGTGACTTATGACATCTGCATGGAATGGAAGTCCTATTGGCAAAATCTCGCTCATAACAATAAACAAGTTAGCAAATAATTATAATTTGTTACGAAAAGTTAGGCCGTTTGTGCTAAAGTTAAACAAGGTTAGGCGGTTTATTTTTTTCGACGTAAGGTTTTGGTATATGCAGCAAACTCCCTACCTTTACCGATGTAAACCTCACCAAAGTGGTGGAGATAAAGTAAATAAGAAACATTTTTAAACCAAAAGAGCAATGAAAGAATTAGAGCAAGAATATTTGGCTGAAATCGTCAAGATTTGGCCCAAATCGCCGGACATGGTGGAGTATTGCCGTAAGAAGGCTTCGGCCATCATCAAGTTATCTACTGGTCAGTTCATGGAGTTTGAGAAGCCAAGCATCGACACGGAGTTCTGCTTCGGCTATTCTGACGATATGGACGGCAGCGACCGCAGGGGCGCACTGGATATGGCGCACCATGCCAGTACGAGCGAAGAGTATTTCAAGAATCGCAATCTCAGTGACCTGCGAGAGACGATAGAGCGTTATGAAGGGAAGAGCGAAGATTGTTGGAAGCCATACGTCACCCACCGCTACCGCGACCACGGAGTGAATATCAGGATAACCAAATGGTAGCAATTCTTCTTCCGTAAACGACCTATCGAAGTCATCATCCATCAGCAGAACAAGCATCCTGTCGATGGTTTCGCTTATCCCTTTGATGTGCTTTGTATAGAGGGTTTTCGTTGCATTATAAACCATACTTACAGACATCGGACACTCCATCAATCCTGACCATACATTCTCCACCTCATAAAGACACTTCCTGTATTTAAAGAGAGCTTCAAACATGTAATGTATATCACGACTTCCTCTGATAAATCTAGCATCATTGATTAGCTTTTTGTGGTAATCATTTTCAAGAAGTGGTTTAAGCAACTGACGGAACTCTTCTAACTTTTCAGGTGAGCAAGACTTGCTGATGATCCCTTCATATTCATCGTCAAATGTTACTAACTATCATTGTTGTCGTTATTTATTACGAAGACAATGTCATCGTTAACTTCGCCTTCATTGAGTGGATAACGGTCAACAACACGTCTCAATACTTTTATTTTTGTATTCGTATCAGTATTTAGGAATACATAAAGACCATCATCAATCTTCCTATTGTTTTTATCATCAATTCTTACAAAATAAGCTTCGTTAGGATCATCTGCGAGGTCAAAAAGTGGTTGAGGGTCGAGGTCGAAAAGCTGCTGATATAACCAAAGCACAGAGCTAGTCCATTCCCCATACTTATGTTGATATGACTTCCCGTAGAAAATGACTTCCTTTAGATTCTTGTATGTAAAATCATAGTCTTCATCGTCAAGCGTAACATGAACCATCGGCTGAGATTGGGGCTTGAATGCAGACTCAGGGTATTTCCAAATACCTAATGATTTTTCTACAAGTTTGTCTCTACGCTCTTTCATCTGTTCCTCCGTCCAAACGGACTGCTGACGGATATACTCATTAAGGATTAAACCACCAGTACTGTATACCATCTCTTTTTTCTGAGCGAAAGGAAGATTGCTAAGTGCAGAGTTGTAAGCTGTCACTGTAAGATTAGCTATCGTGTGTAACCATTTACCATGGAGCTCCTGTGCTTCCGCCTGAGTGCATCCCAGGTCATTCACCCATGCAGACGTGAGTGTCTGTGGCATAATATGTTCTACACTAAAAGGCTTTTCTGAAGGACTTAGGTTAATCTTTTGCAAACGTTCATATACGTTAATCGTCTCAGCGCCTGCACTTCTTTCCAAGCAATCGAAGATATAGGCTCTAATGTGTGGCTTTAAATGATATATATCCCGTTCGCCGAATGAACTGGCAAAGAATTCATCTTTGGGATAATTTTCCTTAATATTTTCCAAAAGATAAACAAGGACATCTGAATAAGAAGCAATCTGCTCTCCTTTCAATGCAAGGACTCTCCGATGAAGACTGGCAAAGAGACTTCGTAACTCATAAGATGGTTCATCACAAACGATTCTGCGGAACAAGAAAGATTCAAGAACCGTCAATACTTTTATCAGTTCGCTTTCAGGGTCATTGTCATTAAGATATTTGTCGTAGTAGGACATTAAGAAAATATCCATGACTGTCATACGCAGACGGTCTAAACGCTCTTTAATGGCATTAGCTTTTATTGAGCCTAAATCATGCTTGCGAAGTTTGTTGAATATTTTGGCATAGTGAAGCATGTCGTTAAGTACATCCTCAGATCCTTTCCCTTTAGCATATTCCTTGAATTGGTTGTATATCTCTGTAATCTTCACCTTGCCATAATAAAGCATTAGGTAATTGAAAATAAACTCGTCAAGTCCATTTTTGCCACATTCCTTCGAAAGCCGTTCTATCTGATACCAATAATCTCTGTAGAGTTTCTCTTGCATACTTGGTTTCTGCCCCATAAGAATGAAATTCCTAATCTTGTCAGACTCTTCAAGGGCAAGTCCAGTGGAATTAAGGCTCTCAAATATCAACTGAGGGTCATCGCGTTCTATATCCAACTCAATTGAAATAATCTGCAATTTCTCAATAGCGTCGCTTAGTTGTTGAAGCGTCAACTCTCTTCTGTTCACTATACGTTCGTAAAAATATCGATAGTTCACCGTTACATTGGAGTCGTTCTTATATTTGTCCTCAGTATCAAAAACCAAATTAGAAAACGCCTCTTTATCATTATTGTAAGGACGTAAACGAAGCTTGTTCACTTCGTCATCTTCTGCAACTATGTAGGTGTTACGGATATAATCAGCTGTCTTTTGGTCTTTTTCTTCCGTAAACTTGCCTTTCTTGACTGCATTTATCATTGCAATCATAATGAGTGATACGGTTGTGATGCGCTGTTGACCATCTATGATAGTGAAATGTCGGTCATCGTTATTTGCCGATACAATGCTGCCAAAAAAGTGCGATCGCTTTTCTTTTTTATGGATGGCCACTAAATCATCATACAGTTTAATACAATTCTCTCGTTTCCAGTTATAATTACGCTGATAAACAGGAATGTCAAATCTCTTTTTTGTGCCCTCTAAGAAACTGTAGAGCCACTTTGCCTGTCCGATCATATTGTTTTATGTTTTTAGTTCTTTTGTTTGAAGAACATAATTACGCAGGAGAGAGGGAGCATCCGAACGTCGTTAATGCAGCTGCTCTGTGATGGTACGGACACCCCTCTGTTTTTATCATGCAGCCACACCTATCTCATACAAATATTCAGGTGCGAAGTCGGCGCCATTTTCCCACTCAATGGTGTTGAACTTGATGGTGAAGCGCTTAAAGAATTCCAAATCCTTCAGAGGTGCGAATACAGCACCATTAAGATGCTGAGACAAGTCTACGATTCTCGTCTCACCATTATTGAACAGCAACTTAACTCTGTAGCCGTCCAAATAATCTGCTTTTATAACTTCAATAAACATAGTACTCTTTATTTAAGTGGTTCAATCTTGTCAAGTTGCTCACCTTTCTGAGCCTTTTCCCAATTCGCCATCAACTCCTGACGGTGATCTTCAAGCCATTCAAGTATCATTCGCAATGCTCTGCCTGGCATCTCGCCTTTGACGATTCCGTCTTTGATGTTCACGATGCACTTATAGTCACCATACCATGCATGAAAATGGGGTGGTTGATGATCTGAGAAGTTCATCCAAATGTATATTCCGTAAAAGAAACAAATCTGTGGCATAACTCTTATCTGTTTTTAGTAAATGTTAATATCGTCGTATTCTGTTTGCAAAAGTATTCTTTGAACAACGTTGGTTTTTTCATACAATTATAATGATGTGCAAATTTACGAACTTATTCTGAAACCACCAAACTTTTTCCATAATAAAGTAAAAGAGGTGTAAAAATGACATTTTTGCTATTTTATTTGGTCGTTTGCTTACTAATTTGTACCTTTGCACCCCGAATTTGGATTTAATGCATTAAACAAGGATAATATGGCAAAATTGAAAGGCGCCATCGAGGTGAACACTGAGCGGTGTAAGGGATGCCAATTGTGCATCATTGCATGCCCTCAGAAGGTTATCGCTATGGCTGGTAAAGTGAATCTGCACGGCTACCCTTATGTGGAGGCTGTCAACGAGGAGGCCTGTGTTGGCTGTGCCTCGTGCGGCATCGTCTGCCCCGACGGGTGTATCACCGTGTATCGTGTTAAACAGGAGTAAAGGAGTAAGGAGAAAAGTAGTAAAATGTCTATGCAAGAGAAAGAGGTTGTATTGATGAAAGGTAACGAGGCGATAGCCCACGCTGCCATTCGTTGCGGATGCGACGGCTATTTCGGCTATCCTATTACTCCGCAGAGTGAAGTTATCGAGACGCTGGCCGAACTGAAGCCCTGGGAGACCACCGGTATGCAGGTGGTGCAGGCCGAGAGCGAGCTGGCGTCGATTTATATGGTCTATGGTGCTGCCGGTGCCGGCAAGCGCGCTATGACCTCCAGTTCGTCTCCTGGCATCGCCCTGATGCAGGAGGGTATCACCTACATGGCTGGCGCTGAGGTGCCGGGCGTGTTTGTCAACGTCCAGCGTGGCGGCCCCGGTCTGGGCACTATCCAGCCCTCGCAGGGTGACTACTTCCAGGCTACCCGTGGCGGTGGTAATGGCGACTATAAGGTCATCGTGCTGGCCCCGAACTCCGTTCAGGAGATGGCCGACTTCGTTGACCTCGCCTTCGAGCTGGCCTTTAAGTATCGTAATCCGGCCATGATTCTTTCTGACGGTGTCATCGGTCAGATGATGGAGAAGGTGGTGCTGCCGCCTTACAAGCCCCGTCGTACGGACGAGGAGGTCATCAAGCAGTGTCCTTGGGCTTCTACTGGTAAGCCGAAGAACCGTGAGCGTGTTGTCATCACCTCACTGGAGCTGAAGCCTGAGATTATGGAGCAGCGCAACATCGCTCTTCAGGAGAAATATGCGAAGATTCAGGAGAACGAGGTTCGCTACGAGCAACATTTGATGGACGATGCCGAGTATGCCATCGTCGCCTTCGGTTCTGCTGCCCGTATTGCTGAGAAGTCTGTAGAGATTGCCCGTGAGCAGGGTGTCAAGGTCGGCTTGTTCCGTCCCATCACACTGTTCCCGTTCCCCGAGAAGCAGATTGCTGAGTTGTCGAAGAAGGTGAAGGGTATCCTCGTGGCTGAAATCAACGCCGGACAGATGGTACAGGACGTTCGCTTGGCTGTGAACGGTGCTGTGCCTGTAGAGCAGTTCGGTCGTCTGGGCGGTATCGTTCCCGATCCCGAAGAGATTGTGGATGCTTTAAAAGAAAAGGTTATGGAGATATAGGAAGATAGAAGGAGATAGATGAAGATAAAGGACAATAGTATAATACTATCCCCAAAGTAATGTCCTCTAACTTCTTCTAACTTCCTCTAACTTCTTCTAACTTCTTAAAAATAAGAACAATGGATAGAAATCAAATAGTTCAACCGGAAAACATTGTCTGCAAGAAGCCGACGCTGATGAACGACAATAACATGCACTACTGCCCGGGCTGCTCGCACGGTGTGGTGCATAAGCTCATTGCCGAAGTCATCGAGGAAATGGGTATGGAAGACAAGGCTGTGGGCGTATCGCCCGTAGGCTGCGCCGTCTTCGCGTACAACTATATAGATATTGACTGGCAGGAGGCTGCCCACGGTCGTGCTCCCGCACTGGCCACGGGCATCAAGCGCTGCTGGCCCGACCGCCTCGTCTTCACCTATCAGGGCGACGGCGACCTGGCTTGTATCGGTACCTGCGAGACCATCCACGCCCTGAACCGTGGCGAGAACATCGTCATCGTCTTCGTCAACAACGCCATCTACGGCATGACGGGCGGACAGATGGCTCCCACCACGCTCATCGGCCAGAAGACCTCTACCTGTCCCTACGGCCGCGACCCGCAGCTGCACGGCTATCCCCTGAAGATTGCCGACATCGCTGCCCAGCTCGAAGGCACCTGTTACGTCACCCGTCAGTCGGTGGAGAGCGTCGCCTCTATCAACAAGGCAAAGAAGGCGCTGCGCAAGGCTTTCCAAGCATCGATGGACGGCAAGGGCTCAAGCCTCGTCGAGTTCGTCTCTACCTGTAACAGCGGCTGGAAGCTGACACCCGCAAAGGCTAACGAATGGATGAAGGAGAACATGTTCCCCTTCTATCCTAAAGGAGATTTAAAAGACAGGACATAAAAGCCCACCCCCAGCCCCTCCCCAAGGGAGGGGAGTCTGAATAGACTGGAGGTGAAAGTTAATATAATAATGAGTAACAATTAATTAAGGAGACCCCCATGGTAACTATACTCCCCTCCCTTGGGGAGGGGTTGGGGGTAGGCTATATGAAGAAAGAAATAATTATCAGTGGTTTCGGCGGTCAGGGTGTGCTCTCGATGGGTAAGATCCTGGCCTACAGTGGACTGATGGAGGATAAGGAGGTCACGTGGATGCCCGCCTACGGTCCCGAGCAGCGTGGCGGTACGGCCAACGTGACGGTTATCGTCAGCGACGAGCGCATCTCGTCGCCCATCCTCAGCCGTTACGACATCGCCATCGTGCTCAACCAGCCCTCGCTCGAGAAGTTCGAGCCGAAGATCAAGCCCGGCGGCATACTCATCTACGACGGCTTCGGCATTATCAATCCCCCGACGCGCAAGGACATCACCGTCTACCGCATCGACGCTATGGACAAGGCTGCCGAGATGAAGAACGGCAAGGTCTTCAATATGATTGTCCTCGGCGGACTGCTCAAGGTGGCTCCCGTCGTCAGTACCCACGGTGTGGAGAAGGCTCTGAAAAAGACCCTCCCCGAGCGCCATCACGACCTCATCCCCCTGAACATGCAGGCTGTGGAAGAGGGTGCCAAGATTATCGAGGAAGTGAAGTAAGCACTTCCTGACAGATACTGATTGCATCCGTCTATGGAGAAAAAGGTCAAAGAGCACACTTGTCTTGGCAAGGTGCTCTTTTTGCTTTTGATGACGGCATCCTGGATGACCAGTGGTGCCCAGACAGACTTGAAGCTTGACGCCGCGCACCTGCTGCTCGACGGTTCGCTGACTGCTGCTGAGGCAGGGGCTTCGCCCTACGTCTTCAACGACTTCCGCGAGGCGGTGGCCCATTTCCAGGACACGACGACGCTTTATATCCGCCCGTGGGTCTACTGGGTGGACAATCCCGATGAGCCAGCGGTGGTGAGGGGCAAAGACGGCCGTGAACCGTTTGGCGTTGTTATCCGTGGCAAGAGTCTGACTCTCATAGGCTTAGGTCAACATCCCGGGGATGTGGTGCTGGCTTCGCAGCGTGGACAGATGCAGGGAGCCGTTGGCAACTTCACGATGTTTGACATCCATGCTGACGAGCTACATGTGGAGAACCTGACGATGGGCAACTACTGTAATGTAGACCTCGACTATCAGTTACGTCCCGAACTCAGCCGCAAGCGTCGTAGCGATGCTATCACGCAGGCTCATGTAGGCTACGTCCACGGTCGGCAGTTGACGGCCCGAAAGGTGCGCTTTATCAGCCGCCTGAACCTCAATCCGCTGAACGGTGCCCGCGAGAGTGTTTACGACAGCTGCCACTTCGAATGTACTGACGACGCGCTGAACGGCGGTCATGCCATCTATCGCCACTGCGACTTCGACCTCTATGGCGCCAAACCCATGTGGAGCACTTTTGGCACAGGTCCGCTCTTCTACGACTGCGACTTCTACGTTCGTACAGACAACCGCGAGACTTACTTCTGCAAACAGGGTGGCCCAGTGACGGTCGTTGATTGCCGCTATCATGCCCCCGAGGGCAGTTATGTCGGCTGGACGGCCTATCCGCAGCCGTGGTTGCGCTGCTATCAGCAGAACTTCACGCTCAACGGAAAACCCTATACCATCGGCAGCCGTCGTCCTCAGAATACAGTCGTGATGAAGGATAAGTTGCTATGGCATAGCAACATGCAGATTCCTTTCCTCGCCATCAGCCAGCACGAAGCCAAACTCCGCGCGCCTGTCGAAATACAACTGACAACAGACAGCTGTGCCACCTGGAGCGTGACGAAGGGCTTTGAACGCTTCGTGCTGATGAGACAACTGCCGGAGGGCAGGGCCTCGTTCTTCATGACGAACGAGACGGACGAGACGGCAGACTTCTGTCTGGTGGCCACGACACCCGACGGCCGTCAGGCCGCCTGTCGTGTGGTGCTCCAACCCTCGTTGGTGCCAGCGCCTCAGCTTCTGCGCCAGCCTGCTATCGTACAGCGTGGTGACAGCCTCACGCTCGACTATGCTCTCGACTTACAGGGTCGGCACGACGAATCGCATATTGAGTGGCTGCGCGACGGTATCGTCGTCAGTACCAGCCACGATGCCCCACAGCGCTCCTACCGCTTGACAGGAGCCGATGCAGGGCGCACCATTACCGCCACCATTGCTCCGAAGTCCAACCGTAGCGACTTTGCGCCTGCCGTCGTTGCGAGTATGACCATCGCCCCTACTTCAGGCAGCGACTCTCTCGCCACACCATCCATCGTTGCTCTTGAAACCGATTTCCACGACTTCCCTTGCCAGTGGCAGCCCCAGATTATAGAGGGCTACTGGACGGTGGACGGCTATAAGCCTCTCGATACCGAAGCGTTCGATTGGCAATTTGATCAAGAGAAACCCATGTGGGAGTATGGTGAGGGATTCAATGGCGCTGTCGGACGTGGACTGTTGCAGGCGCAGCGTGGCGCCCGTCTGATGTACACGCCTATGAAAGGACATTATGGCGATATGTCGCTGACTTTGCAGGTAGACCCCACGAAGACTGCGGGGCAGGGCTTCGGCTCGGCTACCGGCCAGTATATGGATGTCTGCCTGAAGTTTGATACCCGCACGCTGACGGGCTATGGTCTGCGTATCATCCGTACGGTGAAACACGCCAAAGCTGTTGATTTCCTATTGGTAGCGTATAAGAATGGTGTCGTTACACCGCTTACTGAGCCCGTATCCTCAACTTGCTACCGCACAGGCTGCACCATCAGTCTTGACTATGCCGACGGACAGCTTACCGCTCATGTTGAGACAAAGACACCGAAGCCTGCCGATTCGCAGTTGCCTCATCAGGTAGACCTCCAAGTCCGCGTTCCTGCCACACCTTTCGGCGGTATACACATACAGCATACCGGCTCGTGTGGCGAGAGCACCACGATGCTCCATCGTCTTTATTGCCATTCCCGATAGTTGGCCGTGGCTTCTATGCGGTTCTCGACCTTGTCGTCGAGGGCGGGGTAGAAGTCGATGCCTGTTATCTGCTCTATCTCGTCGACGGTGCGGACGCAGCTTTCGAGACTGACCTTCTTGCCGTCGTTCTTCACTAAGAAACCGATGGCCTTGGGCTTGTCAACGCGGCACAGGACGACCTTGAAGAAACCGTCGGGCACCCAGACGCGACCACGGCCGATGGTGCGGGTGGGGGTAGGGTGGTTGTAGACGGGACCGCAGACAATGTCGACAGCACCGTACTTACGGGCCCACTCTCGGCATTTTATTTCCAGGTTGTTCCATTCGTATTTGTTCAGCGCATGGTTCTGCGGACAGATGTTCGTGAAGAGAAACGACTCGCGCATGGCCGTTGCGTCCCACTTGTTGTCGCCTGCCGGACACATGTGGCCGCGGTCGTAGCGCGAGTTGTAATAGTCGTTGTTGGTGGCGCGCGGCGTCACGTCAGTGTCCTCCGTAAATACCTCGGCCGAGCGCTGGTTCTTGCCGTATGTGTGAGCCTTCGTCAGGTGCCACGCCACCCAGTTCGGATTCTTTGTCTCTTTATTATAAGAGGTGGTGTAGCCCGTGCGCGTCAGAATCTGTTCGGCGCGGTCCTTCAGCGGTGCCGGCTGTTCATATTGTACGGGCTTTTGGCGGGTGAATGCCAACAGGAGTAGCAGGCAGAGGGGTAGGGCGATGATGAATGTACGTTTCATGATGTATCTGTTTGTTGTTGCTGGGTATGGTAGGACTATCATTCATGCCGTTGGCAGGGGAACCGCCTTGCGATAGCCCATGCCGGTGACGTGGCAGATAAGCCGTCCATCCTGGTTGGTTACGCGTACCTCAACGGACGGTATCTTGTGATGGTCAGCCACACTGACGGCCTCGGCCCGAAGCACGTCGCCTTCCTTGGCACTCGACACGAACATGATGCTGTTGCTAATGCCGAAGGTCAGCTGTCCGCGGCTATTCATCAAGGCGGCAATCGCCAGGTCGGCCAACGTGAACAAGGCCCCTCCCTGACAGACGTTTCCGCCGTTCAGGTGTTCCGTCGTCACCGTCATTTCTGCCACAGCGTGCTGCGTGTCCACCTCCGTGATTCTGCAACCGGCATTCGCCGCGAACCTGTCGGTACGATTGAGTAATTCTTGTATGTTCATTTCTGTTTGCTAATTTGCTGCAAATTTACACATTATTTTATGATATACAATGCATCGTGGGCAAAAAACTGACGGAAAAAGTTGGCAGTACGGGAAAAAATGCGTAACTTTGCACCCTAAAACGTACATAGAAGCGTGAAAATTAAGGAAGTGCTGAGCGCCCTTGAACAATTCGCGCCCCTGCCCTTGCAGGAAAGCTGGGACAATGCTGGCTTGCAAGTTGGACTGACAGAGGCGGAGGTTTCAGGGGCATTATTGTGTTTAGACGTCACTGAAAAAGTCGTTGACGAGGCTGTCCGCAAGGGCTGCAACCTCATTGTGAGCCACCATCCGCTGTTGTTCCGTGGGCTGAAGACCATCAGCGACCTGACAGACGTGCAACGGACGGTGCGTAAGGCTATCCGTCAGGATGTCTGTGTCGTCTCGATGCATACGAATATGGACAACGCCCAGGGGGGCGTGAACTTCAAGATTGCCGAGAAGTTAGGCCTGACGGACGTGACGTTCCTGAGTCCGAAGCGGGTAGGGAATGTGGAGTGTGGCAGCGGTGTCGTCGGCACATTAGAGAGTCCGATGGCTGCTGACGACTTTGTGCTGAAAGTGAAGCGCGCGTTCGGCGTGGAGTGTGCTATGACCAACGAACTGCTGCGCCGCCCTGTCAGCCGCGTGGCTATCTGTGGTGGAGCGGGCGACTTCCTGCTCGACGACGCCGTCAGTGCAGGTGCCGACGCGTTCATCACGGGCGAGATGCACTACCACCAGTATTTCGGCTACGAACAGCGCATCCAGATTTGTGTCATCGGCCACTACCAGAGCGAGCAGTTCACCACGGAGGTGTTCCGCGACATCATCCAGGCGCAATGTCCTGGCGTGAGGACGGAGATGGCAGAGACCTGCACCAACCCGATATTGTACTTATAGGTCTCATAAGACTTATAGGTCCAATAAGACTCATAGGTCTCATAGGTCCCATAAGTCCCATAAGTCCCATAGGTCTTATAAGTCCTATAGGTCCCATCAAAGAAAAATTAACCCTAAAAAAATAAAGAATTATGGCAAAGAAAGATCCTACAGATTTGTCGGTAGAAGAGAAGCTGAAAACCCTCTACCAGATGCAGACGGCCCTGTCGGCCATCGACGAGAAGCGTACCCTGCGCGGCGAACTGCCCCAGGAGGTTGACGACCTGGAAGACGAGATTGAAGGTCTGAACACGCGCATACAGCGCATTCAGGCTGACATTGACGAGTTCCAGAAGGCTGTCACCCAGAAGAAGGGTGAGATTGCTGACGCTGAGGCCAGCGTGGCCCGCTACAAGGCTCAGTTGGACGAGGTGAAGAACAACCGCGAGTACGACACGCTGTCGAAGGAGATTGAGTTCCAGTCGCTTGAGATTGAGCTCTGCAACAAGAAGATCCGCGAGGCTCAGGCCCGTATCGCTGAGAAGAGCCAGGAACTGGAGCAGAACAAACAGCTGATTGATGAGCGCCGTGGCGACCTCGACCTGAAGAAGAGCGAACTCGACGAGATTATGGAAGAGACGCGTGCCGAGGAGGAGAAGCTGAAGGAGAAGGTGAAGGAGCTGGAGGCTAAGATTGAGCCGCGTCTGCTGGCCTCGTTCAAGCGCATCCGTAAGAACGCCCGCAACGGTTTGGGCATCGTCTACGTACAGCGCGACGCCTGCGGTGGCTGCTTCAACAAGATTCCGCCCCAGCGTCAGCTCGACATAAAGATGCACAAGAAGATTATCGTCTGCGAGTACTGCGGTCGTATCATGATCGATCCCGAACTGGCTGGCGTGAAGGTAGAGAAGTCTTCCGACGGCAGCGAGAAGAAGAGTACGCGCAAGCGCTCTATCCGCAAGACGTCGACTGCTTCATCGAAGAAGGCTGCCGACGCTAACGACATGGCTTAATAGCGTCGTAATCCGGTATTTCGGTCAGGAAGCGGTAGGAGCGGTTCTCGTAGTCCATCTGACAGCAGTAGTGCTGCAGACCGTTGCTGACTACCAAGTAATCTGCATGCAGCAGAAGATTGTAGACCACTATCTGGTCGAACGTCTTCTGCTGTATTTTTATATGTGGCGCTTTGTACTCGATGATCATCCGCGGACGGAGAGACTGGTCGTAGAGCACGGTGTCGCAGCGCAGCCGCTTGCTGCCCACGCGCAGTTCTGTCTCGTTGGCCAATAGCCCCTTGGGGTAGCCTTTGTGCTCAACGAGGAAGTGCGTGAAGTGCTGACGCACCCATTCCTCGGGCGTCAGTGCGACGTAGCGGTTGCGCAGGAAGTCGAAAATCGTCTGGCGACCGTCACGCTCGCTGATTCTCACGTCGTAGGCGGGCAGGTTCAGTTGTTGTTCTCTCATACGTGCAAAGGTACGAATAAGTGAATACAATACAAAACAATTTCGTTTTTTTTTGCTCATTACATATCTTTTTTGTAACTTTGCCGTCAGATACATGACAGTCATGAATTTCAAGCGATATATCATCATATTACTCATGTTTGGGGCCTTCTTGACAGCCTTTGCCGTCAAGGAGGGGAGCGTGCCCGTGTGGTACGATGAAGACGCGATGACGTTGACAGTGCCGGCTACAGACTGCCGCGTAGACTGTCAGGACGTTGTCGTGCCCCAACAGACGTGCCAGGAAACGGCTTGTGAAACCTGTGTTCACGCGGTTCCGGACAGGAGCCGGTTTGTAGATGCCATGATCAGGTATCTATACCTTAACGGCAACTATTTGAGCCAGTTACGTACTTTCGAGACTTACAGTTCAGGCTCCCATGGTCGTGGGAGCCAGTGCGCGTTGTGTCTATTGGCAACAGGATAAGAGACTATGGCAGCAGAGCAGAAGACTTACACCTACGAGGGCATTATGAGCGACCTGAAGGCAGGCCGTTATGAGCCCGTCTACTACCTGATGGGCGACGAGTCGTACTACATCGACAAGATTAGCGACTACATTGCCGAGCACGCCCTTCAGCCCGAGGAGCGCGACTTCAACCAGACCGTGATGTTCGGTTCCGACGTGACAGCCGCCCAGGTGGCCGATGCTGCCCGCCGCTACCCGATGATGGCCGAACGCCAGGTCATTATCGTCAAGGAGGCGCAGAATCTGAAGCAGACCGACCAGTTGGAGAAGTACTTCAAAACTCCCGTAAAATCAACCGTCCTCGTCTTCTGTCACAAAAACGGGAGTATTGACGGCCGAAAAAGGGAGTACGTCAAGGCCATCAAGGCCGCTGGCGTGCTGTTTGAGAGCAAAAAACTGCGTGATCGCGACCTTCCACCGTTCATTGAGAAGTATCTCAAGCAGCGCGAGGTGAGTATCGACCCGAAATCGACGCAGTTGATAGCCGACTCCATCGGAGCTGACCTGAGCCGCCTGACGAGCGAACTCGACAAGGTGATTCTCGCCCTGCCTGCAGAGAACAAGAAGGTGACCCCACAGGTGGTGGAGGACCAGATAGGGGTGAGCAAGGATTTCAATGCTTTTGAGTTGCGCGATGCCATTGTCAACCGCCATGTGTTCAAGGCAAACCAGATAATCAAATATTTTGACGAAAATCCGAAGGCCGGAAGTATCTACTCATTTCTCCCAATGCTCTTTAATTACTTCCAAAATCTGATGATCGCGTTTTATGCGCCAAATAATAAGAGTCAGGAGGGCGTTGCAGAATGGCTGGAATTGAGATCACCATGGGCTGCCAAGGACTATATGACAGGTATGAGAAATTACTCAGGAATGAAAGTGATGCAGATTATTTCGAAAATAAGAGAAATAGATGCCAAAAGTAAGGGTTTGGACAACCCAAATACCCCTCCAGGAGAGCTGATGAAGGAGTTAATTTTTTACATTTTGCATTGATTTCCGCTCCTGGAATTTGCAGAAACAGCGTCCGAAGAGGGCGCTTTTTTTGTGCCAGAAAGCTAATGCACAAAGGACTTTCAGCCCATTTCTGACCGCTCAAAACTCGCGTATTTTCAGCCGCCTTGTCCGTCGTAGGGAATTTGCGAGAAATGCCGATTTTTGCTCTTTTTCATCATCAGAAATTTAGTGTTCACAATTATTTGCATTTGTTTTTGTGAATTTCAGTATGTAAATGGATATAGGGATGTGAAAATATTTAGATTTACGATCCTTAATTTACGAATAAAATCAAAACTTTGTGGTTTTATATTTGCGGTTTTGAAATCTAAAACTATACATTTACATTTCTATATTCATAAATATACAATTAACGATATGCAGATATAACTATCTAATAATAAGGAAATTATCTTATTTCAATAAAGCTAATCGATGTGCCTATGTGGTATTTCAATCTGTAAACGGGCTCTGTCACCTACGAAATAGGTATGTATGCGCTAATTATCACATTTACCTTCAGTTATTTGTCTTTTTTCTCTCAAATAAGGCTTTGTTGAATTTGCTTTTGTAAATTTACAAATATAACTCAAAACTTGAATCTCGCAGCGCTTTACAATTTAAAATTATGAATTTACAATCACAAACCTAACATTTTGATTTCAAAATTTTCGTTTAAAAATTTGCACGTTCCATTTTTTTGCTTTACCTTTGTAAACTGAAACGAAAATGGGCCTCAGGCCCCTCAAACCACCCTATTGAAGCAATGAAGGACAGAATTCGCCAGATTATGGAGTCGCAACACATGACCCAAACAGTGTTCGCTCAGTTCATCGGAATGTCACCAGCGTCGTTGAGTAGTATCTTCAACGAGCGCACTAAACCCAGTATCAATATTGTAGAGGCTATTAGAAAGAAAATTCCTGACATCAACCTCGAGTGGCTGATGTTTGGTACCGGTCCTATGTACACCGACTCTAATAAGGCTGCCGCCTCCCCTACTGAGCCGTTGCCTGGAGTGCAGGATTCGCTGTTCGATTTTTCAGATTCTACCCCTTCCGTTCCAGAACCGTCGTCCCCGTTGCCAGAAAATCGCGCTCCTGCAGTTGCAACTTCCAATAGTGTAAAAAGTACACACCTAAATTCACCGCGCGTTGAGGTTAAAAATATTGACAAACCGCAGCGGCGTGTCACTGAGATTCGCGTCTTCTACGACGATCAGACCTGGGAGAGCTTTGTGCCAGCCAAGAAGTGATGTCACATCACGTTGGCTTTTTTCTTCTTATGATGATGGTCACTGCTGCGCAGGTATCGGCTGTGCCGAGGGAGATGCAGACGAGTCAGTGACTTGAATTCGACTGCAAAGGTAGTGTCTTTTCGCTGTTCCTGCAAACGTCTGGTATACCCTCGTGGAATCCTAAGATTGTAACCGCCTGATACGCTGCGGTTTCGTGTGTCCTTTTGCTCACTGCGTCGCTCCATGTACGCGTGCGTGGCCCTACATGCAGGACTGCCGTTTGGTGACACCTCTAACACCAAGCCTGATTATCAGCCGTTTAGCGATGAGTTTGCCCGCACCAGAGGTCGCACCAATGCCCACACCAAGTGTCGCACCAACCCTTTCTGTCAATGTTTCACGCCAAAAGCCAAAAACGTATAAGCCTCTCGTAAAAATTTCACGGCCTCTCGTGAAAAAATATCGGCCTCTCGTAAATGTTTCACGGTCGGCCGATACTTTCTGGTGTCACCTTTGGTGCGACTATAGGTGTCACTTCTCTCAAAAAATAGCCCCTGACTTTCAGACAGTTAAGTGCCAGGTGTAAGAGGTGAGGGTATGTTATGTTTTATTCAGTGTAAAAGAAGGAATGCTCATAAAAAACTATAAAAAAGTACATTCCTTGCCTTCGGGTGAATATTTTTCACTACCTTTACACCCGAACAACAAATCTGAAAGATTTGCAGATCTCGAAACTATTAGATGTTAGTGTTGAGGTGCTAATTAATAAGAAGTTTATGGGGTCTGTTTTAAAATAACTACTATGCCAGTAGAAAATCATGAAATAGAAAAATATTTCTCATATAACGGGAAAGTGCTAGATGAAATCAGGAAAGAACATGAAAAAGGTCTATAATTTTGGATATATACATATAGAAAAATTTGTATTCTTACAAAAAAGTACTATATTTGCACCGTAAAACTCTAAAATAACGTGTTAGAAAGCCAAATAGAGAATAGTTTCATTCAGAAACTAACAGCAGATTTGAAGTATGTCTATCGTGGTGATATTCACGACAGACAGAGCCTTGAGCGTAACTTTAGGGAGAAGTTTCAGGCATTGAATAAGGTGCATCTGACAGATGCTGAGTTTACTCGCTTGATGGAGGAACTTACAAATTCTGATGTTTATGCCTCTTCCAAGAAATTGCGTGAACGTAATACGTTTATGCGTGAAGACGGCACACCTCTTCAATATACATTGGTCAATATCAAGGACTGGTGCAAGAATGATTACGAAGTCATCAGCCAGTTGCGAATGAACACCCGCTATAGTTCGCATCGTTATGATGTGATTCTGCTGATTAATGGTTTGCCCCTTGTGCAGATAGAGTTGAAGACACTCGATGTGAGTCCTCGTCGTGCTATGCAGCAGATTGTTGACTATAAGAACGACGTTGGCAACGGATATACCAATTCGTTGCTCTGCTTCATGCAGATGTTTATAGTCAGCAACAGGACTAACACCTATTATTTCGCAAACAACAATAGAACTCACTTCAATTTCAATGCTGCCGAAAACTATTTGCCTGTCTATCAATGGGCTGATGAGAAGAACAAGAAGATAACCAACCTTGACGACTTCTCTGATGTTTTCTTGGCAAAGTGTAAGTTGGGTGAGATGATTAGCCGATATATGGTACTTGTTGCCTGCGAACAGAAGATACTGATGATGCGTCCTTATCAGATATATGCTGTAAAGGCCATCATAAATTGTATCAATGAGAATCGTGGTAACGGCTATATCTGGCATACAACAGGAAGCGGTAAGACACTCACGTCTTTCAAGGCTGCAACGCTGTTGAAGGACAATCCCGAAATAGACAAATGCTTGTTTGTGGTGGATCGTAAAGACCTTGACAGACAGACACGTGAGGAATTCAATAAATTCCAGGAGGGTTGTGTGGAAGAGAATACCAATACAGATGCATTGGTGCGCAGAATGTTGTCGGAAGATTATTCCGATAAGATTATTGTGACTACCATTCAGAAGTTAGGTATTGCTTTAGATCCGCAGAATCGCGCTAACTATCAGAAGCGTTTGCTTCCTGTAAGAGATATGCGTATGGTGTTCATTTTTGACGAGTGCCATCGTTCACAGTTTGGTGAGAACCACAAGGCCATTAAAGAGTTCTTCCCCAACTCTCAGTTGTTTGGCTTTACGGGAACGCCCATCTTTGAGCAGAATGCATCCTATACACAGATAACTGGTGAGGAGGCCCAGTATAAGACCACAGAAGATGTGTTTGAGAAAGAACTGCATGCCTATACTATCACCAACGCTATTGATGACAAAAATGTGTTACGCTTCCATGTGGACTACTTTAAGCCCGATGAGGACGAAAATGTCATAGGTATTTCGAAGAAACAGGCGATTGTCAGGACGATTCTGCAAAAACATAACAACGCCACCAATGAGCGTCGCTTCAATGCACTCTTTGCAACTGGCTCTATCAATGAGGCCATTGAGTATTATCAGTTGTTCAAAAAGATGCAAGCTGAACAGCAGGTAAAAGACGAGACTTTCGAGCCATTGAACATTGCTTGTGTTTTCTCTCCGCCTGCCGAAGGGAACAGGGACATCATGCAGATTCAGGAGGATTTGCAGCAAGAGCGTATAGACAATGAAAAGGAGCCTGATCAGAAGAAGGCTGCACTCATGGCTATCATTGATGACTATAACAAACAGTATGGTACTAATCATTCTGTAGCAGAGTTTGATGCTTACTATCAGGATGTGCAGAAACGCATCAAAAGCCAGAAGTACACCAATCAGGACTATGCACATAAGAACAAGATAGACATTACGATTGTAGTGGATATGTTGTTGACGGGCTTTGACTCCAAGTATCTGAATACACTCTATGTGGATAAGAACTTGAAGTATCACGGTCTTGTGCAGGCGTTCTCTCGTACCAACAGAATCTTAAATGACACGAAGCCATACGGAAATATCCTTGATTTCAGAGGGCAGCAGGATGCTGTAGATGAGGCTATTGCATTGTTCTCTGGTGAGAAGAATGGAGACGTTGCTCGTCAGGTTTGGCTTGTGGAGCCTGCAGAGGTCATCATACAGAAATACTGTAAGGCTGTGAATGACTTGCGCAATTTCATGCATCTGCAGAATCTGGAGTTTAAACCTGAAGAGGTCGCAAACTTGAAAGGCGATGATGCTAAAGCGGGCTTCATCAACTATTTCAAGGAGGTGCAGCGATACAAGACCCAATTGGATCAATACACAGACCTTGTGAAAGTTGATCATAATGAGAATCCATGGATGGCAAGTGAACCAGCAGCAGCAACGACATACGGTTTCTATAGTGATGATGAACTGCGTGCATTCCGTGGTGCATACCTTGATGTGGCCAAACAATTAAAGACCAAACGCGAAAGTAACGATATACCAGTCTCTACAGAGATTGAGGATTTGGATTTCGAGTTTGTCCTGTTTGCATCGGCTCTGATAGACTATGATTATATCATGGAGTTGATTAGCCGCTATGTGGGTGCCCCTTCTATGCAGAAGATGACAAAGGAGCAGTTAGTAAACCTGATATGTTCCAGTGCCAACCTCATAGATGAGCGTGAGGACATTATCGACTATATTGACGACTTGGATGCCAAAGGTGTGAATGGCAAGACTGAAAAGGAAATAGAGCAAGGCTACGAGCTCTTCAAAAAAGACAAGTTCACCAAAGCGATATCCTCCATTGCTGAGAAACATCAATTAGATATTGAGGCCGTTCAGACTTTTGTCAATGAGATAGTGGAACGAAGAATCTTTGACGGAGAGAAACTTTACGACCTGATTGCCCCTTTGGAATTAGGTTGGAAAGACCGTGCTCGAAAGGAAGAGGAATTAATGAAAGACTTGATTCCTTTACTGAAACGAATGGCAGGAGGCCAAAAGATCTCTGGACTTTCTGCTTATGAAGATTAATGGGAGAGTAACGTTATGAATACGGAAAAAGAATTTATCCCGCAGCTCCGCTTTCCAGAATATACACACGCCAATTCTTTTTGGCATGAAATTTTTGTAGGTGATAGTATTAAGACTATAGCACCTCCAAAGAAATTACAATCTAATGATTACAAAGAGACTGGTAAGTATCCAATTATTGACCAATCTCAAGAATTTATTTGTGGATATTCTGACGATGATTCTGCCTTAATTAACAAAAACTCCAGAGAACTTATTGTATTTGGAGATCATACATGTGTTTTAAAATTCATTGATTTTCCTTTCATTCAAGGCGCTGATGGTATTAAAATATTTGAACCCAAAAGAGCAGACGAGATAGATGTAGGCTATTTATATCAATATCTGGTATCTTCTCATATTGAATCAAAAGAGTATAAAAGACATTTTTCGGAATTAAAGGAAAAGATTTTTCTATATCCTACAATAAATGAACAAACAAAAATAGCAGATTGTTTGTTTGCAATAGATTCTTATATTTCTTCCATTAATGAAAAAGTGGAGCAATTAAAAGCACATAAGAAAAGCCTTATGCAAAAAATGTTCCCTCAAAAGGGCCAAACCGTTCCAGAATATCGCTTACCAGAGTTTAAAGACTCAAAAGGATGGGAAGAAAAAAGATTAGGCGACATTTTCAAACGTATAACAAATAAAAATATAACAAATAATCAAAATGTATTAACAATATCTGCTCAATATGGATTGGTAAGTCAATATGATTATTTCCATAAGAGTGTTGCGGCCTCTGATCTTTCAAACTACTATTTATTAAAAAAGGGTGATTTCGCTTACAATAAAAGTCGTTCGCAGGGGTATCCTTATGGCGCCATCAAACCTTTGCGATTATATGACGAAGGTGTCGTTTCAACATTATACATTTGTTTTAGAATAAAAGGTTGTGACATTGTAGATACTTTTTTTGAATATTACTTCGAAACAGAATTAATAAATGAAGAAATTGGAAAGATTGCCCAAGAAGGAGCAAGAAATCATGGACTATTGAATATATCAACAGATGACTTTTTTAATAAAGTCGTTTTACTTGTTCCGTCTCCATCAGAACAAAAAGTGATAGCAGAATGCTTATCTTCTTTAGATAGAACCATCAGGTTATATTCAGAAAAAGTATCTCGGTTAGAACAACATAAAAAAGGATTAATGCAACAATTATTCCCCAAAGTAAAGAAATTAAAGAAATGAGTTTTATAGAAATTGCAGAGCAACTTAATAAAGAGAAAGCAGATATTATTTTAATTCATGCTTTCAACTCAACAGGTAAAACAAGATTATCTGTTGCATACAAAGATGTTACTAAAGAACAGAATGGTGGACAGCATGCAGGTGTCTATTTCAATGCTTTTAGTGAAGACCTCTTTGTATGGGATAATGATGAAGATCATAGTAATGAAAGTATGAGATTATCAGTTCTACAAAGCAGTCTCAATCAATATCATTCTTATTTGCTAGAAGATATGGAGAAGTCAGAGGAAGGCTTTAATATCTATCCCAAAATTCAGAGTAAACTTGACAGGTATAATCCGAATTATTTTTTTGTCATCAATACCTATAAAGTTGCTGGAACGGATGAAGATGATATAGAAAAAGGTATTGACTCTTTTTCATTCTTCGCTTTGGATGATGTTGAGCAAATGTATCCAATAAAGATTTCGAGGGGTGAAGAAAGAATCTTTATTTGGTGTTTCTTCCTGGCTTTATTTGATATAGAGGATTG
The DNA here is from genome assembly GCA_900321965.1 of uncultured Prevotellaceae bacterium. Lineage (GTDB taxonomy): Bacteria > Bacteroidota > Bacteroidia > Bacteroidales > Bacteroidaceae > Prevotella. The sequence goes on from ONYA01000008.1 coordinate 109,670, forward strand.
GGTAGCAGAACAAGGAGCACATATCTTTATAGATGACCCTGTTTCCAGCCTTGACGAGCATAACCTGTACATAACAGCTGATAGTGTTTGTGATATTATTGACCAGAACTTTGGAAAGAAAAAGATTATATTGACTACACATCATATTGGCTTGTTTGCAATACTGGTAGATAGGCTGACGAGCGGCGAAAAGAGTTCAAAATATAAGAATGCAATTAAAATCTTCTCGTTGAGTAAGAAAGATGGTGAACCAATCTTACAGACAAAAGAAGGTGTATTCCTATACCATCTTTTCCTTTATAAAACCTTGCTTACAGCAATAGAAGAAGACAAGCTCTATTTATATCATTTCGCATTGTTGCGACTATTATTAGAGAATATTGCCTCATTCTTTGGCGTGGGAAGACCCTCGTACACGTTATCAAAGATTGGAATAGATAATTTAGAGGGTACTATGAATGTGATTCATAGCTTATCACATAATGACCGTTATCATTATATGGATCCTGTTCCCTCAGATTCTGAAAAGATTTTATTGAAGAATGTGGTAGAAGGAATTAGGAGAACATTTGATTTTAAAGTTTAGCCCTATGACTACAAGTCAACAACAAGAACTCGGAAAAACTCTTTGGGGAATCGCCAACAACCTACGTGGTGCAATGATGGCGGATGATTTTCGTGATTATATGCTGTCGTTCCTGTTCTGGAAGTATCTGTCTGATAGTTACGTTAAAGCTGCAAAAAAAGAGTTGGGCCATGATTATCCAGATTTCCCCCAAGATAATTCTTTAGGGTCAATAATACCTTTACAGAAATGGTACGATGATAATCCCAAAGACATAATTCTGTTTGAAAAACAGATGAAGCGTAAGGTGCATTATGTAATTGAACCTAAATATCTATGGGATAATATTGTCGAATTGGCCAGAATTCAAAGTAATGAACTGCTTCAAACATTAGAAGAAGGTTTCAAATATATAGAGAATGATTCTTTTGACAGTTCGTTTAAAGGCTTGTTCTCTGAAATCAATCTGAGTTCAGAGAAGTTGGGCAAGAACTATACAGAGCGAAATGACTTGTTGACAAAGGTCATTACGACGATTGCGAATGGATTGAAAGAGTTTTCTGCTGATAATGATTCGCTGGGTGATGCGTATGAATATCTAATTGGTCAGTTTGCAGCAGGCTCAGGTCAAAAGGCTGGTGAATTCTATACGCCACAGATGATCTCAACAATTCTTTCACGCATTGTTACTTTGGATTGTCAAGACCCTGCATCTGGCAAGAAGAACAGGATTAATCGTGTGCTGGACTTCGCTTGTGGTTCAGGCTCATTGCTGCTGAATGTGCGTAATCAGATGGGCGAAAGTGGTATCGGCAAGATTTATGGTCAGGAAAAGAACATCACGACCTATAACCTATGCCGAATGAATATGTTGCTGCATGGGGTTAAGGACTCTGCTTTTGAGATACATCATGGTGACTCACTCGCTAATGACTGGGATATATTGCAAGAGGAAAATCCTGCCAACAAGATAGATTTCGATGCAGTCGTAGCAAATCCTCCTTTCTCTCTGCGATGGGATCCAACGGAAGACACTGCCAACGACTTCCGCTTTAACCGTTATGGAGTAGCACCACGTTCTGCTGCTGACTTTGCTTTCCTTTTGCATGGTTTCCATTTCTTGAGCGAAGATGGTACAATGGCTATCATTCTGCCTCACGGTGTGTTGTTCCGCGGAGGCAAAGAGTTGGCTATCAGAAAAAAACTACTCGAAGATGACAATATCGATGCTGTTATTGGCTTGCCAGGCAATCTGTTCTATTCAACGGGTATTCCCGTTTGCATCATTGTATTAAAGAAATGCCGCAAGAATGACAAGATACTCTTTATCAATGCCAGTTCTGACGAGCACTACGAAAAGGGCAAACGCCAGAATTATCTTCGCGACGAGGATGTCAATAAGATAGTTGAAACTTACCAATTCCGCAAAGAAGAGTTACGCTATTCCCGTCAAGTCTCTTTACAGGAAATCAAGGAGAACGACTATAATCTGAACATCACCCGCTATGTCAGTCTGGCACAGGAAGAAAAGCCTATCGACCTGCAAGAAGTACATGAAAAGTTGGTTGAGATAGAAAAGGAAATCGTGAAAGCCCGCGACAAGCATAATGAATTCCTGAAAGAATTAGGTTTGCCCCCATTGGTATAAAAGTATGGCACAACTCGCTCTTATTATAGGCAATGGATTTGATTTAGACTTAGGACTACCATCTAAGTATTCTGACTTTATGGATAGCCCAGAATGGAGAAATATTCTTTCAGGTGTAAGGAGTAGTTACCATGGTGAAGAATTGAATCACTCCCTTATTTGGTATCTGCATAGAGGGGCTCGTGATTTAAATTGGTTCGATATTGAAGAAGAGATTCACAGATTCATACAAGAGCATCCCGACTGTACAGAAAACGAAGTTCGTCATATACGTAGTGATTTTGATCAACTAAAGAAGGCATTAAAGGACTACTTAAATCGTGTAACAATGAACTTTAAGGCGGCTGAGAATAAGATAGCTTGCCAACTTATTTATCACCTGACCCAATGTCCTCTTAGTATGGTTGAAATCTATTTCAATTATACAAATGCTCACATGATGTTGCAAAGGCAGACCTATTACAATCCAGGTCAATGCACTTTTACCTATGTGCATGGCAGTTTAAGAAACAATGATATTGTACTTGGTTGTGATTTATACGATAAAGAAGAAGTTAATCGGTCTTTGTCCTTTATGTACAAATACAATATGCTTAAACGGACCAATCATGTAGCTCGTCATATTTTAGAAGCAAAAGAGGTTATTTTCTTCGGGCACTCTGTAAATGAAATGGATTTCTGCTATTTTAGGGAGTTTTTTAGAGCTGCCAGTGCTTCGCCCAATCCTATTAGGCATCTGACATTTATTACATACGATGATGAATCTGAACGTAGCATAAAAGATAATATCCGAAATCAAGGTATATCCGTTTCAGATTTGTATAGTAATCTATGGACTTTCACATTCATCCATTCAAGTAAAATATACAAAGGTGACGGAAATGAACAGCAAAAATGGAATGAGTTGTTTCAAAGAGTGTTGGCAAGGGATAGGCATGGATTATAAAACTAAACATATAATATGGGTAAGACAGAATAATCATCGGTTCTACTGATCATTTTTCGGAATCATGGGGTCGTCCATAAGGCGTATTTTTAAATTCCCATTTATCAGTCACAACCATTTTCTATCCCATAATCTCTGAAGAAACTGTGTTACAGGCCAAACCTCAATCCCATTAAGCATTCTTGGCCTTTCCTCCATTGACAACATAATCAGTTTCGCATCCGGATGCTCCTCGCTGAAGGCTTTCAGGCCCTTTGTATCATTCGAAGCAACATGGTCAGCCGATTTTACCTCAATTGCAATTTCTACATGATGAGTCAGCGCATCGCAAATCATGACATCAACCTCATATTTGTTATCAAGTGTACGCCAATAACTCAAGATCTTATCCTCACCCAAAGTATATGAAACAAAAGCTCTTAACTCCTGTACAACAAAATGCTCTAAAGTATGACCATATATATCAGTACCAGGCTGTAGTATCCTGCGATGCAGAAGATGATTGGGGATGGCCACATCAAAATAATAAAATTTAGGTGATTGAATCAGTCTTCGCTTGATTACCTTCGTATATGCTGGTAAATAGAATCCTAGCATCGTCTCTTCGAGTATAGCAAAATACTCTTTCACCGTCTTAGCAGAAACACCGCAATCCTGTGCTATATTGGTATAATTTACAATCTCAGTATTACTCAATGCTGCCACCTGCAGAAAACGGGTAAAGGCATCCAACTGGCGCACGATAGCCTCCTCAACAATTTCCTGCTGCAGATAGTCGCCTATGTATGCCTGAATACGCTTCGACGGATCTGCCACCAGATAATGACGAGGCAACATGCCATTGTTTAATGCACGATGAAGGTCAAAGTCTGGAATCTCAGCACTAACAAATGGAAACAACGTAAATTTTAGTGCTCTCCCACCCAGTAAATTGGCACCGCTACGGCGAAGCTTACGGGCACTGGAGCCACTAAGTATAAACCGCAAGCCACGATTCTCCATCAACCAATGTATCTCGTCGAGTAGTGCAGGGACCTTCTGAACCTCGTCAATGATGACTAATTCACCCTCATCCAACAACTCACATTCTTCACGAAGCAATGCAGGACGAAGTTGAAATGCCATACGAACATCCGTCTTCAAAAGATCATATAGACGAGCCTTGGGGAATAGTGCCTTCAGTAAGGTACTCTTTCCCGTCTGACGACTCCCCCATAGAAACAGACTGTCATCCTCAATTTCCCGCAATTTTAATATTCTCTCTAACATATATAAAACGTATTTATGTCGCAAAGGTAATAAAAAGTACTCAATGAAACAAGAAAAATGCAGAAAATCTGAAGTACAACTCCCGAAATTATCCAAAAATCCGAAGTAATACTATTGTTTTTCAAATGATCATGGGGCGCCTGTCCCCCTGACTAGGCAAGGGCTGTCTTGAAGTTTATCTTGTTTTCGTAGTCAATAGTTCTATAGAACCCAACAATCCTGATGGAAGCAGGGGGGATTCTTTTGTGAAGAACTTGAAGCATCCGACGGTCTTTCTTCCTTTGGAGGGGCGTGGGGTGCCATTGCTCAGCCACTCGGGAATCTTTGCCATATAACGACCTGCCGTAGGACTGCCTGGGGCATAGGTGTATGTCAGGGGTTCTGACCATTCTATGTCGTCTGGCTCCTGCTCATCGCCTATCATGCGGTTAGGCCACAGGTTGGTAACGTCAATGCTTATGGTGTTGATGCCTTTATGTATGGCAGAGGTGATATCCAATAGGAATGGTGCCTTCCATAGAGTGGGGAAGGGCTTGCCATTGACGGTTACAGAGGCAAGGTTTTTTACTTGACCTAAGCTGATGATATAGCGTGCGTCTTTCTTCAGTTTCTTAATGGTAAACGAATTGCTGTATGTCGCTGTCCCTGAGAAATATCTTACGTTGCTGTCAGAGGATGTCGTCCAGTCGAACAGAGTGTCATTATCAACAATGATGTCATCAGCGTCTTTATAGTGAAAAGCCACCTTCCACCCTTTGTCTATCTCTGTCCTGCCGTCGCTGGTCGGGAGTGAGGTTAGCAGTTGGTTTTCAGGACGTGGCGTTTCAGAAGATGTCTCTGTATCTGAGATAATGATAAATCTTGAACCGTACGGCTCTATGGAGAGTATCATAGGTCTGTCGTCTATCTTCTGCATAGTAAGATTGTATGCATCCCATATCTCCAGTTTCCTGCCTTTGGCAACGGAGGCAAGCCGGATGGTGTCTGATACGCTTTCGTTTGTAGGATTACAGAGGAACAGTATGTCATTATCTCCGTCAGTGCGCTGATAGGTCATGAACTTATCCGTTCCCTTCCATTGCTGTTTCGTCGGCACACCACGTTGCAGGAGCGACTGACAGCGTGCCATGTAGTCGAATAGTGCGCGTGCTCCACCAGCTTTCCACCATGTCTGATTGGGTACGAAATGTGTGCCCCAGATGCCGAATGACATTCCCGGCTCTACATTTGTCCAAGGGTTGCAGGCGCCTGCATGGAGCATCATCCTGTTAACACCATTGCAGTAGGCTTTGTCGCATATCGGCTTTAAGGATTGCGGGTCGTCTTTCCATGCGTGAAGAGGCCAGCACGTAAAGGCTTCTGCGGCAAGCAACGGGCGTTGCAGATTTCTCATCACCTGCTCATGACGCTTCATGTCTTTCCAACCCCATGTCTCGGGCTTTACCCAGAATTCTGTCGCTATGACTGCGCTGTTTGCCTCCTTGAGTATCTTGTTGATATCGAGCACTTGGAATGGCTTCTGCCCGCCTGTACCGTACGGCTCTATCATCAGCTGCATACCGGGTGTCTTGCGTGCCAGCTGATTCATATAGCCATAATAGTTTTCTGCAAAGAGTGAGGTGACAACATCTACAAGGTCTTTCTTGAATCGTGCCGACTCTTCCTTACTGCCGATGATGTTGCGCCCTACGATGTAAGGCAGGTAGGGCAGTATGTCATATTTCTTCCGTTTCAAGAACTCATCTGGCAAAACCACACTCCAATCCTGACCGCCAGCCTCATAGCTGTCTATCTCTATTATATTAAACGTTTTGCCGGCATGAGGTCCTGCAATGTCTATGAGCATCTGTGGATATGCATCCCAAAAGGCCTTTACAGCCACCCTGTTCATCTTGTCACACTCCAGCCCTTGTCCCGACAGAGGGGCTTGTGCTTCGTTGGTCTTTCCGTTTGTCGTGTGTCCGAAGCGCAGAAGGCTATACCCGGAAATGTCTTTGGCAAGGGCAGAAGGAATGTTTGCTATCTGAGATGACTTGTCAAAATACTGTGTCAGGTCTATTATGTTTTCCTTCATGACAATGCTGTCGTCAGGAAGTGCCAAGAGGCAGATGTCTTCGTAATAGTTGTATTTTTCGTCAACCTTTGGACGAGGGAGTGCGACACTGATAAAGATAGGTTTTTTCTTGCCTTTGCCAACAGCTGTGTCGGGCATCTTTGTTTCTGAGAACACAAGTTTCTGCATGCTATATTCCGGTGTCACTGTTCCGTAGGCACTTGATGACCATCCGGGGCAGTTGTGGGTACCGAAGGTGAGTCCGAGACGCTGGCACTCATCCATCGTCCAACGCATCATAGACTTCCATTTCTCTGAACCGATAGCGCAGGTGGGGTCACCAACCCTGCTTTGCTGGTCACCGCCAATCTGAAAATTTTGTACGCCAGACAGTCCAGCAGCCTTGAAAGCCTCCAGGTCTTTCGTGATAGCCTCCTTACTGACAAGCCCATCCATCCATTGCCATATTATCAATGAACGCTGCCCGTCAGTCGGCGAAATAAAATCATTCCGATACCCCTGTGCAACTGCCATAACAGCAGACACACATACCAAAAATAAACAC
>ONYA01000002.1 GCA_900321965.1 uncultured Prevotellaceae bacterium
CGTGCCCACCTCGGAATATTCGGGATTGACGCGCAGGCCGATAGAAGCCTGTCCCCCTACCCTCGCGTGGAACCGCTCGTACTGCGACAGCGAGTTGAATGTCAGGTGGCTGGAGCAGCGCAGTATCTCGTCGAACTCGCCATCGGTATAGGCTGGCGAATAGGTGTGCGCACGACTGCCGAACTCCTCGAGGGCTAACCGCGCCTCGCTGAGGGAGCTGGCCGTCGTCGAACGGATGTATTCGCGGAAGATGGGGAAGGTCTTCCACAAGGCAAAGGCCTTGAAGGCCAGGATGATCTCTACGTCGGCACGGCGTGCCACGTCGGCAATGAGCTGCAGGTTCCTGCGGAGCCGCGCTTCTTCAATGATATAAATCGGTGTATCCATCACGGGTGCAAAATTACGAAAAAAAATCAAAAAAACAAGGGCGGCAGCAAATTCTTCACGCTTCACGCCCTACTCTTCACCTTTTTTTACTACCTTTGCAGCCGTTTTTCAAATAGTCGAAAGCAAATATGATAAATAACAACAGACTGCAGGCTCACGGAGCCATCCTCTTAGCCAACACCATCTTCGGTCTTGGCGTTCCCGTTACCAAACTGCTGCTCGACGACTGGGTGTCGCCGATGACCTATATGGCAACGCGCAGCCTCGGCGCCGCCATCGTGTTCTGGATCATCGCCTCGCTGATGAAGCCCGAACGCGTGGAGCGTCGCGACCTCGTCGTCATCATGCTCGGCGGACTGATGGGCTTCGTGGTGTCGCAGACGCTGACGGCATGGGCCCTGGACTACACCAGTCCCGTCTATTTCTCGCTCATTGCCACACTGACGCCGGTGGCCGTCATGCTGATGGCCGCCCTGTTCATCGGCGAGCGCATCACGGGCATCAAGTTCCTCGGCGTGCTGCTTGGCATAGCGGGCGCCGTGCTGATGGTGGTCATGGGACAGACATCGGGCAACGGCTCTAACGACCTGTTAGGCATCATACTGGCCATCCTGAGCGTGCTGACATGGGCTATCTACATGATCATCACCCGCAAGGTGGCACAGAAATACTCGCCGGTGACGCAGATGAAATACGTCTTCCTGATATCGGCCATCGTCACCGTACCCATAGCCTGGCCCGAACTGGCCGACCAGCGGCTGTACTCGGCAGCCACCTTCGGCTGGGACGGCGCCCTGGAGATGGCCTTTATCGTGCTGATGGCCACCGTCTTAGGCTACTTCCTCATACCCTTCGCCATGCGCTGGCTCAGTGCGACGACGGTGAGCATCTACACCAACCTCCAGCCCATGGTAGCCTCGTTCGTGGCCATCATCATCGGCCAGGACCGTCTGACGTGGGACAAGCCCGTCGCCGCCCTGTTAGTTTTGCTCAGCGCCTATATCGTGACGGTGGTCTCATCGGGCGACGAAAGCAGGAAAACAGCGAAAAAAACAAAATGATACAGAAAATATTTGTAGAATATACAAAAAATAGCTATCTTTGCACGTGAAATCAACAATGGGCACATGAAGCTTATTATCATGACGAAATCCACGTTCTTCGTGGAAGAGGACAAGATACTGACAACGCTCTTTGAGGCGGGGATGGATAATCTGCACTTGTATAAGCCAGGTTCGGAGCCGGTCTATTCCGAACGGTTGCTGACGCTGCTCTCAGAAGACTTCTACGGCAAGATTACCGTGCACGACCATTTCTACCTGAAAGAGGAGTTCCGCCTGAAAGGCATTCACCTGAACAACTGCCAGACGGAGGTTCCTGCGAGCTATCGTGGGAACATCAGCCGCACCTGTCACAGAATTGACGAGCTGAAAGAGAACAAGAAGCGCTCGAACTACGTGTTTCTGAAGACGCTCTTCAACAGCCAGAGCAACCCTTCGGACAAGTCGACGCTGACGATGGAGGAGCTGCGCGAGGCATCACGCCGCGGGCTGATAGACAAGAAGGTGTACGCCATGGGCGGCATGAACCTCGACAACATCAGCGTGGCCAAGGAGTTAGGCTTCGGCGGTGTCGTCATCTGCGGTGACCTGTGGAACCGCTTCGACATCCACAACGAGCTGGACTACAAGGCGCTGATCAGCCACTTCGAGAAACTGCGGAAGGCAGTGGAATAGAAAAGAAACAAGTTAACATCATAGATAAATGGAAAACTCGTACATGGTCTTCTCGGGTACAGCCACGAGATACCTGGCAGAGAAAATCTGTCAAAGTTTAGGTTGCCCATTAGGACAACTCCAAATCACCAAGTTCTCTGACGGGGAGTTCGCCGTCAGCTACGAAGAGTCTATCCGCGGACGCGACATCTTCCTCGTCCAGAGTACGTTCCCCAACAGCGACAACCTGATGGAGCTGCTGCTGATGATCGATGCGGCAAAGCGTGCGTCGGCACGTACCATCAACGCCGTCATCCCGTACTTCGGCTGGGCGCGCCAGGACCGCAAGGACAAGCCCCGCGTGTCGATAGGTGCCAAACTCGTAGCCGACCTGTTGAGTGTGGCTGGCGTGAACCGCGTCATCACGATGGACCTGCATGCCGACCAGATACAGGGTTTCTTCGATGTTCCCGTCGACCATCTGTATGCCTCAGGCGTCATCATGCCCTATCTGAAGAGTCTCCAGTTAGAAGATATGGTCATCGCCTCGCCCGACGTGGGCGGCTCGAAGCGCGCCAACACCTACGCGAAGTTCTTCGGCTGTCCGCTGGTGCTGTGCAACAAGACCCGTGCACGTGCCAATGTTGTGGCCACGATGCAGATTATCGGCGACGTGGAGGGCAAGAACGTCGTCCTCATCGACGATATGGTAGACACCGCCGGCACGATTACCAAGGCTGCCGACCTGATGAAGCAGGCAGGAGCCAAGACCGTACGTGCCTGTGCCTCACACTGCGTGATGAGCGGCCCTGCCAGCGACCGCGTACAGGAGTCGGCCCTGGAGGAAATCATCTTCACGGACTCTATCCCCTATACCCAGCGCTGCGCCAAGGTGAAGCAGCTCTCTGTAGCCGACATGTTTGCCGAGGCCATCCGTCGTGTCATCGACAACAAGAGCATCAGCGACCTGTATATCGTATAAGTGAGGAAGAAGATACTTGAGATTGTCGGACTGGTCGTGGCCATTTGCTTGATGGCCGGATGCCAGTCCGACACCTATTCTATCATAGGCGAAGCATTCCACTTGCCTGACGGCAGCATGCTCTACCTGACCACCAGTCTGGACGGCCAGGGCGAGGTGCTGGATTCTGCCATCGTGGAACGAGGACGGTTCCGCTGTCAGGGACATATCGCCGAATCACAAATCAGCAGGCTCTACCTGAGCACCGACTCACAGCAGAGCATCGTTTTCTTCAACGAGCCCGGCAACATCTATATCGAACTGTCAGGACAGCCGGGCCAGAGCCGCGTCTCGGGCACCACCATCAACAACCGCTGGCAGACCCTGAACGACAGCGTAGCGAAATACGAACTTCGTATCCGCAGTATCGTGGAGTCTGCCAGCGACAGCATCAATCCTCATCAGCGTTTCGTCGACGTCGAACGTCAGTATGCTTCGCTGACGCGTCTTATCAAGGAAACCGCCCTGCGTAACAAGGACAACGCCTTGGGACAGTTTATCAGCAACCACTACCAGGGCGACTAAGACAGTACATCTGAATTATCCACAACGAATTACACAGATTTTATTTAAACCACAGATTTCGCAGATTACACAGATTTTGGCTGCGCATTGTCATGCCATTACACAGATTTCTTTGGATTTCTGCGGCTAAAGCCGCCGATTGACAGGCGAAGCCAATCTGTGAAATCTGAAATAATCGTGGCTTTAGCCACTTTAATCTGTGACATCTGTGCAATCTGTGGTCGTTATAAAAATAGAGAATTCGTTTTATTTCGTCTGTAGCTTCAGCGTCACGGGCTTCAGGTTGGGAGCCGTGGCCGTCAGCGTGACGCGGCCGGCCTGACGCGTTGCCCGCAGGATGACGGTACACGTGCCGTTATACAACGAACGCTTCGTGCCGACAGTCAGCTCGTCGGAGTTGATGTCGCCATTGATGACGCCGACAATCTCGGCCTCGCCCTCCACCTTGAAGGTCACCTCGCCTGTCTCGGTCTTCACCTGACGACCTTTCTTGTCGACAGCCACGATGCGCACATGGAGCAGGTCCTCGCCGTCGGCACGCCAGGCATCGGCAGCCGGTTTCTTTGTCAGCGTCGCAGGACGGTCGGCCTCAGCCTTCAGCAGCACGGCCTCGCCCGTGGTTTCTATCTTATGACGCGCCACGGCCTTGCCGTCCTTATAAGCGATAGCCTCCAGAGAACCAGCGACATAGACGACATCGTTCCAGCGAATCTGATTACGCATCTTGGCGTTCTTCAAGTCGTTCTGCCGGCGTCCTAAACTCTTACCGTTCTGCAACAGCTCCACCTCGTCGCCATTGGTATAGATCACCAGCTGAAGCTTCTGTCCGGCAACGCGGTTCCAATGGTCGCTCATGCCGTCGTTGCCCGTCTGCACGCCATTCCACATCTGATCGCCTTTCTTGTCGACGACAGCGATATGCACCACCGGCACGTCGGGGCAGAAGAACGACTTCATGTAGTAAGCCTTCGGTTTGGGTTCCAACGAGATGTCGAACACACCTTGTCCCCAGCCCTTGGCCGGCCATCCCTGCGACTCGCCTAAATAGTCGATGGCTCCCCAGTAGGCCAGTCCGATGACCTTGTCGCGGTCCATCTCAAAGAAGTTCTGCCCCATGGCAGCCACCGAAGCCTCGCTCTGGTAGAACTTCATCCAGGGGAAGCGGCGTCCGTCGCCGGGGAAATACATATACCTATAATTATATGCCTGCACGTCGGTCAGCATCGCCAGGTCGCAGGGCAGGGAGTCAGTCTCCCAGTTGCGGTAACGGGGGTGCATCGCCACCGTCACCAGACGTGTAGAGTCGTAGCGGGCCACCAAGGGTCGCATCAGCCGGTACATCGTCACGCCATAGTCGTTGAACGGCTGGTTGGGATCTTGTTGCAGTTCGTTGCCAAGACTCCATAAGACGACGGAGGGTGAGTTGCGGTCGCGTTTCACCCATTCCGGCACGTCATGCTGCCAGAGCTGTTCAAAGGCGACGCGGCCACCAGTATGCTGACGTGTCCATTTGTCGTACAACTCGTCGACCACCAAAATACCGTACTTATCGCACAACTCGATGAACTCGCGACTGTAGGGATTATGACTGGTACGTATGTGGTTGATGCCATACTGTTTCATCAGCTGCAGGCGCTTCTCAATGGCCCGCGGATAGGCGGCAGCACCCAATGCCCCTAACGTATGATGGTTGGCATAGCCCTGGAGCAGCACCTTACGGCCATTGAGCAGCAAGCCGCGCTCGGGTGTGATGGCGACGGTGCGAATGCCGAACGTCGTGCAGGCTTCGTCAGCCACGCTGCCGTTTTCGCGATAAAGCGTCAGCCGGACGGTATAGAGATTAGGATGCTCGGTGTCCCACAGCTGCGGACTGGGAATCTCAATCTCGGGCAGGCGTGTCTCGCTCACCCGCGAGGGCGTGCTCCGGCGCATCTCGGCTTTCCCCTCATAGACGACCTTACCGGCAGGATCGGTCACGGTGACAGCCACGGGGGCTTTCTTCTCGCGTCCCCTGAAAGCCACCTCGGCCGTGATGTTCACATAGCGATTGTCGCGCGTGGTGACATAGAGCGGATGGCGCTCGAAATAGAGTTCGCGGTTGGTGGCTACGAGACGCACGCTCCGAAAGAGTCCGCCACCCGTATACCAGCGGGAATTTCCCGGTTCACGGGTATCGGCCATCACGGCAATGACATTCTCCTGGCCGGGCTTCAGCCGGTTAGTGACGTCGACCTCAAAGCCGACATAGCCATAGTCAGTACCGCCAACACGTTCGCCGTTGAGGTAGACGTCGGCCGTATAGATAATACCATCGAACTGCAAGAGCAGGCGCCGACCCTTCAGGGAATCGGCTGGCGTCAGGTGGAGCCGATACCACCCCTGCCCCATCTCCTTAAACCCACGGCTTGACAGGCGGCTCTTGATGTTAGCCGCCGGATCGTCATTGTCGGCCTTCTCGTCGGCAGCAGGTGCCACCCACGGCTGCTCAATCTGGAAATCATGAGGCACATTGACCGTTCGCCAGCTGCTGTCGTCAAACGATTTCTGTTCTGCCCCTGAGACAGAACCAGCATGGAAACGCCAGCCGAAATTCAAGTTCTCTACGATGCGCTGTTGGGCATTAACGCACAAAACCGCCATCAGGACCAATGACGTCAGAATACACTTTTTTCCCATCATCTATTTGTGTTGTTTTAGTAGTTATTATCGTTTTCGAGGGCAAAGATATATATTTTTTACTGATTTCGAACAAAAAAAGGAAAGCTTTTAGAAAAATTTATTAACTTTGCACCAAACAACAACACACGCTTATGAAAAGAACGCATGTCATAATACTGTTAACCGCCACGACGCTCACCTTGAACGCCCAGGTGCCAAACCTCGACACGCTCAAAGTGAAAATCGGTTACAGTCAGGGCAACCAACGTACCTCTGCCGGTGCCATCGACAAGTTAGGGTCCGAACGCATGAGCAAGGGTCTGATTATATCGTCCATCGATGCCATCAGTGGTCAGGCGGCAGGTGTGCAAGTGCAGTCGGCTGTCAACCAAGAGGCGATGGTCTCGGCTGTGCGCGTACGCGGCACCACGTCACTGACAGGCGGTAACGACCCGTTGGTCATCATCGACGGTGTGACATCCAACCTGTCGACGCTGTCGACCATCTATCCCGCCGACATCGAGAGTTTCACCATCCTGAAGGATGCCGCCGAGACAGCCCAGTACGGTTCTCAGGGTGCAGCAGGCGTCATCGACGTGACGACGAAGAAAGGTCGCGGCGGGAAATTCCATATCGCCTACGACGGCAATATCGGTTTCCAGTCGGTCTACAAGAACGTAGATATGCTCTCGGGCGACGAATTCCGGCAGGTGGCCCGTCAGCGCGGCATCGTCATCAGCGACGGCGGCACGTCGACCGACTTCCACGATGCCATCAGCCGCACAGGTTTCGTCCATAACCACCATGTGGCCTTCGGCGGCGGCACCGAGGCCAGCAACTACCGCACGTCAATTGGCCTGATGGACCACCAGACGGTGATACGTACCAACCGGCTGCGCAACTATATCGCCAAGCTCGACATCTCGCAGAAAGCGTTCGACAACCGGCTGACCGTAGACTTAGGACTCTTTGCGAGCATCCAGAAAAGTAACCAGCTGCCGTTCCAGTCGAAACTGTTCTATTCGGCCGACACCTTCAACCCGACGATGCCTGCTGGACGCAATGAGAAGGGTGAATATGCCGAAGTGCCAGAGGCCATCTGGATCAGTAATCCGACGGCCATGCTCGACATGGTGGAGGACGAAGACGTCGGACATTTCAATGCACACCTGCGAGCCAAGGTCGATATCGGCTACGGCATCCTGCTGACAGCCTTCGGCAGCTATTCTTACAACACGTACAACAACGCACACTTCTACCCCACCTACACCTGGAACGGCGGTGAAGCCTACCGCGCCGACCTGCGTAACGAACATCTGTTAGGACACCTGAAACTTGAGAAGACCATCCATATCGACCGCCAGCAGCACGTCAGCCTGTTAGGTCTTATTGAGTTTCAGGACACAGAGTCGCGCGGCTTCAACGTGACAACGACGAGACTGGTGAGCAATGATTACGGCTACGACAACATTTCTGCCGGTGCTGTCAGACTCTGGGGCGGTACCGACTCCTACCTTGAGAACAGTTCCATGCGCTCCTACATGCTGCGCGCCAAATACACACTGCGAGACCGCTACTCGCTGACGGTCAACGCCCGTAACGACGGCTCGTCGAAGGTGGGCAGCAACAACCACTACGGCTTCTTCCCATCGGTGGCTGTGGCATGGATTATCAGCGAAGAGCCGTGGATGAAAGGACTCAAATGGCTCAACGACCTGAAACTGAGACTTGGCGTGGGACGCAGCGGCAACTTAGGCGGCATAGGGGCCTACAACTCGCTGCAGCTGGTACAGCCTAACGGTGTCGTCAATGTGGGCGGCAACGTGGCCACCACGATAGGCATCAGCCGCAATGCCAACCCCGACCTGAGCTGGGAAATCAAGACGACCATGAACGTCGGTCTGAACGCCAGCTTCTGGGACAAGCGCATCACACTGAGTGCCGACCTCTACCGCTCAAAGACGACCGACCTGCTCTATCAGTATGAGGTGCCAGTACCACCCTACCCCTACGACAAACTGCTGGCCAACCTCGGCGAGATGGAAGCCGAGGGTCTGGAGATTGGCTTCGGCATCACCCCGCTGAAGACACGCGACCTGACGCTGAGCCTCAACGCGAACATGACCTTCGAAAGCAACCGTCTGGTATCGCTCAATGGATGGCATAACGGACAATATCTTGTGGCACCATCCATCAAGGGCATAGCCGGACTTTCGGGCGCTGGGTTCCACGGTGGCAGCGACGTCACCATGCAGATTGTCGGCGAGCAGTTAGGCGTCTTCTTCCTCCCCCACTGCAACGGACTGGTGCAGCAGGCTGACGGCAGCTACAAATACGACGTCAGCGGCGACAAACAGATCTGCGGACAGGCGACGCCCAAGATGCGCCTCGGCTCAAACATTGCCGTCCGCTATCGGCAGTGGGACTTGTGTATGCAGATGAACGGTGCCTTCGGACATAAGATTTTCAACGGGACGGCACTCACCTATATGAATATGCAGATGATGCCCAACTACAACGTCATGAAGGAAGCCCCCGAACAGAACATCAAGGACCAGACCATCAGCGACTACTGGCTGGAACGCGGCGACTACGTCAACTTCGACTATGTCACCTTAGGCTGGACCGTCCCCCTGCAAAGCCGCTATGTACAGCACCTGCGCGTCTCGGCATCGGTCAACAACCTCGCCACCATCACCGGCTACTCGGGCCTGACACCGATGATCAACTCGAGCATCGTCAACTCCACGCTTGGCGTCGACGACAAGCGCACCTATCCGGTCTACCGCTCCTTCTCCTTTGGACTTAGTATGCAATTCTAAAACAGTCGTTATGAAACACCTGAAATATATCGCCATCAGCACCATCCTGCTCTGTAGCTGTTCGTTAGACGAGTCGCCACAAGACCAGATACCCGAAGAGGCTGCCTACGCCACCCCCTTGCTGCTATACCAGAACACCGTAGCCACCTTATATAATTACTTGGGAGGCCATTCCGACGGTGAAGGCCTACAGGGCACCTGCCGCGGTGTCTACGACCTGCAGACCTTCGGCTCAGACGAGGCGATGCTGCCCACCCGCGGCATCGACTGGTACGACGGCGGCCTGTGGCAGCAGATGTACAAGCACTCCTGGGACCCCGGCAACGAGATTGTCGGCAATTCATGGAAATATCTCTATAAGGTCATTGCGCTCTGCAACAACTCCTTGGAGAAGCTGCAACAGCATGTGTACCTGGCTCCCCAGGATGTTCCCGACTGGATAGCCGAAGTACGCTCGTTACGGGCTATCTACTACTGGTATCTGATTGACTTGTTCGGCGATGTACCGCTCATCACTTCGACGAACGTGTCCATAAACGCCGTTCACACCACCCCGCGAGCCGAAGTCTATCAGTTCATCGTCGACGAACTGATGGCAAACCGCTTACAGTTGTGCAATAACGTCAGCGTGGTGCCTGGTATCTATTACGGTCGTATCACCCAATCCGTCAGCAACTTCGTCCTGGCAAAGCTCATGCTGAATGCTCCCGTCTACACAGGCACCGTCAATGACACGTGTTACCAGAAGTGCATTGAGTTTTGTAACATACTTGAAGACCGTGGCTACGAATTATCCGCAGACTACGATGACAACTTCGTTCCACACAACCAGGACTCGAAGGAGAACATCTTTGTCATCCCCATGGATAAGGACTTGTACACCAATGAGCAGCATTACCTGGTGCGCTCGCTACACTATCGCCATGCAAACCTGTTTGGCTTCTCTGGCGACAACGGCACCTGTGCAACCCGCCATACGCTGAAGGTCTACGGCTACACCTCAGAAAACGACTATAAGTATGACAACCGCTTCCTCTATAACTTCTACTTCGAAGCCCAAGAAGGATGTATCGACCGTGCCGGCGGACTCCTGACCTACGTTCCCGAAGCCGTAGAGCTTGACTTGAGCAACTCGCCCTTTATAGAGACGGCAGGAGCCAGGATGAGGAAATACAGCATCGACCCACTCTGCAACTACGGCGGCAAGCTGATAGACAACGACATCGTCCTCTTCCGCTTCGCTGATGTCCTGCTCATGAGAGCCGAGGCCAAAGTGCGCTTAGGACAGGACGGCTATGAAGACATGAACCGCGTCCGCCGACGTGCCGAGATGCAGGAGCGTCCATGTACCCTCGAGACCCTCCTCGACGAGCGTTTGCTGGAACTTTGCTGGGAAGGATGGCGCCGTCAGGATCTCATCCGCTTCGGCTGTTACCGCTCGCTTTACGACGGTCCCGATGCCGTTGACGAAAGCGACGGGCACACCACCGTCTACCCCATTCCTGGCAACGTCAAGACGCTCAATCCTAACATTCTGCAGAACAAAGGATATTAAAAAATCTGAATTTTTTGGTCAAACGAAAAAAAAGATGTAACTTTGGCGTGCCAAATAATATGAATCATAAAACTACCAGAAGAATGTCTTGCAACAGAATTCTACTACTGATCATAACAGTCCTGCTCTCAGCAACCCCGCTTAAAGCCCAGCAGTTGCGTGCTTCGTTGTCACATTACTCTACTGACGACGGGCTGGCCAGCAATGCCATCGCCAAGATTCTGCAGGACGACTACGGATACATCTGGCTCGCCACCTGGAACGGACTGTCGCGATTTGACGGATACAATTTCTACAATTACCGGACAGGTAATGCCAGCCATATCCGTAACCTGCACAACCGTATCTACGACTTCGTGTGCGACCACTCGCAGAACATCTGGCTGCGTATGTACGACGGCCGCATCTTCGTACTCGACCGCCGCCACGACGTCATCGTCAACCCCTTCGAGAACGTCAGCAACAGCGACGAATATCGCACGAACTATCCCCTCTTCAAGATGAGCAACGGCGACGTCCTCGCCTCCATCAACGGTATCGGTATGTACAAGATGAGACTCGACGGCAACAGTTTCAACATGCAGCTCATCACCACAGCGCAGCTCACCGTCAAGTGCATGGCCGAGGGCTATCATGACGACATCTGGGTGGGTACCGAGAAAGGACTCCACCGCGTCGACTTAGGCAACCTCAGCATCGAGCGGAAGGGACTCTTCGAGGACGAAGACGTCACAGCCCTATACTCCAATGGCTATAACATCTTCGTCGGTTGCAACAACGGCAGCATCTACCTGTATTCCTACGGGCAGGAACCGAAACAGCTGCGACATCCTGACGGCAACAGTATGATCACCCTCTATGTCGACAGCTACGGACTTATATGGTTTGCCGACTCACGCTATGGCGTCAGCAAGCTTGACCCTGCCACGGGCATCGAGCGACACTACCAGCAACGCGTCCTCGTCCCTGAGCACGACGGTTTCGGCGGTGTCTTCACCGAGAACAACGGCACCGTTTGGATTCTTATGAACCACGGCGGCTACGGCTACTACAATCGCCAGACCGACGAGGTGGAGTATTTCCATAATGATCCTTCCGACCCCTGGAACCTGTCAAACACCGTCAACGCCTCCTGCGAGCTACCCGAGGGCGTCATCTTCATGTCGACCAGCCGACGGGGACTTGAGAAACTTGAGATTCTGAAGAACAACATTACCCGTACACTGCTCATCCCTAACGCAGAGTCGACCATTGACAATGAGATACGTGGTATGTTCTATGACAAAAAGCACAAACTACTTCTCTTAGGCAATAAAAACAATGCCCTCTTTCTTATCCACCCGGACAGCACACGTACCACTATCACCAGCGACTCGAAGGGTAACCCCTTAGGACGTACCTATGGCATTTCGCAAGATTCTAAAGGCAACATCTGGCTCAGTTCCAAGGACCACGGTCTGTTCAAACTCGTCATTGGCAGCGGCAATGGTTACACCTTACAAAACTATTGTCACGACCCGCATAACAAATACAGTCTTAGTTCAAATGCTGCCTATCAGACTGTTGAAGACCGTCAGGGCAATCTTTGGATAGCCACCTATGGTGGTGGCGTCAACGTTATGGTGACCAACAAAGACGGAAAAACAGTTTTCTTGAATCCTATGAATGAGATGCGCCGATACCCGCACAACTCATTCCTTAAGGTACGCACTATTGCCCTTGACAAGAATGGCGACGTCTGGGCAGGCACTACCGATGGCATTCTGATTCTGTCGATAAAAAACAAGAAGGTTAACATAGAACGTCTTCGTAACTCGGACGAGGAACCCGATAAAATATTGATGAGTAATGACATCGTCTATCTTGCGAGCGACAGTAAGGGTGAGATGTGGGTAGGTACAAACGGCGGTGGTCTGGCTCATGCTATCGGTCAGGACTCTAACGGCACCTGGCTCTTCGAGTCCTTCGGTTCCAAGGACGGTCTGCCTTCCGAGGAAATCAGAAGCATAACCTTTGACAATAATGATAACGTCTGGTTTGCATCAGACCATATTATCTGCTCTTATAACCCAGAAAAACGAATCTTTACAACTTTCTCCAACCTTGACGGTGTCGACGAGACTATGTGCTCTGAGGGTGCGGCCATCACCTTGCCTAACGGCATCATCCTTTTTGGTACCCTCAACGGCTACTACACCATCGACAGGAAGAAACTTGTGACTGATAACGCCTCAATGCTTAAGTTGCGTATTACTGACTTCTTTATTAACGATGAAATAGTCAGTCCGCGTCTCAATGACTATTACAATTATTACATTCCGGAAGCTAAGGAAGTAAAGCTTCCCAATCATAATGCCGTATTCGGTTTCCGTTTCTCAGCCATGAACTTCCAGCTGCAGCACCGCATACACTACCAATATATGCTTGAAGGCTATGACAAAGAGTGGCAGAATACAGGTAAACAGCGCCAAGCGACCTATTCAGGCGTACCGACAGGAACCTACCGCTTTAAGGTGAAGGCTTTCCTGCTCGACTCACCTGACAAGTTTGACCAGCGTACTATTATCGTCCATGTACCACCTTACTTCCTCCTATCGAGTAATGCTATTTGGATTTACATGGCATTAATATTAGCCTTGTTAATCTTCCTGATGTTCTGGTGGCAAAATCATCTGGAGAAGCAGCAGAAACTCAAGGTTCTCAGACTCGGTCCTCAGGAAATGGCCTTCGTCCACCAAGAGGATTACGATTTCGTCAAGTCGCAGTACGACTGGCTTGAAGCTAATTTCTCGAATCCCGACCTGAAAACAGATGATCTTGTGACTCAGTCCGGAATTAGCCGTGCTGACTATTCTGAGAAAATGAAGGAGCTGACTGGTCAGTCTATTAAGGAGTTTATCACTGATTTCCGTATAAAGAAGTCCATTATGTTCCTTGAGAACACTGATGACACCATTGCTGAGATAGCTGCTAAGACAGGCTTCAATGACCCTGTCAGTTTTTCCAGAACTTTCAAGCAAAAGGTTGGTACAACTCCTTCGAAATATCGTGAGCAGAAGAAAGATGTAGAAAATAAACAGCCGGAATCTCCGAAAAACATCGTGGAGGATAAAACCGATGACTACGAACTGATAGAATAGTCAAAAGTATATTTTTCAATAGCCGCTAAAAAAACATTCCCCGGTTGGGAAAAAGATATTCCCAAGCGGGGAATGAATCATTCCCAACTGGGGAATGTCAGCTAAAGCAACTCCTTAGGCATCAACTGTTGGGCACGCTCGAAGTCTTCGGGCGTGTCTAATTCGTATGAGAAGTAGTTGGTGGTGTCGACCACACGGAAGGTGTGGCCCTGGGGAATGAGCCGTTCGAAGGCGCGCTCGTAGAAGATGTCGATAAGGCCCTCGTTGAGAATCATCTGGTCGAGCTCGCGGTAGAGGGCGTCGCTGTAGTCGGCAGTAATACGCTCAATGCCTACAGACTCGCCCATAGCGTCGGCGGGATTGCAGGTCTTGCTGATTTCGGTGATGTTCTGATTGGCATCGACCACCACCTTCATCTCCTCGTCGCCCAGCTCATGACGGTTGACGGCCAATGCCGACTGTGGCTCGCGGCCTATGCGCACGACGGCGGCGGGGTCGCAGAGTATGTCGCTATCCATCAGCAGGAAGTCGCGGCCACGGACCACCTGCCCCGCCATCCACAGCGAGTAGATGTTGTTGTTATGCTCGTAGTCGACGTTGTCGAGGAAGTGGAAGGTCAGGGTGGGGAAGTGCTGGGTGAGGAAGTCGCGGATCATCACGGCACGATAGCCCGTGACGACGACGAACTCGGCAACGCCGGCCTGCAGCATCGCCTCGACGGTGCGCTCCAAGAGCGTACGTTCGCCCACCTTCAGCAGGCACTTGGGCTTCGTGTCGGTCAGAGGGCGCAGGCGCTTGGCCATACCAGCAGCTAAGATGACGCCCGTCAGCTGTGCGGGCGTATGGGGATATGTGTTGTTATTCATATATCTTTACGTCGTGAATTCGATAGTTGTCGTTCATCGTTTCGAGTATTTCCTCCTCAGTAGACAGGTTGAAGTCGCCGGCGATGGTGTTCTTCAGGGCGGCGGCAGCCAACGAGTAGTCGAGAATCAGCTGGTCGTCGTCGGGATAGCGGCGCAGGGCGTGTAGGAAACCTGCCGAGAAGGCGTCGCCCACACCCATGGGGTCGACCACCTGAGGGATGTCGACAATAGGGGCGTTGAGCATACGTCCCTCCGTCCAGAGCAGGGCGGTGAGGAAGTGGTGGCTCGAACTGACCTCGTTGCGCATACCGATCATCATCTTACGGCAACGAGGGAAGCGCTGATGCAGGTCTTCGTACCAACGGCGGTAGGCGTCGAGGTTCATGTCGTAGTCTGACGAATCGGGCAGGAAGGGAATCTTCGGATGACCGGTAATAAACTCATACTCAATGACATCGCCAAACATCACGTCGGCATGTTCGGCCATACGGTTCAGCGTCTCGACAGGAGTAGCACCCTCGTAGCGCCACAGGTTCTTGCGGTAGTTCAGGTCGATGGAGATGGTCAGCCCCATCTGCTCGGCCACGTCGATAGCCTCGAACGTAGCGTCAGCGGCAGGCTGCGTGATGGCGGCCGTGATGCCCGACACATGGAGCACCTGGGCATCCTTCAGCGCCGTGCGCCAGTCGATCATGCCAGGCTCCAGATAGTAGTAGGCCGAATTGGCGCGGTCGTAGCCGACGCTGGCGTTGCGCAGGCTGGCGGCCTCCTCGAAGTAGTAGACGCCGATGCGGTCGCCACCGTAGATGATATAGTCGGTCCCTACGCCTAACTCGCGCAGCTTCATAGCGCCGGCACGCCCCATCTGCGTCGACGGCAGACGGGTGACGTACTCCACGTCGTCGCCCTGCATGGCTAAAGACACAGCCACATTGGCTTCGCTGCCACCATAGTTGCCGCAGAACATACGGCCCTGCGACAGTCGTTTCTTATCCTCCTTTGAAAAGCGAAGCATCAGTTCGCCAAAAGTTACAATCTTATTTCCCATTGATTAATCATTTGTGTGTGTTGGGCTGCAAAGTTACGAAAAAACTCCGAAATCCCACTACCTGACGATGATTTTCTTACCATCGACGATATAAAGTCCCCGACCAACCTTCGTCACACGCTGACCAGAAAGGTTGTAGACCGTCGTATTGGTGGGTGCTGCAAAAGGGACGATGATGCCGGTGGCGGTGAAGAGCGTAGCCCCCACGTTCTCGGAAACGACAGAAGGAATGGCCTGAACGTCGGCAACGGTGTAATCGTAAGGAACGGTGACGGTAGTGCCGAAGGACGAGGGTGTGCTGCCCGATTTGAAGTAGTTGTCAGAACGCCACGTGACGGCTTTGGCGCCCGACTGTCCGTAGCTCTTGCTGGCACTGATGGCGAAGTAGTTGCCCTCGATGAGGAACTCGGAATTCTTACGCGGGTTGATGCAGTTGCTGCCCGTGGTGGTGGTGAAGTAGTTGTTGAGCATGTGAATCTTACCCACGCGGGCCATCGGCATACGGGCGCGGCAGTTCTTGCCCCAATGACAGAAGGCGAAGGTGGTGTTGAGATAGCCCGTCGTCTCGCTGTCGCTGCTGCCTATGAGATTGGTGTTCTGGTGCATATACGAACGATCGGTATAGCTGAAGGAGCACCAGCTGACGGTGTTGAAATCTGACTTCTGCGTGATGTCAAAGTTGCCGTCCATACCGTCGGTAAAATCGCAATGGTCGACCCAGCAGTTCTTGGTCTCGGTGAACGAGAGAAGGTCGCTGCCACCAACGTCGATAGAGCCTGGACCGACGAACTTCAGGTTGCGGATAATGATGTTCTCGCACTTCGAAAGGCTCAGGACGCCCGAGTTGCGGTAGGCCTCGTTCCTGTCGCCCGTCATCTCGATGATGATGCGGCGGGTGTTGTATTCGGCCTCTTCCTTCACTGTACTGCCGTTGGGCAATGTGCCGCCACCGCCGCTGGTGCTCATCGAGGGCACGCCGGCAGCATTGAGAGCGTCGATAATATCCTGAGTGGCATACCATGTAGTACACAGACGAGCACCGTTGATGCCTATCAGGGTCTTGTCCTTATAGCTTGACAGACCGATCTTGCTCGAGACGAGGAAGTCGCCCTGAGAGCCGTCGAAGATGATGACGCTGTAGTTCTTGATGGCATTGGCAATGGCACTCTTCATGTCCTTTCCTGTCGAGGTCAACGTGGTGACCTTGTCGGCACTCACGCCTGTGACGGGATAGGTATAGCAGCCACCGCCAGTGACATCGTAGGTCGAGGCTGCATTGGTGCGTGAGGAACGGGTGCAGAAGCCGAAGGGGCGCTGCTGGTCGTAGTCGTTGGCCAGCAAGGCGAGCGACACGAGGAGGAAGGGGATAGTCAGTAATCGTTTCATTTGTAGATTTGTTTTTTAATTAGTTTTTGTAGTGATGGTTTCTTGTGGCCGCTCAACGATGCCCCTGATGGTGATGGGCTTCTTCTGATAGTTCTCCTGAGCGGTGATGGCTACGGTGTCGGCATCGAAGCGCATGTTCAGACGTACGGCACCCATCCAGTCGACAAAGTGCAGCTTGGCCTGCAGACTGTCGCCCTGCCAGGCATAGCAGGCGCCGACGTGGAAAGGCGGTCGGATGGTGCTGAACTGGTTCTGGACGGCATAGCGGGCATTCAGCGGATAGATGCTGACGGCAGACGTGGCCCATTGCTGATAGCCCATCAGCACACGGGCGGTAACGTTGCGGTTGTCGGTAATCATCAGCACGTCGTCGGCATCGAAGCGCAAAGCCTTCCACTTGAGCGGGTTCTTGTCGAGACGGATGGTCAGACCCTGATAGTCGGCCATCAGCTGATGAGAAGTCTCACCCGTCAGGACGGGCAGCGAGTCAGCGCGTTGCAACAACAGCTGATAATCGTCGGAAGGCGGCAGGGGCTGGGCGTGCATACCCTTGAACAGCGTCTTCCAGATGTAGCCAAACTGGCGTCCGCCGCCAGCGAGATTACATTGGTTGATGACGATGACAGCATCCTGACGCGGCACGACGACGACGTACTGACCGTAGGCTCCGTCGGCACGGGAGGCCGTAGGATAACCGCAACGCCACATCTGGTAGCAATAGCCGTCGCCGTCCTTGCGGCTGACGTGCTCGCGCATCATAGCGTCGACCCACTCGGCGGGAATGAGCTGTTCACCTCGCCAGCGGCCACGTTGCAGCAGCAGCTGTCCGAACTTGGCCAGCGACTCAGGCTGTATGTAGAGTCCCCAGCCGCCGGTGACAATACCCTCGGGGCTGAGTTCCCAATAGACATCGGTAATGTTCAGCGACTTGAACACGCGCTGACGCAGATAGTCGAGCACGTTCATACCCGTCACCTTCTGGATGATAGCCGACAGCAAGTAAGTGTCGATAGAGTCATACTGGAAGCGCTTGCCCGGGTCGGCATTCATCGGGTGAGCTAAGTAGTCGCGAATCCACTGACGGCTGACATTGCGCATCTGGGTGTCGACGGTAAAGCCCGACCGCATGGTGAGCAGGTCTTCGACGGTGATGCTTGCCAGTCGCCAGCTGACCAGCTTAGGCAGATGTTCCGGGAAGAAGGTTACAAGACGGTCGGTCAGTTGCAGTTTCTTCTCGCCGATAGCAATACCGACGGCAGCAGCCACGAACGTCTTGGAACACGAGAACTGCGTATGTTTGTATTCTGGACGGAAAGGCACTGGGTAAAGCTCGCCAATCACCTTGCCGCTACGCATGACGATGACGCTGTGAATCTCGGCCTGAGGCAATGCCAGTAGTGAATCGAAAAAGGCGCTGACCTGTGCCGAGCGCAGACCGACAGCCTCGGGCGACGTGCGCGGCAAGTCGTTGATTTGGGCTTGCGCAGACAGGCTACCGACCACAGAAAGGATAGTAAGTATGATTTGTTTCATAGAAAGAACACTTGCGGACTCCAGGTAAGGAGCCCGCAAGCATGTTAGTTGTTGACAGAACCGCCGACAATGTCGAGCAGTTCGTTGGTGATGGCCTGCTGTCGGCTCTTGTTGTACTGGAGGTTCAACTGGCGCAACAGCTCGTCGGCATTGTCCGTCGCCGTCTGCATAGCCACCATACGGGCGGCATGCTCAGAGGCCACACTATCGAGCAGAGCTGTGTAAAGCGACAAGTGAGCCAACTTCGGAAGGAGCTGCGACAGGACGGTGTCCATATCGGGCTCGACGATGAAGTTGTCGTTCAGCGGCGGCACCTCCTTGCCATCGGCGTTCACCTTCGGCTTCTTCTTGCGGTTCTTTTTCAGATACTCCTGGCTCTCCTTCGTAGCGGCAATCGACGTGAGGTCGCGCTCATGGTCGCGTTCCAACTCCTCTTCAACGTCGATGGGCAGGAAGGTCTTACGGGTCAGCACCTGCGAACCGGCCGACTTAAAGTGATGGTAGACGAGTTCCACCTTATCTACCTGGCCTTCAGCAAATTTCTTGCCCAACTCCATAGCTATGTCAATACACTGGCGCACGTTGGGCTTGTCGGCCAAAGCCGAAAACTCGCCTTGTACGTCGTAGCCCAGCTTCTGAGCTTTCTCATAGACCTTGCGGCCAATGGGATAGATCTCGACGCCGGTAATGCCCTGCCTATTATAGTCGGCCACGATGTGCTGCATCATCTTGATGACGTTGGCATTAAAGCCTCCGCAGAGCGACGAGTTGCTGGAAAAGACCACCAGAGCCACACGATGAACGGGGCGTGGCTGGTCGTAGATGGTCTGTGCCTCGGCTTCGGCTGCCAGGAACGACTTCAGGATGTGCTCCAGCATCGACTCGTAAGGCAGCATATTCTGGATAGCTACCTGCGCGTGGTGCAACTTCGACGACGCCACCATCTTCATGGCCGACGTAATCTTACGTGTGGAGTTGACTGAGGCTATGCGCCCTTTAATCTCTTTTAAACTTGGCATGTTGTTCTATTGAAAATTGAACATGTCATTTATACGTTCCGGCGATATCTGCCATAACGGCTTCAATCTTGGCCGTAGTTTCATCGTCAATCTTTCCGCTGGCGAGAGTTTCAATGACCTCAGGATTGGCAGAACGCAACTTGTCGAGGAACTGGTCCTGGCACTGGCGCACCTTGTCGATAGGCACCTGGCGCATCAAACCATGCACACCGCAATACAAAATAGCAATCTGCTCGCCGACGGGCATCGGGCTGTACTGTGGCTGGATGAGCAATTGGTTGTTCTTACGTCCGCGGTCAAGGGTCATGGCCGTCACAGCGTCCATATCGCTTGAGAACTTCGAGAAGGCCTCGAGCTCACGATACTGTGCTTGGTCAATCTTCAGCGTACCGGCCACCTTCTTCATAGACTTGATCTGTGCCGAGCCACCTACACGGGATACGGAGATACCGACGTTGATGGCGGGACGGAAGCCTTGGTTGAAGAGGTCGCTCTCAAGGAAGATCTGACCGTCGGTGATGGAGATGACGTTCGTCGGAATGTAAGCCGACACGTCGCCAGCCTGGGTCTCGATGATTGGCAGAGCGGTGAGCGAACCACCACCTTTCACATGACCCTTCATGCACTCGGGCAGGTCGTTCATGGCTTCGGCCACCTCCTGCTGCTCGTTCATCTTGGCAGCACGCTCCAACAGACGGCTGTGGAGATAGAACACGTCACCAGGATAAGCCTCACGTCCGGAAGGACGACGCAGAATCAGCGATACCTCACGATAGGCCACAGCTTGCTTCGACAAATCGTCATAGACTACCAAGGCTGGCAGACCACGATCGCGGAAGTACTCGCCGATAGCAGCACCGGCAAACGGAGCATAGTACTGCATAGCGGCAGGGTCAGCAGCCGTAGCGGCCACAATAATAGTATATGGCATAGCGCCGTGCTCCTGCAGTGTACTGACGAGGGCAGCAACGGTAGAAGCCTTCTGGCCGATGGCCACATAGATACAATAGACAGGCTTGCCTGCCTCATAGAAACTCTTCTGGTTGATGATGGTATCAACGGCGATGGCGGTCTTACCCGTCTGACGGTCGCCGATGATGAGCTCACGCTGTCCGCGACCGATGGGAATCATCGAGTCGATGGCCTTCAAGCCTGTCTGCAGCGGTTCCTTCACGGGCTGACGATAGATAACGCCGGGAGCCTTGCGGTCGAGCGGCATTTCGAAAGCATTAGCCAAATCGATGTCGCCTTTGCCGTCGATAGCCTGTCCCAGAGGATTAATGACGCGTCCAAGCATGTTGTCGTTGACACGGATGGAGGCGATACGTTTTGTACGCTTCACAACCTGTCCTTCCTTAATACCCGACGTGGGGCCAAGGAGCACGCAGCCCACATTGTCTTCCTCCAAGTTCATCACGATAGCCATTGTGCCGTTCTCAAACTCCAGCAGTTCGTTGGCTTCAGCATTACGAAGACCGTAAATACGGGCCACGCCGTCGCTGACGGTGAGCACGGTGCCCACCTCGTCGAATTTCTCGGCGCTGGAGATTCCCTTCAACTGGTCGAGCAGCACCTGGGATACTTCGCTTGGTTTGATTTTATCTGACATTGTTTTTACTTTTTAAGTGTGTTAAGAATGTTGTTGAGCTTGGCCTTCACGCTGGCATCCATGCGATACGTGTCGTATTCGAGGACGAAACCGCCGATGATGTCGGGATTCACCTCAGTCTCAAACTCCACAGTTCCATTAGTCTTACTCTCCACCATCTGCCGCATCTTCTGCTCGGTGGCAGGACTGACGCGGGCTGCGGTGATGAGACGTCCACGGATGATGTTCTTCTGCTGACGATAGAGCGTGACGTACGAATTGGCGATGAACTGCATCACCGGCTCCCGGTCTTCTTTCAGCACTAAGCCGATGAAGGCACGGGTCAAGTCGGTAGGCTGGCCGCCGACAGCCGTCAGCAGCAGCTCTGCCTTCTTGTCCTTCGAGAGCATCGGGCCAGCTATCGTCTGACGCAACTGCGGCACGTCAATGTAGCTCTTTGCCAAGAGCTGCATCTCCTGATACACAGCGTCGTCAAGTTTCTGCTCCGTAGCACTCTTCAAGAGAGCCCGGGCATAGCGAACCGATATGACTCCTATATCCATACGTATTCTCGTTTACTTGTCCTTAGAAACGTCATCCAGCATACGGTCGATGAGATCCATCTGCGCCTTGTCGTCCTTCAGGTTCTGGCGAAGAACCTTCTCGGCTATCTCGACGCTGAGCGTAGCTACTTGCTTGCGGATGTCGGCAATGGCGGCCTTCTTCTCCTGCTCGATGGCCACACGGGCATCTTCCAAGAGACGGGCACCTTCCTGACGGGCCTTGTCCTGAGCTTTCTCTACGATGGCATCGCGGGTCTCGGCAGCCTCTTTCAGTATCTGAGCCTGCTTCTCGCGAGCCTCCTGGAGGATGGATTCACCTTCTTTCTGTATATTGGCCAGTCGCTCGTTGGCCTCGTGCGCCTTGCGCAGCGAGTCGTCGATGAAAGCCTGGCGATCCTTCACCATCTTTGTGATGACGGGGAAGCCGAACTTCCATAGCAGGAAGAACACCACGAGGAACGTGATGGTCATCCAGAACAACAGTCCAGTACTCGGAATCAATAAATCCATACGCTGTGGAATGTTTTATGAATTAGATGCAGAGGAATGCGATAACGGCTGCGAACAGGGCAACACCCTCAATCAGAGCGGCAGCCACAATCATGTTCGTAAACAGCTTGCTCATCACTTCCGGCTGACGGGCCATAGCGTCCATAGCCTGACCGCCGATTCTACCAATACCAAGACCTGCGCCAATAGCTGCGAGACCTGCGCCTACTGCGGCGCCCAATTTTGCAACACCTTCTGCTGCCAATAATGCTGTAATCATAATCGTTTAAGTTTTTAATTGTTAATTATTTAATTCTTTAATTCTTCAATTTTTGAATACTTCAATTTTTCAATTCTTGAATTCTTCAATTTTACTCGTGTTCCGGCTCCACTCTGGCCAAGCCAATGAAGACGGCCGAGAGCATCGTGAAGACCATCGCCTGGATGAAGCAGACCAGGCACTCTAAGCACATCATGAAGATGCTCATAATAACCGACAGCGCCGACATTGACAACTGCACGGCCACCGCCTGACTTGCCACTAAGAAGATGATGCAAGTGATAGCTACGGCAATGGCGTGACCAGCCATCATATTGGCAAAAAGTCGGATCATCAGGGCGAACGGCTTGGTGAAGATGCCGACGAACTCAATCACAGGGATGATGGGTATCGGCGCCTTGAGCCAAGTAGGAACATCGGGCCAGAAGATGTCCTTCCAGTAGTGCTTGTTGCCCGAGAACTGCACAATGAGGAACGTGCAGAGGGCGAGGAAGAACGTCACGGCAATATTGCCCGTCACGTTGCCAGAGCCCGGAGGGAACGGTATCAAGCCCATCACATTACAGGTGAAGATGAAGAAGAAGCAGGTGAGCAGGTAGGGTGTGTACTTCTCGTAGCCCTTACCTACGCCCGGCTTGATAATCTCATCGACCACATACATCACCATCATCTCAACGAAGCCGACGAATCCACCAGGAGCCGGGTCGCTGGCCTTGCGCTTCTTGTACCAACGGGCGCTGAGCAGGATGCAGCAAAGCAGGATGGCCACGTTGATGAACATCACGGCTACCGTCTTCGTGATACTGAGGTCGAGGACGGGGGAACCGTTCTCCACTATCTTGCCAGCATTCTCTCCTTCTGTGGCAATGGCCAGCCCGTAAGGGCCTTGGCGCAGCCCGTTGGCATCGGCGTGGTGCTCGAACTGTGACGAGCAGAAGACGTGCCAACCGGTCGACGAGTTGACGATGACGGGCAACGGAATAACCAGCGACTTCCCTTCACCGAGGTTGGTGACATGCCATTCGTATGAGTCCTTGATATGCTCAAGCACCACCTCCTTGGCTGAGAAGTCTGCTGCCATCGCCGGCACCAATGCGAACATCAGTAGAGCAACGCTAAGCAGTCGTTTGATGTGATTCATTATCAATTTTCAGTTTTCAATTTTCAATTATCAATTCAATGTCTCATTGAGAGTGTTACGACCATCGTTATCGCGTACATTATTAATATAATAGCAGCGAAGTGGATGGCATCTTCTCTGTTCGGGGCGAAGAATACGTAGAGGCCGACCACCGTAGCGACGAACAACATACGTATCGTTGTCATGATGAGATAGAACTGTACCAAGTGTTCGGGCGAACGCCGTTTCACGACGTCATAGCCTTTCACATAGGCACTGCCGAGTAACGTAAAGAACAGGACAAGGAAGAAAATCTTCATTTTAAAATTTTCCGCTCGGCGCCTTGCGACGCTTCGCTTGCGAAGAATCTCTATTATTCTGTTTTCTCGACACAGAGCGACACTTCGTTCTGCTGCACCTCGACGAATCCTCCTAAGATTTCCAACTGCTGTCCGTCATACTCCACGACACCCTTTCCGAGTGTTGAGATGATGGGGGCGTGGTTCGTGAGGATCTCGAAGTTGCCTTGTGTGCCAGGCACCTTTACGCTCTCCACCTCACCGGTGAACTCTATCTTCTCGGGCGAAACAATCTTTAGCGTCAGCATAATTGTCAATTTTCAATTATCAATTGTCAATTAACCCTTAGCTGCCTCCAGAAGTTTCTTAGCCTTCTCCTTCGCCTCTTCGATAGTTCCAACGTTCAGGAAGGCCTGCTCGGGCAGGTCGTCCACCTCGCCGTCGAGGATGGCGTTGAAGCCCTTGATAGTCTCCTCGATGGGCACCATCACACCAGGCAGACCCGTGAACTGAGAAGCCACCGAGAACGGCTGGCTCAGGAAACGCTGCACGCGACGTGCGCGGTTCACCGTCAGCTTATCCTCATCAGACAGCTCGTCCATACCGAGGATGGCAATGATGTCCTGCAACTCCTTGTAGCGCTGCAGAATCTCCTTCACGCGCTGGGCACAGTCGTAGTGAGCCTTACCCACAATCAGCGGGTCGAGGATTCGCGACGTAGAGCCTAACGGGTCAACGGCCGGATAGATACCTAACTCTGCAATCTTACGGTCGAGCACCGTGGTTGCATCGAGGTGAGTGAACGTCGTAGCAGGTGCAGGGTCGGTCAAATCGTCGGCAGGCACATAAACGGCCTGTACTGAAGTGATAGAGCCCTTCTTGGTCGAGGTGATACGCTCCTGCATGGCACCCATCTCCGAAGCCAGCGTCGGCTGGTAACCTACGGCTGACGGCATACGGCCTAACAGAGCCGACACCTCAGAGCCAGCCTGGGTGAAACGGAAGATGTTGTCGATGAAGAATAGGATATCGGCTGCACCACCGTCCTTACCACCACCGTCGCGGAAGCCCTCGGCCACCGTCAGACCAGACAATGCCACAGAGGCACGTGCCCCCGGCGGCTCGTTCATCTGTCCATAGACCAGCGTGGCCTGTGATTTCTTCAACTCCTCAGGGTCAACGAGACTCAAGTCCCACTTGCCTTCGTCCATGGCCTTGCGGAACTTGTCGCCGTAGCGGATAACGCCCGACTCAATCATCTCGCGGATGAGGTCGTTACCTTCACGCGTACGTTCGCCTACGCCGGCAAACACCGAGAAACCGTTGTGGCCCTTGGCGATGTTGTTGATAAGCTCCATGATGAGCACCGTCTTACCCACACCGGCACCACCGAACAGACCGATCTTACCACCCTTCATATAAGGCTCCAGCAGGTCGATCACCTTGATACCCGTAGCCAGAATCTCCTTCTTCGTCGACAGCTCCTCAAACGTAGGAGCCTCGCGGTGGATGGGGTAGGCACCCTTCATGTCGAGTTGTTTCATACCGTCGATAGGCTGACCAATGACGTTCAGCATTCGACCTTTAATCTGATCGCCGGCGGGCATCACGATGGGTGAGCCCAGAGGGATCGCTTCCAGTCCACGCTGCAGTCCGTCAGTATTGTCCATAGCCACGCAACGCACGGTGTCCTCGCCAATGTGCTGCTGCACCTCGACGATAAGTACGTTGCCGTTGCCACGGTCAATCTTCAGAGCATCATGGATTCTTGGCAACACCTTTTCCGCCTCCAGTCCCTTGGTATCGAAGAAAACGTCGATAACAGGGCCGATAATCTGGGAAATGTGTCCTGTAATTTGTGCCATAAGCAATTGAATTATTTAAGTTATATGTTTTTAGTATTCAGAAACTGCCTACAAAGTTAGTGATTTTTTTTCGTAACTCAAAAACTTTTGGAAAAAAATATGAGTTATTGGTCATTCTTTTTGAAAATTTGGTCACTTTCCGACGCTACACTGGGCGCTTCCACTTTCGGTCCTATGAAGCAGTCGCTCATAAGTACAGGTTCGGTAAATTCAAAACTTATTCCCTTTTCCGCATGGTTAACATCGATATGGCTGAATGACACGTTTCTAATGGGGCGTTGCAACGTTCCTTGTAACACAAGGGCAGTACCCGTAACATTACGTGCCGACAGCGAATCCACGTGCAGGTTCTCTATCGTGCTAAAGTGGTTATTGCCAATACCTTGTCCGGCATACATTGACGTAACGTAGAACAGGTCAAGCACTTCACCGAAACGAGCCCTATTGACCCAGAGGTTGCGGACATATCCTCCACGGTCTGGATTTGTCTTGATAAAGATGCCACGTTTGACGTAGCCTGCATAGGTACAGTTCTCAATGATGACATTCTCTACCCCACCCGACATCTCGCTGCCGATAACCACTCCATGAAGTCCCTTGAAGCGGCACAGGCGTATGAGGATGTCGCGCGAAGGCCCTGCCATCGTCCATCCGTCGTTGTCGCGTCCGCTCTTAATGGCCACGTTATCGTCACCATTGTCAAAGCGGATGTCTTCTATCAACACGCCTCGCGACGATTCGATGTCGATGCCGTCGTTGTTCGTCAGACGAGCCTGACAGCGTAGGCCACGCAGTCGGACGTTGTTACATTGCAACATGTGGATACACCAAAAAGGTGAGCGGTAGATGAAGACGCTCGACAACGTCACACGTTCGCAGCGGTATAGTTGTATAAGCTGGGGCCTGAGGAAGTGTCCAGCCCCCATGCGTCGTTGCTCCAACGGTTCGCCGCGATGATTCCATTCCCTGCTCAATCCCTGATCGTCGTCTTGACGCTTGCTCCACTCCGAGAAGGTCTCGGCAGCC
This sequence comes from uncultured Prevotellaceae bacterium, assembly GCA_900321965.1. Lineage (GTDB taxonomy): Bacteria > Bacteroidota > Bacteroidia > Bacteroidales > Bacteroidaceae > Prevotella. The sequence continues at coordinate 26,906 of ONYA01000002.1, forward strand.
GCACCTCCATCAATGGTTCCCTGTCCGACGATGGCCACATCGTGCAACCCATAGCCATATATAAAAGGTGAGTAGTTCCACATCAACGTTCCCTCCCAAGACGTACTGACCGCTGGCAGGTACTGCTTAGGTTGGCCTGTAAACATTAGTTTGGCATCCTTACTTATTTCAAGCGTAACGCCCGACACCAGGTGGATAGGGCCACCTACGAGCCAAACCCCCTGAGGAATAACGATACGCATAGGGCCGTTTTTCTTAGCATAACGCATAGCCTTGACAAAGGCGCGATAGCAATCAGTTGCCGAGTCGCCTTTTGCACCAAACCGTATAATATTTATTTTTTTTTGAGAAATTTGTGCACCGGTAACAACTTTCAAGATGGAGTCGCGCAATGCAATCCGATCTACGGCGCAAATAGTGGATGCCCAAACAATGAGCATCCATACTGTCAATAGTAGTTTTTGCATTAGTTTAAGTATTGGTTTATTCTATTTCTCTAAGTCTTTCAGCCAAAGCGTACTAGCCGCATCGCTTGGCATACGCCAGTCGCCTCGTGGTGAGAGACTAACACTTCCTATTTTCGGTCCGTCGGGCATACATGAGCGTTTGAACTGCTGATTGAAGAAACGACGGCAGAAGGTTGTCAACCATTTCTTGATGACCACGGTGTCATAGGTACTTCCGAAGGCTTTCTCGGCAAGCATCAAAATCTTGGCAGGTCGGAATCCATAGCGCAACGTGTAATAGAGGAAGAAGTCATGCAGTTCGTATGGACCAACCAAGTCTTCGGTTTTTTGGCGAATATTGCCTTGCGTGTCAGCAGGTAACAACTCAGGTGAGATGGGTGTGTCAACAATGTCCATCAATATGTTAGTAGCCATCTCTCCTGCAATATAACTTACTAAGTATCGGACTAAGGTCTTGGGCACACCAGCGTTGACGCCGTACATCGACATATGGTCGCCATTGTAGGTGGCCCATCCTAGTGCCAACTCCGACAGGTCGCCGGTACCAACGACGATAGCATTCTCCTTGTTGGCTACATCCATCAATATTTGTGTACGTTCACGTGCTTGCGAGTTTTCATAGGTAGTATCGTGCTGCTTCGCATTGTGACCTATATCCTCGAAATGTTGCTTGACAGCCTTGACAATGCTTATTTCTCGGGTAGTAACTCCCAGTTCTTTCATAAGTGCCAGCGCGTTGTTATACGTGCGGTCAGTTGTACCGAAACCGGGCATAGTGATACCGATAATGCCTCGACGGTCAAGCCCCAACTTGTCAAAGGCCTTCACCGTCACAAGCAGGGCCAGCGTCGAATCGAGTCCGCCACTAATGCCTATGACGGCTTTCGTACCGCCGATATGGTAGAGTCGTTTAGCCAGACCTGCTACTTGTATATTGAGAATCTCTTCGAATGATGCCTGCATATCGTCCTTCTTAGGTATAAAGGGATGCGGGTCGACGCTACGTATCAGTTCGAATTCGCGTGGCGACACAGGTTTGCAGCTGATGTTAAGGGGTTGGCAGCTGACGCGGGATTGCGCCGTGATGAACGTCGAGTTTGTTCGTCGCTCTGTACGCAGCCGTTCTACGTCTATCTGCATAATCTTGATTTGCGGCTGTAGCGAGAAACGTTCACCCTCGCAGAGCACACGCCCGTTCTCAACAATGATGGCGTTGCCACCATAGACGACGTCTTGTGTCGATTCGCCGAAACCACAGCTGGCGTATACATAACCAGTCATCGTTCGTGCACTCTGTTGGCATAGCAGCTGGCATAGGTACTCGTGTTTACCAATCAACTCGTCACTGGCAGAGAGATTAAAGATGATATCGGCACCTGCTAAAGCGAGACGGTTGCTCGGCGGTACAGGAGCCCAGACATCCTCGCAAATCTCGATGCCGAAACGCACGCCGTCGCACGTGGTGAAGATCGTTGGTTCCGATGTTACATGTATTGGACTGCCCGCAAGATAGATGTCCTGGGGTTTCAGGTCTTGGGCTGATGCAAACCAACGTTTCTCGTAGAACTCACCGTAATTAGGCAGATAAGTCTTAGGAACCACACCCAGCAGCGTTCCGCTTTGGATAACAGCGGCGCAGTTATAGAGCAGAGAACCTATTTGCACGGGCAGTCCTACGATAACGATGACGTCAAGCTTACGGGTGAAGTCGAGTAACACCAGCAGGGCCTCCTCTGCCTTGTCTATCAACAGCTGTTGTTTGAACAAGTCCTGGCAGGTATAGCCTGTCAGACACAGTTCGGGCAAAACCATCACCTCCACACCTTGTCCCTCAGCCTGGGCAATGAGACTCTCTGCTTGCCCAACGTTATAGGCAACATCGGCTACTTTCACCGTTGGTACGGCAGCAGCAACCTTAATCATTCCGTATTTCATAGTTTCACAAATTGTCGGTCGTTTTCAATAATGGTATATATCAGCGACGGCTGTTCAAAGAAATCGTTCTCACTAAAAGTGTGGAGTTTGTAGAATTTTACAGGGTCTATGGTTATCAGGGCGTCAACGGCCGGTTTGCGTAAGAAGTACTTGTCCTTCTTATATGCCAACAACTGAATGCATGATTTCTCTAGTTCGTTCAGTTGGTCACGTCCGAACTCCTCGATAAATAGTTTGGTATTGGGCTCCACCTCGCCTGTCGAGCGTACCTGCCAACTAGTTCCCTCTGCCGTCATATAGACATAACGCAGGTAATAGTTGCAGTCATTCACGAGATACGACTCGAACCGCGTGTCCGTCAGTTCCTTCAAGTCTATCGGCACAAAGGCCATATATGCCGACAACTTGTCGCCGCCGCGACGCTCCTCTACAGGCGCCTTAAACGTCAGTGGCTTGTCGGCAGGCTCTGTCTCGGGTTCCTCATCAGCGGCGGTCTCCGCCGTTTTCCGCTGCTTCACTTCCACCATGTGGCCCGTGTCGTAGTCTTCATTACCGATGACCACCACATCGGCCGTGCGCATAGGCACCTGGAAACCGTCTTCGTCTTCAACCAAGACAATGTCCTTGCCTTGAAAACCGGCTACACGACCGCCTCCCACTTCGCTCAGGAATCTAACGATATCACCTATTTTCATATTAAAGTTTTATGATTTCGCCCACAAAGGTAAAACAAAAAAGCCGAAAGACCAAATCTTTCGGTTCTTTTTTTGTGGTGTCGCTTTTAGTTTGCTTACGGTAAAGGTCGGGGTTGCTTACGGTAAAGGTCGGGTTTGCTTACGGTAAAGTCCAGGTTTACTTACGGTAAAGTCCAGGTTTGCTTACGGTAAAGTCCAGGTTTACTTACGGTAAAGTCGGCCATTACTCCCAACAATCGAGAGCGTCGGCAATTTCGGGCATCTGGCGGCGACGGAACTGGGGGTCGCGGATGCCTTTACGCTGCTGGCAACAATAGTCATCGAGCAAGCAGAAGGCATACTTGCCGAGGGCGATAATAGCCACGAGATTGCAAGCAGTAAGCAGAGCCATACAGATGTCTATCATGTTCCAGGCAAACTCCAGGGTGATAAGGGCGCCGAAGATAACCATCACACCGCCTGAGAAAAGGCGGTAGGTTGTCATCACCATGCGGCTGGAAGTCATGAAGCGGATGTTGGCCTCGCCATAGTAGTAGTTGGCGATAATACTGGAAAAAGCGAAGAGGAAGATGGCTACGGCGACAAAGATAGGTCCGGCATTGCCTATCTCAGACTGCAGAGCGGCCTGCGTGAGGTTGATGCCGTTGAGTTCGGGCGACTGGTAGAGGCCACTAATGAGAATGATAAAGGCTGTACAGGAGCAGACGAGCAAAGTGTCAGTAAAGACGCCAAGAGCCTGGATGAGTCCTTGCTTGACAGGATGAGTAACATCGGCCGTAGAGGCTGCATTAGGGGCACTACCCTCACCAGCCTCGTTACTGAAGAGCCCGCGTTTTACGCCATTGACCATCGCTGCGCCTATGCCTCCACCGACCACCTGTGAAATGCCAAAGGCATTGTCGACGATGACCTTTAAGACGTGGGGCAGGATGCTGATATTGGAGATAACAATGTAGACAGCGAGGAGGAAATAACCGACAGCCATTACAGGCACGAGGACGGCGCTGACGCCGGCTACGCGCTGGATACCTCCGAAGACGATGAACAGAGCCAGCACAGCCAGCACAATTCCGACAGCAACAGGCGAAAAGCCGAAGGCCTGATCCATAGCGCCACAGATGGTGTTAGCCTGCATTGCGTTGTTGGCCAATCCGAAAGTCATGGTGATGAGTATGGCGAAGAGAACTGACATCCAGCGCCCGCTGTTCCTCAGCGGTTTCCAGGAACAGTATCGCATGCCGCGGCTGATGTAGTAGGCTGGTCCGCCGATAAAGTAGTCACCAGCGTGCTGCTTAAACAATTGTCCGAGAGTGGACTCAACAAAGGCTGTAGCAGCCCCAACCAAGGCCATGACCCACATCCAGAAGACCGCACCAGGGCCACCGACGGCGATAGCTGTAGCCACGCCAGCGAGATTGCCTGTACCTACTCGAGATGCCACAGAAACGGCAAAAGCCTGAAACGAGGAGATGCGCTTACGACCCGACTGTTTCTCGTTGCCCGAGATTGTGGATACGGAGGTATCGGTCAACAGACGGACCATCTCACCGAGCATCCGGAATTGGACGAAGCGCATACGCCATGTAAACCACAGGCCGCAGCAAACAAGCACGACCATAATGACGTATGTCCAAAGCACGTCATTGACTTGTGTGATAAGTTCGTTTAGTGTTGTCATCATTCCGCCGGCAAAGATACAACTTTTTTTTTGAATGAGTTTGGCATTTCAGCGTTTTTTTTGTACCTTTGCACCCAAAATAATAAAATAGGTATAAAGAAGAGGAAATGATTACAGTCACAAACTTAGCAATTCAGTTTGGGAAAAAGGTTCTCTACAAAGACGTGAACCTGAAGTTTACAAGTGGAAACATCTATGGCATCATCGGCGCCAACGGAGCCGGTAAGTCTACCCTACTCCGCGCTATCAGCGGCGAACTGGAGCCAAACAAGGGTTCGGTGGATATGCAGCCAGGCGAGCGTCTGAGCGTACTGGAGCAGGATCACTTCAAATACGATGAATTCACGGTGATGGACACCGTGCTGATGGGGCACCAGCCAATGTGGCAGAATATGAAGGAGCGCGAGGCGCTCTACTCGAAGGCCGAGATGACCGAGGAAGACGGCAACCGCGCCGCTGAACTCGAGATGGCCTTTGCCGAGATGAACGGCTACGAGGCTGAGAGCGAGGCAGCACAGCTGTTGCAGAACTTAGGCGTCAGCGAGGGTCAGCACTACAAGCAGATGGCCGACATATCTAATAATGAAAAGGTACGCGTGATGCTGGCGAAGGCACTTTTCGGACATCCTGACAACCTGCTGCTCGACGAGCCTACGAACGACCTCGACCTCGACACCGTGCAGTGGTTGGAGGAATATCTGTCGAACTTGGAGCAATGCGTGCTCGTCGTCTCTCACGACCGTCACTTCCTCGACGCAGTCTCTACGCAGACCGTCGACATCGACTTCGGCAAGGTGACGCTGTTCTCGGGTAACTACTCGTTCTGGTACGAGTCGTCGCAGTTAGCCCTGCGCCAGGCTCAGAACCAGAAGATGAAGGCCGAGGAGAAGCGCAAGCAGTTGGAGGAGTTCATCCGCCGCTTCTCGGCCAACGTGGCCAAGTCGAAGCAGACGACGTCGCGCAAGAAGATGCTGGAAAAGCTGAACGTCGAGGAAATCACGCCGTCGACACGAAAATATCCGGGCATCATCTTCCAGATGGAACGCGAGCCGGGCACACAGATTCTCGAGGTGGAGGGCCTGAAGGCCGTCGACGCCGACGGAACGGTATTGTTCGACAACGTCTCGTTCACCATCGAGAAAGGCCAGAAGACCGTCTTCCTGAGCCACAACCCGAAGGCAATGACCGCCCTGTTTGAGATTATCAACGGCAACCGCGAGCCGCAAGCCGGCACTTACAAGTGGGGCGTCACGATCACGACGGCCTACCTGCCGTTGGACAATACCGAATTCTTCCAGTCAGAGATGAACCTCGTCGACTGGCTGTCGCAATGGGGACCGGGCAATGAGGTGACGATGAAGTCGTTCCTCGGACGCATGCTCTTCAAGGAGGAGGACGTGCTGAAACACGTCAACGTGCTCTCGGGTGGCGAGAAGATGCGCTGTATGATTGCCCGTATGCAGCTGAAGAACGCCAACTGCCTGATACTTGACACGCCGACGAACCACCTCGACCTGGAGTCGATTCAGGCTTTTAACAACAATCTGATACAGTTCAAGGGCAATATTCTCTTTGCCTCGCACGACCACGAGTTCATCAATACAGTGGCCGACCGCATCATCGAACTGACGCCGAAGGGCACTATTGACAAGCTGACAACCTACGACGATTACATCTACGACGAGAGCATTAAGGAAAAGAAAGCCGAGCTGTATGCATAAATGGCACGGTTTTTGCTGTAGCGTTATCAGTAATACTAAAATTCAAGATTTGCTATGAAAGAAAAAGATATTAACATCGAAGACGAGGAGTTGACCCAAGAGACTCCAGAAGCGACTGAAGAGCAAGAAGAGCAGGAAGCAACTGCTGAAGAAAAAGACCCGATTGAGCAGGCTCAAGACGAGATTGCCGAGTTGAAGGACAAGTATCTACGTTCCGTAGCTGAGTTCGATAACTACCGTAAACGCACGCTGAAGGAGCGCGCCGAGCTGATTCTGAACGGCGGCGAGAAGGTGCTGACAGCTATCCTGCCCGTTGTCGACGATATGGAACGGGCTATAGACAATGGCCAGAAGACCGACGACCCACAGGTGCTGCGCGAGGGTATGGAGCTTATCTATCATAAGCTGCTCAAAGTACTTGAAAGCCAGGGCATCAGTATGATAGCAACCGAAGATGCCGATTTCGATACCGATGTCCACGAGGCTGTGGCTATGGTGCCCGGTATGGGTGACGACAAGAAAGGCAAGGTTATCGACTGCCTGCAGAAAGGATATAAACTGAATGATAAAGTGATTCGCCACGCCAAAGTGGCAGTAGGACAATAATGGCACAGAAAAGAGACTACTACGAGGTACTAGGCGTCGGCAAAGACGCAACAGCCGACGATATCAAGAAAGCCTACCGCAAGATAGCTATCAAGTACCACCCCGACCGTAATCCCGGCGACAAAGAGGCTGAAGAGAAGTTTAAGGAGGCAGCTGAGGCCTATAATGTACTTCACGACCCGAAGACGCGTCAACAGTATGACCAGTTCGGATTCAACGGTCCAAGTATGGGCGGTGGTTTCGATTTTAGTGGTTTCGGCGGCGCATCCATGAATATGGACGACATCTTCTCGATGTTCGGCGATATCTTTGGAGGTCACGGTTTCGGAGGCTTTGGAGGTGGCTCACGCCGTCCCCAGCAGCATCGTGGCAGCGACCTGCGACTGAAGGTTCGCCTCACGCTGGAAGAAGTCAACCAAGGCGTCACAAAGAAGTTTAAGGTACGTAAGGATATTCCATGCGACCATTGTCATGGCACGGGCGCCCAGGACGGCTCCGGTCATGAGCAGTGCCCCACATGTCATGGTTCAGGCGTCATCAGTCACACCACACAAAGCATCTTCGGAATGATGCAGACCCAGGGTGTGTGCCCCACGTGCGGCGGCGAGGGACAGATCATCAAGAACAAGTGTCCTCATTGTCAGGGAGAAGGCATCGTCAAGGGCGAGGAAGTGGTGGAAATCAAGATTCCCGCCGGCGTAGCTGAAGGCATGGTGGTGAACGTTCCTGGCAAAGGTAACGCCGGACGACGAGGTGGTATTAACGGCGACATACAGGTCTTCATTGAGGAAGAGGCACACGAGACTTTTGTCCGTGATGGTAATGATTTGATTTACAACTTATTGCTTGACTTCCCCACAGCTGCTTTGGGCGGTGAGATAGAGATACCCACTATCGAGGGCGGCAAATTGCGCGTAAAAGTAGATAACGGCACACAGCCCGGCAAGACGATGCGCCTGCGCGGCAAGGGATTGCCCGCCGTTCAGGGATACGGACAAGGCAAGGGCGACTTGGTGGTCAACATTAGCGTCTACGTGCCCAAGACTCTGAGCCGCGACGAGAAGGAAGCCATTGAGCGCTTCAAGCAGAGCGACAACTTCAAGGGTGACAAGCAGACACGCGACTCCATCTTCCAGCGTTTCAAGAACTACTTCAACTAAATAAATATGACCTACGAAGATACCTGTGAATACCTGTTCACACAGACGGCCAACTATGAGAGTCAGGGACAGACGGGCTACAAGCCCGGACTGGAGAATATGCAATGCATAGACGAGCACTACGGAAAACCTCACCAAGACTTCAAAACCATTCATGTGGCAGGTACCAACGGCAAGGGTTCCGTATCGCACACGCTATCGGCCGTGCTTCAGGTTGCAGGCTACAAGGTGGGACTTTATACCTCGCCCCACCTGCTCGACTTTAGTGAGCGCATACGTATCAACGGACAACCTATAGCCGAGCAGTACGTCATCGACTTCGTAGAACAAGGTAAGGAACTCTTCGAACAGGTTGGTGCTACCTTCTTTGAGATAGCTACCGAGATGGCTTTCAAGTACTTTAGTGACAATAACGTTGACATTGCCGTCATCGAGGTGGGACTCGGAGGTCGGCTCGACAGCACCAACATCATCAACCCGCTGGTTTCTGTCATCACCAATGTCAGTCTCGACCACACGCAGCTGCTTGGCGCATCGGTGGAGCAGATTGCTATGGAGAAAGGCGGTATCATCAAGGATGCCACACCCGTTATCATCGGCGAAGCACAGCCTGAAATTCGACCTATCTTCGACGCATTGGCACAGCAAAGTGATGCATCAATCATCTATGCTGAAGATGAGGATGAGATTGTCACGGCAGAACAGATTCCCGACAATGGCGGCTTTTACTATATGACAAAACACTTGGGCGATCTTAAAGGAGAATTGGCAGGTGCTTGTCAGCCGAAAAACGCACGAACCATCTTGGCCACTCTACACGAGTTGTCGAAAATGGGATATCTCTGCCAAGTCAACGATAAAGAGATACAGTCTGTAGTTCAGAAAGAACTGAGTGAGGCTTTCCTCAACGTTACGGCCATCACAGGTCTGAAAGGACGTTGGCAGACGGTAAGGACCAATCCGCTGGTGATTTGCGATATAGGTCACAACGTAGCGGCATGGGAACAGCTTGTTCAGCAGATCAACGCCGTAAACTGTCAAAAAAAGCATATTGTCTTCGGTATGGTCGACGACAAAGACATCTATGGCGTCATGTCACTACTGCCAAAGGACGCAATCTACTACTTTACGAAGCCATCGACGAAAAGAGCGCTGCCTGAGCAGTCGGTAATGGTTTTCGGACAGCAGTTTGGCCTCGCCGGAGAGTGCTATCCTACTGTAGCAGAAGCATTTTCGGCAGCTCTCATAGCAGCTGAACCCGACGATTTCATCTTCGTCGGAGGCAGCAATTACGTGGTAGCAGATTTCCTCAAATCACGCGATTAGGTGTTTTTAACACTCTCATAAACTTTTTTTACGTCGTTTCATTCGTTTGTTTGGTTTATTTTTCGTTACTTTGTAGGCAAATACAATTTTGTTAGCAAAAAACAATTAACTTAAAACAAACCAATATGGCAAACACAACTGAAAATGCGAATTTGTGTGGTCTGAAGCGTGAAGACTTCCAGACCACGGTGAATGGTAAGAAGACGGATCTTTACATTCTGAAGAACCGTAAAGGCTACGAGGTAGCAGTATCTAACTACGGAGGTGCCATCTGTGCCATCATGGTTCCCGACAAGGACGGCAAAGTTGGTAACGTGATTCAAGGTCACGGCAGTATCCAGCAGCTCATGAGCGGCGACGAGCCTTACCTCTCGACGCTGATTGGCCGTTGGGGCAACCGCATCTGCAAGGGTCAGTTCACGCTGAACGGCAAGGATTATCAGGTAGCTATCAACAATGGTCCTAACCACCTGCACGGCGGTCTCAAGGGTTTCAACGCCAAGATTTGGGAAGCCCGTCAGATGGGCCCACGCTCGCTGGCTCTTCATCGCATATCTTCCTATGGTGAAGAGGGCTATACGGGCGAGCTTGACGTAACGGTTGAGTTCACTTTCACCGACGAGAACGAGCTGGTCATCGAGTATCTGGCCACCACAAACAAGAAGACTATCGTCAACCTGACCCACCACGCATTCTTCTCACTGGCTGGTACCGCCGACCCCACCCCGGGCATCGAGGATCAGATTTGCGAAATTAATGCCGACTTCTATCTGCCCACCGACGCAACAGCTATTCCTACAGGTGAAATCCTGAAAGTTGACGGCACACCGTTCGACTTCCGCACACCGAAGACCTTCGGACAGGAAATTGACGCCGACAACGAGCAGATTAAGTTTGGTAACGGTTACGACCACAACTATGTACTCAACAAGAAGGAAGAAGGCGAACTGAGCTTTGCTGCACGCGTGACAGAGCCCAAGAGCGGCCGCACGATGGAGGTCTACACCACAGAGCCTGGCATGCAGCTCTATACGGGTAACTACCTCTGTGGCTACAAGGGCGCCAACGGCTGCACGTTCCCGCGCCGCTCGGCTGTCTGCTTTGAAGCCCAGCACTTCCCCGATACGCCTAACCGTCCTTACTTCCCCAGCGTCGTGCTGAATCCTGGCCAGCGCTACAAGCAGAAGACCGTCTATAAGTTTGGCGTTGTAAAGTAAGTAAACACTCAAAACTATCAGTATGACACAACAGAAAAACAACACACAGTTGGTGGCCATCATCACCATGTGCTTCATCTTCGCGATGATTAGCTTCGTCACCAACATGGGTGCGCCGTTTGGCAACATCTGGGGTTTCACATACCCCTTTGCCAAAGCCTGGGGTAACCTGATGAACTTTGCCGCCTACCTCTTCATGGGTATTCCGGCTGGCAAGATGCTCATCAAGTACGGCTATAAGAAGACCGCTCTTATCGCACTCATCGTGGGTATCATCGGTCTGGCGTTCCAGTATATTTCGAGCATCACCGGCGATGCTACCTATATGTTTACATACGATAGCATTCCCGTTGCTCTCAACCTGCTGATCTACCTTTTGGGAGCCTTCATCTGCGGTTTCTGCGTCTGTATGTTGAATACGGTGGTGAACCCCATGCTTAACATTCTGGGCGGCGGTGGTAATCGCGGCAACCAGTTCATTCAGATTGGTGGCACGATGAACTCACTAACCGCCACGCTCACCCCGTTGCTGACAGGTCTGCTCGTGGGTACGGTGACTGAGAACACCAGCATGGGCGATGTCGCTCCGTTGCTCTTCATCGGTATGGCCGTCTTTGCCATCTCGTTCCTCATCATCCAGCGCGTCGAGATTCCCGAGCCTACGCTCGGCAAGGAGCAGCCGAAGTATGAGCGCAGCCCGCTGGCTTTCCGCCATTGCCTGCTCGGCGTTATTGCCATCTTCTTCTATGTAGGTGTAGAGATTGGTATTCCTATGGAGCTGAACTTCTATATTACCGACTTAGGATTCGAGGGTTCTGCTGCCATTGGCGGTACATTAGCTGCCAGCTACTGGCTGATGATGCTTGTCGGCCGTGCTTCGTCGAGTGCCATCTCGGGTAAGGTGTCGACATCGCTGCAGATGACCATCGTCTCGACGGTAGCCATCATCCTGCTGCTTATCGCCATCTTCCTGCCTGAGAGTGTTGGCATCACCATTAGCGGTCACAACGTGCCCATGAAGGCTGTCTTCATCGCTGCCTGCGGTCTGTGTACCAGCATCATGTGGGGCGGCATCTTCAACCTCTCCGTAGAAGGACTTGGCAAGTATACCGAGGCTGCATCGGGCATTTTCATGACAATGGTCGTTGGTGGTGGCATCATGCCGCTCATCCAGGAGTCTATCGCCAAGAGCGCAGGCCCCATCGCCAGCTACTGGCTCATCATCGCCATGCTTGCCTTCATCCTGTTCTACAGCACCATCGGTTGCAAGAACGTCAATAAGGATATTAAAGTTGACTAATAACCATTTACTAACAAACACCTTTAAACATTATGATTGATATTGAATTTGTAAGAAGCCGCTTCGTCAAGCATTTTGACGGGCAGACAGGTAACGTCTACACATCACCCGGCCGTATCAACCTCATTGGTGAGCATACTGACTATAATGGTGGCTTCGTCTTCCCAGGCGCTGTCGACAAGGGCATCACAGCCGAGATGCGCGCCAACGGTACTGAAGACACCGTGATGGCCTACGCCATCGACCTGAAGGACCGTGTAGACTTCAAGCTCAACGATCCTGCCGGCCCCAAGGCTTCTTGGGCACGCTATATCTACGGCATCGCTAAGGAGTTCCAGAAGCTCGGCGTTCCCGTCAAGGGCTTCAACATTGCTTTTGCCGGCGACGTGCCCCTTGGTGCAGGCATGTCGTCGAGTGCTGCTATGGAGAGCTGCTTCGCCTGCGGTCTGAACGACATCTTCGGCGAGAACAAGGTTTCTCAATGGGATATGGTGCTCGCCGGACAGGCTACCGAGCACAACTACTGCGGCGTCAACTGCGGTATCATGGACCAGTTCGCCTCTGTCTTCGGCAAGGCTGGCTGTCTGATGCGCCTCGACTGCCGCAGCCGCGAGTTCGAGTACTTCCCCTTCAAGCCCGACGGCTACCGTCTGGTTCTGCTCGACTCTGTGGTGAAACACCAGTTGGCCGGTTCGCCCTACAACGACCGTCGCAACTCCTGCGAGAACGTGGTGAAACACATTCAGGAAAAGCATCCCGAGGGCAAGTTCGAGACCCTGCGCGACTGCACATGGGAGCAGCTTGAAGAGGTGAAAGACATCGTCGGCGAAGAGGATTACAAGCGCGCAAAGTTTGTGCTCGGCGAGAAAGACCGCGTGCTTGCTGTCTGCGACGCCCTGAACGAAGGCGACTACGAGAAGGTTGGCGAGATGATGTTCAAGACCCACGAAGGCCTGTCGAAGGACTACGAGGTCAGCTGCGAAGAGCTCGACTACCTGAACGACATCGCCAAGGAGTGTGGCGTTACGGGTTCACGTATCATGGGTGGCGGCTTCGGTGGCTGCACCATCAACCTCGTGCGCAACGACCTCTACAAGCAGTTCGTAGCTACAGCTAAGGAGAAGTTCAACGCCAAGTACGGCCACGAACCCAAGGTCTACGACGTCGTCATCGGCGACGGCTCACGTCGGCTCTGCTAATCTGCTGAAGCTCAAATAAGAAAAGGCATCGGGAAAAATCCTGATGCCTTTTTTCTGTTTGTACTAATAGCAATTATATTTTCAATTCCTTCAGAATGTCTGACATCCGCTGCATGTTCTGGATGCGCATAGGCACCAAAGGCAAGCGCAATACATTCTCGATGAATCCCATCTCGTGGAGCATGGCCTTCACGCCGGCGGGGTTGCCGTCGACGAAGAGCAGCGAGAAGAGGTCGATGAAGCGGTGGTGAATCTTGCGGGCAGGATCGTACTCGCCACGCATCTGCAGGCGAATCATCTTTGAGAACTCCTTCGGCAGGGCATTTCCGATAACCGAGATGACACCTACGGCACCGCAGCTGACCATCGGGAAGGTCAGGGCATCGTCGCCAGAGATGACGTCGAAGTCGCGGGGTTTGTTCTTGATAATCTCGTCAACCTGCTCCAGCTTGCCGCTGGCCTCCTTGATGGCGACGATGTTACGACAGTCGCGAGCCAGGCGGACGGTAGTTTCTGCCGTCATGTTGATACCCGTACGTCCTGGTACATTGTAGAGCACGACAGGCAGTTGTGTGGCAGCAGCAATAGCCTTGAAGTGCTGGTAGAGTCCTTCCTGCGACGGTTTGTTGTAATAGGGGCAGACGCTCAGTATGCCGTCGATACCCTTGAAGTCGCCCGTTTTCAGTTCTTCGACGACGGCAGCCGTGTTGAAGCCGCCACAGCCCATCAGGATGGGAACACGAGCCTGAACGATGTCGACGACAAGATCCTTGATGCGCTTTTTCTCGTCAAGCGTCAGAGTCGGAGTCTCTCCGGTAGTAGCGAGAATACAAAAGAAGTCGGCGCCGTTGTCCAACTGATATTGCACCAATCGCTTGAGTGCATCGTAGTCAACGGAGCCGTCTTCCTTGAACGGGGTTATGAGCGCAATACCCAACCCCTTGAATATGTTTTGTACCATCTTGTAACCTTTTCTGTCAAATTCGCTGCAAAATTACTCAAAAAGATTCGATTCTGCAACAAAAAAGGCGAAAAACATCGGTTACTTCATGACTTTCTTACCATCGATGATGTTTATTCCCTTCTTTGGCGCTTTTTGTCTGACACCATTCAGGTCATAGATGACGTTAGGTTGAGCAGCCGTTGTCGGGGTCTTAACAGCTACCGCCTCACCTCCTGCCATGATGGTCTTCACATCGTCTGCCGTTATGGCAAAGTTATAGATACGTACATCGTCGATTTGTCCCTGGAACAAGGGGTCTGCCACAAACTGACTGCGTCCCAGATAGTTCAGCACAGGACGTACGTCAGCCGGACTGATGGTAATAGCCGTACTTGAGCCTGCCACCTCGCCATCGACATAGATCGTTGTTTTCTCCTTGCCGATGGTTACAGCCACATGCTTCCATACGCCCGTCGGCAGTTTCGACTGGCAGTCTACCGTCTGCTCCTCAGCTCCATTCTTGATAGCGAAACGCATAACGTTGCCGCCATTGGGCGTCAGGAACAGGTAGTGATCTGTATCGTAGCCAAAGTCAAACAGGCGTATCCACGTCGTGTTACTCTGCAGTTTTACCCACATTGCCACCGTCAGTTCCTCACCACCGGCCACCTCGTAGGGCATCTGCACATACTGTTGGTTATTGCTGTTGTTATTAATCAACCGCAGAGCCTTGCCCGTCGATGTTCCGGCGTCAACATAGCTGACATTACCATAGGCCACAGCATCCATGATGTTTGCCGTCTCGTCATTCAGATTGTCTTCCATCTGCCAATGAGCAACGAGCGACCGCCGTCCTGTCGGCATGGCTTCCACTTCTTCAGAAGCCAGTATGGAGCGGTTCTGCGCCGTGTCGACAGCCTTCACCTTATATATATATGTGACGCCTTGACGACAGGTATTGTCCGTGAAGGTGTTCGTGGTGACCATACGTCCTACGGTATTCCACTCGTTAGAGCCCTTCTCAGCCCGCATGACCATATAGCCGGCCAAGTCGCTATCGGTATTCGCCGTCCAACTCAAGGTTACCGACGCAGCATTGGCCTGGGCCGTCAGTCCCTGTACTTGTGCCGGAGTTACTCTTTCGTATTTCACGTCGACAGGCAGGATTCTCCATTGCATACGGTTGCGGACGGTTTGCGAGGCTGTAGCCGACATGGTGCTCTGTACAACGTCTGTGCCGTCGGTACTTGCCGCCAGATATTGTGCACTCTCACGATTGCGGATATAGTAATAGCCGTCGCCAGCATACTCCAGATACCATTGCTCGTTCGTGTCGGGTACGGCATTCTGGGCGTAGCCTATCACGTTGGCATTACCCGTAGAGAAGTTCAGCACGTTCATACGTGTGGCGTTATTGGCTACGCAAACGAAGTCGTAGAAGCTGTAATCACCACCATACTTGCAGTTGGCCGACACGGCGGGGGATACATTCCATTGCTGCATCTTCGACGCTTCAGAATAATTCATCAACGCGATATTGTCTCCCGACCAAGTGGCATATTTCGACGCGCTCTTGTTCACCAACCGATAGACACCTGCCATAATAGGAACTACAGGAACGTCCTCACCCCACGTTACATCGATGACACACTCCGCGTTGGTCTGGCCTTTCTGATAGCCTGTTCCTCCTGGCAGAGTCTTCACAAACTCGTGTTGGGGACCATATCCGTCGAAATAGACCAGGCGGTCAGCCGATACAAACTGATAGTTGGTGGTCACGGCCTGTCGCTCGCTGCTACCAACGAAGGCTTTTACCCGACCGTCATCGTGGCGCCATACTGAGGCAGCCGTCCAGTTCGTCCGATGCTCACCATAGGCCAGTCGTTCTCCATTTCGGCTTATCTGACAGAACTCGCCACGAGCACGGCTGTCGAATCCCCACCAGATGCCATAGGTCATTCCATATTCCAATCCCACCATAGCCTCGGCCACATTATGCATCTCGTCTGCATAGCCAACCTTGCCGTCCTTCTCTAACTGCTGATAGAAATTAGCAAAAGTATCGAACGAACCTGCCAGCTGGTGGGTGTTTCCCCATTTATAGAGGTTCTTGCCGGGATTGTACCACTCAAGTGCCTTGTCATTGTTCAAGGTGTTTGCACCAACCATTATCACGTCTGCACAACGCGGATAATTCTCCTTGAGCAGCTTGGCAACTTGATAGTGTTTCTGCGCCGTTGCTCCTTCCTCCTTCGACCAGTAGTCGCCCTCGTTGAATGGCGAAATGCCCAGCACAGGATGCTTCGTGTTCTTCTGTATCCAATGTACGTGGCTATTGATCATAGCCGCCCAGTGCTCGATGTTGACAACGCTGTTTTTCACATAATAGTCGTGCGGAGCATGAGTAGCGGTTTTCCCTTGCGCATTAGTATATTCAAAGGCACCTTGGTCGGCTGTCAGCACCAACGGCAAGGTCGGGCTCACCTGATTAAAGTTGTTACAGCGTATACGCAACGTGTCGATGAGCGTCGAATACAGTACGGAGTCGTCAATAAGAGGCCACGTGTATCTGAAGGCAACGCGTCCAATACTGATATTCTCCTTTCCCATGTGGTTGATGCCTTTCTTGATGACCTGCTCGCTGACTGCAGCCTGATCCAGTCCCCATACAGGCTCGAAGCGCTTGCCTTGAGCAGTAATGTCAAAGCTCAACGAGACGTCGGGCTTGGCGAGTGCCTGGAGATACAGGCTTGAAGACGACCGCTGGCCGTCATTCTGAGAGACGGCAATAGCCGCGCTAAGCGCAGCTAATGCCAAGAGTGTCGTTCGATGGATGTTCATAGACTATTCTGTCTTAAACAAATCTTTGATTCCGCCGATAGAGCCCAGCAGATTCGTGGCTTCATAAGGCAGGTAGACCGTCTTGGTCTTGTCGCCCTCAGCCAGTTCCTGCATCATCTGGATGTACTTCTGAGCCAGCAGGTAGTTGGCAGGATTGGTCGACTTGCCCACAGCCTCGGTAATGAGCTCGATGGCCTTGGCTTCGGCTTCAGCCACACGGATGCGTGCCTGAGCCTCACCCTCAGCCTGCAGGATGGCCTCCTGCTTGGCTGCTTCGGCCTTGTTGACGATAGCCGTCTTCTCACCCTCTGAAGCCAGGATCTCAGCAGCCTTCTGACCTTCCGACGTCAGGATCTGTGCACGCTTGTTACGCTCGGCCTGCATCTGCTTCTCCATCGCCGTCAGCACGGAGTCAGGAGGTGTAATATCCTGCAACTCAACGCGGTTCACCTTGACGCCCCACTTGTCGGTAGCATCGTCGAGCACGGCACTCAGCTTCTTGTTGATGGTGTCGCGCGAGGTGAGGGTCTCGTCCAGTTCCAGTTCGCCAATGATGTTACGCAACGTCGTCTGCGTCAGCTTCTCGATGGCGTTGGGCAGGTTATTGATTTCGTAGGTTGCCTTGAAGGGGTCTACGATCTGGAAGTATAGCAGGGCGTTGATTTCCGTCTGCACGTTGTCCTTTGTAATCACGTTCTGCTTCGGGAAGTCGTACACCTGTTCGCGCAGGTCGATGGTGGTCGAGTACTGGTAGCGACCGTGGTTCAGTACGACGATAGACTTTGCCCGGTCGATAAACGGGATAATCATGTTGATACCCGGCTGGAGTGTGGCATAGTAGCGTCCCAGTCGCTCAACGATTTTTGTTTCAGACTGTGGTATGATGACCAGCGCCATTTTGGCAAAGATGATCACACAGACAATAATAGCAATCAGAATGTAAGTCATGATAATTTACGATTTAACTATTTACGATTTACAATTTATTTTTTCGGTTAAACGATTAAACGAATAAACGATTAAAGCTGTTTAACAATCTCTACCGTAATGATGGTGCTCTCGCGGCCAACGACGCATACCGTTGCCCCTTCGTTGATGGGTTGGGAATCGGTGCTTACTGCTTTCCATACGTCGCCGTCAATCTGCACGCGACCGTAGCCTCCGGCCTGAATAGCTTCCACCACACGGCCCTGTCGGCCCATCAGAGCGTCGGCATTACTCACGCGGTTCTCCTCGCCCTTGTGCAGATAGCGTTGGGCAAAGGGTCGCACCCAGAACAGGCTGATAAGCGTGAACACAGCAAAGAGTGCCATCTGCCAGTAGATGTTCAACCCTACGGCCGAAGCGACGGCAGCAAAGACGGCACCTATGGAGAAGCAGATGACAAAGAAGTCACCCGCCATCAGCTCCAGAATCAGGCAGACGACGGCAACCACCGCCCATAACTGCCACATGTTCAATAAGAAATACTCAATCATAATCAGTACTAATCCTCCATCAATTTACGATACCTTGCACGCTTGGGTTCTTCAAGTCCCAGTCGCTGGGCCTTGTTGACCTCGTACTCTGAGAAGTTGCCCTCGAAGTAGAAGACATTACCCTCCCCCTCGAATGCTAATATATGCGTACAGATACGGTCGAGGAACCAGCGGTCGTGGCTGATGACGACGGCACAGCCGGCAAAGGCTTCAAGACCTTCCTCTAATGCGCGTAACGTATTGACGTCTATATCGTTAGTAGGCTCGTCTAAAAGCAACACATTACCCTCCTGCTTCAAGGCGATGGCCAGATGCAGGCGGTTGCGCTCACCACCCGACAGCACGCCGCACTTCTTCTCCTGGTCGGCGCCGCTGAAGTTGAATCTACTAAGGTACGCACGTACATTAATATCTTTACCGCCCATGCGGATGGTCTCGTTGCCTTGGCTGACCACCTCGTAGACCGACTTCGCCGGGTCGATGTCCTTATGCTGCTGGTCGACGTACGACAGCTTGACCGTCTCGCCCACGCTGAACGTGCCGGCATCGGCCTGTTCCAGTCCCATGATCAGACGGAAGAGCGTCGTCTTGCCCGCACCATTGGGACCGATGACGCCGACGATGCCGTTGGGCGGCAGCACGAAATTCAGGTCGCTGAACAACGTCTTCTCGCCATACGCCTTGGCCACGTGCTCGGCCTCGATGACCTTGTTGCCGAGTCGCGGACCGTTGGGGATGAAGATTTCCAGCTTCTCCTCCTTCTGCTTCTGCTCCTCGTTCAACATCATCTCGTAGGAGTTCAGACGGGCCTTACCCTTGGCGTGGCGAGCCTTCGGAGCCATACGCACCCATTCCAGCTCGCGCTCCAGGGTCTTGCGGCGCTTCGAGGCCTGCTTCTCCTCCTGTGCCAGCCGCTGGCTTTTCTGTTCGAGCCACGACGAGTAGTTACCCTTCCAGGGAATACCTTCGCCTCGGTCGAGTTCCAGAATCCATTCGGCCACATCATCGAGGAAGTAGCGGTCGTGGGTGACGGCAATAACCGTACCCTCGTACTGCTGCAGGTGCTGCTCCAACCAGTCGATGGACTCGGCATCCAAGTGGTTGGTAGGCTCGTCCAGCAGCAGAACGTCGGGTTTCTGCAACAGCAGCCGACAGAGGGCTACGCGACGGCGCTCACCTCCCGAGAGGTTGGTGACGGGCCAGTCGCCTGGCGGACAGTTCAGGGCGGCCATCGCGCGGTCGAGCTTTGAGTCCATGTTCCAGGCGTCGGTAGCGTCGATAATGTCCTGCAGCTCGGCCTGACGGGCCATCAGCTTGTCCATCTTGTCGGGGTCTTCATAATATTCGGGCAGTCCGAATTTCACGTTGATGTCGTCATACTCCTTCAGGGCATCATAGACATGATGGACGCCCTCCTGGACGTTCTCCTTGACGGTCTTCGTCTCGTCAAGCGGCGGGTCCTGCGGCAGGTAGCCCACGGAATAGCCGGGGCTCCACACCACCTGTCCCTGGAATTTCTCGTCCAGTCCGGCAATAATCTTCATCAGGGTCGACTTACCGGCACCATTCAGACCGATGATGCCTATCTTCGCCCCATAGAAGAAGCTGAGATAGATGTTCTTCAGGACTTGTTTCTGATTCTGCTGAATGGTCTTGCTCACGCCGACCATCGAGAAAATCACTTTCTTGTCGTCAACTGTCGCCATAAAAATTTAATTTAAGGAGTAAGGAGTAAGGAGGTAAAGTAGTTATGCAATTTCGAATGCTACGTCCATCATGTGGGTGAACGTCGTCTGACGCTCCTCAGCCGTTGTCACCTCACCCGTCAGGATGTGGTCGGAGATGGTCAGGATCACCAGGGCACGCTTTCCGGCACGGGCGGCATTCATGTAGAGGGCCGATGCCTCCATCTCGACAGACAGCACGCCCATGTTCATCCAACGGTCGTTGTGGGCGTTCTCTGAGTAGAACGTGTCGCTCGACAGCACGTTGCCCACCTTGTAGCGATAGCCGAAGCGGTCGCAGGCGTCGGCAGCACCACGCAGCAGGTCGAAGTCAGCAATAGGTGCAAACGTGCCCGGCAGCTCATACTGCGAACCGTAGTTGGAGTTGGTGCAGGCGCCCATGGCTATGCAGAGGTCGCCGACGTGCAGGTCGGGATGGATAGAGCCGGCAGAGCCCACGCGGATGATGGTCTTCACGTCGTAGAAGTTGTAAAGCTCGTAGGTGTAGATGCCGATAGAGGGGATGCCCATGCCGTGGCCCATCACGCTGACGCGCTTGCCTTTATGGGTGCCGGTAAAACCGAGCATACCGCGTACATTATTAAACTGGACAGGATTCTCGAGGAAGTTCTCTGCCATAAACTTAGCGCGAAGAGGGTCACCTGCCATGATGACTGTTTCGGCAATTTCGCCGTACTTGGCCCCGATGTGGGGAGTTGGAGTGTTGTTCATAATCTTTGATGTTTTTAGTTGTTTAATAGTTACGTTTGCAAAGATAAGAAAAATTTTTCGTAACTTTGCAATCTGAACGAAAAAAAAGTAACAAAAAAAATGAATTCCACCATCATTGAAATATCATCGCTTGATCATCCGGGGGTCGAAGTGTTCAGTCGACTGACCGAAGCTCAGCTTCGCAACCGTACCGAACCCAGCAAGGGCATCTTCATTGCCGAGAGTCCAAAAGTGATTCACGTAGCCCTCGATGCAGGCTACGAGCCCACGGCCCTGCTCTGCGAGCGCCGGCATATCGAGAGCGACGCCAAGAGCCTGATTGCCCGTTGTGGCGACATACCTATTTATACTGGCACGCGCGAACTGCTGGAACAGCTGACGGGCTACACCCTGACGCGCGGCGTACTTTGCGCCATGCGTCGGCCAGCCCCGCCCGCTCTTGACGACGTCTGCCGCGATGCCCGTCGCGTGGTGGTCATCGACGGGGTGGTCGACACGACGAACATCGGCGCCATCTTCCGCTCGGCAGCCGCCTTGGGTATTGATGCCGTCCTGCTGACCCGCAACTCCTGCAACCCCTTGAACCGCCGGGCCGTCCGCGTGTCGATGGGTAGCGTGTTCTTAGTGCCCTGGACATGGATTGACGACCCCGTCGACGACCTGACCCGCATGGGGTTCCTGACGGCGGCAATGGCCCTTAGCGACGACAGCATCCCGTTGGACGCCCCGCAGCTGAAGCGTGCCGAACGCTTGGCTCTCATCATGGGTACCGAGGGCGACGGACTACCCCACTCCACTATTGCCAAAACAAACTACGTGGTGCGCATACCAATGTCGCACCACGTAGATTCACTCAACGTTGCAGCAGCTGCTGCCGTTGCTTTCTGGGAACTGAGGTTCAGAGGTTGAGGTCTTTCTTCAGCGCCTCAATCTTCTCTTCGGCCTTCTTCGTGCAACGCTCGTAGTCGGCAGCACCTGCGAAGCTGGGGTCTTTCACCTCGGTATAGAACTTGATCTTCGGCTCCGTGCCCGAGGGACGTACAGAAACCTTCGTGCCGTCCTCGCAGAACCATTGCAGCACGTTCGACGTGTCGGGCATGTCGAGCTTCGTCACATTGCCCTGGGCGTCCTTGGCCTCGAGGGTCTTGTAGTCTTTCCACAGACAGATCTTCGAACCGCCGAGCGACTGTGGCGGGTTGGCGCGGAAGTCGGTCATCATCTGCTTGATCTCGTCGGCACCCGTCTTACCCGGACGTACGACGTTGATGGTGACTTCCTTCGAGAAGCCGTACTCCTTGTAGATGTTCATCAGCAGGTCGTAGAGCGTCATGCCGTTGTCGCGTGCCCAGGCAGCAATCTCGCAGATCAGACAGATGCTGGCGGGGGAGTCCTTGTCGCGCACCTTGTCGAACGGCAGGAATCCGAACGACTCCTCGCCGCCGCCGATGTACTTCTTCTTGCCCTCGTTGACGCGAATCTCGTTGGCAATCCACTTGAAGCCCGTGTAGCAGTCCTTGTACTCCACGCCGTTCTTCTTGGCAATCTCGGCAATCACCTCGGTGGTCACGATGGTCTTCACGAGGAACTCGTTGCCCTTCAACTGGCCGAGCTTCTTCTTGTTGGCGATGATATACCACGAGAACATCATGCAGGTCTGGTTGCCGTTCAGAATCTCCCACTCACCCTTCGGGTTGCGGCAGACGATGGCCAGACGGTCGGCATCGGGGTCGGAGGCAATCACCAGGTCGGCGTTCAGGCGCGTACCTAACTTCATACCTAAGGTCATGGCCTCGGCATTCTCGGGATTCGGGCTGACAACCGTCGGGAAGTTGCCGTCGATAACCATCTGCTCGGGCACGACGTGGATGTTCTGGAAGCCCCATGAGCGCAGGGCCATCGGGATGATGACGCGGCCTGTGCCGTGCATGGGCGAGTAGACGATGTTCAGGTCCTTCTGGCGCAGGATGACGTCCTGGTCGACCATTGCCTCCTTCACGGCCTGGATGTAGTCCCAGTCCATTTCGCCGCCGATGGGGATGATGAGCTCCTTGTTGCCCTCGAACTTCACGTCGCCGATCTTCACCTTGTTCACCTCGTCGATGATGCCCTTGTCGTGGGGAGCCAGCACCTGTGCGCCGTCGTCCCAGTAAGCCTTGTAGCCATTATACTCGCGGGGGTTGTGGCTGGCCGTCACGTTCACGCCGGCCTGACAGCCTAACTGACGGATGGCGAACGAGATCTCAGGCGTGGGGCGCAGGCTCTCGAAGAGGTAGACCTTGATGCCGTTGGCCGAGAAGATGTCGGCAACGCTTTCAGCAAACATGCGGCCGTTGTTGCGGCAGTCGTGACCGACGACCACGGCGGGCTGGATGTCGGGGAATGCCTTGTTGATATAGTTGGCAAAGCCCTGCGTAGCCATACCCACGATGTACTTGTTCATACGGTTCGTACCGGCACCCATGATGCCGCGCAGACCGCCCGTACCAAACTCCAGGTTCTGATAGAAAGCGTCAATCAGGGCCGACTTGTCCTCGTTGTCGAGCATAGCCTGTACTTCCTTACGTGTCTCCTCGTCAAAGGCCGGAGAGAGCCATTCTTTAGCAATTGCCTCGCATTGGGCAATCAGCTGTGCGTTGTTCTCCATAAGCTGTGTTTTAGTTTGTTTTAGATTCGTAAAATTATTACTGTCTACAAAGATAGTCAATAATCACGTAAGATTACACGTTCGCGCGTCTTTTTTTTGATTTTTTAGCAATAACGCCTAAAAAAGAGGATGCTACACATAAAATAGGGGAGAAATCCTTCATCAAGGACGCGTTGGAGGAGAAGGTTGAGGAAGCCGTGGCCGTGTAATTATGTCTTATCATTTTGACCTTACAATGTGAAATAACCGATTTCAGGTGACGAAAAAAGCCATTTCGGGTGACGAAATGGCTTAATTCGTGTATTAATAAGGATTGACTCCTTACGGATTACTTGTTCACCTGGAACTTGGTGTCGCCGTCCTTGAAGAAGGCGTTGATCTGCTTGGCGGCAGCAATACCGGCATTGATATTGGCCTCGGCAGTCTGGGCACCCATCTTCTTCGGGGTCGAGAAATAGCGGCCCTCGAACTTCAGGAACTCGTCGTTGGCATCGGGCATGATGTCGGTGACGAACTTCAGGTCTTCGCGCTCTGCCATCAGCTTCAGCAGTTCGGGCTCGTTGATGACCTCCTTACGGGCGGTGTTCACCAGCACACCACCCTTCTTCAGCTTGCCAACCAGAGCGTAGTTGATGCTCTGCTTGGTCTCGGGCGTTGCGGGGATGTGGAGTGAGACGACGTCGCAGGTCTCGAAGAGGGCGTCCTGATTGGCGACAGCGTGAACACCGGCAGCCTCGATAACCTCTGCAGGGCAGAAGGCGTCGTAGGCATAGACATCCATACCGAAGCCCTTGGCGATACGGGCCACGTTACGGCCGACGTTACCGAAAGCGAGGATACCCAGCTTCTTGCCGAGCAGCTCGCTGCCGCTCTTGCCGTTGTAGAAGCCGCGGACGGCCATGACCAACAGGCCGAAGACGAGCTCGGCGACAGCGTTGGCATTCTGACCCGGTGTGTTCTCGGCCACGACGTTGTGGGCCGTGGCGGCGGCGAGGTCGATGTTGTCGTAACCGGCACCGGCACGAACGACGATCTTCAGCTGCTTGGCGGCGTCGAGCACCTCGGCGTCGACCTTGTCGGAACGGATGATCATGGCGTCGGCATCCTTGACAGCGTCGAGGAGCTGTGCCTTCTCAGTATATTTCTCGAGCAGTACCAGCTCATTGCCGGCAGCCTCAATTTCTGCTTTGATACCATTCACGGCTGCTGCTGCGAACGGCTTTTCTGTTGCTACTAAAATCTTCATAAGCCCACCCCCGCCCCTCCCCAAGGGAGGGGAGTTTGATTACTTGGGGTCTCCTTTTTTATGTTTGTAAATTCTGTTTATTATATTTGATGCCCACAGACTAATGAAAGCCCCTCCCTTGGG
Source organism: uncultured Prevotellaceae bacterium (assembly GCA_900321965.1). Taxonomy (GTDB): domain Bacteria; phylum Bacteroidota; class Bacteroidia; order Bacteroidales; family Bacteroidaceae; genus Prevotella. The sequence goes on from ONYA01000002.1 coordinate 51,941, forward strand.
GAGGGGTTGGGGTGGGCTTTTTAATGGTTTGCCTCGAACTCCTTCATGCAGGCAACGAGGGCGTTGACGCCTTCGATGGTCTGGGCGTTATAGCAGCTGGCGCGGAAGCCGCCGACAGAGCGGTGACCCTTGACACCGACCATGCCCTTAGAGACGGCGAAGTCGAGGAAGTCTTTCTCTAACTCCTTGTACTCGTCGGCCATGACGAAGCAGATGTTCATGAGCGAACGATCCTCTTCCTTGGCAGTACCGACGAACATCTTGTTGCGGTCGATCTCGCCGTAGACAATCTCGGCACGCTGCTGGGCCAGCTTGTCCATAGCCTCGACACCACCCTGCTTCTTGATCCAGCGGAGGTTCTCGAGGGCCGAGTAGATGGGCACCACGGGAGGCGTGTTGAACATAGAGCCCTTGTCGACATGTGTGCGGTAGTCGAGCATGGTAGGAATCTCGCGGGGAGCTTTTCCTAATGCGTCTTCCTTGAGGATGGCGATGGTGACACCGGCCATAGCAAGGTTCTTCTGGGCACCGGCGTAGATGGCATCGTACTTGGCAACGTCGATGGGACGGCTGAAGATATCAGACGACATATCGGCAATCAGACGGACGGGCACATCGAGGTCCTTGCGGATTTCAGTACCGTAGATGGTGTTGTTCGTGGTGATGTGGAGGTAGTCGGCATCAGCGGGAACGGTCCAGTCCTTGGGGATGAACGTATAGTTGGCATCGGCAGAAGAAGCCACCTCAACGACCTCGCCGAAAAGCTTTGCTTCCTTCATGGCCTTCTTGGCCCAGACGCCCGTATTCAGATAGGCAGCCTTCTTGATGAGGAAGTTGTAGGGAATCATGCAGAACTCCAGTGAGGCACCACCGCCGAGGAAGATGACAGAGTAACCCTCGGGCACCTGTAGCAGCTCCTTCACCAGAGCCACAGCCTCGTCGACGACGGGCTGGAAGTCCTTAGCACGGTGGCTGATCTCCATCAGTGAGAGACCAGAGCCATTGAAATCAAGACATTGTTTGGCGGTAGCCTCGATGACCTCTCGGGGAAGCATCGACGGACCGGCATTAAAGTTGTACTTCTTCATTGTTTGAAAATTGTTTATTTTAGATGGTTTATATTGCCTCGTTTTTAAAAACGCCGCGAAATTACACTTTTTTCTTGAATTGGCCAAATATTTGAGCAATAATTAACGAAAAGAGCCTATTTTCCTTTCATTATGTCAAGTCAAGGTATCATTTTACTGGCTCTATCACGGTCTTTATGCCTTTTATCTTCTCGCCTTTCGTCAGACGGAGCACCTGCTCGAAGCGTGGACGGCTGACTGCCACATAGGCATAGCGGTCCATGACGTCGATACGGCCGATCTCTGACGGCTGCAGTCCACCTTTCTTGCAGAGGAAGCCGACGATATCGCCTTTCGAGATTTTGTCTTTCTTGCCCTTGCCAATATAGATTGTGGCCATCTGGGGAAGACTCACCTCCACCCCCTCATTGGGCAGAGAGGGGAGTGAATACTCTTCGGTGTCGCAGTCGACAAACTCCGGCAACTGTTCCTCGGGACCGACGATGAAGAACGTCCGACCCTGCTTGTCCCAGCGGGCGGTACGTCCTACGCGGTGTACCAGCTCCTGTTCGTGGAGTGGCAGATGGTAGTGGACGATGTTCTGGATGTCGGGGATGTCGAGTCCGCGGCTGCCTAAGTCGGTACTCACAAAGACGTTGGCCGAGCCATTGGAGAACTTGTAGAGCGCATCCTCACGCTGTTTCTGCTCCATACCGCCGTGGAAGACACTCGCGGCAAAGCCCTCGCGGCGCAGGTAGTCGCCTACCCGCTCGACGGCATCGCGGAACCCGAGGAACACCACCGTCTGCTGGTCGCCGAAACTGCAGAGCAGCTGACGCAGCGTGGCCAACTTGTCCTTTACGGGACTCTTCACCACGTAGGCCGTCACGCGGTCATTGACCTGCTCTTCGTCGGACAGGTAATCGATGCGCTGCGTACGCCCCATCGACACGAAGTCGGGAATCGCGTCGGCATCGGTGGCCGACAGGAGTATATGACGACGAACGCCAGGCAGCTTCTTCAGCAGCCTGGCCATTTCGTCGTGGAATCCCATTTCAAGACATTTGTCGAACTCGTCGATGACGAGGTAGCGTACGGCGTAGGGGCTGATGTTGCCCTTATCCAAGTGGTCATTCAGGCGCCCGGGCGTTCCGAAGATTATCTGGGGTTTCACCTCCTTCAGCCGCCGATGCTCCTCCATCGCCGTACGGCCGCCGTAGCAGGCAGCCGACCGCAGGCCACTGCCGAGATCCTTCAGTACGCGGTCGGACTGCATAGCCAGTTCGCGGCCGGGGACGATGACCAAGGCCTGAGGCACGTCCTGCTGAGCATCGACCAGCTCTACGAGCGGCAGCAGATAGGCCAGCGTCTTGCCAGTGCCCGTCGGCGAGAGCACCACCACGTCCTGCTTACCTCGCAGGATGGCGTCGCCCGCCTCGCGCTGCATATCGTTCAACGCTGTAATGCCCAGCTTCTCCAGCATACCTCCTCCCTCTTACTCCTTACTCTTTACTACTTACTCCTTACTTCTTCTCCTCCTTCTTGTCGTCTTTCTTGGCAGCAGAAGCGGCGGGCTTGTAGCGCTTGTTCAAACCGTTGATGACGTCCTGCGTGATGTCGAACTTCTTGTTGGCAAACAGGATGTTGTCGCCCGACTTCGACAGAATCATGTCATACTTCTTATCCTTATTATAAGAGGTGAGGAAATTGTTCAGAGAATCGCGCAAAGCCATGTTGAACTTCTGCGTCTCGTTGGCTAACTCATTCTCCAGACGGGCCTGCAGCTCCTGCAGGTCGCGCTGCTGACGCTCGATGGCAGCCTGCACACCGGCAGCCTGCTCGCGGCTCTGGAAGCCGTTGTTCTGCAATTTCTGCTGGAAGTTGTTGACAGCAGCCTGCAACTGATTGCCCTTCTGTGTCAGGGTGTTACGGGCGTTGTTGCTCTTCTTCTGAAGGGTGACGCTGTAGTCCTTGGCGAAGTCATACTGAGTCATCAGCGAATCGACCTCAATATAGGCAATCTTCATGCCCGACACACTCTCGGCTCCAGCAGCCTGGGGTTTCTCGTCCATCTTGGGACTTGCATTGTTGCACGAAGCCATCACGGCAGCGACGGCCAGCACACTGAAAAGATACTTTTTCATTCCTCTTGTATATTATTAATGTTCAATTTCTTCTGCGATCGCATTTCACGGTCCTGATCCATGACGCAGTGGATGCCCCGGCTGCGCATGGCCTCACTATCGTGGATATGCTGCGACGCGAACTTACCGTCCTTACGTCCTAAGACTTTCACCAGCAGCAGGACCATGCCCACGGCCAGTAACGCTCCACTTATCAGCACCGTTTCCATCATTTCGGCTGCAAAGGTAAGTAAAATAATTGAGAAAAAGTCTTTTCTTTCACAGAAAATATGTACTTTTGCAGCCGATTTAAATAAAAACAACAAAGCATCATGAAAATAAACAATGCTAAATACTTGCTAATAGCAGCCGCCACGTGCCTGGCAGGCATCGTCGTATTGGGCTACTATTTCTTCCTGACGTCATTCTCGGCCTCTGAACAGACTGAGTATGTGTATGTTGACGACGACGACACGGTAGACTCCGTATTGACCAAGCTGCACCCCGTGGCTTCAGAGCACGGGCTGACGGGCTTCAGCACCCTGATACGCCACACCGACTACGCCAAGGAGCCACGGACGGGACGCTACGCCGTGAAGCCCGACGAGAGCGTGCTGACCGTCATGCGGAAAATGAAGAACGGACAGCAGGAGGCCTTGAAGCTGACCATCCCCGAATCGCGCACCATGAGGAAGCTGGCCGGCGTGCTGGGGCAGAAGCTGATGCTGGACTCTGCCCAGATTGCCGCCGCGCTGATTGACAACCCCTACTGCCAGCGATGGGGTTACGACACGGCGACGATAGCCGCGCTGTTTGTGCCGAACACCTACGAGGTGTACTGGAACACGACGCTGGACCATCTGATGGAGCGTATGGTGAAAGAGCACGATGCCTTCTGGAACGAAGAGCGCCGCCAGAAAGCTGAGGCTGCAGGACTGACGCCCAACGAGGTGGCAACGCTGGCCAGCATCATCGACGAAGAGACGGCCAACAACGCCGAGAAGCCGATGATAGCAGGTATGTACCTGAACCGTCTGCACCAGAACATGCCGCTGCAGGCTGACCCTACGGTGAAGTTCGCGCTGCAGAAGTTTGAGCTGCGCCGCATCTATCACGACATGCTGTTCTTTGACAGTCCCTACAACACGTACCGCAATATCGGACTGCCCCCGGGGCCCATCAAGGTGGCTTCTATAAAAGGAATGGAAGCCGTGCTGAACTATGTCAAGCACGACTTCCTGTATATGTGCGCCAAAGAGGATTTCTCAGGGACGCATAACTTTGCAGTCACTTATAGTGAGCACTTGAGAAACGCCGCCCGCTATGCCAAAGCATTGAACGAGCGGGGTGTCAAGTAGCATCACTGAACAGTAGCATACTGCATGTGAACAGTCAGTGACGAATCCCACTGCTTGCCGTTGTCGTCGGTGAACAACACCTTCAGCGTGAGGTTGCAGCGGTTGTCGTTAAAGGCCACATCAATCTTTGTGTCATTGTTGAAGAACTTGTTGCCCATCTTATTGTCCATGAGCTGAATCTTCATGGTCGTCTTATAGTTGTCGGTCCAACTCCACTTGGCCACGTCGTCACCACGTCCGTCGGCATAGGCGATAACAAACTTATCTGCCGACACCGTAATATTCTTGATATTACGCTTCAGGTCGTCCTTGTCCTTAGCGCTCAAGCCTACATTACGTACTTCAACAGCTTCTTTAAGGATTGTTGTTTCGAGGTCTAAAGTACCATTAGTAGAAAAGAAATCCTTGAAAGCCGTCACACCGTTGCTGGCCAGATGGACGTCGAAAGTGGCAGCAGGAAGATTGCCAGTGACAAAACTCCAGGTACGGACCAGCCAGGTCGTGACATCATCTGTAGACGGGGTCTGTGTCTGCTTAGTGGCAGGTGCGCCCTCAGGTGCAGTCTTGAATTCAACCCATGTCCCATTGTGATACAGTTGAATGTTGAGGATTATGGCGTATTCGACAAGACCTTGACGCGTAGTAGCAGGCGCACTTTCAACCCGCTGAATAGTTCCCTTGGCCTTATTGCTGTTAAAGGTAAATAAATTACCAACGACAGAAGTCGGACGGTCAATCACATAGAAAGGCGTGTTGTCACTTTCAGTCACCTGGAAAAGTACCTGCTCGCTTTCTGTCACCTCTAACGAAGCGAGCACGTGGGTTGATGCAGATTCCCCGGCAGGGGTTGTAGAAGCGATGCCGCCGCCAGTCAGCGTATACACAGCTGCATTGTCTGCATTAACAGGTTTGGGCAAATTCACGGTAGGAGTACTGCTTCCACTGTCGTTGCTGTCGTCGTCACTACTGCAAGCTGTCAGTGAGATTGCTGCTACTGCAGCAAATGCGAAATAAAAGAAATTCTTTTTCATAATTGTTTTAATATTTAGTTATTTTAGAAAATACGACCGCAAACACGGATATTGAGTACGGGATAGACCTTAATCTTCTCAATGATCTCAATGGCATCCTTCAGGTCTTCATTATCGTTGGGGCCTAATTCGTCATATTGGAACTTATGGTACGAGATGTTACCCCACTCGTCCTTGACCGTTGAGACACCCAGTCCGGGTTTGCCCCAGAACTTCACGCCGAAGTCGCAAGAGACGCTGACACGGTTCTTCTTGGGAATGGCACGGCCGAAGCCCAGTCCGATGTAAGGCTTGAAGCTGTTAACCTTCATGTCGACAGTCACCTTACCGTCCCTGTCTGTCGTCACACGCTTGTTACCTAATTTAATACCTACATTACCATAGTCAGCAGGATTCCTAATGATATCGTTTGAAGTGGCAGTAACAGCATTTTCGCTACCGACGAAGAAACCTGCCGTGATATGGAACGAACTGGTCTTGAAGGGATAGAAGTCGGCCAGCATCTTAAAGTCAAAGATGTTCAGCTTAGCCTCAACATTGGCTTCGTCGTTCAATGCAGGGTCTTCGTCCTTCAGATTAATAGACTTAGTGTACTTAATCTTCGGCATAAACGAAATGCCGGCACGTATTGCAGCCCAGTCAGTTACGGGTGTAGCCACATCAATGCCGATACCGTCAACGCCAACGGAGACACCAGCGCCGAGATGGTCGAAAAAGCCATACTCGCCCTCAAAGCTCTGTGCCTTTGACGGCTGGGATACGAAAATCATAGCCAACGCAAAAAAGGTGATTTTCATGAATAGTTTGTAGTTCAAATCCATAGTTTTACTAGTTTATATTAGACATTAATATTTCATTTTGGGCACAAAGATAGTAATATTTTTCTTATTTCCAAAGATTTTCACAAAAAAAATTGGTTTAGTCAGATATTTGTGCTAATTTTGCACCTTATTATAAGAAAAAGGAATATGACAGAGAAAATTTCAACAGAAACAGAAGAAAAGAAGCCCGTTAGCTTCGTGGAACAGAAAGTGATTGACGACCTGGCAGCCGGTAAAAACGGCGGCCGTCTGCAGACGCGCTTCCCGCCCGAGCCCAATGGTTACTTGCACATAGGCCACGCAAAAGCCATCGCCATCGACTTCGGACTGGCCGAGAAATATGGTGGCGAATGTAACCTGCGCTTCGACGACACAAACCCCGTGAAGGAGGATACAGAATTCATTGAGAACATAGAGAACGACATCAAGTGGCTGGGCTTCAAGTGGGCTCATGTCTACTATGCCTCCGACTACTTCCAGCAGCTGTGGGACTTTGCCGTGTGGCTCATCAAGCAGGGACGTGCATACGTCGACGAGCAGAGTGCCGAGCTGATAGCCCAGCAGAAGGGTACGACGACGAGTCCCGGCACGAATTCACCTTTCCGCGACCGTCCTGTCGAGGAGAACCTGAAGCTGTTCGAATTCATGAACAGCGGAGAGTGTGAGCCTGGCAAGATGGTGCTGCGCGCCAAGATTGACATGACCCATCCCAATATGTTGTTCCGCGACCCGCTGATCTACCGCGTGCTGAACATCCCGCACGTGAAGACGGGCACGAAGTGGAACGCCTACCCGATGTACGACTTCACTCACGGACAGTGTGACTACCTCGAAGGCGTCACCCACTCATGGTGTACGCTGGAGTTTGTCGAGCACCGTCCCCTCTACGACCTCTTCGTCACATGGATGAAGGAATGGCGCGGCGAAACGGACAATATTGAGGACAACCGCCCGCGCCAGACGGAGTTCAATAAGCTGAACCTGAATTACATCCTACTCTCAAAGCGCAACCTGCGCACACTCGTCAGCGAGGGACTCGTCAACGGATGGGACGACCCCCGTATGCCAACCATCTGCGGATTCCGCCGTCGCGGCTACTCGCCTGAGGGTATCAAGAAATTCATGGAGAAGATTGGCTACACGAAGATTGACGCGCTGAACGATATGGCCCTCTTTGAGAGTGCCCTGCGCGACGACCTGAACACCCGCGCCCTCAGAGTCAGCGCCGTGCTCGACCCCGTGAAAGTGGTCATCACCAACTATCCCGAGGGACAGACGGAGATGCTGACCGCCGTGAACAACCCCGAGAACGAGGCCGACGGCACACACGAGATAGAGTTCAGTCGCGAGCTGTGGATTGAGCGCGACGACTTCCAGGAGGAGGCCGAGAAGAAGTTCATGCGCTTGGCTCCCGGCAAGGAGGTGCGACTGAAGAACGCCTACATTATCAAGTGCGACGAAGAGCACCCCTGCGACAAGGATGCCGAGGGACGCGTCACCACCATCTATTGCACCTACGACCCCGAGACGCGCAGCGGACTGCCCGGTGCCAACCGCAAGATCAAGGGCAAGACCCTGCACTGGGTCAGCTGTCACAATGCCATACGTGCCGAGGTGCGCCTCTATGAGCGCCTGTGGAAGATGGAGAATCCGCGCGACAAGCTGAAGCGTCTCGAGGACGAGGAAGGCATCAAGGGTGCTGACGCTCTGCGTCTGATGATGAATCCCGACAACCTGCACATCCTGACCGGCTGCTACATTGAGCCCTTTGCTGCCGGTCTGCCTGCACTGAGCTATCTGCAGTTCCAGCGCATAGGCTACTTCAACGTTGACCCCGACTCAACAGCAGAGCACCCGGTGTTCAACAAGACCGTAGGACTGAAGGATACGTGGACGAAAAAATAATAGATGACTAACGAGGAGTACTTCGACGACGAGGAGTTCAAGGAGATGCTGGCCGACTATGAGCGGACGGTGCAGTCAGGACAGTTGGTGTTCATGGACGTCGACGACCTGGCTGACATTGCCGAATACTACCATCTGAAAGAGCGCTATGACGAAAGCCGCCAGGCCATGGACCGCGCCATAGAGCTGGAGCCGGACTCCGTCGTTGCCCTGAACTACCAGCTTCACGACGCCATCGACGTTGAAGACTATGCCGCTGCCGAAGCGTTTTTAGCCCGTATGCCCGAAGATGCACCGGAGTACATCTACTGCCGCGCCGAGCTATGGCTGGTACAGGGCATGGTCGACAAGGCCGACGAATACCTGAAGAAATGGTTGGAGGACACTCCCAAGGACGAGTATCAGGACTACGTGGTCGACGTGGCCAACCTCTTTACCGAATATGGCGACAGCGAGAAAAGCATGGAGTGGATGATGCGCGCCTACCCCGAAGAGACCGACGACTTCAAGGAACTAATGGGGCGCACGTATTTCGGTATAGGAGCATACGATGATTCTGAGCGAATCTTCAATGAACTGATAGACAAACATCCTTTCCAGAAACGCTATTGGCACGCCCTGGCCAATACACAATATATGAAAGAGGACTATGGTGCGGCAGTTACCAGCAGCGAATATGCCATCGCCATCGACCCTGACGACCCTGAAGGCTTGATGGCTAAGGCCAACGGCTTGTTCAGGCTCGAGAACTACGAAGAGGCTCTTAAATACTACGAGCGATATTTAGAGAAAGTACCCGACGATGAGTTTGGCCTGTTGAATCAGGGCAGTTGCCTGATTAACCTGCAACGCTACAAGGAGGCTGTCGACTGTCTGCTGAAGGCAGAGCAGGTGGCTGCGCCAGACTCTCCCTACCTGGCGGAAATCTATCAGGAACTGGCCTTTGCCTACGGCGACCAGAGGCTTGTACGCGAGGCAATGCAGACCTTGGACAAGACCAAGGACCTGGACTGCGACCACGACGACCTGATGGTCATCCGCGGACATATCCTGCTGTCGAACGTACTTATAGACGAGGCTGAAGCTGCCTTCAGAGAAGCCATCATCAACTCTGACTACTCTCCGAAAATCTATTTGCGCGTGGCTGTTTCACTCTTAGACTGCAATCTCTTGGAAGCGGCATACAAGTTGTTCAAGCATCTCCTGGCGCATGCCGAGAAGGACCTCGACCAGGGCTATTCCTACATGGCTCTCTGTTGTCACTCCATGCAGCGCTACGACGAATACCTGCAATACCTGCAGCTGGCAGTCAGCCGCAATCCTGAAGAAGCCAAAATCGTGCTGGCCCACCTCTTCCCCGAGGATATGAAGCCCGACGAGTATTACGAACACGCTAAAAAAGAACAGAAACAATGAACCTGATAAGCAACCTGCTCAGCAACCTCAACTACGGCACCATCCTGCTGCTCATGCTGTTAGAGAGCACCGTCATCCCCGTTCCGTCAGAACTCGTGGTGGCGCCGGCGGCCTACCATGCAGCAGGCGGACACCTGAACGTGCTGTTAGTCGTACTCTTTGCCACCATCGGAGCCGACCTCGGAGCCTCCATCAACTATTTCGTGGCGCTCTACGTCGGACGTCCTGTCATCTACCGCTTCGCCAACAGCCGTTGGGGTAAGATGTGCCTGCTGAACCAGGAGAAGGTGGAGAAGAGTGAGCGCTACTTCGACGACCACGGCATCGTGGCCACACTCACGGGACGACTCATCCCCGGCATCCGCCACCTCATCAGCCTGCCCGCAGGACTGGCCCGCATGAACTACTGGAAGTTCCTGCTCTACACCACTATCGGTGCGGGCGCCTGGCACTCCATACTGGCGGCTATGGGTTGGTATCTGCATGCCTTCGTACCAGAGGACCAGCTCGAGGCTACCATCACCCAGTACAACCACTACATCGTGGGCGCCATCGTCGGCCTGGTAATGATAGCTGTCGCCTATTTCGCGTTTAAACATTTTAAGAACAAAAAATAAATCATTATGACGCAGATCAATAACCACCTTGTCATTATGGCTGGCGGCGTAGGAAGCCGCTTTTGGCCGATGAGTACGACAGAACGGCCCAAGCAGTTCATCGACGTGTTAGGAACGGGAAAGACCCTGTTGCAACTTACGGTAGAGCGATTCGGCTCGCTGGTAAGCCCTGACCATGTATGGGTGGTCACAAACCAGGCGTATGCCGACATCGTGGCCGAACAGTTGCCAGACATTCCACGTACAAATATACTCTGCGAGCCCTGCCGACGTAATACGGCGCCCTGCATCGCCTATATCTCGTGGCGCATCAAGGCCAGCGACCCCAAGGCCAATATCGTCGTCACACCTTCCGACCACATCGTCACCAATGTGCAGGAATTCCAGCGTGTCATCAGCGAGTGTATGAAGTTCACCAGCGATACCGATGCTATTGTTACCTTAGGCATGAAGCCCAACCGCCCAGAGACGGGCTACGGCTACATACAGGCCAACCTGGCTGCCAACTCGCTGCGCAACAAAGGCATCTTCCGCGTCGATTCGTTCCGCGAAAAGCCCGACCTTGAGACGGCGCTGAAATATATCCAGCAGAACAATTACTTCTGGAATGCAGGTATATTCATCTGGAATGTCCACACCATCGTCAACGCCTTCCGCATGTACCAGCCGACTATTGCCAAGATCTTTGAGTCAATGAACAAGTTCTACGACACAGAACGTGAACAGGAAGTCGTTAACGAGCGATTCCCTGAATGTGAGAGCATCTCGGTGGACTATGCCATTATGGAGAAGGCTGAGGAAATCTTTGTCTGTCCTGCCGACTTCGGTTGGAGCGACCTTGGCACGTGGGGGTCACTACTCCTACAAAGCAAGAAAGACCTTTATGGCAATGCCAGCATAGGTCAGAACATCAGTTTGTTTGAGAGTCACGGATGCATTGTCCACACTACACAAGAGAAGAAAGTGGTTATTCAGGGACTTGACGGATATATCGTGGCCGAGAACGACGACACCTTATTAATATGTAAGCTGTCAGAAGAACAACGCATCAAACAATTTAACGGAGAATCATGATAATATGAAAAAGATTGCATTAATAACTGGTATCACGGGCCAGGATGGTAGCTACCTGGCAGAGTTTCTCCTTGAAAAAGGATACGAAGTACACGGCACCATTCGCCGTTCGTCGGTAGACTTCCGTGAGCGAATCGCTCATCTGGAAGGTATGCCCAACTTCCACCTGCACTATGCCGACCTCGGCGACTCGATGAGCGTCTTAGGCGTCATCGGCAAGGTGCGCCCCACAGAAATCTATAACCTCGCTGCACAGAGCCACGTACAGGTCAGCTTCGACTCGCCGGAGTTCACCGCCGACGTCGACGCCGTAGGCGTACTGCGCGTCTTGGAAGCCGTACGTCAGTTAGGCATGACCGACTCTTGCCGCATCTATCAGGCCTCGACCTCTGAGCTTTATGGCAAGGTGGAAGAGGTTCCCCAGAACGAGAACACGCCGTTCCACCCCTACTCGCCCTACGCCGTGGCCAAGCAATACGGATTCTGGATTGTCAAGGAGTATCGCGAGGCTTACAATATGTACTGCTGCTCGGGCATCCTCTTCAACCACGAGAGTGAGCGCCGCGGCGAGACCTTCGTCACCCGTAAGATTACGCTGGCAGCTGCCCGCATCAAGCAGGGCAAGCAGGAGAAGCTCTTCTTGGGCAACCTCGGCAGCCTGCGCGACTGGGGCTACGCCAAGGACTACGTGGAGTGCATGTGGCTCATCCTGCAGCAGGAGAAGCCCGAGGACTTCGTCATCGCCACTGGCGTTCAGCACTCCGTCCGCGAGTTCTGCTACTATGCCTTCAAGCGCGTGGGCATCGAGCTGGAGTTCAAGGGCGAAGGTGCCGACGAGAAGGGTATCGACAAGGCTACGGGCCAAGTGCTCATCGAGGTCTCGCCCGACTTCTACCGTCCCACCGACGTGGTCAACCTCTGGGGCGACCCGACGAAGGCCAAAGCCAAGTTAGGCTGGAACCCCAACAAGACATCGTTCGAGGAGCTGGTCAATTTGATGGTCGACAGCGATATGGCCAAGGTGGCCGCTGAGGGTGCTGCCGCCAAGGTGCGCACCAACTTAGCAGAATACTTGGAGAAAGGAATCGTGAAATGATGGAGAAGAATAGCAAGATCTACGTCGCTGGCCATCGCGGTATGGTAGGCAGCGCCATCGTTCGCGAACTGCAGCGCCAGGGCTACACCAATATTATTACACGCGCACACGCGGAACTCGACCTCACCCGTCAGGACGCCGTCGAGGCCTTCTTCGCACAGGAGCGCCCCGAGTACGTGTTCCTCGCAGCCGCAAAGGTCGGCGGCATCGTGGCCAACCAGAGTGCGCTGGCCGACTTCATGTACGACAACATGATTCTCGAGATGAACGTCATACACGCTGCCTGGAAGAACGGCTGCAAGAAACTGGAGTTTCTGGGCTCGTCGTGCATCTATCCCCGTATGGCGCCGCAGCCCATGCCCGAAAGCTGCCTGCTCACCAGCGAGCTGGAGAAGACCAACGAGGCATACGCGCTGGCTAAGATCAGCGGACTGAAATACTGCGAGTTCCTCAACCGCCAGTACGGCACCGACTACATCTCCGTCATGCCCACCAACCTCTACGGTCCCAACGACAACTACCATCCCGAGCACTCCCACGTGCTGCCCGCCCTTATCCGCCGTTTCCACGAAGCCAAGGAAGCGGGATTGGAGAGCGTCACCTGCTGGGGCGACGGTTCACCGCTGAGAGAGTTCCTCTACGTCGACGACCTCGCCAACCTCTGCGTGTTCCTCATGAACAACTACAGCGGTAACGAGACCGTCAACGCCGGTACCGGCAAGGAGTTGACCATCAAGGCGCTGACCGAACTGGTGGCCAAGGTCGTTGGCTACGAGGGCCGTATTGAGTGGGACGCCACCCGTCCCAACGGCACCCCGCGCAAACTGCTCGATGTTAGCAAGGCTGCCAGCCTCGGCTGGACATACAAAACCGAGCTCGAAGACGGCATCCGTCTGGCCTACGAGGACTTCTTGAACAATCCCATGCGTGCCGAGCGATAACTCAACTTACCCCACAAGAAAAACCGCCAAACAATACAAGAAAGCGCTCGGCTTGAGAGGCCGAGCGCTTTCTGTGTCCTTTCCTTACGGTAAACCCGACCTTTGCTTACGGCAAAGGTCGGGTTTGGTTACGGTAAAAGGGGCTTCAAACGTCGAGCAGAATCTTCATCATTTCGACGGCAGCCTTAGCGACGCTGGTGCCGGGTCCGAAGATGGCGGCGACGCCTGCCTTGTAGAGGAAGTCGTAGTCCTGGGCGGGAATGACACCACCGGCGATGACCATGATGTCCTCACGACCGAGCTTACGGAGCTCCTCGATGAGCTGCGGGATGAGCGTCTTGTGACCAGCGGCGAGACTGGAGGCACCCACCACGTGGACGTCGTTCTCGACGGCCTCGCGGGCAGCCTCGGCGGGCGTCTGGAAGAGCGGACCCATATCGACGTCGAAACCACAGTCTGCGTAGCCCGTTGCTACAACCTTTGCACCACGGTCGTGACCGTCCTGACCCATCTTGGCAATGAAGATACGCGGACGACGACCCTCCTTCTGTGCGAACTCGTCGGTCAGCTTCTTGGCCAACTCGAAGTCTCTGTCGTTCTTTGATTCTGAACTGTACACGCCTGAAATTGTTCTGATTACTGCTTTGTAACGGCCCACGATCTCTTCGCAGGCATCTGAAATTTCGCCAAGGGTACAACGCAACTGGGCGGCCTTGACGGCGAGGTCCAGCAGGTTGTTTTCGCTCTTGCGACCCTCGTTGAAGTCGCGGACACACTCGGTGATAGCCTTGAGGGCAGCCTGACAGGCAGCCTCGTCGCGGCTCGCGCGTACCTCTTTAAGACTCTCCTCCTGCTGCTTGCGCACGGCGGTGTTGTCGACCTCGAGGATGTCGATGGGGTCTTCGTGCTCCAGACGGTACTTGTTGGTGCCGACGATGGTCTGCACGCCAGAGTCGATACGGGCCTGTGTGCGGGCAGCGGCCTCCTCGATACGCATCTTGGGCAGTCCGGTCTCGATAGCCTTGGCCATACCGCCAAGCTTCTCAATCTCCTGGATGTGCTCCCAAGCCTTGTGCACCAGTTCGTTGGTCAGGGTTTCCACGTAGTATGAGCCAGCCCACGGGTCGATCTGCTTGCAGACCTTCGTCTCGTTCTGGATGTATATCTGCGTGTTACGGGCGATACGGGCCGAGAAGTCCGTCGGCAGGGCGATGGCCTCGTCGAGGGCGTTGGTATGGAGCGACTGGGTGTGACCTAAGACGGCAGCCATAGCCTCGATACAGGTGCGGCCCACGTTGTTGAAGGGGTCCTGCTCGGTGAGCGACCAGCCGGAGGTCTGCGAGTGGGTACGCAGGGCGAGCGACTTCGGATTCTTGGCGCCGAACGACTTCACGATCTTAGCCCAGAGCAGACGGCCAGCGCGCATCTTTGCAATCTCCATGAAGTGGTTCATGCCGATGGCCCAGAAGAACGACAGACGGGGTGCGAAGGCATCGACGTCGATACCGGCGTTGACACCCGTGCGCAGATAGTCCATACCGTCGGCCAAGGTGTAGGCCAGCTCGATGTCAGCCGTAGCACCAGCCTCCTGCATGTGATAGCCCGAGATAGAGATGGAGTTGAACTTCGGCATCTTCTGCGAGGTGTACTCGAAGATATCGGCGATGATCTTCATCGAGAATGCGGGCGGATAGATATAGGTATTACGCACCATGAACTCCTTCAGAATGTCGTTCTGGATGGTTCCGGCCATCTCCTCGAGCTGTGCGCCCTGCTCCAGACCGGCGACGATGTAAAACGCCAGGATAGGCAGCACGGCACCGTTCATGGTCATCGAGACGGACATCTTGTTCAAGGGGATGCCGCCGAAGAGTACCTTCATGTTCTCCTCGTTACAGATGCTCACACCAGCCTTACCGACGTCGCCCACGACACGGGCGTTGTCAGGGTCGTAACCACGATGTGTAGGCAGGTCGAAGGCCACGGAAAGACCTTTCTGACCCGAAGCGAGGTTACGGCGATAGAAGGCGTTGGACTCCTCAGCCGTAGAGAATCCGGCATACTGACGAATGGTCCACGGGCGGAAGGGGTACATCATTGAGTACGGACCACGGAGATAGGGCGGAATACCGGCTGTGAAGTCGAGGTGCTCCATGCCTTCGAGGTCTTCCTTAGTATAAACAGGCTGAATGTCAATCTGCTCGGGCGTACGCCACGAAGCGCTGATGCCATTCTCTTTCTGCCACTGCTGGCCATTCTTCTGCTGAATGCCAGCGTAGATATCGATATCTTTAAATTGTTTGCGTGCCATAATTAGATTCCGAGTTTAGCATTGTACGCGCGGAGCGTTTCGAGCTGGTTAGACTTAACGTGAATGAAATTCTCGATACCGGCGGCCTTGAGGTCTTCCGAGCAGGCGGGAGCACCGGCTACGACGAACATAGCACGACCGTTGAGGTACTGGAAAGCAGGAATGGCATACTCAGCATACTCATCGTCGCTGGAGCAGATGACCACGATGTCGGCCTTGGCCTCGAGGGCAGCGTCGACACCCTCCTCGACGGTCTTGAAGCCGAGGTTGTCCATCACCTTGTAACCGGCAGCGGCAAGGAAGTTGCACGAGAACTGGGCACGAGCCTGACGCATGGCGAGGTTGCCAATGGTGAGCATGAAGGCGATGGGCTGTTTCTCGGCCTTCTCCGTGGAGAGGCGCAGGGTCTCGAACTCCGAGGCGAGGCGCTGGGTGTTCAGAGCGGGCAGTTCGCCCGTTTCGTGGGTGGCTGTGGCACAGCCACATGCTGAACTGAGAGGCTGCTTGCCGTCGCTGGTCTCGGTGAAATTGGGGAACTGGTTGGTACCGAGGATGAACTCGCGACGGGTGGCAGCAGCAGCGTGGCGCTTGTCGTTAGAGGCGTTCACGGCGTTGGTGATGTTGCCGTTCAGAGCCTCGGCGAGGAAACCGCCAGCCTCCTCGACTGCGAGGAACAGCTTCCAGCCCTCCTGTGCGATGGCGTCGGTCAGGTGCTCGATGGTGTAAGAACCACCAGCAACGTCAACGAGCTTGTCGAAGTGAGCCTCCTCCTTCAGCAGCAGCTGCTGGTTGCGGGCGATACGCTCGGCAAACTCCGTCGGGGTCTCGTATGGCTTGTCAAAAGGTGTGACGACGATAGAGTCGACATTAGCCAGGGCTGCCGACATGGTCTCGGTCTGCGAACGGAGCAGGTTGACGTAGGAGTCGAACAGCGTCTGGTTGTACTCAGAGGTGATAGCGCAGGCGTGCATCTGGCAAGCCTCATCAGGCACCTCGTACTGCTTCACAATCTGCGCCCAGAGCAGGCGGGCAGCACGGAACTTGGCAATCTCCATAAAGTAGTTCTCAGAGACGCCCATGTTGAACTTGATGCGCTTGGCAGCTTCGGCAGCATCGACGCCTGCCTCGGTGAGGATGTTCAGATACTCAGCACCCCATGCCAGAGCGTAGCCTAATTCCTGGTAGATATAGCAGCCGGCATTGTTGAGCGACACGCTGTTGACGTTGATGCACTTGTAGCCGGGCAGCTCCTTCAGGGCAGCGATGAGCTGAGGGGCAACCTCAGCACACAGCGCAGACACATCCTTACCCTTGGTCAGGATCTTCTCGATGGGGTCGAAGTTGATGCTGCCCTTCAGGTCGGCCAGCGGATACTGCTTCTCCTTGAAGTAAGCCACCAGCACTTCAGCCAGTTCCACACAATGGCGCTGACAGGTCTTGAAGTTCAGCTCGACATACTCCGGAAGGATGCCGTCGAGCAGGGTGGCGATGAACTGGGCATTGACGTCGCTGCCCGAAATCTTGAAGCCGAGCGAGTCGACACCCTTGTTCAGGATGTCGAGGGCCTTCTTGTTTGCCTCGGCAGCATCCTCAACGACGATGTCCTGACGGACAAGCCACAGGTTGTTGTCCTTCTTGTTACCACGGACGAACGGGAACTCGCCAGGAAGTGAATCGACAGCCTTGAGGTCTTTCAAGTCCTCGCGGCGATAGAAGGGTTGCACATTGAACCCCTCGTTGGTTCTCCATACGAGTCGTTTCTGGAAGTCTGCACCTTTCAGGTCGACCTGAATCTTGTCGAGCCACTCCTGAGTGGTCGGCGCCTGAAACTCGCTGAAGAGTTTTTCTTTGTTGTTAGACATAAGTTGTGTTTTTATTATATAAGTTGTTGTATATCTAAATTGACGTGCAAAGATAATAATATTTTTTGAATAAAAAAAAGTTTTAGGAATTATTATATCTTATGACAGATTATCGCACGGTCATGTGAAAGCATCCTTGCTTTACCTCATACTTAATATAGCAACGTCCTTGCTCGCGCATATCGCGTAACACCTCGGAGAGCACAAATTTCAAAGTGTCGTTACGCACCTGACGGCGACTGGGGCCTTTCGGGTCTTCCACCGTCTCATAGCGATTGTAGCAGATGTCGAATGTGGTGCCGTAAAGGTGGCAAGAGTTTTCTGTTGCATTACCATTGAACCGCCGCAGACGAGCCACATCCTCCTGAGAACGCAGCACACTGGTAACAATGAAACGATGAAGGGGAACACCTTTCACATAAAGACTATCAAAGAATGCATGGCCAATGTCCTGCAGCAAAATTGCAGCACGGGGCACCAGATAAGGAATACTCTGACGCAACTTGTCAACGTGATAATAAGGAGAACAGTCAATGTACACCAACTCTTTCTTACGAGATTCGGCATCAGTTCGGTCCTTCACAGGTGGAACACCCCATTGTTGGGCAGCAACCAACTGCACGGCATTGGTATCAGGAAAAGCCTCCTTATAGCTGGGCACGGAAAGGATGCGATGAGGTTTCGCTGTCGAAGGCGACAATGTAACAGGCGATTCTATCTCATCAACTTGTTCATCTTCAGAGGAAACAACGTCCGTAGTCCCAGCCACTCTTGGAAACGTCCATCGAACAGCCGCAAGAAACAATGTGACAACAACAAACCCTTGTAAATATCTCTTTTTAGTCAGTTTCATCAAAAAAAATCCATTTCGGGTGCAAAGATACAATTTTTTTGCGTAACTTTGCCGAAAAAATCAGCGAAGTTACTCCGTCTCGGCAAAAAAAGGAATAATTCTTTTGTTTTGCTCTCGACTTTTCGTAACTTTGCAAGCAAATTTCAAATTTGTATACAGTTTGATAGAAAAACATATTGTACTCGAAGACATTGACACCGTCGTTTTCTATGGTGTCGGCAATAGTCATCTGCAAATCATCAGATCGCTATTCCCTAAGTTACGCATCGTTGCCCGCGACAATGTTATCCGCGTCTTAGGCGACGAAGAGCAGATGGCTGCTTTTGAAGAGAACATTGAGACTATACGAAGACATATTCTGAAATTCAACTCTTTACGCGAAGAAGACATACTCGACATTATCCGTGGCGGGCGTGCAAAGGAAGTACCTGATGACGTGGTGGTCTACTCGATGTCGGGGCGTCCTATCAAGGCCCGTTCAGAAAACCAGCAGCGGCTGATTGAAGCCTTCAAGCAGAACGACATGGTGTTTGCCGTAGGTCCTGCGGGAACAGGAAAGACCTATCTGTCAATAGCCTTAGCTGTGAAGGCGCTGAAGGATAAGACGGCCAAGAAGATTATCCTGTCGAGACCCGCAGTAGAGGCTGGCGAGAAGTTAGGATTCCTGCCTGGCGACATGAAGGACAAGATTGACCCCTACCTGCAACCGCTATATGACGCGTTGGAGGATATGTTGCCGCAGGTGAAGCTGCAAGACATGATGGAAAAACATATTATCCAGATAGCACCACTCGCCTTCATGCGTGGCCGTACGCTGTCAGACGCAGTGGTCATTCTCGACGAGGCCCAGAACACGACGCCAGCGCAGATACGGATGTTCCTGACCCGTATGGGTTGGAACACCAAGATGATTATCACGGGCGACATGACACAGATTGACCTGCCGCGTTCGCAGAAATCGGGACTCATCGAGGCTCTGCATATATTAAATAATGTGGAAGGCATCGGGGTCGTCAACCTCGACCGTCGCGACATCGTTCGCCATAAGTTAGTGACGCGCATCGTCAATGCATACGAACAATACGATAAAGAATACAATAACAGCAATGAAAGCATTAACAAAGACTGAGTTCCACTTCGAGGGACAGAAGAGTGTTTATCACGGTAAAGTCCGTGACGTGTACAACATCAACGACGACCTGATGGTAATGGTGGCCACCGACCGCATCTCTGCGTTCGACGTCGTTCTTCCTAAAGGTATACCGTTCAAGGGTCAGGTGCTGAATCAGATAGCAGCCAAGTTCCTGGATGCCACAACCGACATCTGCCCTAACTGGAAGTTGGCTACGCCCGACCCGATGGTGACCGTTGGTCTGAAGTGTGAAGGGTTCCGCGTCGAGATGATTATACGCTCCATCCTGACTGGCTCCGCTTGGCGCGAATACAAGAACGGCTGCAGAGAGCTGTGCGGTGTGAAGCTGCCTGACGGTATGAAGGAGAACGAGCGTTTCCCCGAGCCAATCATCACACCGACCACCAAGGCCGACGAGGGTCACGATATGAACATCTCGAAGGAGGAAATCATCGCCCAAGGACTCGTCTCGGCAGAGGACTATGCCGTGATGGAGGACTACACACGCAAGATCTTCGCCCGTGGACAAGAGATTGCCGCCAAGCGCGGCCTCATTCTCGTCGACACGAAGTATGAGTTTGGCAAGCGCGACGGCAAGGTCATCCTCATCGACGAGATTCACACGCCCGACTCCAGCCGCTACTTCTATGCCGACGGCTACGAGGAGAAGCTGGCTAAGGGTGAGCCCCAACGCCAGTTGTCGAAGGAGTTCGTTCGCCAGTGGCTCATCGAGCACGACTTCATGAACGAGCCGGGACAAGTGATGCCCGAGATTACCGACGAATATGCCGAGAGCGTATCAGAGCGCTATATCGAGCTGTACGAGCACATCGTGGGCGAGAAATTCGACAAGGCAACAGAAGAGGGAGATATTGCTGCCAGAATAGAAAAGAACGTCAGCGACTATCTGAAAACCAGGTAATGTATAAACAGGAAGAGATAAAGCCCTATAATGACGGTGAGAAAGCCTGTCAGGTGGAGCAAATGTTCGACAACATTGCGCCTACTTATGACAAGCTGAACCATCGTTTGTCATGGGACATCGACCGTAGATGGCGTCGCAAAGCCATTGGTATGTTGGCTCCCTACAGCCCGAAGACAATGCTCGACATTGCTACGGGTACAGGGGACTTCGCCATCCTTGCCGCCCAGATACTCCACCCCACCCGACTCATTGGTGCCGACATCAGCGAAGGCATGATGGAGATTGGGCGACAGAAGGTGGAACAGGCAGGACTGTCGGATATCATCTCTTTCGTTAAGGAAGACTGCCTCAGCCTAAGCTATCAGGACGAAACGTTTGATGCGGTAACGGCAGCCTTCGGCATCCGCAACTTTGCCAACCTGGATCGCGGATTGTCTGAGATGTGCCGCGTATTGCGCAAGGGTGGACACCTGAGTATCGTCGAACTAACCACACCAGTGACGTTCCCCATGAAGCAACTCTTCCACGTCTATTCTCATACCGTGCTGCCCATATACGGACGGCTCATCAGTAAGGACACAAGTGCCTACTCCTATTTGACAAAGACCATCGAAGCCTTTCCACAAGGCGAGCAGATGAAAGATATTATGAAGAAGGCCGGATTCAGCGACGCAGGCTTTAAACGACTCACCTTCGGCATCTGCACGATGTATTTTGCAACAAAATAAAACACGAGCAAATGGATAAATATGGATTGATCGGCTACCCGTTAGGCCACTCGTTTTCTATCAGCTACTTCAACCAGAAGTTTGCCGATGAGGGTATCAACGCGAAGTATGAAAACTTCGAGATTTCGAGCATCGACCAGCTGCAGGAGATACTTGACACCAACACTACGCTGCGCGGTCTTAACGTCACCATCCCATACAAGGAGAAGGTGATAGAGTTCCTTGACAGCATCACTCCTGAGGCACAGGCCATTGGTGCCGTTAATGTCATCCGTGTGACTCACGAAGGCAAGAACATCAAGCTGAAAGGCTATAACAGCGATGTTATAGGCTTCACGCAAAGCATTGAGCAGATGCTCGATAAGAAGTGGCACAAGAAGGCACTGATTCTTGGTACAGGAGGCGCTTCAAAGGCTATAAACTACGGTCTGAAGTCGTTAGGGCTGGAGACAGTCTTCGTCAGCCGCTACCAGCGTCCCGGAACCATCCAGTATGAAACTATCACCCCAGAAGTCATCAAGGAATACAACGTCATCGTCAACTGCACACCCGTGGGAATGTACCCCCATACGGAAGAGTGCCCTCCCCTGCCCTACGAGGCAATGGACTATCACACCATTCTCTACGACCTCATCTACAATCCTGACGAGACCCTCTTCATGAGACGTGGCCGTGAACAGGGGGCTGAAGTGAAGAACGGACTTGAGATGCTGCTCCTGCAAGCCTTCGCTTCGTGGGAGTTCTGGCACGAGAAGTAACTATTGAAGCATGAACAACAAAGCAACGAAAATCATGTTAGGGGCCGTCGCCACCATCTTGGCGATGTTCCTGCCACACATCATCGGCGCCGACAAAGCCATCGCCGAGCTTCTACCTTATATATATAGTGGCACCTTCGGCACCCTGATAGCCAGCGGACTACTGACAGACAAGAAGAACCGCGCAGAGCAGCGCAAATTGTTAGCCGAACGCAAAAAGGCCATCCAGCAGTTGGCCGACCAATATAACGACGCCACGCACCAGATGGAACTGTCCTTTGAAACCCGTAAGCAAGTCATGCTCACAGGCACGAAGGCTGCCAAGAAGGAGTATTCAGCCATGTACGAGGAGAACAAGGAGAAATTCCTGGAAGAGTGCAAGACCATTCAGGAAGAATGGAAATCGCGGACAGCCAAGGTGTTTGCTTACAAGGGCTATTGGAAGAAACTCATCGCAGCAGGTGTCTTCACGCAGCTCGTATGCTGCAACTACTCTTTGGCGTCGATGGATGAGCCTCAGGATGACCAGTCAATGGCACTTATGGAGGAGGTTCAGGAGAAAGTGTGGACGGCTACGGAAATACCCATGCCACACTTTGAGGACGCATCGCGCTACGTGTCGAACCCCGACGGCATCGTGACGGCAGAGACAGAGCAGAAGCTGAACATCATCCTCAAGGAGATGGACGACAGCTTAGGCATCGAGTCGGTCGTTGCCATCGTCAACCACGTAGAGAACCAGGACATCTTCCGCTTTGCCCAGGACATCTTCGACACCTACCACGTAGGCAAGAACGACCGCGGACTGGTGATGGTGCTGGCCTACGGCGACCACTTGTTCCGCACCCATACCGGCCGTTCGTTAGAGGCCGACCTTACAGATGCCGAGTGTTCGCGACTGCAGAGCGAGTATTTAGTGCCGAGCATGAAGGCCGAGATGCCCGACAGTGGCATGCTCTACCTGACGCAGGCCGTCTACAACCTGCTACGGCACAAGGAGATGCCCGTGATGTCGCCGTTAGTCACCACGCAGGCTGACGACGATTTGGGGTCTATGCCCATCTACGGAATTACAACCGCCTTCTGGGTTCTTTTCTTCCTCTACATAGCCCGCCGCTATGGTATGATGAACGCAGGAGCAGCGCTGGCCGCCAACCCATTCGTTGAGCAGGCTGCCTTTGTTGTCACAAGTGGCGGAGGCTTCGGCGGCGGTGGAGGTGGCTTCAGCGGCGGCGGTGGAGGCTTCAGCGGAGGTAGCTTCGGCGGAGGCAGCTCTGGTGGCGGTGGTGCCACGTCGAGCTGGTAACGGAAAGGCCCCAAAAAGAAAGACAGAAAAAAGTATTAACCATTAAACATAAGAAAAGATGAAACTGACAAAAGGAACCATCGGAATTATTGCAGCTGTGGTCGTTATCGCCATGTGGGCTGCCAGTGCTTACAACTCAATGGTGAGCGAACAGGAGAACGCTACCACCGCTCTGGCTAACGTACAGTCGGCCTATCAGCGTCGTGCCGACCTCATTCCCAACCTGGTAGAGGTTGTCAAGGGCTATGCCGAGCATGAGAAGGGAACGTTCGAGGCTGTGGTCAACGCACGCGCCAAGGCCACGCAGATTACCCTCGACCCCACCAATCTGACACCTGAGAAGCTGCAGGAGTACCAGAAGGCACAGGGCGAGCTGGGTGCTGCCTTAGGTCGCCTGATTGCCGTCCAGGAGAACTATCCCGACCTGAAGGCTAACGAGAACTTCAAGGATTTGCAGGCACAGTTAGAAGGTACCGAGAACCGCATCAACGAGGCTCGCAACAAGTTCAATGCCGTCGTTCAGCAGTACAATGTCGTCATCCGCTCATTCCCCAAGAATATCTTGGCTGGTATCTTTGGTTTCGACAAGATGAGCAAGTTCGAGGCTGAAGCTGGTGCCGAGAGTGCTCCCAAAGTTAAATTCTAAACGGTGATGGACAACAGATACATGCAACGTGGCGTGAGTGCCGCCAAGGAGGACGTACACGCCGCCATCAAGAACATCGATAAAGGTCTTTATCCACAGGCCTTCTGTAAGATTATTCCCGACATCTTGGGCGGCGACCCGGAATACTGCAACATCATGCATGCCGACGGTGCCGGCACGAAGTCGTCGTTAGCCTATATGTACTGGCGCGAGACGGGCGACCTCAGCGTATGGAAGGGCATTGCCCAGGACGCCATCGTCATGAACACCGACGACCTGCTCTGTGTGGGCGCTGTCGACAATATCCTCGTTTCGTCAACCATCGGGCGCAACAAGATGCTCGTCCCTGGCGAGGTCATCTCGGCCATTATCAACGGCACCGACGAACTGCTGCAGGAACTGCGCGAGATGGGCATCGGCATCTACCCCACCGGAGGCGAGACCGCCGACGTGGGCGACCTTGTACGTACCATCATCGTCGACTCTACCGTCACTTGCCGCATGCGTCGCAGCGACGTCATCGACAATGCCAACATCCGCCCGGGCGACGTCATCGTCGGACTCTCCTCAACAGGACAGGCCACCTACGAGAAACGGTATAACGGTGGTATGGGTTCCAACGGTCTGACAAGCGCCCGCCACGATGTCTTTGCCAAATACTTGGCAGAGCAGTATCCTGAGAGCTACGACCACGCCGTCCCCGACGACCTCGTCTACAGCGGCAAGTACAAGCTGACGGATGCTGTCGACGGTTCTCCCGTCGACGCAGGCCAGCTCGTTCTCTCGCCCACCCGCACCTACGCTCCCGTCATTAAGCGCCTGCTCGACCAGCTGCGCCCCGAGATTCACGGTATGGTCCATTGTACGGGTGGCGCCCAGACCAAGGTCCTTCACTTCGTCGGCGACAACTGCCGCGTCGTTAAGGACAACATGTTCCCCGTGCCGCCGCTCTTCCGTGCCATCCACGAATGCTCAGGCACCGACTGGCGCGAGATGTATCAGGTGTTCAACATGGGACACCGTATGGAAATCTACGTCCGTCCCGAAGTGGCCGAACAAGTCATCGCCATCTCCAAGTCGTTCAATATCGACGCCCAGGTGGTCGGACATATTGAAGAAGGTCCGCGTTCACTCACCATCAAAAGCGAATATGGGACGTTCGATTATTAAAAATACATTACATGAAATTTATCGCAATCATTCCAGCGCGCTATGCCTCGACACGTTTTCCAGGCAAGCCGCTGGCTGAGTTAGGTGGCAAGCCCGTCATCCAGAGAGTCTACGAACAAGCCGTTAGCGTTCTGGGCGAAGCGTACGTGGCCACCGACGACCAACGTATATATAATAAGGTATTAGAGTTTGGCGGACAGGCCATCATGACTCGCACCGACCACAAGAGCGGCACTGACCGCATTGAGGAAGCCGCCACGAAGATTGGCACAACGGCCGACGTTATCATCAATGTGCAGGGCGACGAGCCTTTCATTCAGCGGTCACAAATAGAAACACTCTGCCAGCTCTTCGACGACCCGCAAACGCAGATAGGAACCCTCGGCAAGCGTTTTGACTCAATAGAGGCCACGGAGAATCCCAATTCACCAAAGATTGTCACCGACGTCAACGGCTTTGCGCTCTACTTCAGCCGGTCGATAATACCTTTCATACGCGGCAAGGAAAAGTCTGAATGGATGCAGCAATACCCATTCCTCAAGCATCTGGGCATCTATGCCTATCGCCGCGAAGCACTTTCTGCCATTACCAAACTGCCACAGAGTCCGCTTGAAAAGGCAGAAAGTTTAGAACAGCTTCGCTGGCTGCAGAACGGCTACCGTATACGGGTAGGCGAAACAACGGTAGAGACGGTCGGCATCGATACTCCCGAAGACCTGAAGCGGGCCGAAGCGTTCTTAGCCGAGTCGCATCTGCTGTAACAGTTCTTTCTGGTGGTCGCTGAGCGTCGTAGGCAGCGTCACCTGATAGGTGATAATAAGGTCGCGCCCGCCCTGCCCCTTGCCGCGCAGACGGACTTTCGTACCAGGTTGCGTGCCTGGCTTTACTTTCAGCTTAAGTTTGGTTCCTGTTTGCAGGCTCACGATGATCTCACCGCCAAGCAGGGCGATATACATATCAATGGTGACAGAAGCCTGCGACTCCTGCGGAGCCTGCTGACGGCCAAAGCCACCGAAGGGTGAGTCGCCGCCGGCACCGCCAAAGAGACTCTCGAAGAACGACGAGAAACCGCCGCCACCAGAGCCTTTGGTGAAGTTAGAGAAGTCGAAGCCATCGAACGGCGAACCACCGCCCCGGCCACCACCGAAGCCGCCTCCCATCTGGTCGACCTGCTTCCATTGTTCTCCATACTGATCGTACTTCTTGCGCTTCTCCGGGTCACCAATGACGTCGTAGGCCTCGTTCAAGGCCTGGAACTTTGCCTTCGCCTTCGGATCGTCGGGGTGCAAGTCAGGATGAAACTGTTTGGCGCGCTTCAGGTAAGCACGCTTCACGTCTTTCTGGGGTATCGTCTTATCGACGCCTAAAATCTTGTAATAGTCTATGAATGCCATACGCTTTCCTCCTATCTTTTTTATAAAATTTCGAGCAAAAAGCGTGCCAACGATGCTGTAAGAGCAAAAAAAAAGAATCATAACAACTGCAATTGAAGAAAAAATCGTATATTTGCAGTCAAATTCTAAAAACCGAAACGATGAAGAACATTATTTGGGCAGCCCTGCTACTGCTGTCGTCGGCAGTCTCAGCCACGACGACACGTACTGTCAAGCTGAAGATTGTCGAAACCAGCGACGTACACGGTCATTTCTTCCCCTACGACTTTATGGAGAAGAAGCCATTAAAAGGTACGCTCGCACGCGTGAATACCTATATTAAAAAGCAGCGCCAGCAGTATGGCGACCACATGCTGCTCATTGACAACGGTGACATCCTGCAGGGGCAGCCCTGCGTCTACTGGTCGAACTATGTCATGCCGCAGGACGAGAACCTCGCTGCACAAGTCATCAACTACATGAAGTACGACGCCGAAACCGTGGGCAACCACGACATCGAGCCTGGCCATAAGGTGTATGACAAGTGGATTCGTGAAGTGCGCTGTCCGCTGTTGGGTGCCAACATTGTCTGGAAGGAGCAGCCCGACGCCGCATCGCTGAACGGTCGTCCCACAGCTGTCTACGCAGGACTACAGCCCTACTCTATCCACTATGTCGAGGGAGTCAAGATTGCCATTATCGGTATGCTCACCCCCGCCATTCCCAACTGGCTCAACGAGAGCGTCTGGAAGGGTATGGAGTTTGAGGAGATGGTCAGTTGCGCCAAGAAATGGGTAAAATACATCAAAGAATACGAACGTCCTGACCTCATCTTCGGACTCTTCCACAGCGGCAAGGATGGCGGCATCGTCACACCCGAGTATGAAGAAGATGGTACGGCATCGGTGGCCCGCGAGGTACCTGAGTTCGATGTCATCTTCTTCGGTCATGACCATCAGGTTCATAATGAGCAGATTGACAATGTTGCCGGCGGGAAGACGCTCATCGTCGACCCTTCATGCTACGCCATCAACGTGGCCGAAGCCGAGATAGAGCTGACCTACACCAACGGACACCTGACAAAGAAAGACATCAAGGGCAATATCGTCAACGTCGGCGACGAGCAGATAGACCAGCAGATGGTCAGTCATTTCCAACCAACCATCGACAAGATCAAGGCATACGTTGACCGTCGCATCGGTCGTTTCGAGCACCCCATCTACACCCGCGAGAGCTTCTTCGGCAATTCAGCTTTCACCGACCTCATCCACAACCTGCAGCTACAGATATCGAAGGCCGATATCTCGTTCAACGCCCCGCTGTCGTTTAACACGGTCATTGATGCCGGCGACGTCACACAGGCCGATATGTTCAAGCTCTATCGTTTCGAGAACCTGCTCTACGTCCTCCGTATGACGGGCGAAGAGATTCGCAAGCACTTAGAGTTCTCTTACGGCATGTGGGGCAACACAATGACCAGTCCTGACGACCATGCCCTGCGCCTGAACGATGCATCGAAGGAAGACCAGCAGCGTACTGGTTTTCAGTATTTTACCTTTAACTTTGACTCCGCCTGCGGTATCGACTACGAGGTAGACCTGACCAAGCCCGACGGTCAGAAGGTGCGCATCCTGCAGATGTCGAACGGCCAGCCCTTTGACGAGAAGAAATGGTATAAGGTGGTGATGAACAGCTACCGTGCCAATGGTGGCGGCGAACTGCTCATCCGTGGTGCCGGCATCCCCAAGGACTCGCTGGAGAGCCGCGTACTTTTCCACACCGAACTCGACCAGCGTCACTATTTGACTGAGGAAATCGAGCGTCAAGGAACCATTGACCCGCAACCCAACCACAACTGGCGCTTCGTGCCCGAAGCATGGGTGAAGCCGGCCCTGCGTCGCGACAGTCTCCAACTCTTTGGACAATGAAGAAGTACTATTTTGTATTCTGCAAGGACGAATTGCTGTTAGAGCAACGGCCTGATGGCACCTTTACGATTCCGCTCTGCGAGGAACCGCCAACGGAAGTGAAGCCTTGGACGCACCTTATGCCCATCACGCCTATGGATGACGGTACGGAGGTCGTGACATACCGGATAGACGCACCTCACCCTGAGACAGTACCCCTGCGCCAGAGCTACTACAAATTGCCACGCGAGCTCTATCTCAAGGCGGGCAAGTGTCAGGAACTGCTTTACTGGGATCAGAATACGAAGTTCTGTGGTGTCTGTGGTTCCCCGATGCGTATGGACACCGCCATCTCAAAGAAATGTACAGAATGCGGCAAGGAAATATGGCCGCAGTTGGCTACTGCCGTCATCGTACTCATCCATCGTGGCGACGAGGTGCTGTTGGTGCGGGCCAAGAACTTCCGTACCGACTTCTATGGTCTTGTGGCAGGCTTTGTCGAAACAGGCGAGACGCTGGAAGAGGCAGTAGCACGCGAAGCACTTGAGGAGACGGGTGTCACCATCACCAACATCCGCTACTTCGGCTCACAGCCCTGGCCCTACCCTTGCGGTCTGATGGTGGGTTTCCATGCCGACTATGTCAGCGGCGAACTCCATCTCCAACAGAGCGAGATAGCCCGGGCTGGCTGGTTCCGCCGGGACAATCTGCCGACAATTCCCGAAAAACTCTCCATAGCTCGAATGCTTATCGACGACTGGCTCGAAAATTTTTCATCTGTTTTTCTTGGCAATATCATAAAAAAACAGTAATTTTGCACTCGTGATTGAACTGGAAAGACATATTGAAATCCTACTTTTGGAGAACGATTGCGTCATAGTGCCTGATTTAGGGGGCTTTATGGCGCATCACCGTGAGGCATGCTACGACGAGGAGGACCATCTCTTCCTGCCGCCACAGCGCACCTTGGGTTTCAATCCCCAGCTCAAACTCAACGACTCACTTTTAGCACAGTCCTATGTCGAGGCCTACGACATCAGCTACCCCGAGGCTATCCGACGTATCGAGGCCGAGGTGACCGAACTTTGGCAGCACCTACGTAATGAAGGGTTCTACGACCTGAACGACATCGGACGGCTGACCTTCAACGACGAGGGACACATAGCTTTCGAGCCCTGCGAGGCAGGCATCCTTACTCCAGAGCTCTACGGACTGAGCGCCTTAGAGGTTACTTACTTGCCAAATTATGTCCCTGCTACAAAAGCTAAAGTCGCTAATGACACCAAACAAGTGGACGTATCAGAGCCTTCTGACACGACTGATCGCAAAGAAGCGCTTACCATCCCCCTCGCATGGGTGCGCAATACCGTAGCCATAGCAGCAGCTATCTTAGCGTTCTTCGTCTTTACGACACCCGTCAGTAACGAGAGTCTGTCAGGAGTCAGTATGAGTCAGGTAAACCTGCCGCTGATGATAAAAGACACAAATGCCAAGGCAGCGCCAGCAACATTTGACCGTCAGGCCATCCGCAAGACTATCACCCAAAAAGACACAACGATTGTTGACACCATAGCAACACCGGCAGCAAAGCCGGCAACTCCGGCACCGGCTTCCACGCCCTACTGCATTGTTTTAGCCAGTCAGGTATCGGAGCGCAATGCCAATGAGTTTGTCATTCAGCTGCAGGAAAAGGGTATTGATGCACGTATTTATGTACACAACAGCGTTAGGCGCGTCATCTGCGGCAACTATGAGACCGAGGCCGAAGCTTATCAGGCGTTGCACGACATCCACCACGAGAAAGGCCTGGCCGAGGCTTGGGTTTACAAACTAAAGACAGAGTCATGAAACGCGTCCGTTGTCCCAAGTGTGACCATTACATCATCTTTGATGAGACGAAATACACAGAAGGCCAGTCGTTGGTCTTCCAATGTGAGGAATGTGGTAAGCAGTTCGGTATACGCATCGGCGTTTCCAAACTGAAGGCCACACAGAAGGAAGAAAATCCTGACGAGCAGGCTAACGAAGGAGGCTGCGGCTCGATTGTCGTTATCGAGAACGTATTCCATTTCAAACAGGTCATTCCCCTACAGATGGGCGACAATGTCATTGGCCGCTATCAGAAGGGCAACCCCATTAACACCGCATTTGAAACCGTTGATCCCAGCGTAGACCTCAACCACTGCACCATCAACGTCAGCCGCAACAAGCGCGGAGAGTTGCGCTATACCCTCTCCGACAACAACAGCAATACCGGCACCTTCGTTGATAACGTGGAGATAAAAGGAAAAGAGCGCCGCGTCATCGACGACGGCACTCTCTTTACCATTGGCGCTACGAGCATCATTCTGCGTACCGCTTAGAGTCCTAACAGCGGTTTCAGCAAATTATCTTTATAAAACACCCATACCGTCGTACCGAGGAAAGCTAAGAACAGGGCGACAAGCACTATCTGCTTCTTCTTCGGACCAGCCGGCGTGACTGGCACCGTAGCACTCTGCAGTGTTGTGAAGGCTGGCGTCTCTTCCTGAACCTTAGCTTTGGCAGCCTGCAGCTGTGCAGCAATAGCATTGTAGGTATTGAACTTCAGCTGCATCTCGTTCTCAAGATCAACCTGACGCGTACGAACGCTCTGCAGAATCAAGTCCTGGTTGGCATCGCTGAAGGTGGCATACAACTGTCGTGCCCTGTCATACTCATGCTTGGCCTCGACATAGAGTTTCTGATTGTACTCCAAGTCCTTACGGGCCTTCGACGTACGGTATTCGGTGATAAAGGTCTGCAAACGTTCCTGTACGGAATCTGCCATTGTGGCACATACCAGCGGATCTTGGTCTGTCACCTGGATGGTGATGACCAACGTCTTCTTGTCGACGTCGCACACCACACGATTGTTAATCATCTTCGACACCGCCGTCTGACGCTTCGTCAATCGGAAGGGATCAACGGGTTTCTGAACCTTTGCCATCGTATCATTTCCTGCCAGCAAACTGCCGATGCCCTTCATCACGCTACCAATGGCAGAACTCCACCACGGACGCTTCTGCTCGTTCAGCAAGTAGTCATAATAGGTCATCTCCTGAGTGTCTTTATCGCGGCGCACCTTCACCGGGAACAGACTGGTCTTGAAGTCAACGGAATTCATGAGGTCGGGATATAATGTCGGGAAAAGGGCCTCGCTGCCATTACGTCCTGAGCCAAGACTCAAGCCAAAGCTCGATGCCAATGCACTCAGCGACGAGCGACTGGTGCTGGTCGACAACTCTGGTGCCAGCATGACTTTGCAAGTATAGCTCCTCGGCAGGCTAAAGGCATAGATGCAAGCCAGCACAAAGGCGACGCCACAAACCTTGAGGTAAAGCTTCTTGCGGCGCTTTACCGACTGCCACATAGCAACGAAGTCAATGCTGCTCTCCTTGCTCTCGGCGTCTACTGTTTTCTTCTCAATATCTTCCATCGTCGTCTCTCCTATCATTTCGTCAGCACATAGTAAATCATGGCTATTGAAGTCATTACACCCGCTATGCCAGAGCCGATGCTCACCCACTGGGCGGCTGTCACATTTTCCTTCTTGGGTTTCGACGGCACCACAATCTCGCAGCCTGGGGATATCTCGGTAGAGCGCTTGGCCATAGCCATCGTGCCATTGGGATATACCACGTAGGTCTTCGATTTCTTGGCACGCTGACCAAAGCCGCCGGCCTGTTTCACATACCACTTATAACTCTTGCCACCGGTATAAGCCACCGTGTTAGCATACATCACGTCACCACTGATTTTCACCGTTCCTTCAAACTCAGGAACGATGAGCTGGTCACCCTCACGGAGCACCAGGTCGGCATCACCACCGGGACGTCTCAAAGCCTCGTCCAAACGGATACCTACCGTATAGACACTGTCAACGGCCAGCTTCTCAAGCGATACAGAGTCACGGGCTCCCTGTCCCTGACGGGCTGTCAGCATAGCCATATTGCGACGGGCAATCTCCATATCGTTCATGCGACGCACCAAACGGGCACCTTCTACATAGGCGTCCTTGGTGACGCCACCAGCCATCTTCACCAAGTCACTCAGACGCTGATTCTTCTTCGACATCGTATAGCTGCCGCCGAAAGTCACCTCACCACTGACTGTCACCTGTCGCGGCGTGTGGAAACCCGGACTGCGGCGCACCTGCACCACGTCGTAAGGCTCCAACAGGAACCCGGGTGTGCCGTCAATGACAAAACCATCCTTCAGCGCGAAGCTGAATGTCTGTGCAATCTCTGAAGTGGCTTCTGTAGCCTTCGGGTCTCTCAGTCGTCGCGAGATGTCGACCTTGGCCACCGAGGCGGCATCCGTCAGTCCACCAGCCTGCATCACCAGGTCTTCCACCGTCATATCGGCGGCCCACTGGTATTCACCTGGTGCAAGGACTTCACCGTCGATGGTCACCGTCCGACTGGCTATCAGCTCAGCCTGCGTCGGGATGAAGAGTTCATCTTCGCTCTCAAGGGGAATATCAGCTACAGCACCACTCAGGATGCCTGCCACATCAACGCTAATCACCTTGTACGAACGGTCGGCACGCAGACGGCGCAGCACACCGTGAGCACCAAAGGCATCCTCGGTCAGTCCGTCGGCAGCTTCTATCAGCCCGCGGACTGTCGTCACGCCACCGTCACCAATATGATACTGACCAGGACGGAAGACGGCACCGCTGACCTCAGCCACCGACTCGAAGCGGTTCAGCATACTGCCCACCTCGACAGCATCACCGTCCTCCACACGGAAGGTGGCTTGCTCAAACTCGTCGATATTATAGACACCATAGCGCTCACCGCTATGACGTGTCAGTCTGACACTCTTGCGATAGGCATCGCCAGTCATACCGCCGGCAAAGCCAATCAGCGTCTTCACGCTCTCTGTACGACGCATCTCGTAGAACATCGGACGCTTCACATTGCCTGTCACACCGACAAGACAATCGTAGGCACCCACCTGAACAACATCGCCTTCTTTCAGACGGACATTGCCGGCAAGGCGTCCATGAAGGATATACTCGTAGACATCGACAACCGTAACCTGACGACCGTTTCGGAAAACCTTGATGTTACGCAGGGTACCAAGTTCATTAATACCACCAGCCATATACAAAGCATGGAACACGGAGGCGAAGGCACTCAAATGATACGTGCCAGGCACCTTTACCTCACCCATGACGCTGACCAGAATGGTACGTGTCTGCCCGACACTGACCTTCACGTCGGAACTGCTATAGCGGGCACCCAAGCCGCTGCGCACCTTGTTCTGTGCCGCAGCCACCGTCAGTCCTCCCACCTGTACAGGACCATAGCCGGGAACTGTGACAGCACCCTCGGGCGATACCGTCAGTTCATACGACTTCTGGGAAGCGCCATAGATATCTATCACCAGCTGGTCGCCGGGACCAAGTACATAGTCCTGCGGTGTGGCGATGTTCATATTGGGTTCGAACGATAACAGCCTGTTATTGAAGATGTCGCGGCCGAAGACCTTCATTCCCCGAAGTTCACGGCTCGTGTCGTCGCGCTGGTCACGGACGTTCTGACGGATCTCTTCATAACGGGCATCGGCCTCTGCCGTCTGGCTGGCCTGACTGCCGTCACGACCCGATGTCAAGTCCTGAGCTGTCTCGCTGTTGCTGGAGCGCATACGGGCTCCTACCTCCTCAACGGCAGCGTCAGCACTATTGGAGAGTCCCCGGCTGCGCAGTTGTTTCTCGTATTGTGCGCGCACCCGACGAATCTGGTCAATCTTCACACCACGCTGCACCAGCTTCGTCACAATCTGCGACTGCGACGTGCCTGCTTTCATTTCCTGCTGGATGAAGTCCATCACCTGACTGTCACTCATCGACTGTGCCAAGGCGGCACCACCCGACAGCAGCAACGCGGCTGCCAACATCAGTAGTTTCTTTCTCATGCCTTATCTTTTTCTTTTTGATTATCAAGTTTTTCGTAGACGGAGTTGTTCGACTTGTATTCCGGCACAATCTCCTTCATTTTCTTAACTGTAGCCATATTGTCATAGCGTGACGCTATCTCCACCAGTTCCGTAATCCATTGGTTCACCTCGTCGTAATCATAAGGCCGCACCTCGGCAATACGAATCTTGTCGTGGAACGAGGGTTTCGTGCCTTCCTCAACATTCAGCACTTCCTCATAGAGCTTCTCACCAGGACGCAGGCCCGTGTATTTAATTTCCACGCCAGAAGCTCCTGACAGCTGAATCATACGCTGAGCCAGGTCAGCAATTTTCACGGGCTTGCCCATGTCGAAGACGAATATCTCGCCGCCATTACCTTTCGTACCAGCCTCCAACACCAGTTTGACGGCTTCCGGAATAAGCATGAAGTAGCGCACGATGCGTGGATCAGTCACCGTCACCGGACCGCCACGACGTATCTGCTCGCGGAACAGGGGAATGACGGAGCCATTGGAGCCTAACACGTTGCCGAAACGAGTCGTCACAAACTGCGTCGGCTCTTCACCAACCGTCTGACCATCGCGGCGCTGCTTGATCTGCTGCCACTTCAGCTCAGCATCCAACGACTGGACATAGATCTCGCAGATGCGCTTTGAACAGCCCATGACGTTCGTCGGATTAACAGCCTTGTCGGTCGACACCATCACAAACTTCCTGACGCCGTACTTCACGCTCAGGTCGGCTATCACCTTCGTGCCATAGATATTATTCTGGACGGCTTCCGAAGGGTTGTCCTCCATCATCGGCACATGCTTATAGGCAGCCGCGTGGAAGACATATTCCGGACGGAACTCCGCAAAGAGCTGTTCCATACGGTCGGCCTTGCAGATGCTGGTCACCACCGTCTCAGCCTTCACATCGGGATAGTCGCGAGCCATCATCACACGAATGTCGTGCTCGGGCGTCTCAGCCTGGTCTACCAACAGCATGTTCGAGGGTTTGCAAGAGGCTATCTGGCGCACCAACTCAGAACCTATAGAGCCGGCACTGCCAGTAATCAGCACCCGATGGCCGCTGAGCAACTTCCATACCGACCTCATGTCGACGTGAATCTGTTCACGGGGCAGCAAGTCTTCTACGCTAACCTCACGCAGGCTGTATTCATCATCATCTGCCTCACGGTTAGGGTCATCCACCTCACGGGCATGATGTGCCATATAAATCTTAACACCTGCCGACAGTAACATATCCTGCAGATAGGCATTATTACGGAATGACTCAACCAACGTTCCCGGTATCAGCACGGCCTGAATATGGATTTTTCGGATAACGGTATCCAAATGGTCGTCAATGTTATACACCCGCTCACCCAACAGACGCACATGTTCTGACACCTTCTCGGGCGAAATGAATCCTTTGATAAAATAGGGCCTTGTCTGCAGCGAACGGACATTCTTGGCAAGACCGATACCTCCCTCCTTGATACCATATATCAAGGTTCGTAAGGTTTGATTGTTGGTGGTCAGAACGTCGTAGAGCGTCTTTACCAGCAAACGGCTACTCCATATCAAGGCAGTACCGATAATATACATCAGCACGATATGACGGAAGTATAAGTGATAGAACACCTCCGTAGGGAACGTCAGGATATAGAAATGCCAGGCATAGGCCACAATCAACGATACCGCACCGGCATAGGCGATATTGGCCAGGTCAATGAACGACGAATAGCGCGCAATACCGGAGTAGGTATGGAACATACGAGCACCGACGAGCGTGGGCAGGACATACATACACAGCGTCCTGAATAATTTGATGACGTCGACAGCTATATCACGGTTATAAATAAAAATCCAGTATGTGAATATGCCGGCGAAAAGCATCATCAGCATATCGAGCAATAGGATACACCAATACGGCAAGGCATTCCGGCTGAAATACCACTGCAATAACTGGTTAAATCTTCTTTTCATACCTATTTCTTAGTCTTCGTATAAAACGCTGCAAATTTACGTAAAAAAGAACGGAACACGCCAAAGCTATTACTAATAAACGTTAAACGCCCCTATTCTCCTAATATTTACGAAAAGTCAGCCTCACATCGGCAGACTCTAATCGCATCACGTCACTATCCAACTCAAGCACCTTGAAGTACTCCTCCAAACGGTAGATGCCGTAGACATGTATGTCGGCAGGATCCTGCACGGGCTTGTCGCCCCAGTCGCTGTCGCCACGACCCGAGAAGCAGATCTCGCGCAGCACTAAACTGCTGCCTGTATGTTCAAACTTTGCATAGACAATACGTGCTCCCGAAGCCCGCAACTCCAACAACGCTCCCTGAATGCCCCAGGTCACCTGCCGGTCACGGGCATCGTAAACCTCACCAGTCGTCAGGTTCTCAACCGTTGTCATCTGCCACAGCCCGTCTAAGTCGCCATTGTCCGACCGATAGATATCACAACTTGTCAGGAGTAACGACACGAAGGTCAAACAAAACAATATGTATTTACGCCTCATCACTTTACCATTCTTTGATTCTACTTTTTCAGCAGGCCGCTTTTCACGATAGTCAGCTGCACACCCTGATTGTTGCCGTAAATGCCGCCACGGTCAAAAGCGAAGGCACCCTTGACGCTCCAGCCCGCTAATGGCGATGTCGCAGCAAAGCGGTAGCAGGCCTCAGCCAGCAGACTCACGTTCTCCTCCGGGTCGCGGAACAGCTCATTGTAAGTGCCCCACCCGCGCTGCCATGTTGCCAGCACACGATAATGCAGTCCTTTCATCACGTCGCCTGACAGGCCACCATGCCAAGCTATGAAGCGGTTGTTCAACACCCTGACAGCACCATTCTCGTTATAAAGCGGTGAGCGGTACAGCGGATTGCCGATAACCATTCCCCAATGCTGCCACCCTGTCTGATAACCATGATTGTAGAAGTTGTCGCGACCGGAAATATGAATAGGATTTCCCTTGGCATGATCGTGATAGATGGGACCTCCCTGATATTTAGTATATAGGTATTCCACAACGATGGTGTGCAACCAGGGATTCTCCTTCAATTGCAGCTCAGCGCCCAGCATCCAGTCCTTGAAGTCATACATGATATAGCGATGCGTGGTCTTGCTGTTCCATTCCTCGCCCTCGCCATAGCCGTCGTAATCCAGATGCAACATCGACGAATGGTCTTCAAAGAAGTGGTCGGCATAGACACCCAGGTTCCACTTCGGATAGTCGAAGTTCAGACGGGCCACCCAGCTGCCTAAGTTGTCGCCCTCGGTATTCAGGTAAGGGTCTCCGTCGTTCACATCCGAGCCGCCGGGCACCAAGGCGTGCCAGAACGACTTGAAGTTACAGGCTGAGACTGTTCCCGGGTCGTTCTCTGACGAACGACTGGTGCCGCCAAACTTACAGGACATCTCCAAGCCCAATTCCAGCGTGATATTCTTCGGTCCTATACGCAGATAGCCAGCCTTGCCGTGGTAGATGTCACCCTCCACATAGCGGCTTTTCATCTCGGTAAAGTCTTTCTGCCACTGACCGTCAGTGGGTTTGCCATAAGCCAGATGACCTTTAATGGCCAACCACTTTCGCGTATAGGGAATCGTCCAGTAGTCGGGCAGCGCAAGCCTTACCTGCGGTATCGGACGGGCATTGATGCCAAAAGTCTGCGCACCGCTGCTCAGCTCTCCGTTTTTCAGCTCCATAGGCTGCTCCTTGCTGCCAATGGTCAGCACCCCTTTCAGCCAGCGGGCTTCCACAAATGCCTGATGGACAACCACCGTACTCGTCATGCCATAGCCCCCGGCAACGTCGACGCCGTAGCCCACA
Source organism: uncultured Prevotellaceae bacterium (assembly GCA_900321965.1). GTDB lineage: Bacteria > Bacteroidota > Bacteroidia > Bacteroidales > Bacteroidaceae > Prevotella. The sequence continues at coordinate 90,135 of ONYA01000002.1, forward strand.
CCCCACCGGCGGCCGTTATCGGCCGTCAACGGGCGCTCCAAAGCTCCGCGCACGTAGCCGTAGTCACAATCCACGGAACTCAATCCATACCGATTGCTGTTCAGCCATAACGGACTGTGCTCACCGCCGCTTGCCGTCACTTGCACTTCACCTCGGTACGCAAGGCTATCTGCCAGGCGCCCTACCTCAACAGCCATGTTTGACAGACAACAACAGCAAGACAGCCAGCACGTTATCAGTATTCTTCCCATATTATTTCCCACTTCGTTCACGTTCCTCTAAGAACGCACTTACCTGCTCCTGCATACCACGTGTGACGGCAATGCGTCCGCTCCTGGTATACTGGAGCACGCAGTCATACGCATCAAGGGCCCGATAAAGATCTACTATCTGCTCCGTCACGCCATACATCATGACAATGACGTACGTGGGGTTCACCTCGATGATGCTGGCACCGAAGCGCCTGATGGTGCGCGAGATCTCGGCATTCGCCATCACCTTCTCCGTCGACAGCTTATACAGTCCCGTCTCGCGGATAAACAGCTGGTCGTCGGTGAAGTAGTTGGCCTTCACCACGTCTATCTTCTTCTCTATCTGGCGCGTAATCTTGTTTATCTGGTCCTCGTCGCTCCAGGCGGTGATCGTGTACTTATGCACACCGGGAATACTGGAGGCCGACACGTTCAGGCTCTCGATGTTCACCTGCCGCCGAGTAAACACGGCAGTAATCTGGTTCAGTATACCGGCCACGTTCTCAGAGTAGACCAATAAAGTATAGAGCTTTTCTTTGCTATTATTCATATTAATTTCATTATTATAGTAATTACTCCCCTCCTTTTACTCCCCTCCTTCGGAGGGGTCGGGGGAGGCCTCCCCCCTATATCTCCAGCATCATATCATCGACATTCATGCCCGGCGGCGTCATTGGCAGCACGTCGTCGTCCTCCTTGATGGCACACTCCAGGATGAAGGGACCGTCCGTCGTCAGCATCCGCTCCACGGCGGCTGCCAAGTCCTTGCGGTCGGTAACGGCCTGATAGGGAATGCCATAGCCCTGTGCTATCAGCTCGTAGCGAGGATTCAGCATCTTCGTGAACGACTTGCGGCGCATCCAGAACATATCCTGCCACTGGCGCACGTTGCCCAAGTAGTGGTTGTTCATCAGGATCATCTTCACCGGCGCCTTCTGCTCCATGATGGTGCCTAATTCCTCGATGCACATCTGGAAACCGCCGTCGCCCATGAAGCAGCACACCTGACGATCTCTCCTCTCTCCTCTCTCCTCTATCCTCTTTGCAGCGAAGGTAGCGCCGATGGCTGCCGGCATACCGTAGCCCATCGTTCCTAAGCCGCCGCTGGTGCAGAGGCTGCGCTTATGGTGATACTTGAAGTAGCGGGTAGCAAACAGCTGGTTCTGACCGACATCCGTCACCAGCACAGCGTCGTCCTCAGCCTGCTCGGCCACGGCGTTCACCACCTCGCCCATCAGCAGCGGTCCCTCCTTCGGATGGATGGCCGGCTCAATCACTTTCGTCCGTTCCTTCTCGTCGAGCTCCTTGAACGACTCGCGCCATTCCGTGTGGTCGTTGCTGTCGAGCAGGGCCGTCAGTGCGGGCAGCGACTCCTTGCAGTCGGCCACCACGGCCACGTCGGTCTTCACACATTTGTCAATCTCCGAGCGGTCAATATCCAGGTGTATGATCTTCGCCTGCTTGGCATAGGTCTTCGTGTTGCCCGTCACGCGGTCGCTGAAGCGCATACCGATGGCGATGAGCACGTCGCACTTCTGCTCCTTCAGGTTCACGGCGTAGTTGCCGTGCATGCCAAGCATACCGACGTTCAGCGGATGGTTCGACGGCAGTGCCGAGAGTCCTAACATCGTACGTCCGGCAGGGATGTCGGCCTTCTCCAAGAACGCCTTCAGCTCCTCCTGGGCGTTACCCAACTCTACCCCCTGCCCTACCAGTGCCAGCGGTCGTTTGGCGTTGTTGATCAGCTCGGCAGCCTGACGTACGGCCTCCTCGTCCAGCTTCGGATAAGGTACGTACGAGCGCACGAAGTCCACCTTCCGGGGCTCCCAGTCAATCTCCTCCGTCTGTGCGTTCTTCGCAAAGTCGAGCACCACAGGGCCTGGGCGACCCGTCCGGGCGATATAGAAAGCGCGGCTGACAGCCCACGCCACGTCCTCGGCACGGCGTATCTGGTACGACCACTTCGAGATAGGCTGCGACACGCCCACGAGGTCAACCTCCTGGAACGCGTCGGTACCTAATGCCGTGATGGGCACCTGTCCGGCAATGACGACGATGGGCGTCGAGTCGAGCATCGCGTCGGCAATGCCCGTCAGGGTATTCGTCACGCCCGGGCCGCTGGTCACTAACGCCACGCCCACCTTGCCACTCACGCGGGCATAGCCCTCGGCGGCATGGGTGGCAGCCTGCTCGTGACGCACCAGTATGTGGTCAAAACATTTCTTCTCACCTCGTGTGTAGTCGAACAGCGCGTCGTAGACGGGCATGATGGTGCCGCCGGGGTAGCCGAAGATCGTCTTCACGCCCTCAGCCTGCAACGCCCTCATCAGCGCTTTCGCTCCTGTAATTCTGTCTCTCATAAAACTGTTTACTCACAAAAACGCTGCAAAGGTACGAATAAGTGAGCGAAATACCAAATTTATTTGGATATTTCCTGAAATAAGCCATTTCAGCACCTGAAATAAGCCATTTCGCCTCCTTAAATCATAAGGTTTGATGTCACATGCAACTTACTAAAATCGCCGCTTTCCGCAATAAACACTGCGGAAGCGGCGATTATTACATATTACATATTACATTTTACACATTCTGGATTTCATTATTACACACCAAGCAAGACATTATACAAAATTTTCGAATACAGAGAAATAATATATATATTTATATATTATATATAATATAAATATTATATATAATATATAAAAATTTCAGTGACTTGTTTTTTAACTTGAAATTACATAAAATGTAATATGTAATATGTAATAATCGCCGCTTCCGCAGTGTCTTCTGCGGATGCGGCGAATTTTAGCAAGTTACAAGTAACTATCTTTGCTGGGCCGAGCGAAGCGTTTTTCAATCAATCACGCGTACACCACCCTTGTCGGCACTCGACACACTCTGGGCGTAGGCACGCAGGGCCTTGCTGACCACGCGGTTGCGCTTCAGCGGTTGCTGCGGGCGCTGGGCTAACTCTTCGTCGGAGAGCTTCACGTTGATGCTGCGCGAAGGGATGTCGATGACGATGATGTCGCCATCCTTGATTTTGCCGATGTTGCCACCGTTGGCAGCCTCCGGCGAGATATGGCCGATGGAGAGTCCGCTGGTGCCCCCCGAGAAACGGCCGTCGGTAATGAGGGCGCACTCCTTGCCAAGGTGCATACTCTTAATATAAGAGGTGGGATAGAGCATCTCCTGCATGCCGGGGCCTCCCTTCGGGCCTTCGTGGGTGATGACGACGCAGTCGCCCTTCTTCACACGTCCACCAAGAATGCCCTCGCAGGCGTCCTCCTGAGAGTCGAACACCACGGCGGGCCCCTCGAAGTGCCAGAGGCTCTCGTCGACGCCGGCTGTCTTCACCACACAGCCGTCCTGGGCGATATTGCCGAAGAGCACGGCCAGACCGCCATCCTTGGTGTAGGCATGCTCGATGTCGCGGATACAGCCTGCCGTGCGGTCGGTGTCGAGCGTCTCCCATTGGGTATCCTGCGACCCCATGACCGTCGAGAAGCGTCCTCCGGGTGCGCTGCGGTAGATGCGCTCAGCTTCCGGATCGATGGTAGCGCCAGTGATGCTGTACTTGACGATGTCCTCGCCCAGCGTAGCACCATTCACGCGCTTGCAGTCGAGCTTCAGCAGGCCGCCCTTGGCCAGCTCGCCCATAATGCCGAGTATGCCGCCAGCGCGGTTCTCCTCCTGGATGGAGTATTTCTGCCAGTTAGGAGCTAATTTGCAGAGGAACGGCACCTTACGCGACAATGCGTCGATGTCGTTCATGCGGAAGTCGACGCCGGCCTCCTGAGCTACGGCCAAGAGGTGGAGCACGGTATTGGTAGAGGCACCCATGGCGATATCGAGCGTCATGGCGTTGAGGAAGGCGTCGCGGGTGGCTATCGAGCGTGGCAGCACGCTGTCGTCGCCCTCTTCGTAATACTTCATGGCGTTCTTCACTATCAGCTTCGCAGCATCGCGGAACAGCTGTATGCGGTTCACATGGGTAGCCAGGATGCTGCCGTTGCCGGGCAGCGACAGTCCGATGGCCTCGGTGAGCGAGTTCATGGAGTTGGCGGTAAACATGCCCGAACAAGCTCCGCAGCCGGGGCAGGCACACTGCTCTATCTCGCGCATCTCCTCGTCTGTCACATCGGGGTCGGCACCCTTCACCATTGCCGTGATGAGGTCGGCATTCTCGCCGCGCCAGCGCCCAGCCTCCATCGGTCCTCCGCTGACGAAGACGGCGGGGATGTTCAGGCGCATGGCAGCCATAAGCATGCCCGGCGTCACCTTGTCGCAGTTCGAGATGCAGATCATGGCGTCGGCCTTGTGGGCATTGACCATGTACTCTACAGAGTCGGCAATGATGTCGCGGCTCGGCAGCGAGTAGAGCATACCGTCGTGACCCATGGCGATGCCGTCGTCGATGGCTATGGTGTTGAACTCGGCGGCATAGCAGCCCATTTTCTCAATCTCCTCGCGGACAATCTGGCCAATCTCGTGCAGATGGGTGTGCCCCGGCACGAACTGGGTGAACGAATTGACGATGGCAATGATGGGCTTGCCAAACTGCTCGTGCTTCATGCCCGTAGCCACCCAGAGGGCGCGGGCGCCCGCCATACGGCGGCCTTCAGTGCACACGGCACTGCGTAACTGATGTTTCATGTTTCCAGTTTAATTTCAATTTTAATCTTTTTTCAGCGGCACTAAGACACTAAAGGTTGAACCTTCGCCCTCTACCGACTGAACCATCACATCGCCGCCAATCTTACGTGCGAAGTCCTGACAAAGCTGCAGACCCAGTCCAGAGCCTTCCTCACCACCGGTACCATAAGTCGTCTCGCCCTTATGGAAGATAGAATCGATGCGGTCGGCTGCAATGCCTACGCCGTGGTCGCGGACGCTGATCTTAGCGAAATCGGCATCGGAGGTGACGGTAATCTCAATCGTGGAATCCTCTGGCGAGAACTTGATGGCGTTCGACATGAAATTGCGGACAATGGTCTTCAGCATATCATTGTCGGCACGGACGATGGTAGAACCGCCTGTGTAAGACAGCTTGATCTTCTTGTTAGCAGCAATCATCTCGAAGATATCAACCACGCCGGGGATGATGTCGTTGAGGTCAAGATCCTGCATGACCACGCTCAGACGTCCCGTCTGGCTCTTCGTCCACTTCAGCAGGTTGTCGAGCAGGTCGTGAACGTCTTCCGACTCTTTGTTGGCCTTGTCTATCAGGTCGAAGATTTCCTGTCCGACGACATCGGGCGAGATGGCGGCAACGGCCAGATTGAGCACCATACGGATGGAAGCCATCGGCGAACGCAGGTCGTGGGCGATGACGGAGTACATCTTGTCGCGGTTGTTGATGGTAGCTAACAGTTCGCGGTTCTGCTTCTCAATGAGCCGCTTGGCAGCCACGAGAGCTATCTGGTGCATCACACGAACCACCAGTTCTTCCTTGTTAAAAGGTTTTGAAAGGAAGTCGTTGGCACCCACCTGGAAACCCTTCACCAAGTCGGCAGGACTGTTAAGAGCCGTCAGGAAGATAATGGGAATATCCTTCAGTTCAGGGTCTTTCTTCAGGATGACAGCCGTATCGAAGCCGCTGATATCGGGCATCATCACGTCGAGCAGGATGAGGTCGGGCTTCTCTGCCCTTGCCTGTTCGATACACATATTGCCACAATTGGCGGTGCATACCTGGAACTTTTCGTTCGTTAGCAGGATCTTCAACAACAGGACGTTGCTGACAACGTCGTCGACGATCAATATTTTGTAATCACTGCGGTTAATCTGTGATTCTAATGTGTTTGCTGCATCCATGAGATTAAGTAGTTGAATGATTTGGGTATGCAAAAATAATGCAATAATTTGGAATCACCAAATTATTGCACCATTTTTTAATCATTTGACAATATTATTTGTACTCTGACCACGACTTGATGCCAATACCATCGATGCCGACGGTGCAGAAAGCACGAATAAAGGCAGCAGCAAGACGGGCGTTGGTGATGAGCGGCACATTGAGATCAATGGCAGCGCGACGAATCTTATAACCATTGGTCAGCTCGTGCGACGTCAGGTCTTTCGGGATGTTGACCACCATATCAATCTTGTGCTCGTGTAACAAGTCGAGAGCCTGTGGCTGGCCCTGGTCTGACGGCCAGTGGACGAGCGTGTTCTGAATGCCGTTGTCAGTCAGGTATTTCGACGTGCCGCCCGTGGCATACAGCTCATAGCCGTGGTCGACGAGCATACGTGCCGCGTCGAGCATCTCGGCCTTCTGCTTGGCGCCACCCGTGGAGAGCAGCACCGTCTTCTTGGGAATGCGATGGCCAACGGAGAGCATCGACTTCAACAAAGCGGTATCGGTGTTGTCGCCGATACAGCCCACCTCGCCCGTTGACGCCATATCGACGCCCAGCACGGGGTCGGCCTTCTGCAGGCGGTTGAACGAGAACTGTGAAGCCTTGATGCCGACATAGTCGAGGTCGAACAGGTTCTTGGCAGGCTTCTCGACAGGCAGTCCGAGCATCACCTTCGTGGCCAGCTCGATGAGGTTCAGCTTCAGCACCTTGCTCACAAACGGGAAGGAGCGCGAGGCACGAAGGTTGCACTCGATGACGAGAATATCGTTGTCGCGAGCCATATACTGAATGTTGAACGGACCATTGATATGCAGCGCCTTGGCTATCTGTCGAGAGATACGCTTGATGCGGCGCACGGTCTCAACATAAAGTTTCTGGGGCGGGAACTGGATGGTGGCGTCGCCACTATGCACACCAGCAAACTCAATATGCTCGCTGATGGCGTAGGCCAGTATCTCGCCGTCGCGGGCCACAGCGTCCATCTCAATCTCCTTGGCATGCTCTATGAACTTCGAGACGACGACAGGATGGTCTTCGCTGACGTTGGCTGCCAACTGCAGGAATCGCTCGAGCTCGTCGCGGTTGGAACAGACGTTCATGGCGGCACCACTCAGCACATAGCTGGGACGCACCAGAACGGGGAACCCTACCCGCTCAACGAACTTGTCAATGTCGGCCATGCTCGTCAGGGCCGACCACTCCGGCTGATTGACACCCAGTTCGTTCAGCATCTGTGAGAACTTGGCACGATCCTCGGCGCCGTCAATATCCTGAGCAGTCGTACCGAGAATGGGCACGTGCTGCTCATCCAGATAGACGGCCAGGTTGTTGGGAATCTGTCCGCCCGTAGAGACGATGACACCGTGAGGCTGCTCCATATCGATGATGTCGAGCACACGTTCAAAGGTCAACTCGTCGAAATACAGACGGTCGCACATATCGTAGTCGGTAGACACCGTCTCGGGGTTGTAATTGATCATCACCGAACGCCAGCCCTCCTTACGGATGGTGTTCAGGGCCTGCACGCCGCACCAGTCGAACTCGACGCTCGAACCGATACGGTAGGCGCCAGAGCCAAGGACGATGATGCTGCGCTGGTCGTGCTCGAACTGAATGTCGTTGGCAACGCCGGCATAGGTGACATACAGGTAGTTCGTCTGGGCAGGATACTCGGCGGCCAGCGTGTCAATCTGCTTCACAACAGGCAGGATGTTCATCTGCTTACGACGGTTGCGCACCACTAACATAGCCTGATGCATATTACTGAACTCGGGCTCTAACCCTACGGCACGGGCTATCTGGAAGTCGGTAAAGCCATAGACCTTGGCCTCGCGCAGCAGCGGTTCCTCCAGCGTGTTGATGTTCTGCTTCTTCAGTCGTTCGTCAATGTCGATGATATGCTTCAGCTTTTCCAAGAACCACTTGTCAATCTTCGTCAGTTCGTGAATCTTGTCAATGTCGTACTCAGGAAGATGCATGGCCTTCGAGATGACAAAGATGCGCTTGTCGGTCGGTTCGCGCAGGGCAGCATCAAGATCAGCAATCTTGAGCTCCTTGTTCTCAACGAAGCCGTGCATGCCCTGACCAATCATACGCAAGCCTTTCTGGATGGCCTCCTCGAAGGTGCGGCCGATAGCCATCACCTCGCCCACCGACTTCATCGACGAGCCCAACTCCTTATCGACGCCGTGGAACTTCGAGAGGTCCCAACGGGGAATCTTACAGACCACATAGTCGAGGGCGGGTTCGAAGAAAGCGCTGGTGGTCTTCGTCACGGAGTTCTTCAGTTCGAACAGCCCATAGCCCATGCCGAGCTTCGCGGCAACAAAAGCCAACGGGTAGCCCGTGGCCTTCGAAGCCAAGGCCGACGAACGCGACAGACGGGCATTGACCTCGATGACGCGATAGTCCTCTGACTGCGGGTCGAAGGCATACTGCACGTTACACTCGCCCACAATGCCGATATGACGGATAATCTTGATGGCTAATGCACGCAGCTTGTGATACTCGGAGTTGGTCAGCGTCTGCGACGGAGCAATGACGATCGACTCGCCGGTATGGATGCCGAGGGGGTCGAAGTTCTCCATGTTACAGACGGTGATGCAGTTATCGTAGCGGTCGCGAACCACTTCGTATTCTATCTCCTTCCAGCCTTTCAGCGACTTCTCGACCAGCACCTGCGGCGAGAAGGCAAAGGCTTTCTCGGCCAGACGGTTCAGCTCTTCTTCATTGTCACAGAAACCGGAGCCGAGGCCACCCAAGGCATAGGCAGCGCGGAGGATGACCGGATAGCCCAACTCGGCAGCAGCCTGACGGGCGGCGGCAATGTTGTCGCAGGCCTGCGACTTGATGGTCTTGACGCCAATCTCGTCGAGTTTGCGTACAAAGAGTTCACGGTCTTCGGTATCCATGATGGCCTGTACCGGCGTACCTAATACCTTGACGTTGTACTTCTCGAGCACACCACTCTGATAAAGCTCCACACCGCAGTTCAGAGCCGTCTGACCGCCGAAGGCTAACAGGATGCCGTCAGGACGCTCTTTGGCAATCACCTTCTCAACGAAGTAAGGCTGAACGGGCAGGAAGTAGATTTCATCGGCTACGCCTTCCGACGTCTGCACCGTAGCGATGTTGGGATTGATAAGCACCGTACGGATGCCCTCCTCGCGTAAGGCTTTCAATGCCTGCGAACCGCTGTAGTCAAATTCGCCAGCCTCACCTATCTTTAATGCGCCTGAGCCAAGCAACAGGACTTTCTTGATATTCTGGTCTCTCATAATGCTTCAATAAAACGGTCAAACATAAATTCTGTGTCAACAGGGCCGGAGCAGGCCTCGGGATGGAACTGTGAAGAGAACCAGGGATTCGTCTGATGACGGATGCCCTCGTTGGAACCGTCGTTCATATTCACGAACAGTTCGCGCCAGTCTTTACCCAACGTGGCGGCATCGACGGCATAGCCATGATTCTGCGAGGTAACGTAGCAGCGGTTGGTGCCTACCTCACGTACTGGCTGGTTGTGCGAACGGTGACCGTACTTCAGCTTATAGATGGTGGCACCGCCGGCCTTTGCCAGCAGCTGATTGCCCATACAGATACCGCAGATGGGCTTACGGCTCTGCGACATCTGCTTCCTGAGTATCTCAACGGCGGCGACACACTTGTCGGGGTCACCAGGACCGTTGGCCAGGAACAGTCCGTCGAACGACATATCGGTATAATCGTAATTCCAAGGTACACGGATAACCTCAACGCCACGGTCTACCAGACACCTGATGATGTTGGCCTTCACGCCACAGTCGACAAGCACAACCTTGTGACCGCCGCCTTCGTTATAGTGGACAACATCCTTGCAGCTGACGCGCTCTACCCAGTTGACAGCGCCGTAGTCTTCTTCAGCCGCAGTTTCTTCTATGCCCTCGAACACCAGGCGCCCCATCATGACACCATGCTCACGCAGCACCTTTGTCAGCTGGCGCGTGTCAATGCCCGTCACACCTGGCACCTGCTCACGCTTCAGCCAGTCGCCCAGGCTCTCCACAGCATTCCAATGCGAGAACTGTTCGGTATAGTCGCCCACAATAATGGCCTGTGCATAGATGCGGTCGCTCTCCATAAACGTGGGCAGACCATTCTGCTCAAACGTGAACGGCGGCACACCGTAGTTACCCACTAACGGAAAAGTCAGCGTCAGCAACTGACCCGCGTATGAGGGGTCGGTCAGCGACTCGGGATAGCCCATCATCGCCGTGTTGAACACCACTTCTCCTGCCACCGGCTTTTCGTAGCCGAAGCTTTCTCCGTGAAATTCTGTTCCGTCCTGAAGGACGAGTGTTACTTTCTTCATTGTCTTCTTTTTACACTATAAAAAAGGCGAAACGTCAATAAAACGAATCGCCCTTAGATTATTCAACAGTCACAGACTTTGCCAAGTTTCTTGGTTGGTCAACGTCTTTTCCTTTGCAGACAGCCACGTGATAGGCCAACAGCTGCAGGGGTATCGTAGCCACTAACGGTTCCAGACACTCCAACACATCAGGCAGCTCTATCACCTCGTCGGCAATCTTAGAGATGACATTGTCACCCTTGGATACGAGGGCAATGACTCTCCCCTGCCGAGCCTTGATTTCCTGTATGTTCGACAGCACCTTCTCATACATGGCATTATGAGTGGCAATGACCACAACGGGCATATCGCTATCGATAAGTGCGATAGGGCCGTGCTTCATCTCTGCTGCAGGGTATCCCTCAGCGTGGATATAGGAGATCTCCTTCAGTTTCAAGGCACCCTCCAAGGCTACCGGGTATGAATACCCACGACCTAAATAGAGGAAGTTATGTGCATAAGTAAAGGTACGCGCGAGGTCGGCCACCTTGTCATTGGTCTTCAGCACCTCACGGATTTTGTCGGGAATCTCGCTCAAGCCCTTCACAATGCGCAGGTACTCATCGCGGTTGACAGTACCCTTGGCCTCGCCCATTGCCAAAGCGATCATCGTCAGCACCGTGACCTGACCGGTAAAGGCCTTGGTTGATGCCACACCAATCTCAGGACCGACGTGGATGTATGTGCCGGTATCGGTGGCACGGGGAATTGATGAGCCAATGGCATTGCACACACCATAGATAAAGGCACCACGCTCCTTAGCCAGTTGCACGGCTGCCAACGTATCGGCTGTCTCACCGCTCTGACTAATGGCAATGACAACGTCGCCTCGGCCAACCACAGGATTACGATAGCGGAACTCCGAGGCATACTCCACCTCAACGGGTATGCGGCACAGCGACTCAATCAACTGCTTGCCGATAAGTCCCGCATGCCAACTGGTACCACAGGCTACAATGAGCACGCGCTTAGCATCGAGCAACTGACGACGGTGGTCAATGAGTGCTGAAAGTGTCACGTGGTCAGCTTCAACATTCACGCGACCTCGCATACAGTTGGTGAGACACTCGGGCTGCTCAAAGATTTCCTTCAGCATGAAATGCTCGTAGCCACCCTTCTCTATTTGGCCAAGGTCAATGTCAACAGTCTTGATGTTCAGTTCCTGCTCCTGGCCGAGAAGACTCATGATATGAAGATCCTCGCCACGACGAATAACGGCGATATTACCGTCTTCCAGGTAAACCACCTTGTCAGTATATTCCACAATGGGGCTGGCATCAGAGCCGAGGAAGAACTCGTCCTCACCGATACCCACCACCAACGGACTCTGCTTACGGGCGGCAATAATCTGGTTAGGATCATTCTTGTCAAGAATAGCGATGGCATAGGCACCAATAACCTGGTACAAAGCCACCTGCACCGCCTCCAACAACGACAGATGCTTGTTAATGGTAATATATTCAATCAGCTGAATGAGAACCTCGGTATCCGTGTCACTCACAAAGTGAACACCTTTCTCAATCAGCTTTGCCTTAATCTCAGCATAGTTTTCAATAATACCATTATGGATAATAGCCAGATTATGCGATTCAGAATAATGCGGATGGGCATTGCGACTTGAAGGCTCGCCATGAGTAGCCCATCGTGTATGGGCTATTCCTATAGTACCACTGACATCCTTGTCGCTACAAAACTCACAGAGATTATCAACCTTACCTTTTGACTTGAAAACGCTCAAGTCGCCATTGTCATTAAGAAGTGCTACGCCAGCGCTATCGTAACCTCGATATTCGAGCCGGCGAAGTCCTTTTATCAGAATGGGATATGCCTCCTTCTTACCAATATATCCAACAATTCCGCACATCTTGTATCATGTTTGTGTTATCTGGGGTGCAAAGGTACGGCAAAAAATCCGTTCTGCCAAAAAAGTATTTAAAAAAGTTTTATGACACGAAAAAAAAGCCCCCGTACAAGGCTGTACGAGGGCTTATATCGAAAGGACGTGAAGAGTGTTACATAGTAGCTGCTGCTATCCAGTCGTAGATGCAAGAGACGATGCCAAAGGCAACGATGCCTGCAGTACAGAGAGCGAGGGCAAACTTGGTGTTGCAGTCGCTCTGGAAGGTGGGCAGCGGCGTGGTGGTCTTCTTGATGTACATGGCCTTGACGATGAGCAGGTAGTAGTACAGCGACACTACGGTGTTGATCAAGGCGATGAAGACGACGAGATAGACCCAGAACGGGTCGGCCTCGTGACCTCCGACGGCAGCCATGAAGACGAAGAACTTCGAGAACATACCTGCGAACGGAGGAATACCGGCCAGCGAGAACAGAGCCAGCGTCATCAGGAACGACAGGCGGGGGTTGGTCTCGTAGAAGCCGTTATAGGCAGCCATGTCGGTACGTCCATTATTGTTCTGCTCAACGACGCTGATGACCGAGAAGACGGCCATGTTGGCTACGACGTAGACGAGTACGTAGTAGGTCAATGCTGTGGCACCTACCTGCGAGTTGCCGAGGGCAGCCAGCATGATATAGCCTGCCTGTGAAATTGACGAGAAGGCCATGAAACGCTTGAGCTCTGACTGGCGGATAGCGAAGAGGTTACCAACGGTGATAGTCAGCATGATGATGATGCCGAGCATGAGCGTCCACTGCTCAACTAACGGGCCGAAGACCTTGGTGAGGATGATGAACGCAGCGAGTGCAGCAGCACCCTTCGAGACGACGCTCAGATAACCGGTGACGGGCGTGGGAGCTCCCTGATAGGTGTCGGCCGTCCAGAAGTGGAAGGGCACGAGTGAGAGCTTGAAGCCCAGACCGCTGAAGAAGAACACGAGTCCGGCTACGGGCAGGAGCATCTGGTCAGTGAAAGGATTGATGGCAGCGAGCACGCGGGCAATGTCACCAAAGTAGAGTGTGCCGGCAGCTGCGTAGACGAGCGAGATGCCATAGAGCATGACGCCGCTTGAGAACGTAGCCGTCAGGATATACTTGGCGGCAGCCTCGGCACTCTCTTTCTTACGCTTGTCGAGAGCCACAAGGCAGGCCATAGGCACAGAGGCGGTCTCGAGTCCCAGGAAGAACATGAGGAAGTTGCCTGACGAGATCATCATAAACATGCCGAGCAGCGTCGAGATAATGAGTTCGTAGAACTCGCCGACGGTCTGCTGGCCCTCACGCTCCAACCAGGGCTGTGCCATGATGCAGACGATGATGGTGCCGGCAGTCAGGATGACCTTCATGACGTTGGCCATCTCAGTGGTATAATAGAGTCCGCCGAAAGCCATCGTGGGTTCAGCCAGGGCGCTGGCGGCCAGGGGCAACAGCAACAGCAGGGTCGACAGGATGCCCAGCGTCTTCACCTTCTTGTTGTTGCAAAACAGGTCGGCGAAGAACACAATAAGCAGGACGACAACAAGCGCTGCCTCGGGAATCATTTCAAGAAATTGATCGTAATTCATATCTTTCAGTCCTCCTATTGTTTACATATTAATATTGTTAAGAATGGGTATCACGGCGTCGTTGATGACGTTAGAAGCCCAGAAGGGGAACGTACCGAGACCGGCAACACAGAAGATGAGGCAGCCGACGGCGAGACGCTCGTCCCACGTAGCATCGGTCAGCTTCAGATAGTGAGGGTCGCTAACCTCGCCATACAGGATCTTACCGACAAGACGCAGGATGTAGACGGCGGTGATGACCACCGACGTACAGGCGATGACGGTGCAGGCACGATGGAAAAGGTCAGCATTCTCGAACGAGCCGACGAAAATGGTCATCTCAGCCACGAAGCCTGAGAAGAACGGCAGTCCGAGGTTGGCCAGACCGGCGAGCACATAGCCAACGGCGAGGAAGGGCATAATCTTCATCAGACCACCCAGACGGCGCACGTCACGGGTATGGGTGCGGCCGTAGATCATACCGATGAGGGCAAAGAAGAGGGCCGTCATCAAACCGTGCGACAGCATCTGCAGGATGGCACCCGTAGCAGCGGTCTTGGTCATCATCAGCAGGGCAAAGAGCACGAGGCCGCAATGCGAGACTGACGAGTAGGCATTGATGTACTTCAGGTCGGTCTGCACGCAGGCTGAGAGAGCACCGTAGACCACCGAGATAGTTGTCAGGATAAGGAATATCCACGACAGCTCCTGGGCAGCTTCAGGTAGCAGGTACATAGCCACGCGGAAGCAGCCGTAGCCACCGAGCTTCATCAGCACGCCGGCGTGCAGCATAGACACAGCCGTGGGGGCCGAAGCATGACCGTCGGGAGACCATGTGTGGAACGGGAAGAGGGCACCCAACACACCGAAACCGATGAAGATGAAGGGGAAGAACGCCTTCTGCATATCGACGGGGATGTTGTGCATAGCGGCTATCTCGTTGACATTCATCGTCGTAGCACCCGAGAAGAAGTAGATGCCGAGAATGCCGATGATAAGCAGAGCCGAGCCGCCCATCAGCATCAGCGTCAGCTTCATGGCAGCGTACTCCTTGGCACCACTACCCCAGACACCTATCAGCAGGTACATCGGGATGAGAGCCACCTCGTAGAACATGAACATGGTGAACATATCGGTACAGATGAAGAAACCGTAGACACCCGTCGACAGGAGGGTGAACCAGAGGAAGTACTCCTTGGTCAACGGCTTCAGCTGCCACGAGGCAAACGTGCCAGTAAACACGATGATGCTCGAGAGCAGCAGCATGACGACAGAGATGCCGTCGACACCGACGCTATAGGCAATATTCAGCGGCTTGAACCACGGGGTCGAGGCCGTCAGCAGCATCACGTCGGTATTGCCGCCAGCACGCTGCTGGATGAAATATATTGTCAGCCAAATGGAGAGGGCGAGCAACGCCGTAGAGCCTGCCACCATCACGCCACGTACCTGATAGAGATTCTTGGCGAGCCATAGACCAGCCAGCATCAGGACGGGAATCAGAACGAATAAACTTAATATATTCATTGTCGTTATTACGTTATATCGTTATTACGTTATTACAGCGCTATTAAAATAAGCGTCAGTGCCACAGCACCGGTGAGGAACCAGACAGCATACTGACGGACATCGCCACTCTGCCAGGGACGGAGCGACTCGCCGGCCTCGTTGGCTCCCCAGGCTGCGAAGTTGAACGTGCCGTCGATGACGTGACGGTCGAACCAGGCAATGGGGCGGCTGACACAGGCAAAGATCACCTTGTGGGTGACGAACTGCCAGATCTCGTCCTGATAGAAACGCTTGTAGGCAGCCTGCCAGAGACCGGGCAACGTCTGCTTCAGACGGTCGGCAATGGGCTGCTGCTCACCCTTATAGATATAGGTAGCCAGGCAGATGCTGCAGATGGCTATCACAGTGCTGACGGCGGCTACGGTAGCATCGAAGTGGATGGTGTAGTCGTGGCCGTCGGCTGATACGAACGAACCGAAGGAACCGCCCCAGCCGAGGAATCCGGCCAGCGTGGTGTAGATACCCACACCAACGGTGATAACCGAAAGCACAATCAGGGGAACGGTCATTGTCAGCGGAGCCTCGTGCGGCGTGTGGTGCTCATGCGCCTCCTTGTTCTCTGTTCCCCAGAAGATACCATAGTACAGGCGGAACATATAGAAGGCAGTCATAGCGGCGATACCCGTCATGATCCAGCCAACCACGGGGCTGTAGTTCATGCAGGCTGAGATAATCTCGTCCTTCGAGCTGAAGCCCGAGAAGAAGGGAATACCGGCTATAGCCAGACAGGAGATGAGGAACGTGATATGCGTAACGGGCATATACTTGCGCAGTCCACCCATCAGGGCCATCTCGTTCGAATGGACGGCATGGATGATACAACCGGCACCGAGGAACAAGCAAGCCTTGAACATAGCGTGAGTAAAGAGGTGGAACATACCAGCGAGATAACCCACACTACCCGGATGCTCATGACCGGTCATCTGCTCAGTGCAGACGCCGAGGGCCACCATCATGAATGCAATCTGCGAGATGGTAGAGAAAGCGAGCACACGCTTGATATCGGTCTGGGCACAAGCCACAGCAGCAGCATAGAAAGCGGTAATGACACCCACCCAGACGATGATGGACATAGCGCTGGGGGCATAGTCAATCCAGAGAGGGAACATACGGGCCACCTGATAGACACCAGCCACCACCATCGTAGCAGCATGGATAAGAGCCGACACAGGCGTCGGGCCCTCCATAGCGTCGGGCAGCCAGATGTGCAACGGGAACATAGCCGACTTACCAGCACCGCCGATGAACATCAGCGTCAGGGCTGTTGGCAGTACGAAGACGCTGGCCGTCACGGCACGGGCTGCATCGCCGGCAATGAACGGCGTAGCACCCTGACCCATCACGATGTCGGCACCCTGACCGGCAAACGAGAACGAGAACGAACCCGTATAGTAGCCGAAGAGAAGAATACCCACCAGGAAGAATCCGTCGGCAAAGCGCGTCACGATGAATGCCTTCTTAGAGGCAGCCACAGCAGCGTGCAACGGGTAGTAGAAGCCGATGAGCAGGTAGCTGCTGACACCCACCATCTCCCAGAACATATACATCTGGAAAATGTTGGTAGCAACCACCAGGCCAAGCATCGACATCGAGAAGAGGCTCAGGAAAGCGTAGTAGCGCTGGAAGCCTTTCTCGCCGTGCATATAGCCGAAGGAATAGATGTGAACCATGAACGACACCGTCGTGATGACCACAAGCATCATCACCGAGATGGGGTCGAGCAGGATGCCCATGTCGAAATGAAGGTCGCCCAAGGGCAGCCACGTCAGGTTATAGGGGACGATGGTCTGGTAGACGTCGTTCACGCGGTCGGCAGTAAAATACTGGAAAGCGCAGATGTACGACAGAACGGTGACCACGCCCAAGGTGCAGGTACCGATGAGGCCCGCCACCTTATGCGACATCTTCATGCCGAGCAGTCCCAGAACAAGGAACGACAGCATCGGCAGCAGAAGAATGAAAATTGTATATCCGTAATCCATAATCACACTTATCTTTTCATGTTAGTAATGCTGTCAACGGTGTCGCTCTTGAAGTTGCGATACACATTGAGGATGATGGCGATAGCCACAGCCGACTCTGCTGCCGACACACCGATAGAGAAGAGGGTCATGAAGAAACCTTCATCCAGGGCAGGGAACAGCAGGCGGTTGAAAGCCGCAAAGTTGATGTCGACGGCGTTGAGAACCAGCTCAATGGAGATGAGCATGGCAATCAGGTTGCGACGGGTGACAAAGCCATAGACGCCGATAAAGAACAGTAGTGCTGAGAGCACGAAATAATATTGTACGGGTACCATAGCTTAATCCTCCTTAACTTTACGTGAAACAACCAGTGCGCCGATGATGCAGGCCAGCAGGAAGATACTGATGAACTCGAAGGGGAGCACATACTGATACTTCTCGACTTCAGCAGCACGACAGATAAACTCGTTCTTCAGGAACACGAAGACGACGGTGGCCAGACCTACGACTGCCAACACAGCAGCGCCGGCAGCACGCGAGCACTTGATCTTCTCAACCATACCCTGAAGCGTGTGCTTAGAGACAAGCTGGATAGCGAAGACGTAGATCATCGTCACGCCACCGGCATAGACGGAAATCTGGGCAGCACCCAGATAGGTGTAATCGAGCAGGAAATAAAGACCTGCCACACCGAAAAGCACGAACAACATAAATGTTGCGGCCCGCATAATACGCTTCGTCGTCACACACATCACGGCAGAGCCGAGGATGACGACAGCTAAGATGCAAAACATGATGATATTTGCCATAGGTCTTTACTTGGTTTTAGTGTTAAACTTACCGACCTCGAAGGGTGCGCCACCGTCAAGCAGATGAGGCAGCGAACCGCCCTGGTACTGCTCCTTGTCGAGGTGAAGCACCAGTTTGGAGCGGTCGAACACGGCGTTCTCGAAATCGTTAGTGAACTCAATAGCGTCAAAGTTGCAGGCGTTGGTACAGAGCTGGCAGAACATACAGTCGCCAAGGTCGTACGCATAATCGTCGAGCACCTTCTTCTTCTTGCCCGTCTCGGGGTCTTCAGCCATGTGTGCCGTAATCTTGATGGTGCCGTTGGGACAGGCCTTCTCACAAAGCGTACAAGCCGTACACTTATAGGCGCCATTCTCGTCGCGCTTGAAGACAAGGCGGCCGCGGTGGCGCTTGGCCACATGGAGTGTGGTCTTGCGGTTCTCGGGATACTGCTCTGTAGACTTATTGGTGAAGAAGTCCTTCCAGTACTCCTTCCAGGTAATCTTCATACCTGTTGCCAGCGTCTTCAGGCCATGCCCGATTTCTCCGAAATATCCTTTATTGTTTTCCATTGCTATACTTAATTAATATAAAGACCTAAAGCCACGACGACAGTCATCAACACAAGATTGATGAGCGACAGCGGCATCAAATACTTCCACTCTAACTTCAGAATCTGGTCAATACGCAGACGGGGGAACGTCCACTTAATCCACATCAGAATCCACACCAGGAAGAAGGCCTTGCCTAAGAACCAGACGATGCCGGGGATGTAGTTCATCACCTCGTCGAAGGCATCGACGCCAATGTTCACAGGAGCCCAACCACCGAGGAACACCGTAGCGGCAATACCTGCAATGATAAAGAGGTTGAGGAACTCAGCCAGATAGAAGAAGCCGAAGCCCATACCCGAATACTCCGTGTGGTGACCGGCAGTCAGCTCACTCTCGGCCTCAGCCATATCGAACGGACCACGGTTGGCTTCTGCGTTTCCGGCAATGAGGAACACGATGAAGGCGATGATGGCAGGGATATGACCCTGGAAGATAAGCCACTTCCAAGGACCTGTCTGTGCTTCAACGATGCCCGACATCTGCAGCGTACCCGTCAGGATGACGGCTGTAATCAGACAGAGGCAGAGCGACATCTCATAGGAGATCATCTGCACAGCACCACGCATGGCCGAAACCACCGAATACTTGTTGTTAGATGCCCAACCGGCCAGGAAGATACCCACCACGCCGATACTCGAGATGGCAGTCAGCAGGAAGATACCCACGTTGAAGTCGAGTACCGTAGCACCATTGTTCCAAGGCAGGAACGAGAAGGCACCCACGGAACCGAAGATGACCAGCAGCGGGGCAACAGCATAGAGCAACTTATCAGCTTTGTCAACGAAGAAAATCTCCTTGATAAGCATCTTGAACACGTCGGCAAACACCTGCAGCAAGCCCCAGGGACCAACACGCATCGGGCCAAGACGGCACTGGAAGTAGGCGCAGACCTTACGCTCCATGAATATCAGTACGATAGCCAGCACGGCATATCCCACAAGGATACCAACGCCGACAAGCACGCACTCAATCAATATCGACCAGAAATCTCCCAAACCGAGGGTGTCTCGCAGGAGAGCGTCGAACCATTGTGTAACTAAACTAAAATCAAACATAATCCTTCGCTTTTTATCGGTCAATATCAGGAATTACAAAGTCAATAGCGGCACCGGTAGCCACGAGGTCGGCAATCTTCTGACCACGCAGCATCGGGTCGAGTGCACCTGTCAACGACAGACCCATCGGGCGCATCTTCAGACGGTACGGACTCTTGTCGCCGCGAGAGTCGAGATAGACGCCAAACTCACCGCTGGCGCCCTCGACAGAGAAGTACCACTGTCCTTCGGGCACCTTGATGATGGGCTTCTGCTTGACGTAGAAGTCGCCTTCGGGAATATTGTCGATGAGCTGCTCGATGATGGCGAGACTCTGGTACATCTCGTTGATGTGAATGGTGTAGCGGTCCATCGTGTCACAGCCAGTCATCGTCACCTGCTCCCACTCCACCTTGTCATACATATCGTACGGGTGGTTCTTTCGCACGTCGTTCTTCCAGCCAGAAGCACGTCCGGCAGGTCCTGTGACGGCATACGAGATACAGTCATCGAGTGACATCGGACCGACTTTCTCGAAGCGGTTGTGGGTGATGATATTGTCGCCGAACACGTCGACATACTCCTGAATGATGGGCTTCATATACTTGACGAGGTCCTTCACGTTCTTCACGAAGTTGGGGTCAATATCGTCCTGCAGACCGCCTATACGGTAGTAGTTCTGAATCAGGCGTCCGCCCGTGGTCTCCTCCATGCAGTTGAGCACGTGCTCACGGTCGCGCATTGAATAAAGGAAGGCTGTCAAGGCACCCATATCCTGAGCGCAGCAGCCGACATACAACAGGTGGCTGTCGATACGCTGCAGCTCGTCCATAATGGTGCGGATGTACTTGATGCGGTCGGTCAGCTCGACGCCCATACCCTCCTCAATAACACCTACCAAAGCATGGCGGTGCATCATGGCACTCAGATAGTTAAGACGATCGGTTAAAGCAAGAGTCTGGGGATAGGCCATCGTCTCGCACATCTTCTCGATACCGCGGTGGATATAGCCGAGATGCGGATAGACACGCTTGACGGTTTCGCCGTCAAGTACTGTCTGCAGACGGAGCACACCGTGGGTTGAGGGGTGCTGCGGACCGATGTTGATGACGTACTCGTCGCTGGTGAAGAGCTTGTTCTGCTTCACCTGTAAGTTACCGTCCTTGTCGAGGAAGTACTCCAAGCCGTAGTCTGGCTCCACGTCGTCCTCCAAGGTGTAGCTGTCGTCGAACTTCCAGTCCTTGCGGAAGGGGTAGCCCTTGAAGTCGCTGCGCAGGAAGAGGCGGCGCATATCGGGATGTCCCAAGAAGACGATGCCATAGAAATCATAGACCTCGCGCTCTAACAGGTCGGCAACGCGCCAGATGTTAGAAACAGTGGGGATAAAGGGAATCAGCTGTCCGTCAGTCTCGCCGGTGCCGTTCGAGGCGATGCCGTCGCCGCAGACCTGTGTCTTGGCCAGCATCTTAACTGAGCAACGCTCGTGGGTTTCGGTGTTCTCCAGAATATAGATACAACCGAGACCTTCCTCTGCACCAAAGTCTTCGCCAACAATCGTAACAAGATAGTCGAAGTGCTTCTTGTCCTTCAAGTTCCGCATCTCCTGTGCGAACTTGTCGAAATCAAACGATAAGAACTCTAATTTCATGCCTGCTCCTCCTTTCCTGTAGGCTGCGACTCAGTCGCAGTAGCCTTTAACTCTTCAACAAACTCCTGTGGTACGTCCGTCACCACAATCGGCTCACGACGATGGTCGCCCAGCTTATTGCGGAACGTCAGCTCCTCATTTGAAACGCCAAGCGCAGCCTCCTCAGCTGTCTGCTTGTGGTTGGCACCGCCGAAGAACTTCTCGATCTTCACCTTGCGCTGCAGCTGCATCATGCCATACATGATAGCCTCTGGACGCGGAGGACAGCCAGGGATGAAGACATCGACAGGAACGATCTCCTCAATGCCCTTCACCACATGGTAGCTCGACTTGAAGGGACCGCCGCTGATGGCACAACCACCGACGGCAATGACATACTTTGGCTCAGCCATCTCGTCGTACAGACGCTTCAAGGCCGGAGCCATCTTGTGGGTAATCGTACCGGCACACATGATGAGGTCGGCCTGACGGGGGGAGTTACGCGTCACCTCGAAGCCGAAGCGGGCAAAGTCGTAACGCGAACAGCCACAGGCCATAAACTCGATACCACAGCATGAGGTAGCAAACGTCAGCGACCACAGCGAATTGGCACGGCCCCAGTTGATAAGTTTGTCAAGACTGCCCGTAATAACGTTGACACCTCCTTCGTGCAACTCGTCGACAATCTTCTCCAACGACTCGTTGTCGTTCCACTCTTCGTAGGGAATCGACTTGATTTTCGGTTTCATTTCCATTCAAGCGCTCCTTTCCGCCAGGCGTATGCCAGGCCTAAAACCAATACTAACAAGAAGAACCCGATGCTCAGCAAAGCCATTTCACCAAAGTCCTTCACGACTACCGCCCATGGATATAGAAACACCGTTTCTACATCAAACATGAGAAACAAGATGGCGAACAGGTAGAAGCCTACACTAACAGGTAGCCAGGAGGTACCATGGGTGGGAATACCACACTCATAGGGCTCTCCTTTTACCTTGTTGTAGGAACGCGGACCTATCAGCTTAGCAACAACATAAGCTCCCGCCACCAATGTAATAGCCGTCAGCAAGACGGTAATTAACAAAGTAAAATTCATAAAAGTTTATAATGTTATAACAATTGTTCGCGAATTTGCGGGCAAAGGTACAAAAAAATCTGCAAACTTTCAGTATAAATACTATTTTTTTTCATACCTTTGCAGCGTAATAACAAAAATATGGCAAGAAACAAGAAACCATTACCTCTTTTAGAAGGGGTAAAAATTGAGGCTGTTGCCGCTGAGGGCAAATGTCTGTTGCATTGGAACGACTTGGTGGTCTTCGTACCTTTCTGTGTTCCGGGCGATATTTGTGACGTACAAATCAGACGTAAGAAACACTCCTTTGCCGAGGGCGAAGTGGTGAGATTCATAGAATATAGTAAGGTACGTGAGACGCCCTTCTGCCAGCATTTCGGTGTCTGCGGAGGCTGTAAGTGGCAGAACCTGCCCTACGAGGCTCAGTTGAAGGCGAAGCAGCAGCAGGTGAAAGACCAGCTGACGCGTATCGGAAAGATAGAACTGCCAGAGTTCCGTCCCATTTTGGGAAGCGTGAAAACGAGAGAATACCGCAACAAGCTCGATTTCGGATGCGCCAACAAGCGTTATCTGACCAAAGAACAAATCAGCAATCTGCCTCACGACGAGAGCCAGAGTCTGAAGGATGTGCCAGCCATTGGCTTCCATATCACTGGTGCCTTCGATAAGATTCTGCCCATCGAGAAATGCTGGCTAATGGACGACTTGCAAAACGAGATACGTAACGACATCCGCGACTACGCCATAGACAACGGTCTGACGTTCTTCGACCTCCGCCAGCAGACGGGTTTCCTGCGCGACGTCATCGTCCGCAACAGCGCCAGCGGCGAATGGATGGTCATCGTCCAGTTCCACTATGAGGAGTCGGCAGGCGAGAAAGAGGCTACTGTCCTACTCCAGCACGTCGCCGACCGGTTCCCGCAGATTACCTCGCTGATGTATTTAGACAACCAGAAGTGTAACGACACCATCGGCGATCAGGAGATCAAGACCTTCAAGGGCAGCGACCACATCTTTGAACTGATGGAAGACCTGAAGTTCAAGGTTGGCCCGAAGTCCTTCTACCAGACAAATACCGAACAGGCCTACCATCTGTATAGTGTTGCCCGTGAGTTTGCCGGACTGACAGGCAACGAACTGGTCTACGACCTCTATACCGGCACGGGCACCATTGCCAACTTCGTTGCCCGGCAATGCCGTCAGGTTATCGGCATAGAATACGTGCCGGAAGCTATTGAGGACGCCAAAATCAATTCCGAGGTCAACGGCATCAATAACACCCTGTTCTATGCCGGCGACATGAAAGACATCTTGAACGACGAGTTCATCAGCCGTCACGGACGTCCCGACGTCATCATCACCGACCCGCCACGTGCCGGCATGCACCCCGACGTCGTGAAAACCATCCTCCGGGCTGCCCCACAGCGCATCGTTTACGTCTCATGCAACCCTGCCACACAGGCTCGTGACCTGCAGGATCTGGATGCAGACTACCGTGTGGAGGCCGTACAGCCCGTAGACATGTTCCCGCATACGCCACACGTAGAGAATGTGGTGCTGCTGGTAAGAAGAAGTTTAGGAGTTTAGGAGAGAGCCAAACCTCCGTCGCAGCGACTGCCACAGGTGTGTTTTGCTACGTAGCACCTGAATAGAATAAGCCGTACTGACAATCGTCAGTGCGGCTTCTGACGTCCAATATACCCACCCTTCTGCCAACAGCGAAGTACAGAAAGCCATGATACCGATGGCCATCTGGATAATCACATAGCGGGCCACCATCCGCGTACTACGGTATTTGTACTGCCAATAGGCATAGCTCCATACGACAGCCCACTCGGCCATATGAGCGACGACGATAGCCAGGCCTGTACCACGGACACCCCACCACCTGTAACCTACGACAATGGAGATAGCCAATACAGCAAAGTAGACTGTCTCCAGGAAAAGATATGACAACGAACGGCTACGCGCCAAAGTGATATATGCCACGGGCATCGTCATCACCTTGAAATACATTGCCAGGACGGCAATCTGGGCCATCTCCACCACAGCCATGAAGTCACGGCTGAACAATATCGGGATGAGCACCGGCAGCATCATCAGCAGCCCCACCAACATGGGCGAGAGCAGCAATAGCGAGACTTCCATCTGGCGATTCACCGTCTCGTTGGTAGCGGCAACATCCTTGCTGACGGCTGACAGACGGGGGAAATAGTCGGTCTCCATAGCCGAGAACACCATGCCCGCATACGTAATGGTTATCATGTAGCCGGTATTGTAAAGTCCAACGTCACCCAAACTTCCCTCAACATTCAGGTACGAGCGGATAATCATCTCAGAGGCACTGCCAATAGCAGCTGCCAGGACAAACGACAACCCTAACCATATCATACTAAGACCATCTCGCAGATGGCGCTTGCTGAATCGCAACTGCAGGGGATAGCGGCGATAGGAATAGCAGACTGTTGCCAGCATCGAGCAGCCGGAAACCAATATGATGGAAGGTACGATACCGGACTGTCCCCAGTAGTAGAAAAGCGGTACAGACAGCACAACCGATGCTATCGCCGTCAGAATCTGAAGACGGGCTAAGGTACCCAGCTGGCGTGCACTCTTCAACACCACGAACTCACCTGCACTGATGGCGCTCATTGCTACAGCCACTCCCAACATGGCGTAATGCAGCGTGTGATTACCCCAGGTAAACGTGACGTTGTTCAGCAACGGACTGATGGCCAGGCAGAAAGTAAAACCCAATACAGCGGCTATCAGACTCCACAGACGGACGACCTGCAGATAATACCGCAACTGCTGGCGCTGTCCCTGCTCATAGAGCTCCGACAACTTCGGGACAGCCCCAAAGGAAATACCAAGATTAGTACATTGTGAAGCGAAATTCTGAACCGAGACCAGCAACGCATTGAAGCCTATACCACCAGCTCCCAGAAGGACAGCCATAGCCTTATTGCGCACAAGGCCGATCAGGATTATCAGACCTTGTACGCCACCGAAAATGCCTGTGTATTTCAACACATGTCCATAGTCCTCAGCAGACTTTTCCTTCATCTTTTTTGATTAAACGGGTGCAAAAATACACATTTTATTACGAATCTGCAAATATTTTATTACTTTTGCACCGTGAAACTGAGTATTATCGTCCCCGTCTACCGCGTAGAGGCAACACTCGACCGTTGTCTGCAGAGCATCGTCAGCCAGTCATACAATGACTTCGAGGTCATTCTTGTCGACGACGGCTCACCCGACGAGTGTCCAAGTATTTGCGACCGATGGGCAGCACACGACGACCGCATCCAAGTGGTTCATCAGGCCAATGGCGGACTCAGCGCAGCGCGTAATACAGGATTGGACTTGGCCCAAGGAGAGTTTGTCACCTTCGTCGACAGCGACGACTACCTGGCATTGACGACGCTGGAAGAGATCATGCCAGTAGCAGAGGATACCGACCTACTGGAATATCCTATTTGGATACACTACGGCTCTGTCGACCAGACCTTTCTGGCACTACGTCACCAGGAATACAGCAGTCCCGCCGAATACTGGCTGCAGGCCCAGGCCTATCTTCACACCTATGCCTGCAACAAGATTTACCGTCGCTGGCTCTTCAAGGACGTCCGATTCCCCGTTGGCCGTGTCTTCGAAGATGCCTTCACCCTGCCGCAGTTGCTCAAGCTCTCACCACGCATCATGACGACCGACCGCGGCACCTATTTCTACTGCGACAACCCTCAAGGCATCACGTCTACAGCCCAGGGCCGACAGTTAAGCCAACTGCTCGATGCCCACCTCTCTGCAGAGATGCCCATGGATGACAGCTACTATATGCGCCTGCTCAACATACAAATGGATGTCTGCGAGCTGACCGGCGACGAGCCTCGTTTGGAATTCAGGCGTACGAAGCTTGTCGGAAGCCTTAAACAGAAAATAAAATCAATACTACTTAACATTCTTGGTGTCAAAGGAATATGCAAACTCAACAAAACCATACACAAGATTCACCACTCGTGACGTTTATCGTCGCCTGCTACAACCTGCCCATAGAGATGATCTGCCAATGTTTGGACAGTATCATCGGACTCTCGCTCAGTCGTTCCGAGCGTGAGATTATCCTTGTGGATGACGGTTCTGACGAATCACCTCTCGGCCAACTCAAGCCTTACATCGACGACATCGTCTATGTGCGCCAGCCTAATGCCGGTCTCAGCGCTGCACGTAACCGAGGCATCCAGATGGCTACCGGACAATACCTTCAGTTCGTCGACGGCGACGACTATCTGCTACACGCAGCCTATGAGCATTGCCTCGAACTCATACGCTCCAAGCGCCCCGACATCGTGATGTTCGACTTTACCAATGAGGACGAGAAGGATAAGACCGTCGACGTTAGGAACGACGACCTCAAGAGCGGCTGCGAATATCTGAGCCAGCATAACCTGCAGGCTACAGCCTGCTGTTACCTCTTCCGTCATGACATCATCGGCAGTCTGCGTTTCACACCTGGCATCTACCACGAAGACGAGGAGTTCACGCCCCAGTTGCTGTTACGTGCCGAGACCGTCTGCTCCACCAATGTGCAGGCCTACTTCTACCGCCGTCGCCCCCACTCTATCACGACCGAGGCAGACAAGCGGCAAATCATCAAACGGCTGAATGACAGCCGGTTGGTCATCAAGAAGCTCAACCTTCTGACTGACACGCTGCCTCCTTCCGAACGGAAAGCCATGCAGCGGCGCGTGGCCCAACTGACGATGGACTACATCTATAACATCATCATACAGACACGCGACCGCAAGTATCTGGATCGTAAGCTGGAAGACTTGCACGCCGAAGGGCTATTCCCCCTGCCCGACCACGACTATACAACGAAGTACAAGTGGTTCCGCCGACTGACTAACAGCAGCATCGGACTGACGCTTCTGACGAACGTGCTACCTATGATAAAAAAAGAAAGATGAAGATACTGCTCATAGGAGAATACAGCAACGTACATTGGACGCTG
The DNA here is from genome assembly GCA_900321965.1 of uncultured Prevotellaceae bacterium. GTDB lineage: Bacteria > Bacteroidota > Bacteroidia > Bacteroidales > Bacteroidaceae > Prevotella. Next base: position 117,766 of record ONYA01000002.1, read on the forward strand.
GCCGAGGGACTGCGACAGTTGGGACACGAGGTGACCGTCGTCTCCAACGGCGATTTCTGGAAAGCCTACCCCCGCGACATCGACGTCAGCCGACCTGCCGGACGTCTTGGCGGACTGCGGCTTCTGGCCCGTATCTACACGCTGCTGCCACGCCTGCGAGGCTACGACGTCGTGCAGTTCATCAATCCCATTTTCTTTGAGCTCAAAGCTGAGCGGCTGTTTCCCATCTTCCGTTACCTGCGCCGCCATAACAAGCACGTCGTACTCGGCGCCTTCGGCATGGACTGGTACTGGGTCGACACCTGTACCCACAAGATGCCCTTGCGCTATAGCGACTTCAACATGGGCGACCAGTTGCGCACAGACGACTGCGCCATCCTGGAGCAACGCGACTGGCTTGGAACGTCCAAGGAACGGCTGAACAAGCTGATGGCCACCAATGCCGATGCCATCGTCACAGGCCTTTATGAGTATGACGTATGCTACCGCCCTGTCTTCCCGTCGAAAACCCACTTCATTCCTTTCCCCATCAAGATGCCGGAAACAAGCAACACCGGGCGTTGCCGTGCGTCAAAGGTGGTTGTCTTCATCGGTATCAGCCGGGGGCGCAGTCAGTACAAAGGCACCGACATCATGCTCCGTGCTGCCAAGGATCTGCAGCACCAGTATGCGCATCGCATGAAACTTGTAGTGGCCGAGGGGCTGCCCTTCAGCGAATACCAGCGGCAGATGGAGGACTCCGACGCCATTCTCGACCAGCTGTACAGCTACACCCCGTCGATGAATCCGCTGCTGGCCATGTCGAAGGGCATTATCTGCATCGGCGGCGGCGAACCTGAGAACTATGAGATTCTAAACGAGAACGAACTGCGTCCCATCATCAACGTACAGCCCTCGTACGAGAGTGTGTATCACGAACTGGAGCAACTCATCCTACACCCCGAGCGCATACCCGAACTGAAACGGCAGAGCATAGAATATGTCCGTCGTCATCACGACTACCTAAAGGTAGCCCGACAGTACGAAGGGCTGTATCTCAGCCTTCAATAGCCTTCATCAGGAAGTCAACAGCACCGTTGACGCCAAACTTCCTGACATCGAGACAGATGTCGTAGTTGCGGGCGTCCTGCCAGTCGCTGCCCGTAAACGTCTTGGTGTAGAGTTCGCGGCTGTAGTCGTTGTCAACAATCATGGCGGCAGCATCCTGCTCGCTCAGGTCGTACTTCTCGGCGATGCGACGCTTGCGGCATTCCAACGGTGAGTGGACGAAAATCTTCAGGGCGTTGGGATGGTCGCGGAAGATGTCGAAGCCGCAGCGTCCGATGATGACACACGACTCCTCGTCGGCAATCTTGCGGATAGCCTCTGCCTGTGCTTCAAACAACTCGTGGCTCGTCTGGTCATGCTCGGCACCATTATACTCGGCACCGGCCATGTACGTGCGGTAGAAGTTGGTGAAGTCGTCACGCCACAGCGGGTTACGTGCTCCAATCTTCTCCACGGCATTCTCAACGGCACTGATGCGCTTGGCCACCTCGTTCAGGATCTGCTTGTCCAAGAGCTTCACACCTAAGCGGCGTGCCAGCTCGGCACCAATCTCATGACCGCCAGTCCCGAATTGACGGCTGATGGTAATAACGAATTTCTCCTCCTTGTTCATAGCGTTATGTATTAAAGGTTAGTATCTTTGTGGCAAAGATAGCAAAAAAAATCGGAACATCCAAAGATATTCCGATTTTTTTTATTCTGAGGCCAAAAAAGCAGCACACATCTCAGCACATCGTTCACCATCGACGCCTGCAGAGACGATGCCACCGGCATATCCGGCACCCTCGCCACAGGGGAAAAGTCCTCGTATGCGGACATGTTGCAGCGTGGTGGCGTCGCGCAATATTCGTACCGGACTGCTCGTGCGTGTCTCGGTGGCAATGAGTACGGCCTCGTTAGTCAGGAAGCCGTGAGCCTGTCGTCCGAAGGTCTTGAAGCCCTCCTGCAGGCGCCGTCCTATCATCGGCGGCAGCCAGAAGTGCAGGGGCGAAGAAATCAGCCCTGGTGCATAGCTCGACTTCGGCAGGTCGTAGCTCAGCCGGTTGTTCACGAAGTCGGCCATACGCTGCGAGGGCGCCGTCTGCTTCATGTTGCCCTGTTGCCAGCACAGACGTTCCAACTGTTCCTGGAAAGCCATTACTTTTAACTGAGAACTGAGAGGTGAGAACTGAGAGGTGTGATTACTCTCTCCGTCCTGCAGGTAATCATACCTCTCACCTCTCAGTTCTAAGTTCTCAGTTCCCAAGTCTTCCGGCCTCACCTCGACCACCATCCCTGAGTTCGACCACTGCGTACCGCGGTTGGCAGGACTCATACCGTTGACCACAATCTGCTCCTTGTCGGTAGCAGCAGGAATGACAAAACCGCCGGGACACATACAGAACGAGTAGACGCCGCGCCCGTCGACCTGCGTGACGAATGAGTACTCTGCTGCCGGCAGGAACTTGCCGCGTCCCTGCTTCGAGTGGTACTGTATCTGGTCTATCAGCTGTGAGGGATGCTCCAGACGCACGCCCACAGCAATGCCCTTGGCCTCGATCTCGACCTTTGCCTCGGCCAGATATCTGTAGACATCGCGGGCAGAGTGGCCCGTGGCCAGGATGACGGGACCACGAAATTCCTTATCTGCAGCCATACAGCCGACAACCTTGTCGCAGTCGAGTATCAGCTGCGTCATCTTCGTCTGGAAGTGTACCTCGCCGCCACAGCGCAGTATCGTGTTGCGCATCGCCTCGATCACCTTTGGCAGGCGGTCGGTGCCTATGTGCGGATGAGCATCGGCCAGGATGGCCGTCGAGGCTCCGTGCTGACAGAAGACGTTCAGGATCTTCTCGATATTGCCGCGCTTCTTCGAACGGGTGTAGAGCTTGCCATCAGAGTAGGCACCTGCCCCACCCTCGCCGAAACAGTAGTTGCTCTCGCCATCCACCTGCTGAGTGCGCGAGATCTCAGCGAGGTCGCGCTTGCGGTCGTGAACGTTCTTGCCACGCTCCAGCACGATTGGGCGCAGGCCAAGCTCAATGAGTCGCAGGGCGGCAAACAGTCCGCCAGGTCCTGCTCCCACGACGATGACCTGCGGACGGTCACTAACGTCGCGATACTCCACCCGCTGGTATTCGTCGTCCTGAGGCTGCTCGTTGATGTAGACGCGCACCTTCAGGTTGACGAAGATGGTACGCTGACGGGCGTCGATACTGCGTTTCAGGATGCGCACACCATGACAGGTGCGCACGTCGAAGCCATATTCGTCGGCCAGCCACGCCTTCAGGTTCTGCTCGTTGGCAGCCACCTGCGGCAACACACGTATCTGATATTCGTTCGTCATCTGATGTATAGAAAATAGACTGCTGCTAACACAATGACCAGCACAATGAGCACCACCGACTTCACCATGCACGTCGTCACCTTTTTAATAATAAGGAAGGCCACGATGATAGCCGCCAACAAAAAAAGATAATATCCGATATTCTCCATACTCCTTACTACTTAAACAGTTTCCTAAACTGAACAGGAACAGGCGTCTCAAACTCCATCGGCTGTCCCGTCACGGGATGGGTGAAGCACAACAGCCAGGCGTGCAGACACAGTCGGTGCAGCGGGTCGTCGCCATTGCCGTATTTCGTGTCGCCGCAGACGGGATGGCCCATGTCTGCCGAGTGGACGCGAATCTGGTTCTTGCGTCCCGTCTCCAGTTTATACTCCACCAAGGAGTGCTCCGTCGTGCGGTCTATCACATGGAAGTGGGTCACGGCATACTTGCCGCCGTTGTCCACGGGCGACGAGTAGGTCACGTAGGCCTTGTTGTCCTTCAGCCAGTTGGCTATGGTACCCTCGTCCTGCTCCATCTCGCCGCTCACCACAGCCACGTAGCGGCGGTCGTAGACGATGTCGTGCCAGTTGTGCTCCAGAATCTGCTCCGTCTCCATGTCCTTGGCATACACCATCAGTCCGCTGGTGTCGCGGTCCAGACGGTGGACGACGTGCGCCGTACAATGCTGGCGCGACTTCTTGAAGTAGTCGTCGAGCACCGCCTTCACGTTCAGCGACGAGTGACCGGCAGCCATCGAGAGGATGCCCACAGACTTCTCGACCACTATCAGCCAGCGGTCCTCATACACAATCTTCACATAGCGGCTTTTGAAACCCTTCTGGTTGCGCTTCGTGTTCGACACGGCCACCTTCATGCCGGGCTCCAGCATGAAGTCAAACTGCGAGACGGTCTTCCCGTCAACCTTGATGCCGCGTCCCTGCAGCGTCGCCTTCACCTTCGAACGCGTCTGTCCCAAATGGCCGAGCAGCCATTCCAACAGCGGCATCCGCTCTTCCACCGTATAGTGACTATAGTCGCCACCGGCCGTTTTTCCTGTGTTCATTCTCATATCTGGAGAAAATCATGTATTACTTACTTGAAAAGCACCTTGCTTCGGCAACACTCCGTACCGTCAGTGCGTACAATACGTATACAGTATTCGTTCTCACCCACCGTCTCACGGTAGAAACTCAGCCGGTCGCCGGCATGAGCCTCAGCCACATAAGCAATCTCGAAACGACGAATCTGGTGCTCACGATACCACTCAAGCGGCCATAGGTCAAGCACGTGCTCAATATATTTCACAGAGTTGATATGGCCATTGATGTCCACGTCATTATAAAAAGTGTCAATGGCGTGCACAAGTTCCGCCTCTTCAGTCATCTTGACACGTCCGCCCTTGTCTATCGGACACGCCTTGTCTTTCTCTATCCAGTCGTTGATGGCACCATTGTCAATCGAGAAAATGTCGGTAGGCTGCCGTGTCTCAGTGTCAATCATCGCCCAGATACTCCGTCCATAGCCGTATGCCTTCCCGTCCAGACCGACCACGGCAAAGTTCCTGCTGGTGAAAAACCGCATGGCCGACTCCACCCATGTCTCGACATTGAACTTCGTATACTGCAACGGCATCTCGTCCATCTCAATAGCCAGTCGCGAGAGCACCCACGACCGCTTCATCTCCATCAGCTTCTTCATCCCGAAACCACGATCGGTAGAGTGGAAGTCGGCAGCATTAAGCATGTGGTTACCCAGATGCCCCATAAACAGATGGCCCGAGAAGTCGCAGTGGAACGGCTCGGCCATAAATTGATATCGTCCTATTTTTTCCATATTTTTTATTCTTTTCCCACACTAACCCAACACGTCCATTTTTATTTACGGTTAAATTTCCATAATGTCAATGATCGCCTGCGCCATTTGTGAATCAATTATGATACGATCCTCCCCTAACACACATCCGCACTTTTCACTGACTTACAACCACTTACATACTCATCCGTTATATATTCTCCCACATGACTGATGCAATCGTGATGCAATTATTATTTCACTATTATCTTGTTTTGAATGAGTAATCGGAACTTTGTTCTGCTATGGAACTCATTCATCTGTACTTTGTGTTGATATCAAGTTCTCCGCTTTCTGCTATTGGACCGAAATGCCGTATTCTTATATACTTTGCCATAAAATAATATCACTTTGAAATGCAAATATACAATAATTTCCATTATTCCTATTCAGGATTCCCCGACAATTAACATTTATTGGCATATTTCCTTGGTTTCGTAACTATTCAGCGATCCTGCTACATTGCATTAATGTCATCAAGCGAAATTCTGATCAACTGTAATTCCGCATAGGGGTACGGCAATTCTATTATAGAGCAGGTGTTGTACTATCTTGTATTCAATATCGTCAGAATACAGATGATTGACAGCTACCTCTCAGTCTTTCAAACACCCAATAGGAACCACCAACACACCGTCTTTGGGACGTTTGTAAGCATAGTCACCAATACCTGTTAATACCATCAGGAAAGACGGCTTTTTCATTTTGGTGGTATCAATCTTATCCGAGAGCGTTTTCAAACTATCAGCACCATCATTGATAAGGTCTGCGCCACCTATCTTTATTTCAATCAAGCCATAACTGCCATTACGCAGATGGACCACTGCATCACACTCCAGATTGTTTTTGTCTCTGTAATGATAAACCTTTCCATTAAGTGCCTCTGCATAGACACGTAAATCCCTTACTGCAAGAGTTTCAAAGATAAGGCCAAAAGTATTCATGTCGTTTATCAAGTCATTAGGTCCCAAACCCAATGCTGCAGTAGCAATCGATGGATCTGTAAAATATCGGGTGTTCGAAGTTCTGATAGCAGTCTTACTCCTCAAGTTAGGATTCCATGCGATAGAATCTTCTATAACGAAAATCTCTTTAAGTGCCTTGATATAGCTATAAACGGTACTATCTGATAATGACTCATCTCCGTTATTTTTTATGTCAGCTAATATAGTCCCTGCCGTCGCTTGACTAGCTTGGTTACGAGCATATGACCGCATTATGCGTTTGGTCAGTTCCTCATCCCTATCTACATCATCCACTCTCTTGATGTCATTACTAACCACAGAGTCGTAATAGTCAAATGCCTGTGCAAGTGCGGCTTTCTCACTTCTCTTTATTACAGCTTTTGGCCATCCACCTCGACAAGTAAGATATGCAAGCCGCTCCAAATTTATATGGCTTTCACCATCAACTGACTCAGAATTATTAAACAACTCCCCCAAACTTACTGTGCCTGTTGATTCTTCCGACTCCCATAGTGTCATCGTTCGAAGCTTAAGCCGTGAGATTCTTCCTGTACCAGTATGGTGTATCTTTTCCTCCTCTATCACATTTCCCTCCTCATCCTTCTTCGTTTTAGGAGGTACGGCAGAGCCAGTAAGGATAAACTGTCCGTCATCCTCACGTTTATCAACTTCGTTTCTCACCGCATCCCAAAATTGAGGAGCAATCTGCCACTCATCTATTAGCCTTGGCGTATCACCAGCCAAAAGCCTTGTGATATTCGTCTTAGCAAGAGCCAGATTCTGACTCAAAGTGTCAGGGTCAGCCATAGAAAGAACACTACTAGCTTGTTGTTTAGCTAGCGTTGTTTTTCCGCAGTACTTTGGTCCCTCAATCAGAACAGCACCTGAAGCTTCTAACTTGTCAGCGAGTATCTGGTCTGCAATTCTTTTTTTGTATTCCATATTCTTATACTATTTTGGGTGCAAAGTTACAAAATATTTTTCAAATTCAACTACTATTTTTGTAATAAATGTGCCAGTTGGCCGACTTCTGATGCGACAGTTGGCCGATTTTTGATGCGACAGTTGGCCGTTTTTTGATGCGACAGTTGGCCGTTTTTTGGCACAACAGTTGGCCAGATTTCGTTCGCCCATTTGGCAAAAACTATCGCTATTTCACTGCGGTAACCCACTTTTTTTTCGAGTTACCGCAGTGCTATCAGCATATTTTTATAGTTCCATCCTTGCAATACTATGCCACCCCATCTGCCATCTTCCAGATGTGCCACGGCATCACACTCCAGTCCTGCATTATCGCGATAATGTTTCACTGTTCCACCCAGACAGTCGGCATAGACTCTTAGGTCTCTTACGGCAAAGTATACAGGAGAAGGCAACATGTATATTGGCCGTAGCAAACCGTTTGAGCATTCTGTAGACATGTCTGATGAGAAGCTGCTATACAACACGGACTTTGAATCGTGTCTGGACAGCGACGGACAGCCCATATCTACTGGCAACGAGATACCAATGTCTTTCCCAATGGCAGGCAATCTTGATTTCTGCTGTTTCAACAACGACAAGTCACTTGCCCCTATCGTCGGCAACTACCGCCGCCAATAACGCACATCCCCCGACTCAGTCCACGAAGCGCTCGATCTTTGATCGCTTGCTCCAGCAAGAACCGAATCGGGGGATGCCGCATATACCACTTATGTGCGAAGCCGACCGTTGCCGACACCACACCATCTTTTACTTCATACTTCAGCCATCAGACTTCATCCATCTTCCTTTCTTCAGCTCTTCATTCTTAAAATGTCCAAGGTATTAAGAAACTGATAATAGTCCTCCTGTTCCTCAAAAATGTTCTGGTGATTTATACCACGCATCATCACATGATATATACCAGTTCCT